>NZ_JBIVFF010000012.1:17452-327426 GCF_044748025.1 Streptomyces sp. NPDC090032 | reverse complement strand
AAGTTCGGCAGCGTCGACAGATCGTTCCCGAACGACGCCGTCTCCGAGGTGAACCGGTCACCCGTCAGCTGCATCCCGTCACCCGAGTCACCCGCGAACCGGATGATGACCCGGTCCAGGCGCTGTACATCCTTCTCGCCCGCGTGCTTGCGCTGCTCTCCGACCACTGCACCATCGGCCTGCTCGGCCGGGCTACTGACCTGGCTGGTCACTGAACTGGACCTCCTTCGAGGCGGCTCCGCGGGAGTGGCCGGCCGACCGGCCCCTCCATGGCCCACCCTACGTCGGTAAGGGTCGCCTTCCCCGGATAGTTCGCATGATGGACGCGACAATGAGACACCTTTATGACCTTGTTTGTCACGATTTACCCACCCCCATGGCCCACCGTTCGAAGACGCGCCCACTCATCCCTTGGTTCTAGGACCGGTTCGGGGGTGACCCCGAACCGGTCCGGGGCCGGCCGACCGATTCCCGCCATATCTGACAGGGTGTCAGGTCATCACGAGTTCAGGTAGGTGAGCACCGCCAGAACGCGCCGGTGATCCCCGTCACTCGGAGACAGCCCCAGCTTCAGGAAGATATTGCTGACGTGCTTCTCCACCGCGCCGTCGCTCACGACCAGTTGACGCGCGATCGCCGAGTTCGTCCGCCCCTCGGCCATCAGGCCGAGCACCTCACGCTCGCGCGGGGTCAGCCCCGCCACCACGTCCTGCTTGCGGCTGCGCCCCAGGAGCTGGGCCACCACCTCGGGGTCGAGCGCCGTGCCGCCCTGCGCCACCCGCACCACCGCGTCCACGAACTCGCGCACCTCGGCCACCCGGTCCTTGAGCAGATAGCCCACGCCGCGGCTTGAACCGGCCAGCAGCTCGGTCGCGTACTGCTCCTCCACGTACTGCGAAAGGACCAGTACCCCGAGCCCCGGGTGCTGCTTGCGCAGCAGGACCGCGGCGCGCACGCCCTCGTCCGTGTGCGTCGGCGGCATCCGCACGTCGGCGACCACGACGTCCGGCAGCGCGCCCTGCGCGGCCAGGTCGGTGATGGTCTTGACCAGCGCGTCCCCGTCGCCCACGCCCGCCACCACGTCGTGCCCGCGGTCGGTCAGCAACCGGGTCAGGCCCTCCCTGAGCAGCACTGAATCCTCGGCGATGACCACTCGCACTCTGTCCTCCACGTTTTTCGGCCCCCCGCAGCCCGTCCCACCCGTTCAACAGCCATCAGCATCCCAGTATCCGGACGGTCCTGGGCCGCGGTGGCGGGATTGACCGGGAAGAAGAAGGGGTGCCGGGCGACACGCGTGTGCGGCGCGCCCCGGGAGGGTGCACCGCACACACGTGAGGCTGGTCGTCAGGCGCGCCGCCACGGCAGTTCCGCCGTGATCCGGGTCGGGCCCGCAGCCGGAGAGTCCACCAGGAGGATCCCGTCGACGGCGTCGAGCCGTTCGGCGAGCCCCGCGAGGCCGGAGCCCGCGACGGCGTCCGCGCCGCCCACGCCGTTGTCCGCCACCTGGAGCATCAGCCGGTTCTCGACCCGCCACACGTCGACCGTGGCGCGGGTCGCCCGGCTGTGCTTGCTGACGTTCTGCAGGAGCTCGCTGACCGTGAAGTACGCGATGCCCTCGATGGCCGGCGCGGGCCGCGCGGGCAGGTCGACCTCGACCTGCACCGGGACCGTGCAGCGGGAGGCGACGGAGGACAGGGCCGCGTCCAGGCCGCGGTCGGTCAGGATGGCCGGGTGGATGCCGCGGGCCAGGTCCCGCAGCTCCTGGAGCGCCGTCTTCACCTCGCCGTGCGCCTCGTCCACCATGCGCTGCGCCGCCCGCGGGTCCTCCGTCAGCTTCTCCTTCGCGAGACCCAGGTCCATCGCGAGGTTGACCAGGCGGGCCTGCGCGCCGTCGTGCAGGTCGCGCTCGATGCGGCGCAGGTCGGCGGCGGCCGTGTCGACGACGACGCCGCGGTCCGACTCCAGTTCCACGACCCGCGCGCCGAGCCGCGAGGGGCTGAGCAGCCCGATGACCAGGGCACGGTCCACGGAGGCCAGCGCCCTGATGATCCACGGCGTCGCGAGCGTGATCAGCAGGCCGACCGCCGCGGTGACCGTGATCTCGAAGGGGTTGTCCAGGTAGAAGTTGTGCGAGCCGTCGCCGTACAGCTGGATCCCGCCCTGGCCCGCGTACATCGGGAAGACCCACTGCCACAGGGGGTACGAGAGCAGGGACCAGCCCACCGTCCAGAAGACCAGCGCCACGTTGAACGCGAAGACCGCCCACGGGAAGTGCACGACCGTGTACAGCAGGTTGCGCCACGACTCGCCGTTCTTGAGGACGGCGCCCATCCACGCCATCGGGCCGTGGGCGCGGGGCCGCAGCGGAGCCGGCGCGCCGACGTCAACGCCGAGCAGCGCGCGCGCCCTCGCCCGCTCCATCGCGGCGAACCCGCGCGCCCCGGCGAGCGCGCCGGCCAGCACCGGGACCCCGAGGAACGTGATCAGCAGGCCGGCGCCGAGCGACACCATCGTCACCGCGTACACGAACGTGATGACGCTGACCGGGAGGCTCAGGAGCAGATAGCCGAGCTCGCGGAACGTACGGGCCTCGAACGGCGCGCGCAGCCCGGCCGGGAGACGGTGGCGCCGCTCCCAGGCCACCGCGTCGTCGCGGTAACCGTGTCCCTGTCCGTGCTGCGTGGGCGTGATCATCGGTGAGGTCCGTCCGTTCTGCTCGTCCGCCTGGTACTTCCGCCTGGTACTTCCAGATTCCCCGCGGCGGCGCCTCGCGGCCATGGAGCCGGTCGGCGTCTTGGACCGGGGGTTTTCCCTACCCCCGCGGTGGCTCTCAGGCAGGCGTGCGGTCGCGCCAGGGCAGTTCCGCGGTCACCGTCGTCGGGCCGCCCTCCGGCGAGTCCACGACGAACAGGCCGTCCACCGCGCCGAGCCGGTCCGCGAGGCCCGACATGCCCGTGCCCTTGTCCAGGCTCGCGCCGCCGTGCCCGTCGTCCCGTACCTGGATCAGCAGCCGGTCCGCGGAACGCCACACGTCGACCGACGCCGACCGCGCACCGCTGTGCTTGCTGACGTTCTGGAGCAGCTCGGACACCGTGAAGTACGCGATGCCCTCGATCGCCGCGGCGGGCCGCTGCGGCAGGTCCGCCGTCACCTTCACCGGGACCGTGCAGCGCGAGGCCACGGAGGACAGGGCCGCGTCCAGGCCGCGGTCGGTCAGGACCGCCGGGTGGATGCCGCGAGCCAGATCCCGCAGCTCCTGAAGGGCCAGCTTCACCTCGCCGTGCGCCTCGTCGACCATGGCGGCAGCGGCGTCCGGGTCCTCCAGGAGCTTCTCCTTCGCGAGGCCGAGGCCCATCGCGAGGTTGACCAGGCGGGCCTGCGCGCCGTCGTGCAGGTCGCGCTCGATGCGGCGCAGGTCGGCGGCGGCCGTGTCGACGACGACGCCCCGGTCCGACTCCAGCTCGGCGATCCGCCGCTCCAGCTCGTCCGAGGGAGACAGGAGCGCCCGCGCCATGGCCCGGTCCGCGTTGGCCAGGCCCCGCACGATGAACGGAAGCACCGGCCACAGCACGAAGAGCCCGGTCAGCGTGATGGCGAACGTGAGCACACCCCACGGCAGCCGCATGAACTCGTACAGCACCGTCCGCCAGCCCACCGGGTCCTTGAGGCGGGACCACAGTCGGCCGAAGAAGCCCTCGTCCCGCCTGCGCGGCAGCGGGCTCGGCTCCTCGATGCGCAGGCCGAGCAGTGCGCGGGCCCGCCCACGCTCCGCCTTCCCGAGCTGACGCGCGCCGAGCAGACCGGCCGCGAGCACCGGCAGACCGATCACCGTCACGGCCAGGCCGACACCGGTGGCCAGCATCGTCACGACATAGACGAAGCCGAGCACCGCGACCGGCAGATTGCTGAGGAGATACGCGATCTCCTTCCAGGTGTGCCGGTCGAAGGCGAGGCGCGGGGCCGGCGGGCGGTCCACGTCCGGCTCTGGGGTGACGATGCGAGCGGTCATATGCGACAGCGTGCCCGGCCGGGCGCCGGGGCGCCATGAGGAGGGCTGCCGGACCTGACGGGGGATAACCCCACCTCAACCCTGGACGCCTGCTTACCGTCTCTTTAACAGGCCCTAGACTCCCGTGCGTACAGATCGTCGAACACCACGAGCGAGGGGCGGACGTGCCGGAACCGACCATGGTCGCCGCGGACTACTTCCAGTCGTACTCCGTCGTCGGCGTGCTCGCCGTCGTGGGCGTCCTGTTCGTGGCCGTCGCCTTCGGCGCGGGACGGCTGCTGCGGCCGGTGGTGCCGACCCCCGAGAAACTCCTGACGTACGAGTGCGGCGTCGACCCCGTCGGCGACGGCTGGGCCCACACCCAGGTCCGCTACTACGTCTACGCGTTCCTCTACGTGATCTTCGCGGTCGACTCGATCTTCCTCTTCCCGTGGGCGACCGTCTTCGCCGATCCGCAGTTCGGCGCGGCGACGCTCGTGGAGATGTTCATCTTCCTCGGCTTCCTCGCCGTGGGCCTGCTGTACGCATACAAGAAGGGCGTCCTCACATGGACGTGACCCCCTCGGAGCCCGTGCTCCTGCCGGATCCCGTCAGCCCGAAGAAGCTGGGCGTGCTGTCCCGCCTGGCCCCCGAACCGATGAAGGTGGTCCTCAACTGGGGCCGCCGCTACTCGCTCTGGGTCTTCAACTTCGGACTGGCCTGCTGCGCCATCGAGTTCATCGCGGCGTCCATGGCGCGGCACGACTTCATCCGCCTCGGCGTCATCCCCTTCGCGCCGGGCCCGCGCCAGGCGGACCTGATGATCGTCTCCGGCACGGTCACGGACAAGATGGCCCCGGCCGTGAAGCGCCTGTACGAGCAGATGCCCGAGCCCAAGTACGTCATCTCGTTCGGCGCCTGCTCCAACTGCGGCGGCCCGTACTGGGACTCGTACTCGGTCACCAAGGGCGTCGACCAGATCATTCCGGTCGACGTGTACGTGCCCGGGTGCCCGCCCCGGCCGGAGGCGCTGCTCCAGGGGATTCTGAAGCTTCAGGAGAAGATCGCGCGCGAGTCGCTGGGCGAGCGGTACGCGGCGGCCGGGCGGCCTTCGGCGGCCGCGCTCAGCAGCGGTCTCGTGAAGCCGCCGGTCCCCACGCGCGACGACTCCGGGGAGGGTGAGCGGTGACCGGCTGGCTGCCCCGCCCTGTCGAGGAGCTCTTCGGCCCGGACGCCACGGCCGAGGAGTCGTACGAGGTCCTCACCGTCGACGTTCCCGCGGACACCTGGATCGCCGCCCTCGAAACGGCTCGCGCCACGCTGGGCTGCACCTACTTCGACTGGCTGAGCGCGGTCGACGAGCCCGGCACGGGCTTCCGCGTCTGCGCGCACGTCGTCGCCCTGTCTCCCGTACGCCGACTGCTCCTGCGCACCACCGTGCCGCACGACGCCCCCGTCCTGGCCACCGCGGTCGACGTGTACGCGGGCGCGGGCTGGCACGAGCGCGAGACGCACGAAATGTTCGGCGTCCGCTTCGAGGGGCACCCGCACCTGGTGCCGCTCCTCCTTCCCGACGGCTTCGAGGGCCACCCCCTGCGCAAGGACTTCGTGCTCGCGGCGCGCGTCGTGAAGGCGTGGCCGGGGGCCAAGGAGCCAGGGGAGTCCGCGGCGGGTGCGGGGCACGGTGGGCCGAAGCGGCGGCAGATGCTGCCGCCGGGTGTTCCCGACCCGAACGAGTGGGGCCCGCTGAAGGGCCAGCTTCCGCCCGCGCCGGCCCGTCCGGCCCGTGGCGCGGGCCGCGCGGCGGGCGACCGTCCGGCGCGACGGACGCGCACGGCGGGGGAGGGGTCGGCCAGTCAGACGGGTCCGGCGGGTTCGGAGGGCCAGGCCGGCCAGGCGGGCCAGGTGGGTCCGGATGCGGCGGCGGCCGCGCCGCCGAGGCGTTCGCGGAGCGCGTCGCAAGGGTCGGCTTCACAGACGCCGGGGACTCCTGCGGCGCCGGCGGCTCCTGCAACTCCTGAGGCCCCTGCGGTGCCTGAGACACCTACGGCGCCCAAGCCGGACGCCGCGGGCAAGTCCGGCGCCACCGGCGACGCGCCCTGGCACCACGCCCGCCCGGCCTTCGACGAGCCGAAACCGGCCGCGCCGAAGGAGCCCACGCCTGAGGCCCCGGACACACCGGACGCCCCTGAGGCACCGGCCACCCCGGAGACGGCACCGGAGGCACCGGCCACCCCCGAAACCCGGGATGCCGAAGAAACCCCCGACGCCCCCGATGCCACCCCCGAAACTCCAGAAACCCCCGAAGCCCCCGACACCCCCTCAGGAGGAACGGAGTGAACGACGTGCTCGATGTCGCTCTGCGGCTCATCGTCGTCTTCGTCGCCTTCCTGGTCCTGCCCCTTGTCGTCGGCCAGACCGAGCACAAGGTGATGGCGCACATGCAGGGCCGCCTCGGCCCCATGTACGCGGGCGGCTTCCACGGGTGGGCGCAGCTCGTCGCCGACGGTGTGAAGTTCGCGCAGAAGGAAGACGTCGTCCCCGCCGACGCGGACCGCCGCATCTTCCAACTCGCGCCCGCCGTCGCCCTCCTGCCGTACCTCCTCGTCCTGCTGGCCATCCCCGTCGGCCCGAGCGAGGGCGCGGTCGGCCAGGTCGTCGACGCCGGCATCTTCTTCGTGCTCGCCGTCATGGGCGTCGGAGTGCTCGGCTCGCTCATGGCGGGCTGGGCGTCGGCCAACAAGTTCTCCCTCCTGGGCGGCCTGCGGACCGCCGCGCAACTCCTCGCCTACGAGCTGCCGATGCTGCTCGCCGCCGCCTCGGTCGCGATGGCCGCGGGCACCGTCTCGCTGCCCGGCATCCTCGACGCGTTCGAGTGGTGGTGGGTGCCGTGGCAGATCGTCGGCGCCCTCGTCTTCTTCGTGGCGGGCCTCGCCGAACTCCAGCGCCCGCCCTTCGACATGCCGGTCGCCGACTCCGAGATCATCTTCGGCGCGTACACCGAGTACACGGGCCTGCGCTTCGCCCTGTTCCTGCTCGCCGAGTACGCCGGGATCGTCGTTCTGTGCGGCCTGACCACCGTCCTGTTCCTGGGCGGCTGGCACGGGCCGTGGGGCGGCGACGGCCTCGGCTGGGTCTGGACGCTGCTGAAGGCGGCCGTCCTCGCGTTCGTCGTGATCTGGCTGCGCGTCACCTACCCCCGTCTTCGCGAGGACCAGCTCCAGAAGCTCTCCTGGACCCTCCTCGTCCCCCTCGCACTCGCGCAGATCGCGCTCACCGGAATCGTGAAGGTGGCGATCAACTAGTGGCTCCGATCCCAGGCGCAGGTCTCGCCAAGGGCCTCGCCGTCACCCTCCGCACCATGACGCGGAAGACCGTCACCGAGCAGTACCCGGACGTCCAGCCCGAACTGCCGCCCCGCACGCGTGGCGTCATCGGCCTGTTCGAGGAGAACTGCACGGTCTGCATGCTGTGTGCCCGTGAGTGCCCGGACTGGTGCATCTACATCGACTCCCACAAGGAGACGGTGCCGGCCGCCGTCGAGGGCGGCCGCGAGCGCAGCCGCAACGTCCTCGACCGCTTCGCCATCGACTTCGCCCTGTGCATGTACTGCGGTATCTGCATCGAGGTGTGTCCTTTCGACGCGCTGTTCTGGTCCCCGGAGTTCGAGTACGCGGAGACGGACATCCACGAACTCACCCACGAGCGCGACCGGCTGCGCGAGTGGATGTGGACGGTCCCGGCCCCGCCCGCGCTCGACCCGGCGGCCGAGGAACCCAAGGAACTCGCCGCCGCCCGCAAGGCCGCCGACAAACTGGCAGCCGCCCAGGCCGCCGCCCTCGAAGAGCCCCCCGGCCCGGAAGCCCCCGGAGGCCCGGAAGGCAGCGGTCCTGGAGCCCCCGGCTCCGGACAGGAGGGATCCGCGTGAGCGCCCTCGCAGCGGCCGCCGCCACGGCCACGCAGACCCGCGGTTTCCTCTCGCCGACCGGCGTCGAGATCGCGTTCCTCCTCGTCGGCCTGGTCACCTTCGGCGCCGCGATCGTCACCGTCACCACCAAGCAGCTGGTGCACGCGGCCCTGTGGCTGGTCGTCGCCCTCGGCGGCCTCGCCGTCGAGTACCTGCTGCTCACGGCCGAGTTCATCGCCTGGGTGCAGGTCCTCATCTACGTCGGCTCCGTCGTCGTCCTCCTTCTGTTCGGACTGATGCTCACGAGGGCGCCCATCGGCCGCTCCCCGGACGCCGACTCGGGCAACCGGTGGGCCGCGCTGACGGTCGCGGTCGCCGCGGCAGCCGCCCTCGTCTGGGTCGTCGTGGACGCCTTCCGTACGACCTGGGTCGACCTCGACGGCGCCCCTCAGGGCACCACCGCGGTGACCGGATCGATCCTCTTCCAGCACTGGGTGCTGCCCTTCGAGGCCCTCTCGGTCCTGCTGCTCGCGGCCCTCGTCGGCGCGATCGTCCTGTCCCGCAAGGCCACCAACGCCGCCAAGGCACAGGACATGAACACCAAGGCCCGGGAGGGGAACCGCTGATGCACCTCGCCTACCCCGCCGTCCTGTCCTCCCTGCTCTTCTGCACGGGCCTGTACGGAGTGCTGGCCCGCCGCAACGCCGTCCTGGTCCTGATGTCCGTCGAGCTGATGCTCAACGCCGTCAACCTCAACCTCGTCGCCTTCGACGTCTGGCTCAGCAAGGCGGCCCGCGACACCCTCCACTCCGGCCAGGCACTGACCCTCTTCACCATCGCCATCGCCGCCGCCGAGATCGGCATCGGCCTGGCGATCGTGCTCGCCGTGTACCGCGGCCGCGGTACCTCCGACATCGACAAGCTCCGCGACACCGCCGAGTCCCCGGACGACGGCGGACCCGACGGCCCGGCACCGGACGGCTCCGCCCCGGACGCCGGCGCCGAGGCCGCGACGGACGAGAAGGCCGAGGCCACCGCGTGACCACCACGACCCTCGCCGTACTCGTCCCCCTCCTCCCGTTCCTCGCCGCCGCGGCGGGACTGCTCCTGGGCCGCACCGCCCCCGGCTTCGTACGGCCCCTCGCCGTGCTGCCGACCCTCGCGGCCCTGGCCCTCGCCGTCCTCGTCGCCGTGCGCCAGGCCGGCGGCCCGAGCGTCGACGCGGCCACCGAACTCACCCCGACGGGCTCGGTCCCCATCGAGCTCGCCCTGCACATCGACGGCTTCGCCGCGCTCGTCGCCGTCCTGGTCTGCTTCGTCGCGTCGTGCGTGCAGATCTACTCGACGGCCTACCTGCGCGACGACCCGCGCTACCCGTCGTACGCCGCGCTCGTCTCCCTCTTCACCTCCGCGATGCTCCTCGTCGTCTACTCGGGCGACCTGATGGTGCTGCTCGTCGGCTGGGAAGTCATGGGCATCTGCTCGTACTTCCTCGTCGGGCACTACTGGGAGACGCCCCAGGCGCGCGCCGCCTCCCTCAAGGCGTTCCTGGTCACCAAGCTCGGCGACGTCCCCTTCCTGATCGGCCTGTTCGCGCTCGCCACCGACGCCGGGTCCTTCCGCATCACCAAGGTGCTCGGCGCCGTCGCGAGCGGCGGCCTCGACCACCCCACGCTGATCGCCCTGCTGCTCCTCGCGGGCGTGGCGGGCAAGTCCGCGCAGTTCCCGCTGCACACCTGGCTGCCCGACGCGATGGCCGGCCCCACGCCGGTCTCCGCGCTGATCCACGCGGCGACGATGGTCGCCGCCGGTGTCTACTTCGTCGCCCGGCTCCTCCCCGTCTTCGCGGCCTCAGGCGCCGCCCTGGTCGTCCTCGCCGTCATGGCCGCCGTCACGATGACCGGCTCGGGGCTCGCCGCCCTCGCGCAGGACGACATCAAGCGCGTCCTCGCGTACTCGACGATCGGCCAGCTCGGCTACATGACCGGCGCCCTCGCCGTCGGTGACCGCGGCGCCGCCGTCTTCCACCTCCTGTCGCACGGCGCCTTCAAGGCGCTGCTGTTCCTCGGGGCCGGTGTGGTCATCCACGCCGCCGGTACGAACTCGCTCGCCGCCATGTCCCGCATGAAGAACCTGCGAGAGCGCGTCCCCGACGCCTACTGGACGATGACCGTGGCGCTCCTCGCGCTCGCCGCGATCCCGCCGTTCAGCGGCTTCTTCTCCAAGGAGGCCGTCCTCGGCTCCGCCGAGCACGCGGCCACCGGCCACGCCGAGGCGATCCCGGCCTCGGCGGGCTGGATCGTCCTCGTGTCCGGCCTCCTCACGGCCCTGCTCACCGCCGCGTACGCCACGCGTCTGTGGCTCCTGGCCTTCCGCGGCCACGGCGCCGAGGCCCCGGACCACGGCAAGCAGCCCGTCGCGATGAACGCCGTCCTGTGGGTCCTGGCGATCCCCTCGCTCGCCTTCGGCCTCGCCGTCGGTGTCCTGCCCGGCTGGTTCGACGGCCGCTCGCTGACCCCGACCCTCACCACCTCCGTCCTCGGCACGGGCGTCGCCCTCGTCGGCGGGCTCGTCACCTACGCGGCCTGGCGCCACACCACGGCCCTCGCCGCCGGCACCCCGCTGGGCGCCGTGGCCGCCCACCCCGACGCGGACGGCGGCCTGGTCGAGGCCGAGGCCATCGCGACCCACACGGCCGCGTACGGGGACATCGCCTACGCCCCCGACCCGGCGGACCCCGGCCGTCTCCTGCTCGGCCCGCTGCACCGCCACGCGGCCACCGGCTTCCACCTGGACGCCGTCTACGCGGTCCTGTTCGTCCGGCCCGTCCTGGCCGCGTCCTCACTGGTCCGATTCCTCGACCGCGAGGTCGTCGAGACCTACGTACGCGGCGCCGCCGCCGTACCCGACTGGCTGGGCCGGGCCGTCCGCCGCGCCCAGACCGGCAACGTGCAGACCTATCTCAGCGCCCTGCTCGCAGGGACCGTCGTCCTGGCGATCGCCGTCGTCCTCGTCGCCACCGCCGGAGCGTGAGCAGCCGTGATCGATATCAGCGAATCCGTGATGCAGTTCCTTCTCGCACTGATCGTCGCCGGCCCGCTCATCGGCGCCGTCGCCGCTCTTCTCCCCGCCCCGCCCGGGCTGAAGGGGAAGTCCCCGGACCAGGCCGTGCTCCGCCACGGCGTGACCGTGACCGGCGTGATCCTCATCGCCGCGATCGTCCTCGCGCTGGGCTTCGACCATGACCATCCGTCAAAGATGCAGGCCACGACCGACATCAGCTGGATCCCCGCACTCGACGTGCGCATCCACCTCGGCATCGACGGCATCTCGCTCCCCCTCCTGGTCCTGACCGCGCTGCTGACCTTCCTCTGCGCGCTGTACTCCTACTTCAAGATGCCAACGGGCCCGTCCCCCAAGGCATTTGTCGCGCTGATCCTCGTCCTCGAGTCCGGCACCCTCGCGACCTTCGCCGTGCTCGACCTGCTGCTCTTCTTCCTCGCCTTCGAGATGGTCCTCATCCCGATGTACTTCCTCATCGCCCGCTGGGGCGGTGAGCAACGAACCAGGGCAGCCTGGAAGTTCATCCTCTTCACGCTCCTCGGCTCCGTCGTGATGCTGCTCGGCATCCTCCTCATCGGGCTCAAGTCCGGCACATTCGACATGGTGGCACTCGCCTCTGACAACGGCCGGGGCCTGAGCACGTCCGTGCAGGTCACCGCCGTTCTGGCGATCGGGATCGGGCTCGCGGTCAAGACGCCGATGTGGCCCCTGCACAGCTGGCTGCCGGACGCCCACACCGCCGCGCCCACCGTCGGCTCGGTCCTCCTCGCCGGCGTACTGCTGAAGATGGGCACGTACGGATTCGTCCGGATCCTGCTGCCGATCACGCCCGACGGCATGCGCACCTTCGCGCCGTACCTCGCCGCGTTCGCCGTCGTCGGGGTCATCTACGGGTCCCTGGCCTGCCTCGCCCTCGCGCGGCCCGGCGCCAAGGGCGACCTCAAGCGCCTCATCGCGTACTCGTCCGTCGGGCACATGGGCTTCGTCCTGCTCGGGATCTCGACGATGTCCCCGACCGGCGTCAACGGCGCCCTCTTCGCGAACATCGCCCACGGCCTCATCACCGGCCTGCTGTTCTTCCTCGTCGGCGCCCTCAAGGACCGCACGGGCAGCTCGGACCTCGACACCCTTGCCGAGCAGGGCGGCATGGCGCTCTACGGCAAGGCGCCGCGCCTCGGCGGCCTCCTCGCTTTCGCCGCCGTCGCCTCCCTCGGGCTGCCCGGCCTCGCCGGGTTCTGGGGCGAGATGCTCGCCCTGTTCGGCGCGTTCAAGCCGGCCGCAGGCCTGAGCCGCCCGGCGTTCCTCACGTTCATGGCGATCGCGGCGTTCGGCACGCTGCTCACCGCCGCCTACATGCTCGCCGTCGTCCGCCGGGTCTGCATGGGCCCGCACGAGGCCGAGACGCCGAAGCTCGCCGACGTCCAGGGCTACGAGTTCGCCGCCTGGACCCCGCTCGTCGCCCTCACCGTCGTCGGCGGGCTCTGGCCCGCGGCCCTGATCGGCCTCACCGACCCGGCCGTGCAGAAGCTCCTCGCAGGAGGCACCCAGTGACCGCCGTCGCCGCGCCCTCCGTGGTGTCCCTCGTCCAGTCCGTCGACTGGCTCGCGATCGCGCCGCCCACCATCGCGGCGGTCGTCGCCCTCGTGGTGCTCGTCGCGGACCTGTTCCTCGGTGAGCGCAGGAAGGCGCTGCTCGGCTGGGTCTCCGTCGCGGGACTCGCCGCCGCCGCGCTCGCGCTGCTGCCCCTCCTGGACGGCGACCGCTCGACCTTCTGCCTCAAGACGCTCAAGGGCGAGCAGGCGGCGTGCAGCTACACGGCCGACCACTTCACGCTCGTCATCCAGTTCCTCGTCCTGGCCGGCGCCCTGCTGACCGCGCTGCTGTCCATCACCGGCATCAAGGACGCGAAGAACACGGCAGCCAGGGCGCCGCTCCCCGAGGGAGAGTTCTGGTTCCTGCTCCTGTCCTCCGCCGCGGGCGCCGCGCTGCTGCCCGCCTCGCGCGACCTGGCGACCCTCGTCGTCGCCCTGGAAGTGGCGTCCCTGCCGGCGTTCGCCCTCGTCGGCATCAAGCGTGACGACCGGCGCTCCGCCGAGGCGGCCCTGAAGTTCTTCCTGTCCTCGGTCACGGCGACGGCGGTCACCCTCCTGGGCGTCAGCTTCGTCTACGCGACGACGGGCACCCTGCACCTCACGAGGATCGCCACCGCCCTGACGCACGTCGACGGGCAGTTCCACACCCTGGCCCAGGCGGGCGTCGTCCTCACCCTCGTCGGCTTCGCCTTCAAGACGGCCGCCGCCCCCTTCCACTTCTGGGTGCCCGACACCTACGTAGGAGCCCCTCTCCCGATCGCCGCCTACTTGTCGGTGATCGGCAAGGCGGTCGGCTTCTCCGGGATCATCCTCGTCACCGTCGTCGCCTTCCCGTCCTACGCCGACGTGTGGGGTCCCGCCCTCGCCGCCCTTGCCGCGCTCACCATGACCGTGGGCAACGTGGCGGCCCTGCGCCAGCAGGCCACGCGCGCGTACAGCGCGGTACGCCTGCTCGCCTGGTCCTCGGTGGGCCAGGCCGGCTACCTCCTCGTCCCGATCGCCGCGGCCGCCTACTCCAAGGACGCCGACAAGGCCATCGGCTCCACCGTCGCGTACGCCCTCATGTACGCCGCCGTGAACCTCGGGGCCTTCGCCGTGGCCGCCCTCGTCGCCCGTACGAAGCCCCTGAACCGCATCAGCGACTACCGCGGCCTGTACCAGTCCCGCCCGCTGGCCGCCCTGGTCCTCGGCTTCTTCCTGCTCTGCCTCGCGGGCCTGCCGCCCGGCATCATCGGCCTCTTCGCGAAGGTCACCGTCTTCTCGGCGGCCGTCGACGCGGGCCTCGGCTGGCTCGCCGTCGTCATGGCCGTCAACGTCGTGATCGCCCTCTACTACTACCTTCAGTGGACGGCGACCCTGTTCCGCTCCACCGAGGGTGAGCAGGCGGTACAGCGGATTCCGGCCCCGCTCACGGCGGCGATCGGGCTCACCGCCGTCATCGGGGTCGCCCTGTCGGGCGCGCCTCAGATGGTGCTCCGTTTTGCCTCGACGGGCCTCTTCTAGGCACCCTCATAGCGCCCCCCAAACGTCGTACACCAGGGAGACACTGCCGTGCTGAGCGGGTTCAAGGACTTCATCCTTCGCGGGAACATCGTGACCATGGCGATCGGCCTCGCCGTCGGTTCCGCCTTCACCGCCGTCGTCACGGGCTTCAGCACGGCGTTCATCGCCCCGCTCATCGGCCTCGCGACGAGCTCGGCCGGCGACTTCAGCAAGGCGCACTTCCAGGTCGAGGGCACGGACTTCCCGTACGGCAAGTTCGTCTCCGCGGCGATCGCCTTCGTGATCACGGCGGCGGTGCTCTACTTCCTCGTCGTCGTCCCGATGATGAAGCTCCAGACCCGCCTCGACCGCGGCAAGCCGGTCGACGCCAAGGCGACCCTGCGCGACTGCCCGCGCTGTTTCAGCCAGATCCCCGCGATCGCCACCCGCTGCTCCCACTGCACCAGCGAGCTCAAGGCCGACTCCGAGGCCCTCGCGCTCGCCGGGCTCCCCGAGCAGCGCTGACCCCCTCCGGCGGGGCACCGCCCCACCCGTACGGCCTACACGCGCCCTGTGCGCGCGCAAGGGAACTCGTCCTCCTCGTCTGGCGTTGACCAGTACAGGAGGGTCCACTGGAGCGTGGAAGCACCCAGCACCAGCAAGCAGAGGGTTCCCCTGCCGCACCACATGGAGGGCGTACCGTGCACCGCCGGCACAACGGGCTGAAGACCGCCGTACTCCTCGGCGGACTGTCCGCCCTCATCATCGTCATCGGCAGTTTTTTCGGCCGTACGGGGCTGATCGTGGGCCTCGGCATCGCCCTCGCGACGAACGCGTACGCGTACTGGAACAGCGACAAGCTGGCCCTGCGCGCGATGCGCGCGCGCCCCGTGAGCGAGTTCGAGGCCCCCGCGCTCTACCGCATGGTCCGCGAGCTGTCGACGCAGGCCCGCCAGCCGATGCCCCGCCTGTACATCTCGCCGACGGAAGCCCCCAACGCCTTCGCGACGGGCCGCAATCCGCGTAACGCCGCGGTGTGCTGCACCGAAGGCATCCTGCGGATCCTCGACGAGCGCGAGCTGCGCGGTGTCATCGGGCACGAGCTGAGCCATGTCTACAACCGCGACATCCTGATCTCGTCGGTCGCCGGCGCCCTCGCCTCGGTGATCATGTTCCTGGTCAACTTCGCCTGGCTGATTCCCATCGGTCGCTCGAACGACGACGAGGGGCCCGGCCTGCTCGGCATGCTGCTGATCATGATCCTGGGCCCGCTCGCGGCCACGGTCATCCAGCTCGCCATCAGCCGCTCCAGGGAGTACGAGGCGGACGCGTCGGGCGCCCAGCTCACGGGCGACCCGCTGGCCCTGGCGAGCGCTCTGCGCAAACTCGACGCGGGGACGAAGCAGTTGCCCCTGCCCCCGGAGCCGCGGATCGAGACCGCAAGTCACATGATGATTGCGAACCCTTTCCGTCCCGGGCAGGGCATGTCCAAGATGTTCTCCACGCATCCGCCGATGGCGGAGCGCATCGCCCGGCTCGAGCAGATGGCAGGTCGTCACTCGTGAAGACAATCCTCAACATCATTTGGCTAGTGCTGAGCGGCTTCTGGCTGTTCCTCGGCTACATGCTCGCCGGACTGATCCTCTGCATCACGATCATCGGCATCCCGTTCGGTATCGCGGCGTTCAGAATCGGCGTGTACGCGCTGTGGCCGTTCGGCTATACGACGATCGAGCGCCACGACGCGGGCGCCCCGTCCTGCATCGGGAACGTGCTGTGGCTGATCCTGGCCGGCTGGTGGCTCACCCTCGCCCACATCGTGACGGGCATCGCGCAGTGCATCACGATCATCGGCATCCCGCTGGGCATCGCCAACTTCAAGCTGATCCCGGTCTCCCTGATGCCGCTCGGCCGCGAAATCGTCAAGACGGACCAGCGGTTCGGGGCGCGGTAGCCGGACGGGATCAACTCGGCCGTACGGCCAAAGAGTTGTCCCCTGTTTTGCGTAGCAAAGGGACCCCGCGTGCTCCGTGTGGAAGCATGGTCGGCGCACGGGGGAGGTGGGCAGGCAGGCCCGAAACGTCGTGAAACCGCGGCCTGCGCGCGAAGATGCAGCACGATTCCGCAGAGAGTGCACAGAGTCCGGACAGTCCCGAAAACGGTTCCAGGAGCGGTCCCGAAGACGGTTCCAAGGGTGGTTCCGGCGGCGGTCCCAAGGGTGGCCCCGGGGGTGGTCCCGAAAGCCGTTCCGTGCGCCTCTTCACGGATGGCTTCCTCGACCCGGACGCCCTCGGGGACGAGCGCTCCGCGGCCGTCCTGCTGTCCGCCGCGGAGCGCGCCACCGAGCGGCTGCGCCCCGGCGACATCCTGTACGCGGTGCTCGACGCCCGCGACCTCGCGGTGCTCCCCGCGTTCGAGGGCGCGCTCGCCGAGGGCGCGGCCCCGCACCACCTCCTGGAGACACTCGCCGTATACGCCCCGCCGGGGAACGGCTACGCGTTCGACGGCGCACGTGACCACGTGAGCCCCGAACTGGCCGTGGCCTTCGAGGAGTTCGAGGAGCGCTGCGCACGGGACGCGGTGGGGGCGGAGGTCCGTCTGGAGCTCCTGCTGGCCTGTCTGCTCGACGCCCCCTCCGCGGACGAGCGGGACTTCCTGGCCCCGCTCCTCGACCTGCCCCTGGCCGCCGAGGCGCTGCGCAGGCAGGTGGGCGTCCACGCCGACGAGCCGGCCGAGCTGTACGACGACGCGTCCGGCCGGCTGCGCTCCGAGGAGTTCACGAACGACGCCTGGGCGGTCCTGGAGCTTGCCGCCCAGCGTGCCGCCGAGCTCGGCTACGACCGGCTGCTGCCGCCGCACTGTCTGATGGCTCTCCTCGCGGAGACCGAAGGGCCGGCCGAGCGCCTCTTCAGGCTTCAACTGCCGCTCCAGGTCGGCCTGGTGAAGGCGCTGGAGATCATCACGCAGGCGTTCCGGATCACCGAGCAGGGCAGCCGGACCGCCCCCCGCCTCGACCGCGACGGGACCGGTGAGTCCCTGCGGGACCTGCTGTACGCGGCGCGCACGACGGCCGCCCGCTGGGACGCCGAGCGGATCGACACCCCGCACCTGCTCGCGGCCCTCCTGGACAGCCCGCCGCAGCGGCTCGCCTCCGTCCTGTCCGCCGAGCCGCTGCGCCTCGACATCAAGCGGCTGCGCGAGAGCGTGCGCGACGTACTGGGCGAGTCCCGGTCGGCGGCGCCCCGCGAGGTCCCCTTCCGGCTGCCCGCGTTCCTGCCGCCCTCCGAAGACCTCACCTGGCTCGCCAGGACCGGGGCCATCGGCCCGGCCGCCCACCTCGACGGCTATTTCGAGCCGCTGTGCCGAGCCCTGCACCGCACCGAGAACAACCACGTACTGCTCACCGGCCTGCCCGGCATCGGCACCACCACCCTGCTGCGCGAGCTGGCCCGGCGGGCCGCCGCGGGCGAGATCCCGTTCCTGCGCCGCAAGCGGTTCCTGCGCGTCGACTGCAAGGACGTCGCCGCCGAGCGCAGCGGCGAGCAGCTGACGGCGCTGATCAGCCAGGTGGCGGGCCGAACCGACCTGGTCGTCTGCGTCGACGGCCTGGGCCCCCTGCTGCGCGGCCCGCGCGGCGCCGACCACCTGCTGGAGCTGCGCCGCGCCCTGAAGGAACGCAGCATCCACCTCATCGGAGTGCTCGCCGAGCACGACTACGACGACCTGGTCGCCGCCGACCACGTCCTCCAGGAGCTGACCTGCCGTATCGACATGGCGGAGCCGGAGCGGGACGCGGCGCGGGCCATGGTGCGGCTCGCGGCGGACGCGCTGGAGACGGAGTTCACCGGGATCCGGATCGAGCACCACGCGGTGGCGAGGGCCGTGGTCCTCGCGGGCGACTTCGTCCGCCACCAGCGGCTGCCGCTGTCCGCCGTCAAGGTGCTGCGCCGCGCCTGCGAGGACCTCGACTACGCGCGCAGGCAGCACGGCGACAGGCGCAGTGCCGTCACGCTGGACGAGGTGGCCGACGTGGTGTCCGAGCTGTCCGGGCTGCCGCGCGAGCAGATCGCCGGCACGGGCGGCGAGCGGATCGACTACGCCATGGCGCTCGGCGCCGACGTGGTCGGGCAGGACCAGGCGGTCCGGGTGGTCGCGGACGAACTGCGGCGCATCAAGGCGGGCCTCGCGGCGGTCAGTTCGGGACCCGCGTCCGTGCTGCTCTTCGCGGGCCTGACGGGTGTCGGCAAGACCGAGCTGGCCAAGCGGGTCGCCAGTCTGTACTCCGCGTCCAAGCGGCTCCAGACGTACCCCATGGAGAACTTCACCGAGCCGCACAGCGTGTCCGGGATCCTCGGCTCCCCGCCGGGCTATGTGGGGCACGACCGCGGCGGGCGGCTCATCAACGAGCTCAACAGCGACCCGTACTGCGTGTTCCTCCTCGACGAGGCGGAGAAGGCGCACCCCGAGGTGCTGCGGCCCTTCCTCAACCTCTTCGACGAGGGCTGGATCACCGACCAGCGGGGCGTCAAGGCGCACGGCGACCGCGCCATCTTCATCCTCACGACGAACGCCGGGCACGAGATCATCTCGCGCTTCGGCGAGGGCAGCTCGGACGAGGAGATCTCCGCCGCCGTGCGCGCCAAGCTCGCGTCCGAGCGCAGCCGGGACGGCACGCCCGTGTTCACCCCCGAGTTCCTGGCACGCGTCCGCCGCGTCATCGTCTTCCGCCCGCTCGCCGGCGACGCGATGACCGCCATCGGCCGCAAGGTGATCGACCGGCAGGCGGCCTTCTGGCGCGAGAAGCGGGAGAAGGAGCTGATCGTCCCCGAGGACCTGGTGGCTTACGCGGGAGCGCTCGGCCACCGTCTCAACTCCGAGGCGGGCGGCCGGGAGGGCGGCCGCATCATGGCCAAGGTGCTCTCCGACCTGGTCGAGAACCCCGTTCTCGCGGCGGCCGAGGAGCGGGCCGAGGAGTTCCAGGCGTGCGACCGGATCGTCGTCGAGTTCGTGCCCCCGCCACCGCCGGGCGTGCGTGACGCCCTGTTCTCCGGCCGGGACGAGGCGCCCGACGCATCCCGTACGCGGGTGCGCTTCCTGTCGCCGGAACCGGCGGACGGGGCACAACTGTCCTTTGTGGAAGGCGGGTTGACCAAGTCCGGTGGGAGCGGAGAGGGGGACGCACACGATGAACCAGGCCGCACCGGATGAATCCGATCTGCGCGGACTCGAAGGCCGGGTGGTCGACGGCCGCTACGCACTGAGCGGGTGGATCGGCGGCGGCGGTTTCGGCGCGGTCTTCCGTGCCGACCAGTACATCCTCGGCCATCCGGTGCGCAGCGTGGCCCTCAAACTCTCCCGGCGCTCGGGCCTGACCGAGGAGAACGCGGCGGAGCTGTTCCAGGACGTCCTGCTGCTCGCCGAGGCGATGGACACCATGGCGGACGCCGAGGCGCGCCGCCATCTCGTGCACGTGTACGACGGCGGCCTCGCCCAGGGCCTCGGGGGCCGCGCCTTCCTCGCCATGGAGTACGTCCCCGGGGACACGCTCGCGGGCCAGTTCGCCGAGATGGGGCGGGTCCCGGCGCCGCTCCTGGTCAAGTGGGCGCGGCAGATCTGTGTGGCCCTGCGCGGCCTGCACCGCCTGGACCCGCCGCTGCTGCACCGCGACCTCAAGCCGGACAACGTCCTGCTGGGCAGCGACAACTGGGTCCGGCTCATCGACTTCGGCCTGGCCGCCAGGATGCTGGAGCTCGGCCATGTCCCGGGCACGGTCGGCACCCTCCAGTACATGGCGCCGGAGACCGCGGCCGGCTCCAGCGTCCCCGAGTCCGACCTGTACTCGCTGGGGCTTCTGATGTACGAGGGCCTCACCGGGCACCACGCGTACGCCCATCTGACACCGCCGCCCGCCCTGCCCGAGTCGGCGCACGGCGACTGGCTCCAGGAGCAGAAGCGCAACGCGCCGCCCGTACGCCCCTCGGTCCACAACAACCTCGTCCCGCCCGCCCTGGACGCCCTCGTGATGCGCCTGCTCGAACTGCGGCCCGCGCAGCGGCTGCGCAGCGCGGAGGACGTGATCGCCGCCCTGGACGTGGCCCTCGACAAGCCGGTCGTCCGGCCGCCCGGCGAGCCCGAGCTGGAGAAGGGGCGGCAGCTGAGGGCACAGGGCCAGGCCGCGGCCGCCGCGACCGTCCTGCGCAGTGGCCTCGAGCGCAGCCACGTTCCCGACCCCTTACGCCTGGGCCTGCTCACCGAACTGGGGCAGGTCCATGAGTCCCTGGGTGATCACCTGGCGGCGGCCCACTCCTGGGCGGACGCCTGTGAACTCGTCCGCGGACGCGCCCTGATGCCGTCCGGCGCCGACCGCGCCAGGCTCGCCCGCCGCGCGGAGGAGGCGTTCCGCAAGGTCGGCAACCGTTTCCAGGCGGAGCGGTTCGGGCGCCTCGCCCGAGCCGAGCGGAACGGGGGGTGACGGGTGGAGCCACAGCGGTCCCTGCGGAAAGGTCTGTCCCGGCGCGGCCGGCTGGAGAACGCCTGGGCGAGCGCGCTTGCCGACGCCGATGCGGGGGCCGGCCTGTCGGGCCTGCGCGCGGTCCTCACGGGGATCGAGGAGTACCCGGACCGCACCGCTGACCTGTGGCCCTCCTTCCAGCAGTCCTTTCTCGGCCCCCGCTTCCTGCCGCTCGTCGAGGCCGCCGACCTGGACCGCCTCGCCCGGGCCGGCGAGCGCCTGGCGGCCGAGGGGCGCATCGGACTCCACCAGAGCTGGGTCCCGCTCGCCGATGCCGCCCTGGCGCGGTCCGGCGCGGGCGACCGGGACTTCGCCGTGTCCCTGTACACGCGGCTCTACCGCAGCGCGTTCGTCCACGAGGAGTCCCGCTCCATCGCCGCCACCGCCCTGGCCAGGCTCGGCGCCGACCAGGACGACCAACTCGCCATCTATGTAGACATCTTCCGGCGGTACGCGACCGTGCCGCCCGAAGTGCACCAGGTGGTGGGGCACCTCCTCTCGGCGGGATTCGCCGACGAGACCGGTCGTGTGGAGCGGGCCTACGCGTTCGCCGGCCAGCTGTCCGCGGCGGGCCTGCGCCTGGCCGGCCTCGACCGGACGCTCGGCCTCGGCGCCCTGCTGCTGCACCGCGAAACGGCCGACGCCGCGGACCACTTCACCCGCGCCTGCACCGCCGACCCCACCGACGGCGAGGCCCTGCGCGGGCTCATCGCCGCCCGCCTCCACAGCGGCGCGTACGCAGAGGCCCTCGCCGCCGTACGCGGACGGCAAGCCGTCCTCACCCCGCGCGGCGCCGAACTGACCGACCTGTGCCGGATGCTGGAGTGGCTGGAACTGGACCCCGGGCGCGACGGACCACCGGGCCCGGCCACCCCTGCCCCGCTGACCGCCGTACGGCTCGCCACGATCGGCGAGGGCGGCGACAACAGGCCCTGGGGGCGCTACGCCCTGGGCCGCGCCCAGCTCCTCGAAGGCAACGCCGACCTGGCCGTCAAGAACCTCGTCGTGGTCGCCGACGCGTTCCCGGACCGGCCCGACCTCGGCTACCACGCGGCCTGGGCCCAGCTGCTGTGCGGCGAGCGCGAGGAGGCGGGGCGCCGCTGCCGCACGCTGCTCGCCGACGGTGACGCGCGCGCCTGGCCGCTCGGCTTCCTCCTGACGGACGCCGATCCCGGCCACCGCCCCACCGCCGCGGAACGGACGGTCATGCAGGGCGCGGGCCATGCCTTCACCGCGGTCGTCGCGGCCCGGCTGAGGCTCGCCGAGGGGCAGGAGCCAGGCGTCGACCTGGCCTGGGACCCGCTCGGCGCCGAGGGCGCCACGGTCCCCGAACTCCTGGAGGCGCTGCGCACCCTCCTCGGCATCGAGGTCGCCGGGGGCCGCCGGAACGCGGCCGGCCACCTCACCGCCCTTTCGCTCTTCGGCCGCCTGCCCCTGCCCGAACAGCAGCTGTGGCGCGGCCTGTTGGCGCTCCCGGACGACCCCGACCGGGCCCGCTCCCTGCTCGAACAGGCCCGCGGCCAGGGCCACGACCGCGCCACCCTCGTCCTGGCCGTCACCGAACTGAACGCCGGACACCCCGACCGGGCGGCGGAGCTGCTCGAAGGCGCCCGCGGCCCCAAGGCCGAACTCGTCCGCGCCCGTGCCGAACTGGCCCTCGGCCGCACGGCCGAGGCCGGGCAGCGCCTCGACCACCTGCCCCTGCCCCGGGCCCGTTACGACAGCGGCGTACTGGCGCTGCGCGAGGCCACGGTGCTGTGGGCCGCGGGGGAGACAGACCGGGCCGTGCAGTGCGCCGAGCGGGCGGCGGCCCGGCTCATCGACGCGCAGGTCGGCGGGGACGGCGCCCTCCCGCCCGTACCCGTCGACGCCAGACGCCTCGCCCGCGCGGCCCGCCTCCTCGCCGAACGCGCGGGGCGCCCCGCCGACGGCACGGGCGCCGCACCGTGGCGGGTCGTCCGCCATCACCCCCGTACGGCCTGGCCGCTCGGGCTCGGACAGCTGCTGGTGGAGCCGCGGGGGGCGGAGCCCGTACTGGTGGAGGCGCTGGTGGGGTGGGCGGGGGAGGCGGCCGACGGTCCGACCGACCGTGACGAGGGCGACGCCCGCGCGGTGGAGGTTCTCGCCATGGCGCTGGGGCGGGCCTGCCTGCTGGCCGAAGGCCCGGAGGGGCAGGGCGAGTTGGCGCAGGCGCTGGGCCTACTCGCCGAGGCGTGGCCGCTTCCGGCGGTGGCCCGCGAGGCCCGCCGTGCGGCATCGCTGGCCGGGCTGCACGACGCGACCGTCCCGGAGGCGGATGCCACGGCCGACGTCCGTGACGACCCGCTGCTGGCCCTGCCCCTCGCGGCGGCCGCACTCAAGGCCGGCGACAAGGCGGATGCGATACGGCTGCTACGGGCTGTGGGCGGCGCGCGGGGTGGGGGCGCGGAGGACGCCGAGGACGCGGCCGAGGTCATGGACGGCACTGAGGACGCGGCCGGGGGCACGGGCGGTGCCGACGATGCGGCCGAGGCCACGGACGGTACCGAGGACGTGGCCGGGGGCACCGGCGGTGCCGAAGTCCCTGACCGCGATGCCGCGCAGGTCGTCGCCTTCCTCGCCGAGGCCCTCGAAGGCAAGCCGCCCGAGGAGCTCCCGCCCGTCGGCGGCAACCCCGCCCTGCCCGCCCCCCTCCTCGTCGTCCAGGCGGCCGGCCACCTCCCGGCCCAGCGCGCGAAGGCCGCCGAGGCGCTCACGCTGGCCCTGCGCGACCACGACCTGACCGGCCTGGTCGACGTGGCCGCGACCCTGCCCGCGCTCTGCGCCAGGGTGGCCCGCGCCAGGAGGCGGGACGGCCGCGCCCAGGCGTTGGCAGAGGTCGTACGCCGCCTGGCGGACCGCCTCCCCGAGGGCGCACCGGAAGGCGGCGCGCCGGAAGAGGACGGCCTCGTGCCGCTCGACGCCGTCACCCTCGCCCGGTGCGCCGCAGCCGTCGGAGACCACGAGGTGGCCGACAGGCTGTGGCGGCACGTCCTGAACGCCAATGCCAACGCCGATGCCGATGCCGATGCCGACGCGGTCGACGCCGAGTACGGGAAGTACCTCTGCCACCGCGCGGTGGCCGCCCACGCGGACGGCGACCCCGCACGAGCCCTGGATCTCCTGGGCCAGGCGGCCGGTCACCTCCCTGGGGACCACCCGGCCCGCCGGCACCACGACGACCTGGAGCGCGACGGCCGCTCCGGCGCCCTCCTGAACCACCTCTTCCCGGACGCGTCCCAGACCTGGAAACGCCGCCCCGGCAGGCTCCCGGCGCTGGAGGACGCGATGGCGGAGCACCCCGTGTGGCAGGCTCTCGCGACGGACCAAGCGGACGTCATAGAGCGGCAGTTGACAGGTTTCTTCGCCTGCAGGGCCGCCCGTGACGACATCCCCGTACTGCACTCGCTGGCCGTGGTCTACCGCGAGGAGGCCCTCGCGAAGCTGGCCCGCACGGGCGCCGCCGACGAGGACCTGGTCACCGCGACGGTCCTGTGGGTCCTGCTGCTGTGCCACCCGGGCTTCTGGGAGGCGTTCGCCGGGCGCCCGGGGGCCGGCGACACCGGAGATCCTGGCGCCGACGCGGCGACCGCTCCCGACGCTGGGTATCTGCGCACCTCGCTGACCGAGGAGCTCCTGACCCTGCACCGCAGCCATGGCGCCCGGGCCCTCGCCGAGCACCGCGAGGACCAGGCCCGCCTCCATCTGAACTGCCTGACCGCCCTGCGCCAGGGCACCCATGTCACCCGCACCCTGCTGGCGGAGGGGCCGCTGGCCGGGGTGCTGCCGGGCGTCGACGAGGATCTCTTCACCGCCGTCGCGGACCGTGCGGGCGCCCTGCTCGACGACTGGTCCACCGACCTGGTCCGTGCGGCCGAGAAGCGCGTCGACGACCCCGAGCGGGTCCGCGCCCTGCCGGACGGCATCGACAAGGACTACGAAGAGGGCATCAGCAGCCTGGCGAACGCCGTCGACCACGGCTTCGCCCCCACCGGCATCCTGTGCACCGTCGTTGCCTGGCACAACGAGTGGCAGAACTGCCTCTATCAGATCGGCGACCGGGACCACATGCGTACCGTCGTCACCAAGGCCGTGCGGTACGCGGAACTGCTCGCCCAGGGCGCCGTCCAGGGGCGCCCGCACCTGCGCGAGAACCAGCTGCTCGCCGCCCACTACGTGGACCGCGGTCTCCTCGACCGGGACACAGGCAAGGCCATCGCGTACTTCGAGCTGGCCCAGGAGTGGAACCCGGCCAACACCAACGCCCCGCAACTCCTGGAGCAGTACCGCCAGGACGCCCTGTTCAGCGCCGCCCTCGACCACATCAAGGCGCGCCGCTACCAACAGGCCCTCGCCGAACTCGACCGCGTCCCGAGGAACGACGCGACCAGGAAGACCCTCGACCGGCTCCGCACCAGCACCCTGATCAACCACGGCTACGTCCTGCTCGACGCCGAACGGCTCGACGAGGCGGAGCGCGCGGTGCGCGAAGCCGAGCGCGTCGCGGCAGGCGGCGACGACCTCAAGATGCGCGAAGAGGCGGCCAAGGCGCTGCGCGCGGTGGCCACCGGCATGAACAACCGCGCGGTGGCCATGAGCAACGCCGCACTGAGCAATCTCGAACGCTCCGTCCGCATCGGCCCGAACGCCGTGGAGGGTGAACTGCAGGCGGCCGTCAACCTGTTGCGGCGGGCGGAGCGGATCGCCCCGGAAGCCGCCACCCGGGACAACATCACCCGTATCGAAGACATCCTGCGAAGGCTGCGCTTATGACGACACCCGCGTCGGCGAACCGTCGGCCCAACCCCTTCCACGTACTCGGACTTCCGGTCGGCGCCGGCGAGGCGCACATCGTGGAACGCGCCGAGGAAGGCATCCAGACCGCGTCCACCGCCCAGGACCGCGACCTCTACGACTGGGCGATGCGGGAGCTGATCCGCAATCCGCGGACCCGGCTGCGGTACGAGATGACCGAGCCGCCCGGCACCGACTACCGCGACCGCCGGTGGGCCGCCTTCGCGCGCGCCCACCGCACCTACCCGGCGGACCTCGGGGGCCAGAACCTGCGGCCCGAGGACTTCGACCTGCCGCAGGCCCTGCGCCGTACCGTCCGCGCGCTGGCGGCCGCGCCCGTCGCGGGGACCGGCGACGGCCTGCTGACGACCCCTGCGGCGGCCCGCGCCCAGGACGAGGAACCGGAACTGGAGGTACGTGATGTCCTCTTCGGATGAGTCCGGTGCCGTGCTGCCCGGCTGGGACGACTTCGCCGAGCGCCCCGTCCCCGAGGTCCACGGAGCGACCACCGCGCCGGAGGCCGAGCTGGCCGGCGTACTGCAGCGACGCCACGAGGACCTGGCCGCGGCCCGGGGTGCCTCCGCGGCGGCGGCGACGCGCGCTCACGCGCACCTCTTCGAACTGGCCGTGCTCGTCGGCACGCTGGAGCAGCAGGTCACCCGGGCGGAGGAGCCGCTGGCGGCCGTGGGCGAACAGCTCCGCCACCGCGAGCTGAAGAACGTCAAGGACCGGATGCTCGACCTGCTGCGCGCCGCCGGGGTGGAGGTGCGCGACCCCCTCGGCCTCCCCGCCGAGGACGTCCTGGACTGGGCGGACCCGGTGCACTGGATGCAGAGCCCGGACTTCGACGCCGAGGTCGTGGCCGAGACGAACCGGTACGCCGTGTTCCACGACGGCGCGGTGGTGAGCTTCGCCCAGGTGGTCATGGGCGCCCCCGCACCAGTGCCCGCACCCGAGCCGGAACCTGACACACAGGCGCAGCTCAAGTCCGAGCCCGAGCCCGACACCGAGCCGCCGCCGGCACGGACACCTGGACCCACGGACACCTGACCTGAACGAGCAGGCCAAGAACGAGCAGGCCAAGAAGGAGCGGTCACCCCACATGAGTCAGCAGATCGTCAGCAAGGCCGTAGGCATCGACCTCGGCACGACCAACAGCGCCGTAGCCGTCATGAACCCCTCCGACAGCGAGATCGTGATCCACCGGGACCCGGTCTCGAAGTCGTACACGACGCCCAGCTGCGTCTGGCGCAGTCCGGCCGGCGGTGAACTGGTCGTGGGCCGCAAGGCGTTCGCCCGCAAGGGCAGCAGCCCGGAACCGGTCACGTCGGTGAAGCGCCTGATGGGCAGCCGTACGACGGTCGACCTGGCCGGCGAGGAGTACACCCCGGCGCAGGTCTCGGCCGCGATCCTGGCCGAGATGAAGCGCCGGATCGAGACGGACGTGGCGGCGTTCGACAGCCCGGACGTCCGCTGGATCGTGGACCGTGCCGTGGTGACCGTGCCGGCGTACTTCGACCAGCCGCAGATCGACGCCACCCGCAAGGCCGCGGAACAGGCCGGGCTCGAAGTCCTCGGCCTGCTCCACGAGCCGACCGCCGCCGCCAGCCACTACTGCTGGCGCACCGCCACCCGCGACGGCACGTTCCTCGTGTACGACCTCGGCGGCGGCACCTTCGACGTCAGCGTCCTGCGCTGCACGGCGGGCACCTTCGAGGTCCTCGGCATCAGCGGCAACAACCGCCTGGGCGGCGACGACATCGACGAGGCCTTCGCCCGGCACCTCCAGAAGATGCTCCAGGCGGACGGCTACGCCCTCGACCTCGACCCGGAGAACGACCCCGGGGACCGGCTCCGCTTCAGCCAGCTGAAGATCCTCGCGGAGGGCGCCAAGAAGGCCCTCACCGACCAGCCCGACTACATGCTCCGCGACACCGGGCGCCTCACCGACCAGGAGAAGCGCCCGGTCGTCATCGACGCGCTCCTGGAGCGGCCCGAACTCGACGACATCGCCCGCCCGTTGATCGAGCGGACCTTCACCTACTGCGACGAGGCCCTGCGCCGTGCCGAGGAGCGGGCCGGCATCACCCTCGCCGACGTCGACCACATCATCCTGGCGGGCGGCTCGACCCACATGCCGCTGGTCAGGGAGATGGTGACGCAGGAACTCTGCGCGAACCCCGCGCCCGGGTCCGCCCGCCAGGTCCGCGCGGCCTGCGAGGCGCCGGTCGTCGAGCACGCCGACACGGCCGTCGCGCTGGGCGCCGCGGTGCGCGCGGCAGCCGTCGGCGGCCTGGCCGTCTACGACGAGGCCCGCACCGTACGCGTCTCGTTCCACGGCTCCGCCGCCACTGGCTCCGAGGCCACGCACGTCGGCGGCACCGTCCAGGCGCTCGCCGACGGGCTCGACCTCGCCGGCGGCCGCGTCCACCTCACCACCACGGGTTTCGAGGACGAGGCGGACCTGTCCGAGGAGGGCGCGTTCGCCTTCACCCAGGTCCCGGTACAGCCGGACGCGGAGAGCCTGCTCACCTTCGAGGTGTACGACGCCGAGGGCGACCTGGTCGCCACGGCGGGCCGCGCGCTCGCCCACAGCTCGGGTGAACAGGCGCCGCTCGGCGGCACCGGGGGAGCGGCCATCACGGCCAAGTCGGTCCTCCTGGAGGTGGACCTGGGTGACGGGCGCACCGGCCGGCGCGAACTGATCCCGGCCATGCAGCAGTTGCCTTTCGAGGCCGACTTCGACTTCGGGCACCCCGGCCGCGAGCAGGTGGAGCTGCGGCTGTTCCAGCAGGCGGTGCCCATCCAGGTGATCAAGGTCGTGGTCCCCTCGTCGACGCCTCGGGGCACGGCGATCCGGATGAACGTGGCCATGCAGGAGGACGCGTCCATCACGGTCCGCGGCTCGATCGGCGAGGACACCACCTTCGACGCCCTGCTCGAAGTCCCGGTGGACCCGCCGATGCCCGACGCGTCGGCGGTCGAGGAGCTCTACCGCCGCTTCGAGGAGAACGTCGGCTATCTCGCGGCGGGCCCGCAGGCCGTGGTCCGCGCCAAGTGGACCAAGGCCCGCCGTGCCTTCGAGGAGGCCCGCGACCGGAGTGACGTACCGGCGGCGGTCCACGAGTTCCGCGAGCTGGAGGAGATCGTGGCCGTCCTCGGCGAGGCCGACCAGGAACTCCAGCCGCCCAAGCGGGAGTTCGACGCACTGGTCGAGGACTGTCTGCGGCTGCACTCCCACCTCTCCGAGTCGGGACCGGCCGGCGACAAGCCGTTCGACGGTCCCGAGGTGATCCGCGCGATCGAGGCGCAGCGCGCCGAGGGCGAACGCGCCCACGCCGCCGGTGACCAGCGCAGGTACGGAGAGGCGATCGCCCAGCTCCAGGGCCACTTCACCTACTTGAGGAGCCTGCTGCGCTCCTCCCCGGGCGGGGAGCTCTCCCCGCAGGAGCGCGCCGAGGGCCTGCTGCGCTTCGGGTTCCAGCGGGTGGAGGAACTGAGCCGGGTCGCCATGGCCACCGGCAGGACCTCTGAGGAGCGCGACCTGACCGGTGTCAAGAGCCGCCTCGAGCAGCTCGTACCCCTCCTCGCCACGAACCCGGAGCAGGTGGTCCAGGAGGCGGGCAAGCTGGCCGCACGGCTGCGCCAGCTCGCCCAGATCCTGCTCACCGAGCGGGCCGAGGCGGTCGGTATCCCGGTCGACAACCCCGGGAACCGGTCCGCAGGGGGTAACTGGTGACGTCCGACCCGGGCCGCCTCGCCTGCCCTCTGCCGCGCTGCCGGGCCGTCAACAGCGCCACGGCGGAGACCTGTCAGGCCTGCGGCACGCCGCTGCGCGCGTGGGCGCGGCTGAGGGCCCACCCGGCGAAGCTCTTCAACGCGGGTCTTCAGGAGGCCAGGTCCGGCCGCACGGCCACCGCGCGCGACCACTTCGCCGCCGTCGTCCACTGGTGCCCCGGCGACGCCGAGGCGCGCAGTGCCCTCGCGCTGGCCTGCCTCCTCCTGGACGACCCGGAGGAGGCCCGCGACCACTGGCACCAGGTCCTCACCCGCCGCCCGAACGACACGACGGCCCTGAAGGGCCTGGCCCACCTGGCCCAACTGGACTCCCGGACCTCGACCCCGGAGCCGACATCGACACCGGCACCGGAGACGGGGCCGGGGGTCACGGAAAGTCTGGAGAGTCCGGAGCCTCCCCGGACTCCGCAGACGCCTGAGACTGGGCAGAAGGAGCCCGCAGCGTCTGAATGACCAGCTCCGGCGCCACCCCCAGGCGCCGCAGCATCGTCCGGGCCGTGGAGTCCTCGTCGGTGAGCAGCGCTATCAGCAGCGTCTGCTCGTCGACGGGCTCCTGCGCGTCCCGGCAGGCCTCCTGGACCTTGGACAGCGTCCGCGAGGAGAACTCCCGCGGCTTGGGATTCCCGAGCCCGGCAAGCTTCCGGAACGCGGCCGCGCCGTCCTCGCCCTGCGCGGCCAGCGCCCCGCGCAGCGCCTCGCTCCCGACGATTCCGAAGGCCCGCAGCATCATGTACGTGCTGACCTTCTTGCGCTGCACCGAGGCGAGCAGCCGGGCGCACTGCACGGCCGCGGCCGCGCGCGGGTCGAGCGCGCCGATGTCCACCCGCTCGTCGTCGGCCTGCGCCGGCGCCTCCGAGTGCGGCAGCAGCAGCCGCTCGGGCGCGACCCCGATGAGCTGCAACAGCTCGGCGCAGCTCCCGCCGCCGGTCGCGAGGAACGCCAGGGAGATGTCGTCGACGCCGATGTCCCGGCCGGCCTCCTGCGCCCGCGCCTCGGCCCCGTCGAGGACCCGGGTCACGGTGCCGGACAGGCCGATCCGGGGCCGGTTGCCGTTGACGGCGGTGAGCGAGGCGCTGCTCGCCCCGGCGTGGGTCCCGCTCCCGCGGGGCGTCTGGCCCTGGATCTCGCGCAGCACCTTGGCGAGCAGGTCCATGCGCTGGGCCCCGATCCGCGCGGCGGCCCGCTCCCGTACCTCTTCGTTCTCCAGCAGGGCCATCAGCAGATCGACGGAGGTGACCAGGCCGCGTACGGCAGCGAACTTCCGTGTCTTGTGCAGCAGTTCGGCCGCTTCCGGGGTGAACTCGGGCCGCTCCGGCGCGGGGGCGGGCAGTGTGGCGGGCCCGGCCGCGGTGGAGATCCGCACCTCGGGATCCCCGTAGAGCACGAACGACGCCCAGGCCCAGTCCGCCCGCCGCTCCAGATCGGCCCGCGCCTGCCGCATCGCGGCCCCTGCGGTGATCTGGTCCTGGAGCTGGCCGTAGAAGGCCTCCGCGAAGCGCAGCGCGCTCGCGTCCCCGACCGGCGTCCGGGTACCGACGACGGTCTTGGCCCCCATGACCATGAAGGACATGCAGGCGCTCATGGTGAGGGAGGCCTCGGCGAGCGCCCGCGAGGCCGGTTCGAGCGTGGGGTCGGCGGACGCGCAGCCGTTGATGAAGACGACGGGCGGCGCCCCGAGCCCGGCCAGCGGCTGCAGGGCGTCCATGTCGATGAGCTTGCGGTTGTGCACCATGAGCCCGGCGGCCCCGTCGACCCCGGACACATGCCCCGAGTAGTGGAAGAGGTCGTACGGCTCCTCGTCCTCGGCCAGCTCCTGGATCACCCGGACCAGGGTCGCGTCCCGCCCGATGAGGACCGTGCACGCGACGCCGTGCCCCTCCAGCCAGGCGCTGATCCGCTCGCTCTCCTCGCGGGCCGACGCCAGGTCCCCCAGGGTGTCCCCGACGATGAGCGCCCGCCGCACCTGCGTGCACTCGCGCCCGCCGACCACCGGCCTGCTGACGACGGACCGCCGGCCGAGCTCGTGCACGAGGCCGAGGAAACTGTCCCCGTCGTGCAGCAGCTCCCACGGCACCAGGGACTCGTTGGTGCTCACCAGGAGCGAACCCGTCGACTCCTTCAGCTGCCGCACCATCTCGCCCCCGCCGGTGCGCGGAAACAGCGAGGCGAAGAGAAGTCTCCCCTTCTGCTTGAGCACCCGGCCCAGCGCCGGGTCGTCGTCACGGGCGTCCTTGAGCGCCTCGTCGATGTCCTTGCACAGGTCCTTGACCAGGTCCTGGCTGACATCGACGGCATGCTCCTGCTCCAGCGGCCCCACCACGGACCCGCCACCGGACTTCAGCCCGTACGCGTACTGGGTGCGCCCCGGACCGTGCGCCGAGGTCCGCACGTCGAGGGTGGTCATCGCCCGTCCCGCCGGTGCAGGTCCAGAAAGCGCGCGATGGCATCGCTCTGCGCCCGGTCCGACGGATACGTGATCTCCAGGCGCTGCTCACCGATGGTGATGACGACGGACGGGACCACGTCGTCCGCGCCGGCCGGGGCGGGCCGCCGCGCGGCAGCCTCCCGCCGCCCGGCGAGCCAGCCGCGTACGGCCTCGACGATCGCGACGACGTCCACCGCCCCGCCGACGAGCAGCGTGCAGACCTGGACCAGCTCGGCGACCCGCTGGTCGGAGCCGGGCGCCGTGAGCCGTACCTGATCGACACTGGCGGCCCCCGCGGCCGTCAGCGCCTCGTGGAGGGTGGCCAGATCGGGCCCCGGATCCGGCCCGTGCAACGCCAGTTCGAGGGTGGAACCTGCGCCGACCGTGGGTTCTGCCGCCACAACAACCTCCAGTGCCCTGTGGGCAGCGGGAATCTAGTCCCACCAGCCTCGCACCGGGAGCGGCGGCAGACCATCACGTCAGGACAATTGCCCCTGCTTCAGCGACAGTTGCGGTCACCCTCTGACCTTGCCCGCCGTTCTTGCCTGTCCTTACCGGTAGTTCACGAACTGCAGCGCGAAGTCGAAGTCCTGGCCCTTGAGAAGCGCCTGCACGGCCTGGAGGTCGTCCCGGCTCTTCGAGCTGACGCGCAGCTCCTCGCCCTGGACCTGCGCCTTGACGCCCTTGGGGCCCTCGTCGCGGATGAGCTTCGCGACCTTCTTGGCGTTGTCCTGCGAGATGCCCTCCTCGATGGAGGCGAAGATCTTGTACTCCTTGCCGGAGAGCTGCGGCTCTCCCGCGTCCAGGGACTTCAGCGAGATCCCGCGCTTGACCAGCTTGGTCTGGAAGACGTCGAGGATCGCGTTGACGCGGTCCTCGGAGTTCGCCTCCATCAGGATCTTCTCGCCGGACCACGAGATCGAGGCGCCGACGTTCTTGAAGTCGTAGCGCTGCGAGATCTCCTTGGCGGCCTGGTTGAGGGCGTTGTCGACCTCCTGCCGCTCGACCTTCGAGACGATGTCGAAACTGGAGTCGGCCATGTCCTGTGGCTCCTTGTATAGGGGTGTGAAACGGCTTGCGCCTGCATACGTCATCCACGGCCCTGGCTCCCTGGGCCGCACCCGCCAAGCCTAGCCACCGCCCCGCCCTCGGATGCCGATCAATCGGGTGGCGAAGCACCCCCGTCCATCAGGTATCGTTTACGTCGTTGCCACGGAGCACCGCCCCACAGCGGAGATCCAAAGCAGCAAACCCATGGCGGTGTGCCCGAGCGGCCAAAGGGAGCAGACTGTAAATCTGCCGGCTCAGCCTTCCCAGGTTCGAATCCTGGCGCCGCCACATGGTGGAGAACCCCCTCCGAACTGCGGAAACGTAGTTCGGAGGGGGTTCTTTGTTTCGAACGACGATCTTCGCGATTAGCCCGAAATGCGTGGCTTGTCTCACCCTGTAGCGCCCGCATCCCGGTCTGATCAGCGCATGTCCCCCAGGCGTCCCCCGGGGGAAGCGCCATCTCCGTCCCATTCCCGCAGGCCGGCCTCGATCTGGCGATTCGCTCGCTCCTGAGCCTGCGCGAGGATCTTGGCGTAGACGCGAAGGAGTACGGCCACCGAGTGACCGGCCCGACGCGCGACTTCCATGTCGACCTCCTCTGCGGACATCGGCGCCGTCCACTTCACCGTGGACAGCGGGTTCACGGGGACGCTGAAATACCGGCGTTCGACCGCGAGACCGAGAACGTCGCTCAGACAGGCTCGCTTGCGGTGAGCGGTCCGCCCGGCGGCGGGGGAGCCGTCCAGGAGCGTCGACAGGGCATCGAGCGCCAGACGGAGCGTGGCGGGCTCTTCGAGTGCGGAGACAGGCAGAGAGTTCTTCTCCACCCGGCGCAGCGCGCTTGCTACTTCGGCGGGCGGTTCTTGGTCCCAACGGCTCTTGTTGTAAGCCCATCCGTACAGGGCGGTGCGGAGAGTGCGGAGCGACGGTCGGCCGGCCGTGCTTCATGAGCGCGGGCGTGATCGTGGCGAGTGAATCGGCGTCGTTGCGGCGGGACTTGGCGGGAAGGCGGTCCCATCTGCGGTCGACGTACGCGCGGGTGTGCTCGTACCAAGTCACGGAGCCGTTCTGCGCGCGCAGCTCGGAGGCAGGGAGACCCGTTTCCGAGTCGAACTGCTCGCCCTTGCGGAGCGCGGTCATCAGCTCCGAACGCCGCCCGTCGGCTTGAGCTTTGACGGTGTAGCTCTTGGAGTGCTTCTGTGCGCCAACGAGCCAGCGGACGCGGTAGGGCTTCGGGCGGTCGCGGCGAGTCTCGATGCTGTAGATGCGAACGTCGTACGTGAGGGGCATGGCTCTCCGGGCATGAAAGGGGCCCGCCTCCGTGGGAGGCGGGCCCGGGGGCGGCGGGTACTACTAGGCGGCGCGTTCCTCGCAGCTCTCCCACCAGCGGAGCGGCTGACGCGGACGTGGCCGTTGGGGAGCTTGCGGAGGCGAGGGGCTTGGCCGCGGGCGAGGACACGACGCCGGATCTCGCGCTCGCACTGGAGGAGCTACACCCGAGCCCGAACGGGGAGGCGACCTAGGGGCTCTCGTTCGGATCACTGGGCGGACGTGTCCCAGGTGGTGTCTTGGATGGGTGTAGCGCTCCGGTGATGCACCTCACACGCCTGACCTGTCGCTCGCGTACAACCCTTTCGCTTCATCACCGATCAAGACTTTGCGGCCGCTGTGGCCGTGCGTGATCAGGGTTCGCCCGTCTGCGACCTGCATCTGCCCATGGATAGTCGATAACGGAGCCTCCTCATGTCCCAGCACTCCCGCAAAAAGTTGACGTCCGGCAAGAAGGTGACCCTGGGCGCCAGCGCACTGGCCGCCTCCGGGCTCGCCGTCGGCCTGCTCGTCACACCGTCCGCGATGGCCGGCGGGACCGGAGCGGCTGAGGCGCAGGAGCAGAGCAAGGCCGCGGCCGCCGACGCGTCGGCGGCGAAGGCCGCCGCGCCCAAGCCCAGGTCCCTGGCCGCGAGCACTGCCGACTCCACCGTCGTCTCCGGCGTCACCGTCAACGGCGGCAACAGCGCCCAGGTCGGGACGGCGAACACGCAGACGATCACCGTGAAGTGGACGCTTAACGGCGGGTCGAAGCTCTACGGCAGCAACGCTTCGCTCTGGCGCGGCACCGACACCGACAGCGGAATGAAGCAGTGGTTGAACTCCGAGCAGTTCAATGCGGACACCGACCCCTGCGTTCAGTCTGGCGACGCCACGTACAGCTGCACGGCCACCTTCAAGATCGACCCCCAGAGCCTCCTGACGAACGAGGATGCCGGCGCCTGGAAGATCTCCCTCTGGGCGGTCACCGACGCGACCACCGACGTGGACACCGACAACGCCATGACCTGGTACCTCAAGCGCTGGTCCCGGCTGAGCAACAACGCGGCCCCCGAGCCCGTCGCCAAGGGCAAGACGATCACGATCACGGGCAAGCTGGAGCGCGCCAACTGGGACACCCACAAGTACGCGGGCTACACCCAGCAGACCGTCCGCCTCCAGGAGCGTTCGCTGACCGGCTCGTACGCCACCACCAGCAGCCACATCACCGGCACCGGCAGCCTGGCGGGCGTCGAGAAGCAGACTCGCACCGCCACCACCGACCGCTGCTACCGCTACAAGTTCGAGGGCACCTCCACCACGCCGCCGGTCACCGCCACCGGTGACTGCGTGGACGTGCGGTGAGCCCGCTGCCCTGGCTAGAAGACAGCCACCACCTACCTGGCCGGACTGGAGACTTCTCGGCTTGTCGGCAGTTTCGGGACAGCCTTTAGAGGGTCGCGGCTCTGGTGAAAGAGCCTGTGCGGTGCCCCCGAGGTGGGGCCTCCCCGGAATCTGTACGGAACCTCCGAGGTCAACTGCCAACGACCGACAACGACCGCAGGTCAGTTGAGGTCCGCACTCCGCTGACCAGGCCCGAAAAACGGGCGGTCGAAACCCAGGGCAAGAAGAAGTGGTGTCCTGGAGGTCTGTCCCAGGTGAGTGTCTGACTGCGTGACAACCGCGACAGACAAGCACGAACAACCGTGGACGTCGGCGGACCATCAGCGCAGGTGACAGACACAGCAGCCCAAGAACAGTGAGCATCCCAAGTTGCTTCGGGAAGAAGAGGTCGTGGTCTCACGGCAATGCCGCGACGGACGGGCTCATCACTACGAGGCGGCCTGAGGTCGTGATTCCCCCAGGTGTCCCCCAAGGAGCGTCTGACCGCCGGTTTCCCCAGGTCGGCAGGGGCAAGATCGGCCCGCTGTAAATCTGCCGGCTCAGCCTTCCCAGGTTCGAATCCTGGCGCCGCCACTGGAAGGTAAAAGGTCCCCGTCCTGCTGTTTCAGCAGGACGGGGACCTTTTCTTTTGCCCTCACGCGGGGGCGGGACTGTCTCGCTCTCTCTCGCTCTCGAACGCTCCGTCTCAGAGCGCGTGGACGGGGCGTGGACGGGATCTCCAGGTCCTGTCCGGCGGATCATGTGGCCAGCAGCGGAGGGATCCCTGTTCCTATGGTGGGCGGGTTGGCCTGGCAGGGCATCGGTCCGCTTGGCAACGGATCGCAGCATCGAGTGCGGGGTCGGCAGCGTCTGGTCGGTGGATTGCGGGCGGTATGACGGTGTGTCTGTATGGCCGCCCGGGTTGCGTGTGGCTTGATCGTCGGGCGGTCCCGGGTGGGGCCTGCACCCCCAACCGGCGTCCGTGGCACGTGCTGAGTGCCGCGCTCTTTGTCGAGGAGCCCTCATCGTGAGACCGACCCTGCAACATGCCATGTTCCTTCGACGTGGCGTCGGCGCCGCGGGTGAGCGGCGGCGCCCGGTGCGGCGTGCTGCCGTTTTGCTCGCCACGGTGGCGCTGCCGGCGGCACTGGTGGTGCCCACGGCCACGCCCGCTGCTGCGGCGGTGCCCGTGACGGTCACTTTCAACGCCGGTGCGGACCAGCCCTTCACCGTCCCGGCCGGCGTCAGCCAACTGACCGTCACCGCCACCGGCGCCGCAGGCCAGAACGGGGCCAACGGCGGCGCAGGCGGCAACGGCGCCACCGTCACCGGCAACGTCACCGTGCCGCCGAGCACCACCACCCTCTATGTCAACGTCGGCACGGGCGGAGGCGCCGGCGGCGGAGTGGTGGGTTTCCCGGGCGGTGCCGGCGGCGGTTCCAGTGATGTCCGCACCTGCAGCTCGGCCGGCCCCGGCTGCACTCTGACCGGCGTCCCCGGCACCGACCCCCGCCTCATCGTCGCGGGCGGAGGAGGCGGCGGCGGAACCGGCGTCCCCGGAGGCCAGGTCCCGGAGGCCACCGGCGGAAACGCCGGAAACACCGGGGGTGCCGGCGGCGAGAGAACGAACAGCGGCCGCGGCGGCGGCGGCGGAACCCAGACAGCCGGCGGCGCGGGCGGAGCCGCATGCCCCACCATCGGTTCATCCGGCACTCCGGGCACCGGCGGTGCGGGCGGCACCGGCGGAGGCGGCTTCGGGGCCGGCGGAGGCGGGGGCGGCTGGTTCGGTGGAGGCGGCGGCGGAGGCTGCAACATCATCACGAGTGGCGCCTCTCCCAGTGGCGGTCCCGGTGGTGGCGGTGGTGCGTCGAACCTCGTCCCCACGGGTGGTACCTCCGCTCCCGCCGCGGGAGCGGCCCAGGTGACCATCACCTACGAGCCGGCGCCCCCCACCTGCGCGAACGCCACGGCCACCATCACCGGTACCAACGGCAACAACGTCCTGATCGGCACTCCCGGCAATGACGTGATCTTCGCCCTCGGCGGCAACGACGTGGTCGACGGCCGTGGTGGCAACGACATCATCTGCGGCGGCGACGGCAACGACGTACTGTCCGGCGGTGACGGCAACGACCGCATCGAAGGCGGCAACGGCGCCGACAACCTGAACGGCAACAACGGCAACGACGCCCTCTTCGGCGGCCCCGGCAACGATGCCCTCTTCGGCGGTTCCGGCACCAACACCAACGACGGCGGCACCGGCACCAACGCCTGCTTCAGCCCCTCCACCGGACCCGGCTGCTTCTGACACCGCACACGCCCCCGGCCTGATCGACGTACATCAGAAACCGGCCCCGGCCCGTCCCTCGTCGCAGCGGCGACCCACGCACGAGGGCCGTTTCAACGCTTTGTCCATCCGAGGCGCGTAAGCCTGCTCGCACGCGGAGCCCGAGGCCGGAGGCAGGCGTACAGCAGTGAAGTACCGCAACCCAGCAGCCGCCCCCGAACGGGGCGCACTCGGGGATTCGGCCACGAAGTCGTGGCAGGCGGGCCGAACCGCGATGCGCCGGACACGCTCTAGTGGGGCCGGCGTGGGGCAATGCGCTAGTCCCTCAGGAAAGGGCCAGGTCAGACCCACTCGCCTGAGGGGACTGTAAATCTGCCGGCTTCGCCTTCCCAGGTTCGAATCCTGGCGCCGCCACATGGTGGAGAACCCCCTTCGCACTGCGTTTCCGTAGTGCGAAGGGGGTTCTTCGTATGCGCACGACGATCTTCGGGATTCGCCACCGGATTTCCTCCGCCGCCCGACCCGACCCGCCCCGGCCCCGCCCCGCCCGGTTCGGCCCGTCGGACGACGGCGAGACCACGCATCGGAAACGGAGAGTGACCTCTGTCAGGTCACCCCAAGTGCGTATTAGCTGAATTGGTAGATATAAGGAGTATGTCGCTGCCGGATCTGCTACGGAGAGTTATGTACGGTGACGCCCGTCGGCCGATCGGGCGTCGGCCCGCGCCTGGTTCTTCCACCAGGCGCATGTTGGCTCTTCAAGCACCCAGAAGGAGTTAGCGTGAACCGTCGCTTTGGCATGAGCCGGGGAACGGCACTCGTGGTCACCGCACTGGCCGCGATCGTCGCCTCGACCCTCCCGGGATCGGCATCTGCATCTGCCGAGACGGGCGGAACCGGAGGATCCGATCACTGGGGCGTCATCGCGCGCAACACGATGGGCTCTCCCGTCGCCGCGCTGCGCAAAGGCCCGTTCGGCACCTTCGGCGTGCAGGGCCCCCTCGCCGCGCCGCCCTATGGAGCGGGCAGCCTCGGAATCGAGGTGGCGGACCATGCCACCTCGCTGGCGGATCCCGCCGAGAAGATCGACTTCGGCAACGAGGTCGACTTCTACAACAAGCCGGTGCTGGACTTGAACAAGCTCGGCTTCCACGTCTTCCAGACCGGCGAGAACGTCGCGTACGGGGGCGCGAAGAACCTGCCGACCATCAGGTTGGAGATCGACGCCAACCTGAACGACCCGACGACGGACGACTACACCACCTTGACGTGGGTGCCGGACGCGCTTCCGGTGACCAACCAGTGGAGCGGCTACATCGACGCCACCACCTCCGGCTACTGGTTCCTCACCGGCGCCGAGGGCACCGCCACCGGCTGCACCATTTCCGCTGCCACGCCGTGCACCTTCGCCCAGGTGAAAGCCGCCCTCGACGACGGCGGCGACGCACCCAAGATCCTTACGGTCGCCGTGGGCAAGGGCCGCGACCACCTCTGGGCCGGCGCTGTCGACGGCCTCCGGATCAACGACACCATCTACGACTTCGAGGCCAACGGAGTCAGAGCCCTCCGCGCCAACTGACGCGACCGGCCCGCCCCGCGTAGTCCGTCGGAACGGGGTGATCTGACGCCTCGGCAGTCCAGGCGCATTCTCGGCGGAGCGGACGGTCAGGGAGCCAGAGACCCTGGCGCCGTCGTATGGCAAAGAACCCCCTCCGAAATGCGGAAACGCAGTTCGGAGGGGGTTCTTTGCATTCCGTGCCCCGTGCGTGGCATTCCGTGCCCCGTGCGTGAGAGGTACGAGACCGCGTTGGACAGGCGGTCTCGTACCTATGCCCCCGCACTGCCCGCTAGGGCGCGATCGGGAGTTGGCGCTTGTGGTCCGTGAGGCGGTAGCGATCGACGATCGTCTTGAAGGCCCGCTCGTCCACCGGCTTGCCCTCGAGGAAGTCGTCGATGTCGTCGTAGGTCACCCCGAGCGCGTCCTCGTCCGCCTTGCCGGGGTCGAGGGTCTCCAGGTCGGCCGTCGGGACCTTCCACACCAGCTCGGCGGGCGCGCCCAACGCGTCCGCGACGGCACGCACGCGGCGCTTGGTCAGGCCGGTCAGCGGGACCAGGTCGGCTGCGCCGTCGCCGAACTTGGTGAAGAAGCCGGAGACGGCCTCGGCGGCGTGGTCGGTGCCGACGACCAGGCCGTTGTGCGCACCGGCCACCGCGTACTGGGCGATCATGCGCTGCCGGGCCTTGATGTTGCCGTGCACGAAGTCCTGGTGGCCCTCGTCGCGGAAGCTCACACCGGCGGTGAGCGAGGCCTGGAGCGCGGCGTCGCCGGCGGGCTTGATGTCCACGGTCAGTACGTGGTCGGCCCGGATGAAGGAGAGCGCGAGCTGCGCGTCGTGCTCGTCGGCCTGGATCCCGTAGGGCAGCCGCATCGCGTAGAACCGCGCCTCGTGTCCGGCGGCCCGGGCCCGCTCGACGGCGAGCTGGCACAGCCGGCCGGCGGTGGTGGAGTCGACGCCGCCGCTGATGCCGAGCACGAGCGAGCGCAGGCCGGTGGAGGTCAGCCGGTCGGCGAGGAAGGACACCCGGCGCTCGATCTCATGCTCGGCCTCGAAGGTCTCGGTGACCTGGAGTTCCCGGGCGATCTCCTGCTGTAGGCCGTTGGATGCCGGCTCGCTCACGTCTGCTCCTTGCTCCGGTTCCTGAGGTGCTGTCGCGCCCAGCCTACTGGGGGTGTCCGGCCGGTCAGGGGGCGCGGACGCGTCCCTCCGGGCTGTGACATCAGCGTTGGGAGAGGGCTTTCGCATGCGCGTACAGCCTGTGCGTACAGCCTGTCGGTACAGTCCGTGGCGCAGACTGATCCTCATGTCCGTACCGTCGGCGTCTCGCCGCAGAAACTGCCCCGAGTGCCGCCGCGACATCGCCGTCGTGGCCGGCCGCTTCGCCCGCCACGACCCGCCCGGGGCCCGCAGCGCGGGAGAACTCGTGTCCTGTCCCGGCTCCCGCAGGCCCGCGCAGCTCGGCGCCGCGCAGCCGTCCCTCGACGGCTACGTGGTCCCGGAAGTGCCCGGCCAGCTCCCGCTCTTCTGAACCGAGCTCAGTCTCCCGTGACCGTCACCCGCGCTCAGTCTCCTGCGACCGTCACCGGACTCAGTTCCCCGCGACCGACACGGCGCTCCGTCTCCCGTGACCGTCACCGCGCTCAGTTCCCCGTGACCGTCACCGGGCTCAGTTCCCCGCGACCGACACGGCGCTCAGTCTCCCGTGACCGTCACCCGCGCTCGGTCTCCCGTGACCGTCACCCGCGCTCGGTCTCCCGCGAACCGTCACCCGCGCTCAGTTCCCCGCGACCGACTTGACCGCCACCGACACCGGCGCCGACCCGGAGATCAGCTCCAGCGTCAGCCCCGCGGTGGCGGGCGTGTCCAAAAGCTCCGCGAGCACTGCCGCCACGTCGTCCCGCGGCACCGGACCCCGCCCGGTGGACGCCTCCAGGCGTACGAGCCCAGTGCCCGCGTCGTCCGTGAGCATCCCGGGGCGCAGGATCGTCCAGTCGAGGCCGGACCGGGCCCGTACGTACGCGTCCGCCTCGCCCTTCGCCCGCAGATACGCGTCGAAGACCTCGTCACCCTGATGGGCCGGGTCCGCGCCCATCGACGACACCACGATGAAGCGCCGCACCCCGGCCCGCTCCGCCGCGTCCGCGAACAGCACGGCCGCGCCGCGGTCCACGGTGTCCTTGCGTTCGGCCGTGCTGCCGGGCCCCGCACCGGCCGCGAACACGGCTGCGTCCGCGCCCTCCAGAAGCCCGGCGACCTCCTCCACGGACGCCGATTCCAGGTCGCACACAAGGGGCTCGGCCCCGGCCTCCCGCAGGTCGTCCGCCTGCTCGGCACGGCGGATGATGCCCGCGACCTCGTCTCCGCGCGCGGCGAGCAGACGCTCGAGCCGCAGCGCGATCTGACCATGACCCCCAGCGATGACAATGCGCATGCTTCCGACCGTACGCCGGGCCGCTCCCGTTCGCCGCGCAACCTTGCGCGTGCCTCGCGAGTCTCCTCAGCGACCCGTGCCGCCGACGGCGGCCGGGTCTCTCATCGGACCTCTGCGGGAGACAGACATCAGCGCCATACGCACCACCACCCTCACCGCGGCCGGCTGCGCCGCACTGCTGCTCGCGACCACCGCCGCCTGCGGCACCGTCGAGAACCTGACGGCTGGTCAGAAGATCACCAGGGCCGCGGACAAGCTCGGCGAACAGAAGTCGCTGTCCTTCGAGTTGGGCCTCGAAGCGAAGCCGGACGCACTCCTGGACCTGGCCGGTGGACAGGGTGACGAGGCCATGCCGCCGACGGTCGCCAAGGCGCTCGCCGGTGCCCACGTCACCTTCTCCGTACGGTCGAGGAAGCCGCTGTCCGACTCGGGCGAGAAGGACTTCGTCGGGATGGGCATGAAGCTCTCGGTCCCGGGCGGCACCCTGGCCGAGTACCGGCTCGCCGGAGATTTCGTCTACTTCCGCCTCGACATGCAGAAGTCGTCGGAGCTCATGGGCTTCCCCCTCCCTTCGCCGAAGGACCTCCCGAAGGGTGAGGAAGGGCTCGCGAAGGCCCTCGAAGGCGAGTGGGTCAAGGTGGACGTCACGGACCTCAAGAAGAACGCTTCGGGCAAGGGCTCCAGCGATTCCACGGGCTCCAAGGGCTCAACGGGTTCCAAGGACTCTCTCGACGAGAAGACCCAGCGGAAGGTCCTCAAGGCCCTGCGCGGCGTCATCGCCGACGACGTCACCCTCCGCAGCGCCGGTACCGAGAACGGTACGGAGCACATCGTCGCCAAGGCGTCCTTCCGTGAGTTCCTGACGGACCTCTTCGACAAGCTCGGGCCCCTGAAGGACGAACTGCCGCCCGGCGCCGGATTCCCCACCGCCAAGGACCTCAAGGACGCCCCGGCAAAGAAGGTCGCCGTCGACTTCTCCCTCACCAACGGCACGCTGTCGAAGATCTCCTTCGACCTCGCGACCCTCGCCGACGGCAAGAAGGGTGCGAAGGTCCCGCTCGTGGTCAAGTTCGGCAAGGCGGGTGACGTCGGCGCACCGTCCGGCGCGACCGAGGTCCCGCTCGGCGAGCTCGGCGGCCCGCTCCTGTCGGGTGCCCCGATGGGCGGCTTCTGACAGTCCGTCAATGTCGTTGGTGAGGGCGGCAGATGGGATTGCAGAGGTTAGGTCAAGGGGCCCCGCGTGCGGGCGGGGCCCTGTCAATCCTGGCCGCAGCCTCCGCCCTCCAGCGGCTTACCCGCCCGCCCCTGCCGCGGCAGATCGAGCGCCGAGGCCGAGTCGCAGAACTCCCGTACCGCGCTGGTGCGCGCCACCACCCGCCCACGGTGCACCACGATCCGGCTGTACGCGAGGGAGAGCGCACCCGCGAGCCCGTCGCCGCGTACGGCGATGAGCTCCGCGGGGAAGCCCGCTTCCACCCGCACCTCAGGCAGCCCGAGCGCGGCCCGCGCCGCCCCGCTGACACAGTCGTACGCATCCTCCGGGCGCAGCCCGCAGCGTGAGGCCAGCAGGTACGCGGCTTCCAGCGGATCGCCGCGCCCCACCGGGTTCGCGACGTCCCGCAGCGCCCCGCTGCCCGCCGCGACCCGCACCCCGGCCGCACGCAGGAGCCGTACGGGAGCCGTGCCGCGATGGTCGACGCCCGTGCAGCCGCCCTGCGGCAGGCAGGCCACCGTGACGCCCGCGGCGGCGAGTTGGTCGGCGGTGCGCGCGGCGACCTCGCGCGGCAGCCGCCCCAGCCCGCCGCACGGCCCGATCGTGACGCCGGGCCGCAGCCCTCCGGCCATCGTCGCGATCCGCCCCAGCCGGGCCGGATCGCCGCCGTCCGTATGCAGATCCACCGCGCAGCCGTGCTCCGCCGCGATCTCCAGGACGGCCTCCACATGGCCGGTCGGGTCGGGGTCGAGATCCGGGCACCCGCCCACCACGGACGCGCCCATCTTCACCGCGTCCCGCAGCATCGACAGGCCGTCGGCGCCCGCCAGGCCCGTCAGGATCCGGGGCATGGCCACGGTCCGCAGATCGGCCAGGCAGCGCAGCGACCGCCATGCCTGGAGCACCGCCTCCATGGGGCCGAGGCCGTGCATGTCCCCGATCCGTACGTGCGCGCGCTGCGCGGTGGCCCCGTGCCCGAGCTGCAGCAGCGCGGCCTCGGTGGCCCGCCGCTGCACGTCGGGCCCGTCGTACGAGACCGGCCCCTCCGTCGCCGCGGACAGTGCCGTGTCGCCATGGGCGTGGGGTTCGGCGGGGGCGGGGAGCAGGAGGTAGCCGCTGAGATCCACGCGCGCGGGGTGGGCGCTGAGGCTGCCGGCCGTGCCGACGGCCTCGATGCGCCCGTCACCGAGCCGCACGTCCACGGTCCGGCCGTCGGTGAGCCGGGCACCGCACAGGAGGAGTGCGGTGCCCTCGGCTGTGGAGTCGTTACCGGGGGAGTGGGGGTGCTGCGACCGGCTGTCGGGCATCGCGCTCCTGGGGTTCGGGGGCGGCGGCCGCGTGGGCGGGGGCCGCCCCGGACCGGGGCGGGCCGGAAGGGGCGTACAAGATCACGCAGCGCGGGTCGAGCCTAGGGCTGCGGCAGGCCCGCTTCGCGGAGGAGCGCAATAGTCGTACTGCTGTGGTGCGAGGTGCCGATGGGGCGGCCATGGGCGGCTGTTGCGGCTCCGGAAGGGCCGAGGTCCTGCCCATGGACGGCGGCCGCGAAACGGATTTGGGCGATCGGCGGGCGAGCGTGTAATGTCTTCATCGCTCGCCCCAATAGCTCAGTCGGTAGAGCGTCTCCATGGTAAGGAGAAGGTCTACGGTTCGATTCCGTATTGGGGCTCTGGTGTGAAGTTCCCTCACCTTCGGGTGAGGGGCATCGCATCAAAGCGGTGTAGCTCAGTCGGTAGAGCAAGCGGCTCATAATCGCTGTGTCACCGGTTCAAGTCCGGTCACCGCTACACACAGTAGCCGATTGTGGGGTCGGTCCTCCGGTCGGCTACTATTCATGCGTTCATCCGTCAACCGTCCGTCCAAGGAGCACTCACGTGGCTGCCACCGACGTCCGCCCGAAGATCACGCTGGCCTGCGTGGAGTGCAAGGAGCGGAACTACATCACCAAGAAGAACCGGCGTAACGACCCGGACCGTCTTGAGATGAAGAAGCACTGCCCGCGCTGCAACCAGCACACGGCGCACCGCGAAACGCGCTAACTCAGGCTCGTACATGAGGCCGTCCCCTTACCGAGGGGGCGGCCTCATGTCGTTATCGCGTGTGTGCGGCCGGCCGTAAGATCCGGCAACATCCGGCAACAGTGCGAAATCCAGGAGGTGCCGAGTCCATGGCGCTCGACCAGTCCTTCGTGGGACGGTCCTACCCGCCCACCGACCCCTATGAGGTCGGCCGGGAGAAGATCCGTGAATTCGCGGAGGCGGTGCGGGACACCAATCCCGTCTATGTCGATCCGGAGGCGGCCAAGGCACTCGGTCACCCCGATGTGATCGCTCCGCCGACCTTTGTGTTCGCCATCACGTTCAAGGCCGCGGGCCAGGTGATCGAGGACCCGCAGCTGGGCCTCGACTACAGCCGCGTCGTGCACGGCGACCAGAAGTTCGCCTACAAGCGCCCGGTGCGCGCCGGTGACCGGCTCACCGTGACCTCGACGATCGAGGCGATCAAGTCCCTCGCGGGCAACGACATCCTGGATATTCGCGGCGAGGTCCACGACGAGGCCGGCGAGCACGTCGTGACGGCGTACACCAAGCTCGTGTCGCGCGCGGCCGAGGGGGCGTGACCATGACGACGACGATTCAGTACGCGGATGTGGAGATCGGCACGGAGCTGCCGGCCCAGACCTTCCCCGTGACCCGTGCCGCGCTCGTGCAGTACGCGGGTGCCTCCGGGGACTTCAACCCGATCCACTGGAACGAGAAGTTCGCGGTCGAGGTCGGGCTCCCGGACGTCATCGCCCACGGCATGTTCACCATGGCCGAGGCGATCCGCGTCGTGACCGACTGGGTCGGTGACCCGGCTGCCGTCGTGGAGTACGGGGTGCGCTTCACCAAGCCCGTCATCGTCCCGAACGACGACAAGGGCGCGACGATCGAGGTCAGCGGCAAGGTCGCCGCCAAGCTCGACGACGGCCGTGTGCGCGTCGACCTCGTCGCGACGAGCGCGGGCCAGAAGGTGCTCGGCATGTCGCGCGCGGTCGTGCAGCTGGCGTAACGGCTGCTCCGTAGGAACCTGAGCATCCGCAGGAGAAGAACGGCCCCGCCACGACCGGTGGGGCCGTTCTCGTACTCTTGAGCGCGTGCAGGAACTCCACGACGCCCCCCTCGCCCCCCTGACCACCTTCCGACTCGGCGGCCCCGCGGCACGGCTGCTGACGGCGACGACCGACGACGAGGTGATCGCCGCCGTCCGTGAGGCCGACGCGGCGGGTACTCCGCTGCTGATCGTCGGCGGTGGCAGCAACCTGGTCATCGGCGACAAGGGCTTCGCGGGCACGGCCCTGCGGATCGCCACGAAGGGGTTCTCACTCGACGGTACGAGCCTTGAGCTCGCGGCCGGCGAGGTGTGGACCGACGCCGTCGCCCGCACTGTCGAGGCGGGCCTCGCGGGCATCGAGTGCCTCGCCGGAATCCCGGGCTCCGCCGGTGCCACGCCGATCCAGAACGTCGGCGCGTACGGCCAGGAGGTCTCGTCGACGATCACCGAAGTGATCGCGTACGACCGCAAGGCCGACGAGACGGTCACGATTCCGAACGAGGAGTGCGCCTTCTCGTACCGGCGCAGCCGTTTCAAGGCCGATCCCGACCGGTTCGTGGTGCTGCGCGTGCGGTTCGGGCTCGAGGACGCGGGCGGCATGAGCGCCCCGGTCAAGTACCCCGAGACGGCCCGCACCCTCGGCGTCGAGGCGGGCGACCGGGTCCCCGCCGCCCTCGCCCGCGAGACCGTCCTGAAGCTGCGCGCGGGCAAGGGCATGGTCCTCGACCCCGAGGACCACGACACCTGGTCGGCCGGGTCGTTCTTCACCAACCCGATCCTCACCGAGGAGGAGTTCGCCGCGTTCCACGCACGCGTGGCGGACCGACTCGGCCCCGACACCGCCCCGCCCGCCTTCCCCGCCGGCGAGGCCCGCGTGAAGACCTCGGCTGCCTGGCTCATCGACAAGGCCGGCTTCACCAAGGGGTACGGCAGCGGGCCCGCCCGTATCTCCACCAAGCACACGCTCGCCCTCACCAACCGCGGCGAGGCGACCACCGACGACCTCCTCGCGCTCGCCCGAGAGGTCGTGGCCGGCGTCCACGACGCCTTCGGCGTGACGCTGGTCAACGAGCCGGTCACGGTGGGCGTGACCCTCTGACCTGCTCGTACGCGACCGCGATGCCCAGCTAGTACGCGACCCCGACGCCCTGTTTCACCGTCGCGGGGTCGTCGATCATGGCCAGCATCGCGTGCGCCACGTCGGCCCGCGAGATGCTCCGGCCGCTGCGCGGATTCCCGCCGACCACGCTCCGGTACGTGCCCGTGAGCGGCTTGTTCGTGAGCTTCGGCGGGCGTACGGAGGTCCAGTCCGTGGCGCTGGCCGCGAGCTCGCCCTCCATGGCCCGCAGGTCGTCGTAGACGGGCTTGAGCAGCGAGTTGATGACGCCGAACATGGCGCGGTCGACGAGCGGTGAGCGCTCGGGCTCGGGGCCGACCGGCGCCGCGCTGACGACGAGCAGACGCCGTACGGCCTCGGCCTCCACCGCCCCCAGCACCGACCGTGTCAGCTGGGTCGCGATGCCCGCGTCCCCGCGCTTGCGGGCGCCGAGCCCGGACAGGACCGCGTCCCGACCGGCGACCGCGGGGCGCAGCGCCTCCGGGTCCCGCACATCCGCCCGGAACACCTCCAGGCCCCCGCCCGTCACCGTGAACCGCGCCGGGTCCCGGACGACCGCGGTGACCTGGTGTCCCGACGCCAGCGCCTGCCGGACGATTTCCTGGCCGATACCGCCGGTCGCTCCGAAAACGGTGATCCTCATGGCACACCCTCCTAGGGTGGGTAAGTGTTCACTCACCCCCTAGAGTGAGTGGATACTCACCTGCTCGTCAAGCTCTGTTGGAGTCCGCATGCATCAGAAGCCGGCCCGGGTCCGTATCGTCGACGCGGCCCATGAACTCATGCTGAGCATCGGCCTCGCGCGCGCCACCACCAAGGAGATCGCCAAGGCGGCCCAGTGTTCGGAAGCGGCGCTCTACAAATACTTCGCGAACAAGGAAGAGCTGTTCGTGACCGTTCTCAGCGAGCGGCTGCCCAAGCTCGGACCCCTTCTGACCGAGCTCACCAAGGAGCCGGGCGCGCGCAGCGTCGAGGAGAACCTCACGGAGATCGCCATCGAAGCCGCCCTCTTCTACGAGCAGACCTTCCCGATGGCCGCGTCCCTGTACGCGGAACCCCAGCTCAAGCGCCGTCACGAGGCCGGCCTGCGCGAGATGGGCGCGGGCCCCCACCGGCCGATCCAGGGCCTGGACGCCTACCTCAGGTCCGAACAGGACGCGGGCCGGATCAGCGCCGAGGCCGACACCTACGCCGCCGCGTCCCTCCTCCTCGGAGCGTGCGCCCAGCGCGCGTTCGCGTACGACGCGGCCCCCGACCGCAAGCCCCCGCAGCCGCTGGACGAGTTCGCCGCGGGCCTCGCTCGCACTCTGCTCACGGGAATCGCGTAGAGCCCCCACTTTTGTCGGTGCTGGTGGCGGCGCTGACCGGACCTGATCAGGAGGCGGCGGCCAGCCAGTCGTCGACCCCCGACAGCAGCTTCGCCTTGACGTCCTGCGGCGCCGCCGAGCCGTGCACCGACTGCCGTGCCAGCTCGGCCAGTTCGGCGTCGTCGAAGTCGTGATGGCGGCGCGCGATCTCGTACTGGGCGGCCAGACGCGAGCCGAACAGGAGCGGGTCGTCGGCGCCGAGCGCCATCGGCACCCCGGCCTCGAACAGAGTGCGCAGGGGTACGTCCTCGGGCTTCTCGTAGACGCCGAGTGCGACATTGGAGGCGGGGCAGACCTCGCAGGTCACCCCCCGGTCCGCGAGCCGCTTCAGGAGCCGGGGGTCCTCGGCGGCCCGCACCCCGTGCCCGATCCGCACGGCCTCCAGATCGTCCAGGCAGTCGCGTACGGAGGCGGGCCCGGTCAGCTCGCCGCCGTGCGGCGCGGCCAGCAGGCCGCCCTCCCTGGCGATGGCGAACGCCCGGTCGAAGTCCCGGGCCATGCCGCGCCGTTCGTCGTTGGACAGTCCGAAGCCGACGATGCCGCGATCCGCGTACCGCACGGCGAGGCGGGCCAGCGTGCGCGCGTCCAGCGGATGCTTCATACGGTTCGCGGCCACCAGGACGCGCATACCGAGACCCGTGTCGCGCGAGGCGGTCTCGACGGCGTCCAGGATGACCTCCAGGGCCGGGATCAGCCCTCCGAGCCGCGGCGCGTACGACGTCGGGTCGACCTGGATCTCCAGCCACCCCGATCCGTCCGCGAGATCCTCCAGCGCGGCCTCGCGCACCAGCCGCTGAATGTCCTCGGGCTCGCGCAGGCAGGCCCGCGCGGCGTCGTACAGCCGCTGGAAGCGGAACCAGCCTCGCTCGTCGGTGGCCCGCAGCTTCGGCGGCTCGGCCCCGGTCAGGGCGTCCGGCAGCCGGACCCCGTACTTGTCGGCAAGCTCTAGCAGGGTCGTGTGCCGCATCGACCCGGTGAAGTGCAGATGAAGATGGGCCTTGGGCAGCTGCCTTACATCACGTGGTACGCGCTCCATTCCAGGATCTTGCCGCACGCACCCGCCGCCCGGGAAGCGGCTTCCTCTTTCGTGGCCTTGCCCGAACGAAGATCCGGACGAAGATCTGGATGGAAATCCGGACGAAAAAACGGGCCGCCCCCGGGAACCCCGGAGACGGCCCGCACCACGCGTCAGTCGCGTCAGTCGCGCGCCTCGGCGAGCAGCTTCTGGATCCGCGAGACACCCTCGACCAGGTCCTCGTCGCCCAGGGCGTACGACAGACGCAGGTAGCCCGGCGTGCCGAAGGCCTCGCCCGGGACGACCGCGACCTCGGACTCCTCAAGGATCAGCGCGGCCAGCTCGACGGAGCTCTGCGGACGCTTGCCGCGGATCTCCTTGCCGATCAGCTCCTTCACCGAGGGGTACGCGTAGAACGCGCCCTCGGGCTCGGGGCAGAACACGCCGTCGATCTCGTTCAGCATGCGCACGATCGTCTTGCGGCGGCGGTCGAAGGCCTCGCGCATCTTCGCGACGGCCGTCAGGTCGCCGGACACGGCGGCGAGCGCGGCGATCTGCGCGACGTTCGACACGTTCGACGTGGCGTGCGACTGCAGGTTGGTCGCGGCCTTCACGACGTCCTTCGGGCCGATGATCCACCCGACGCGCCAGCCGGTCATCGCGTACGTCTTGGCGACGCCGTTCACGACGATGCACTTGTCGCGCAGCTCGGGCAGGAGCGCCGGCAGGGACGTGAACTTGGCGTCCCCGTAGACCAGGTGCTCGTAGATCTCGTCGGTCAGGACCCACAGGCCGTGCTCGACGGCCCAGCGGCCGATCGCCTCGGCGTCGGCCTCGCTGTAGACCGCGCCCGTCGGGTTCGACGGCGACACGAACAGGACGACCTTGGTGCGCTCGGTGCGAGCCGCCTCCAGCTGCTCCACGGAGACGCGGTACCCGGTCGTCTCGTCGGCCACGACCTCCACCGGGACACCACCGGCGAGACGGATCGACTCGGGGTACGTCGTCCAGTACGGCGCCGGGACGATGACCTCGTCGCCCGGGTCGAGGATCGCGGCGAAGGCCTCGTAGATGGCCTGCTTGCCGCCGTTGGTGACCAGGACCTGCGAGGCGTCGACCTCGTAGCCGGAGTCGCGCAGCGTCTTCGCGGCGATCGCGGCCTTCAGCTCGGGCAGACCGCCGGCGGGCGTGTACCGGTGGTACTTCGGGTTCTTGCAGGCCTCGATGGCCGCTTCGACGATGTAGTCCGGGGTCGGGAAGTCGGGCTCACCCGCGCCGAAACCGATCACCGGACGCCCGGCGGCCTTGAGGGCCTTGGCCTTGGCGTCGACGGCGAGGGTCGCGGACTCGGAGATCGCGCCGACACGGGCGGAGACCCGGCGCTCGGTGGGCGAAGAGGGAGGAGTAGCAGCAGCGCTCATAACCCCATCGTTCCAGACCGGAAACCCGACGGGCACACGGGTTTCACGGACGATCAACGACCGGCCCGGTTCTTTCTGTTCGACGGAGGGCCGCGGAACACGTACACTCACTGCTCGTTGGCCTTCACCGGCCGCCCTCTTCAGGCGCACAACGTGCAGCCGGAAGGATGCGGTACGTTGGGGCAGACAAAGGGTCGTAGCTCAATTGGTAGAGCACTGGTCTCCAAAACCAGCGGTTGGGGGTTCAAGTCCCTCCGGCCCTGCTACACACTCCTTCGCCAGGACGTGTGCGCATGTACGTACTGCAAATGCACCGCCGTGCGGCTCAACCGGGCGCGGCACGGCCACGACCCGGAATTCAGGTGAGGACGCGTGACGGACGCCGTGGGCTCCATCGACATGCCTGATGCCCAGGATGAGGCGCCGGAGTCCCAGAAGAAGCCCCGTAAAGGTGGCAAGCGCGGCAAGAAGGGCCCCTTCGGCCGTCTCGCGCTCTTCTACCGCCAGATCGTCGCGGAGCTCCGCAAGGTTGTCTGGCCGACTCGAAACCAGCTCACCACGTACACCAGTGTGGTGATCGTGTTCGTCGTCATCATGATCGGTCTGGTGACCGTGATTGACTATGGCTTCAACCACGCCGTCAAGTACATCTTCGGCTGAGCCGAGAGCGAAGGGCGCCGTTCCCGGCGCCCCTTTCGCGTGTTCCACCCCTATGTATCCAGGAAGAAGCAGCCACAGTGTCTGACCCGAACCTGAACGAGGCGATCGAGCCCGTCGAGTCCGTTGAGGACGAGCTCGACATTGTCGAGGCGGCGGACGCCGAGAACGCCGAGGACACGGTCCAGGCCGAGGCTGCCGACGAGGCAGCCACTGAGGCTGACGCGCACGTCGAGGACGAGGTCGAAGCCGCCGAGGAGTCCCTCGAGCACGCCGCCGAGGACGACGCCGACGAGGAGTCCGCCGAGGACGCCCCCGAGGCCGAGGCCGACGAGGAGTCCGTCGAGGAAGCCGCCGAGGAGTCCGAGCCGGTCGACCCGATCGTCGCCCTGCGCGAGGAACTGCGCACGCTGCCCGGCGAGTGGTACGTCATCCACACGTACGCCGGTTACGAGAACCGCGTGAAGACCAACCTCGAGCAGCGTGCCGTCTCGCTGAACGTCGAGGACTTCATCTTCCAGGCCGAGGTGCCGCAGGAAGAGGTCGCGCAGATCAAGAACGGCGAGCGCAAGACCGTCCGTCAGAACAAGCTCCCCGGCTACGTGCTGGTGCGCATGGACCTGACGAACGAGTCCTGGGGCGTCGTCCGCAACACCCCCGGCGTCACCGGCTTCGTGGGCAACGCCTACGACCCGTACCCGCTGACCCTGGACGAGATCGTCAAGATGCTCGCCCCGGAGGCCGAGGAGAAGGCCGCCCGTGAGGCCGCCGAGGCCGAGGGCAAGCCGGCTCCGTCCCGCAAGCTCGAGGTCCAGGTCCTGGACTTCGAGGTCGGCGACTCGGTCACCGTCACCGACGGCCCGTTCGCGACGCTGCAGGCGACGATCAACGAGATCAACGCCGACTCGAAGAAGGTCAAGGGCCTCGTCGAGATCTTCGGCCGCGAGACCCCGGTCGAGCTCAGCTTCGACCAGATCCAGAAGAACTAGCCCCTTCCGGCACCTTCTGGAACAAGCACTTCCGAACAGGTCAGACGGGCTCTCAAAGCCGGTCTGACCTGCTCGGTTTTTAGCCGCACTCGGATACCCGTTATCGTTGTGCGGTATGCCTCCATCCGGATGACCGGGTGGTCGGCTGAAAACTCTCACTAGGACCCGGAGAGAGCAATGCCTCCCAAGAAGAAGAAGGTCACGGGGCTTATCAAGCTCCAGATCCAGGCCGGTGCCGCCAACCCGGCCCCGCCGGTTGGTCCCGCACTGGGCCAGCACGGCGTCAACATCATGGAGTTCTGCAAGGCCTACAACGCCGCGACCGAGTCGCAGCGTGGCTGGGTCATCCCGGTGGAGATCACGGTCTACGAAGACCGCTCCTTCACCTTCATCACCAAGACGCCCCCGGCCGCCAAGATGATCCTCAAGGCCGCGGGCATCGAGAAGGGCTCCGGCGAGCCTCACAAGACCAAGGTCGCGAAGATCACCGACGCGCAGGTCCGCGAGATCGCCACCACCAAGATGGCCGACCTCAACGCCAACGACCTGGACGCCGCCGCGAAGATCATCGCCGGTACCGCGCGTTCCATGGGCGTCACGGTCGAGGGCTGAACACCCTCCTCCCCGTAAGACCTTTCAGTGGCAGGGCCAGCGCCGGCCCGGACCACGAACTCCATACCTGAACTCCAGGAGTAGCAGTGAAGCGCAGCAAGACTCTCCGCGCTGCGGACGCCAAGATCGACCGGGACAAGCTCTACGCCCCGCTCGAGGCCGTCCGTCTCGCCAAGGAGACCTCCGCGACGAAGTTCGACGGCACCGTCGAGGTCGCCATGCGTCTGGGTGTCGACCCGCGCAAGGCCGACCAGATGGTCCGCGGCACCGTGAACCTCCCGCACGGCACCGGCAAGACCGCCCGGGTCCTGGTCTTCGCGACCGGTGACCGTGCCGCGGCCGCGGAAGCCGCCGGCGCCGACATTGTCGGCTCCGACGAGCTCATCGACGAGATCTCCAAGGGCAACCGCCTGAACGAGTTCGACGCCGTCGTCGCCACCCCCGACCTCATGGGCAAGGTCGGCCGCCTCGGCCGCGTGCTCGGTCCGCGTGGCCTCATGCCGAACCCGAAGACCGGCACGGTGACCCCGGACGTGGTCAAAGCCGTGAACGAGATCAAGGGCGGCAAGATCGAGTTCCGCGTCGACAAGCACTCGAACCTCCACTTCATCATCGGCAAGGTGTCCTTCGACGACACCCAGCTGGTGGAGAACTACGGCGCGGCCCTGGACGAGATCCTTCGTCTGAAGCCGTCCGCCGCCAAGGGTCGCTACATCAAGAAGGCCGCCATCGCCACCACGATGGGCCCCGGCGTTCCGCTCGACCCGAACCGCACCCGCAACCTCCTCGTCGAGGAGGACCCGGCTGCGGTCTGAGCCTGACAGCTCAGCCAAGTCGGCTCGGGCCCCGTACCTTTCGAGGTGCGGGGCCCGTTCCCGTTTTTCCGCTAACCCCTCCGGGCGCCGGTGCGCTCCGCTAGCGTGCGGGGTCGACCTGGGGCTCGGCGGGAGGAGCGTATGAACGGCAGGACATGGGTGCGGCACGCGACGGTCTGCCTGGTGGTGGCAGGCCTGGTGTCCTGCGGCACGAAGGACGCGTCCAAGGGCGACGGGAGCGCCATCGCGGCGCTGAAGGCCGCCCGCTCCGAGGTCTCCGCCGCAGGGTCCGCGAGGATCGAGGCGACCAGCAGTACGGGCACCAGCCTGTCCTCGCGGAGCGTCGGCGTGCTGCGCTGGTCGGGCGGGCTGCGCGGCACCCTGAGGGTGACCACGACCGGCGGCTCGATGGCCTCGACGACCCGGCTCATGGGCGGCTCCCCGTCCCAGTCCCGCTTCCTGCCGGACGCGTACTACACGCGCATGACCGACAAGTTCGCCGCGCTGTCGGACGGCAAGCACTGGATCCGATACCCGTACGACTCAGGGGCCGACCTCTCCCCGGCGGCCTCCCTGAAGCTGCTGCTGGCCTGCGGAAACGCGCGCGAGGTGGGCCGGGAGACCGTGCGCGGCGTCCGCGCCACGCACTACACGGGCACGGCCGACGGGCAGCGCGTCGACGTCTGGATCGACCGCGGGCACCTCCTGGTCAAGCGCGTCCAGCGGGCCCGCACCGCCTCCGGTGCCTTCTCCGGGACGGTGCACTACGCCGACTACGGCGCCCGTGCCTCGGCCGAGCGCCCGCCGGCGCGGGACACCGTCGACTTCAAGGACGTCGTTGATCGAAAGCCCGCCGCCTGACCCTTTCGGCAGGGTGCGCCCACGTACGTGTATCGATCACATGTTCCTGGGGTGGGACGGCGGCGGCTCGGGCCGGGTCAACGGCGAGGCCGCGATCAGCGTGAAGCCGATGGCGATGCGGATGAAGATGACCTCGCCCGACCAGGGCTCAGACGGAACCCTCAAGATGCGCGTCACCCGCGGTGCCCTGTACCTCGATGTACGAGGACCTGGGTGTCGGCAAGCTCGCGGTGGGCCTGTGGATCGGCCAGGACGACCGCACCAAGGCTTCCGCACCCGCGGTGCGGCGGACAAGGGCCGCTTCGACATGACGATGACCTTCTTCGACTACGACAAGCCGGTCACCGTGCAGGCCCCGCCCGGCGAGGACGTGGTGGACCTGGCCGCGATGATGAAGGGCGCGACCGGCAGCTGAGTGCCCCGACGGGGGCCGGCGAGGGCGGATTTGCCTGAGGCGGACCCCGTCACGTAATCTCCTCGAGAAGCCAAAGACCGCTGGTCGTTGCCGTGCCCTCGCGAGAGGAACCGGCGACCGAAGGATCTGCTGAAAGCAGACGACCTGCGCAGGTGACTGTGGAAAGTTCCCGGACGCTGTTCTTCATTGAGCACAGCCGGTCGAGCTAAGCCCCGTGCGCCTGCGCCGGGGCGTTTTGTTTTGTACAGCCCCTTCTGAGCGGTCCTCATCACCCGGAAGGAGGCCGACGCTCTATGGCAAGGCCCGACAAGGCTGCCGCGGTAGCCGAGCTCACGGACCAGTTCCGCAGCTCGAACGCCGCCGTGCTGACCGAGTACCGGGGTCTCACCGTGGCGCAGCTCAAGACGCTGCGTCGTTCGCTCGGTGAGAACGCCCAGTACGCCGTGGTGAAGAACACGCTGACCAAGATTGCGGCCAACGAGGCCGGGATCAACACGCTGGACGACCTCTTCAACGGTCCGACGGCGGTTGCCTTCATCACCGGTGACCCGGTGGAGTCGGCGAAGGGTCTTCGTGACTTCGCCAAGGAAAACCCCAACCTCGTCATCAAGGGCGGTGTCCTTGACGGCAAGGCGCTGTCCGCCGACGAGATCAAGAAGCTTGCGGACCTCGAGTCCCGCGAGGTTCTGCTCGCCAAGCTGGCGGGCGCCATGAAGGGCAAGCAGACTCAGGCTGCTCAGGTCTTCCAGGCGCTCCCGTCGAAGTTCGTCCGCACCGCGGAGGCGCTTCGTGCCAAGCAGGCCGAGCAGGGCGGTGCCGAGTAATTCGGCTCGCGCAATGATCGCCGCCCGCTAGGGCGACGGTCGCAGCGGGCCGAACGTACGCCCGCCTACATGTAACTCCGGCACCTGCCGAATTAGTGGAAGGACGCCATCATGGCGAAGCTGTCCCAGGACGACCTGCTCGCGCAGTTCGAAGAGATGACCCTCATCGAGCTCTCCGAGTTCGTGAAGGCCTTCGAGGAGAAGTTCGACGTCACCGCCGCCGCGGCCGTCGCCGTTGCCGGCCCCGCCCAGGGTGGCGGCGCTGCCGAGGTCGTCGAGGAGCAGGACGAGTTCGACGTCATCCTCACCGGCGCCGGCGAGAAGAAGATCCAGGTCATCAAGGTCGTGCGCGAGCTCACCTCCCTGGGCCTCAAGGAGGCCAAGGACCTCGTCGACGGCACCCCGAAGCCGGTCCTCGAGAAGGTCGCCAAGGAGGCCGCTGAGAAGGCCGCCGAGTCCCTCAAGGCCGCCGGCGCCTCCGTCGAGGTCAAGTAAGCGTTCTGCATGCGGCTACCGCCGCATGACGGGAGTCGTCTGACTCCTTGCTGAGCGGCTCTCGCGTAGAGCTGTAACGCGAACGTACTGAAGGGCGATCACCCAACTGGGTGGTCGCCCTTCAGGCTTTTCCGATGCCGCTCGGCGCTCCAGCTCCGGCTGCCTTGCACTGACGGTCCCGGCGAGTATGGTGATCTTCGTTGTGCCTGGAGCCGGTGCCTGGAGCGGGTGTCGGCGGGTGCCTGCTGGTGAGTGCGGCGGTCGGGGCGGCCCTGTTCGTACAGGAGGGGGCCTTGACGAACCGCACGCAGCGCGCAATTCTCAGGACGCGTCGTCACAACGATCCGGATCCGAGGCATGGATCGGCGACGAAGAGGGCAGTAAGGATGTGCGTGCCACGAGTGACGTGGTGACGTGTTGCAGCTGTTGAGAACAACGAGGGTCTGACGAGGGTCGTTGAGGACAACGAGGGTCTCAAAAAACCCGCACTGGACATCAGTGGGCCAAGTGGCTACACTGACCCTTTGCGCTGCCTGTTAGCTGCTCCCTGCCCGTCACCAGGGGCATGCCCTCGCTCCAGCACCGTGGACTGAAACCGTCCTGACCTGGCCCTCACCGGCCGATTCAGGAAGCTTCTGCCTTCGTGCCAGCTTGGGACCGGTACGCGCGTAGTGAGTCCGAGCCCTCGGAAGGACCCCCTCTTGGCCGCCTCGCGCACTGCCTCGACCGCGAATACGAACAACGGCGCCAGCACCGCCCCGCTGCGCATCTCCTTTGCAAAGATCAAGGAGCCCCTCGAGGTTCCGAACCTTCTTGCGCTGCAGACCGAGAGCTTCGACTGGCTGCTCGGCAATGCCGCGTGGAAGGCTCGTGTCGAGGCGGCTCTGGACAGCGGACAGGACGTCCCCACCAAGTCAGGTCTGGAGGAGATCTTCGAGGAGATCTCCCCGATCGAGGACTTCTCCGGGTCGATGTCCCTGACGTTCCGCGACCACCGTTTCGAGCCTCCGAAGAACTCGATCGACGAGTGCAAGGAGCGCGACTTCACGTACTCCGCGCCGCTCTTCGTCACGGCCGAGTTCACCAACAACGAGACCGGTGAGATCAAGTCTCAGACGGTCTTCATGGGCGACTTCCCGCTCATGACCAACAAGGGCACCTTCGTCATCAACGGCACCGAGCGTGTCGTCGTGTCGCAGCTCGTCCGTTCGCCCGGCGTCTACTTCGACTCCTCGATCGACAAGACGTCCGACAAGGACATCTTCTCGGCCAAGGTCATCCCGTCCCGGGGTGCCTGGCTGGAGATGGAGATCGACAAGCGCGACATGGTCGGTGTCCGCATCGACCGCAAGCGCAAGCAGTCCGTCACCGTTCTTCTCAAGGCTCTCGGTTGGACCACCGAGCAGATCCTCGAGGAGTTCGGCGAGTACGAATCCATGCGCGCCACCCTGGAGAAGGACCACACCCAGGGCCAGGACGACGCGCTGCTCGACATCTACCGCAAGCTGCGTCCGGGCGAGCCGCCGACCCGTGAGGCCGCGCAGACGCTGCTCGAGAACCTCTACTTCAACCCCAAGCGTTACGACCTCGCGAAGGTCGGCCGCTACAAGGTCAACAAGAAGCTGGGCGGCGAAGCCCCGCTGGACGCCGGGATCCTGACCGTCGAGGACATCATCTCGTCGATCAAGTACCTGGTGAAGCTGCACGCCGGTGAGACCGAGACCGTGGGTGACAGCGGTGTCTCGATCGTCGTCGAGACCGACGACATCGACCACTTCGGCAACCGTCGTCTGCGTAACGTCGGCGAGCTCATCCAGAACCAGGTCCGCACGGGTCTGGCTCGTATGGAGCGCGTCGTCCGCGAGCGCATGACGACTCAGGACGTCGAGGCGATCACGCCGCAGACCCTGATCAACATCCGGCCGGTCGTCGCCTCCATCAAGGAGTTCTTCGGCACCAGCCAGCTGTCGCAGTTCATGGACCAGAACAACCCGCTGTCGGGTCTCACCCACAAGCGCCGTCTGTCGGCGCTCGGCCCGGGTGGTCTCTCCCGTGAGCGGGCCGGCTTCGAGGTCCGTGACGTGCACCCGTCTCACTACGGCCGCATGTGCCCGATCGAGACGCCTGAAGGCCCGAACATCGGTCTGATCGGTTCGCTGGCTTCCTACGGTCGCGTCAACGCGTTCGGCTTCGTCGAGACGCCGTACCGCAAGGTCGTCGAGGGCGTCGTCACCGACGACGTCGACTACCTGACCGCGGACGAGGAAGACCGCTTCGTGATCGCCCAGGCCAACGCCGGCCTCGGCGAGGACATGCGGTTCACCGAGAACCGCGTCCTGGTCCGCCGTCGTGGCGGCGAGATCGACTACATCCCGGGCGACGACGTCGACTACATGGACGTCTCGCCGCGCCAGATGGTGTCGGTCGCGACCGCGATGATCCCGTTCCTCGAGCACGACGACGCCAACCGTGCCCTCATGGGCGCGAACATGATGCGTCAGGCCGTGCCGCTGATCAAGTCCGAGGCGCCGCTCGTCGGCACGGGCATGGAGTACCGCTGCGCCACCGACGCGGGCGACGTGCTCAAGGCGGAGAAGGACGGTGTGGTCCAGGAGGTCTCCGCGGACTACATCACCACCGCCAACGACGACGGCACGTACACCACGTACCGCCTCGCGAAGTTCTCGCGCTCCAACCAGGGCACCTCCGTCAACCAGAAGGTTGTCGTGGACGAGGGCGCCCGCGTGATCGAGGGCCAGGTCCTGGCCGACGGTCCCGCGACCGAGAACGGCGAGATGGCGCTCGGCAAGAACCTGCTCGTGGCGTTCATGCCGTGGGAGGGTCACAACTACGAGGACGCGATCATCCTGTCGCAGCGCCTCGTGCAGGACGACGTCCTCTCCTCGATCCACATCGAGGAGCACGAGGTCGACGCCCGTGACACCAAGCTCGGTCCGGAGGAGATCACCCGGGACATCCCGAACGTCTCCGAAGAGGTCCTCGCCGACCTCGACGAGCGCGGCATCATCCGTATCGGTGCCGAGGTCGTCGCCGGTGACATCCTCGTCGGCAAGGTCACGCCCAAGGGTGAGACCGAGCTGACGCCGGAGGAGCGTCTGCTCCGCGCGATCTTCGGTGAGAAGGCGCGCGAGGTGCGCGACACCTCGCTGAAGGTGCCGCACGGTGAGATCGGCAAGGTCATCGGCGTCCGCGTCTTCGACCGTGAAGAGGGCGACGAGCTGCCGCCGGGCGTGAACCAGCTGGTTCGTGTCTACGTGGCGCAGAAGCGCAAGATCACGGACGGTGACAAGCTCGCCGGCCGCCACGGCAACAAGGGTGTTATCTCGAAGATCCTTCCGATCGAGGACATGCCGTTCCTCGAGGACGGAACTCCGGTCGACATCATCCTCAACCCGCTGGGTGTGCCGTCCCGAATGAACCCGGGACAGGTCCTGGAGATCCACCTCGGCTGGCTCGCCAGCCGCGGCTGGGACGTCTCCGGCCTCGGTGACGAGTGGGCCCAGCGCCTGCAGGTCATCGGTGCCGACCAGGTCGCCCCCGGCACCAACGTCGCGACCCCGGTCTTCGACGGTGCGCGTGAGGACGAGATCTCCGGTCTCTTCGAGGCCACGATCCCGAACCGAGACGGCGACCGCCTGGTCCAGCCGTCCGGCAAGGCCAACCTGTTCGACGGCCGCTCCGGCGAGCCGTTCCCGGACCCGATCTCGATCGGGTACATGTACATCCTCAAGCTGCACCACCTGGTCGACGACAAGCTCCACGCCCGTTCGACCGGCCCGTACTCCATGATCACCCAGCAGCCGCTGGGTGGTAAGGCTCAGTTCGGTGGTCAGCGATTCGGTGAGATGGAGGTGTGGGCGCTTGAGGCTTACGGTGCCGCTTACGCCCTCCAGGAGCTCCTGACGATCAAGTCCGACGACGTGACCGGCCGCGTGAAGGTCTACGAGGCCATCGTCAAGGGCGAGAACATTCCCGAGCCGGGCATTCCCGAGTCCTTCAAGGTGCTCATCAAGGAAATGCAGTCGCTCTGCCTCAACGTGGAGGTGCTGTCCTCGGACGGCATGTCCATCGAGATGCGCGACACCGACGAGGACGTCTTCCGCGCGGCGGAGGAGCTCGGTATCGACCTGTCCCGGCGCGAGCCGAGCAGCGTCGAAGAGGTCTGACGGGCCTGGCCGGGGGCTCCCACAAGGAGCCCCCGGCCATCCCCGGGACCGTTCAGACCATGATGAAGCGCCTAATTCTCGCTAACGCGAGGGGCACAACCCCGAAAGAGGGATTGACGCACAGTGCTCGACGTCAACTTCTTCGACGAGCTGCGGATCGGCCTTGCCACCGCGGACGACATCCGGACCTGGTCTCACGGCGAGGTCAAGAAGCCTGAGACCATCAACTACCGCACCCTCAAGCCCGAAAAGGACGGACTCTTCTGCGAGAAGATCTTCGGCCCGACCCGGGACTGGGAGTGCTACTGCGGTAAGTACAAGCGTGTCCGCTTCAAGGGCATCATCTGCGAGCGCTGCGGCGTCGAGGTCACTCGCGCCAAGGTGCGTCGTGAACGGATGGGCCACATCGAGCTGGCCGCCCCTGTCACGCACATCTGGTACTTCAAGGGCGTTCCGTCGCGCCTCGGCTACCTGCTTGATCTCGCCCCGAAGGACCTCGAGAAGGTCATCTACTTCGCGGCGTACATGATCACGTTCGTGGACGAGGAGCGCCGCACCCGCGACCTGCCCTCCCTCGAGGCGCACGTCCAGGTGGAGCGTCAGCAGATCGAGAACCGTCGCGACTCCGACCTGGAGGCCCGCGCCAAGAAGCTCGAGACCGACCTGGCCGAGCTCGAGGCCGAGGGTGCCAAGGCCGACGTGCGCCGCAAGGTGCGCGAAGGCGCCGAGCGCGAGATGAAGCAGCTGCGCGACCGTGCGCAGCGCGAGATCGACCGCCTCGACGAGGTGTGGAACCGCTTCAAGAACCTCAAGGTCCAGGACCTCGAAGGTGACGAGCTGCTCTACCGCGAGCTGCGTGACCGCTTCGGCACGTACTTCGACGGCTCCATGGGTGCCGCTGCCCTGCAGAAGCGCCTGGAGTCCTTCGACCTCGAGGAGGAGGCCGAGCGCCTCCGCGAGATCATCCGTACCGGCAAGGGCCAGAAGAAGACCCGTGCGCTCAAGCGCCTCAAGGTCGTCTCCGCGTTCCTGCAGACCAGCAACAGCCCCAAGGGCATGGTGCTCGACTGCGTGCCGGTCATCCCGCCGGACCTGCGTCCGATGGTGCAGCTGGACGGTGGCCGCTTCGCGACCTCCGACCTGAACGACCTGTACCGCCGCGTGATCAACCGCAACAACCGCCTGAAGCGACTCCTTGACCTCGGCGCCCCCGAGATCATCGTGAACAACGAGAAGCGCATGCTTCAGGAGGCCGTCGACGCGCTCTTCGACAACGGCCGTCGTGGTCGCCCGGTCACGGGCCCCGGCAACCGTCCGCTGAAGTCGCTGTCCGACATGCTCAAGGGCAAGCAGGGTCGTTTCCGTCAGAACCTGCTCGGTAAGCGAGTCGACTACTCGGCGCGTTCCGTCATCGTCGTCGGCCCGCAGCTGAAGCTGCACCAGTGTGGTCTGCCGAAGGCCATGGCGCTGGAGCTCTTCAAGCCGTTCGTGATGAAGCGCCTGGTCGACCTGAACCACGCGCAGAACATCAAGAGCGCCAAGCGCATGGTCGAGCGCGGCCGCACGGTCGTGTACGACGTCCTGGAAGAGGTCATCGCCGAGCACCCGGTTCTGCTGAACCGTGCGCCGACGCTGCACCGCCTCGGCATCCAGGCCTTCGAGCCGCAGCTGGTCGAGGGCAAGGCCATCCAGATCCACCCGCTCGTCTGCACCGCGTTCAACGCGGACTTCGACGGTGACCAGATGGCCGTGCACCTGCCGCTCTCCGCGGAGGCGCAGGCCGAGGCCCGCATCCTGATGCTGTCCTCGAACAACATCCTCAAGCCCGCCGACGGCCGTCCGGTGACGATGCCGACCCAGGACATGGTCCTCGGTCTGTTCTTCCTCACCACCGACGGTGAACTCCGTGACACCAAGGGCGAGGGCCGCGCGTTCGGCTCCGTCGCCGAGGCGATCATGGCGTTCGACGCCGGCGAGCTCGCGCTGCAGTCGCGCGTGGACATCCGCTTCCCGGTGGGCACCATCCCGCCGCGCGGCTGGACCCCGCCGGCCGTCGAAGAGGGCGAGCCGGAGTACCAGCAGGGCGACAGCTTCCGGCTGCGTACGACCCTGGGCCGCGCGCTCTTCAACGAGCTGCTGCCCGAGGACTACCCGTTCGTCGACTACTCGGTGGGCAAGAAGCAGCTCTCCGAGATCGTCAACGACCTCGCCGAGCGCTACCCCAAGGTCATCGTGGCGGCGACGCTCGACAACCTGAAGGCGGCCGGCTTCTTCTGGGCGACCCGTTCCGGTGTCACCGTGGCCATCTCCGACGTCGTCGTGCCCGAGGCCAAGAAGGCCATCGTCAAGGGCTACGAGGAGCAGGACGAGAAGGTCCAGAAGCAGTACGAGCGCGGTCTCATCACGAAGGAAGAGCGCACTCAGGAGCTCATCGCGATCTGGACCAAGGCGACCAACGAGGTTGCCGAGGCGATGAACGCGAACTTCCCGAAGACCAACCCCATCTTCATGATGGTTGACTCGGGTGCCCGAGGAAACATGATGCAGATGCGTCAGATCGCCGGTATGCGTGGTCTGGTGTCGAACGCCAAGAACGAGACGATCCCGCGCCCGATCAAGGCCTCCTTCCGTGAGGGTCTGTCGGTGCTCGAGTACTTCATCTCGACCCACGGTGCTCGTAAGGGTCTGGCTGACACCGCTCTGCGTACCGCCGACTCCGGTTACCTCACCCGTCGTCTGGTCGACGTCTCGCAGGACGTCATCATTCGCGAGGAGGACTGCGGCACCGAGCGCGGTCTCAAGCTCGACATCGCCACGCGCGGCGCCGACGGCGTCCTGCGCAAGGCGGAAGACGTCGAGACCAGCGTGTACGCGCGCTGCCTGGCCGAGGACATCGTCGTCGACGGGAAGGTGCTCGCCCCGGCGGGCGTCGACCTCGGTGACGTGCTCATCGACCAGCTGGTCAACGCGGGCGTCGAGCAGGTCAAGACCCGTTCGGTCCTGACCTGTGAGTCCGCCGTCGGCACCTGCGCCATGTGCTACGGCCGCTCGCTGGCCACCGGCAAGCTGGTCGACATCGGTGAGGCGGTCGGCATCATCGCCGCCCAGTCCATCGGTGAGCCCGGTACCCAGCTGACGATGCGTACCTTCCACACCGGTGGTGTGGCCGGTGACGACATCACCCAGGGTCTGCCCCGTGTCGTCGAGCTCTTCGAGGCTCGTACGCCGAAGGGTGTCGCCCCGATCTCCGAGGCCGCGGGCCGTGTCCGCATCGAGGAGACCGAGAAGACCAAGAAGCTCGTCGTCACCCCGGACGACGGCAGCGACGAGACGCCGTTCCCGATCTCGAAGCGTGCCCGTCTGCTCGTGGGCGAGGGCGACCACGTCGAGGTGGGCCAGAAGCTCACCGTGGGTGCCACCAACCCGCACGACGTGCTGCGCATTCTGGGCCAGCGTGCCGTCCAGGTCCACCTGGTCGGCGAAGTCCAGAAGGTCTACAACTCGCAGGGTGTGTCGATCCACGACAAGCACATCGAGATCATCATCCGGCAGATGCTGCGCCGCGTGACGATCATCAAGTCCGGCGACGCGGAGCTGCTGCCGGGCGAGCTCGTCGAGCGCTCGAAGTTCGAGACCGAGAACCGTCGTGTGGTCACCGAGGGCGGTCACCCCGCCTCCGGCCGTCCGCAGCTGATGGGTATCACCAAGGCCTCGCTGGCGACGGAATCCTGGCTGTCGGCCGCCTCCTTCCAGGAGACGACCCGAGTCCTGACGGATGCGGCGATCAACGCCAAGTCCGACAGCCTCATCGGCCTCAAGGAGAACGTCATCATCGGTAAGCTCATCCCGGCCGGTACGGGTCTGTCCCGCTACCGCAACATCCGGGTCGAGCCGACCGAAGAGGCCAAGGCCGCGATGTACTCGGCCGTCGGTTACGACGACATCGACTACTCGCCGTTCGGCACGGGCTCCGGCCAGGCCGTTCCGCTGGAGGACTACGACTACGGTCCGTACAACCAGTAAGGCGTATGTCTGAGAAAGGGCGCCCACTCCGTTTTTACGGGGTGGGCGCCCTTTCGGTGTTTCCCGGCGTGTTCGGCCGTGCTCAGCGGATGGGCTGGAGGTAGGGCTCCAGAGCGCGCAGCCGGGTGTAGTTGTCGGGGTGGCTGGAGAGCAGCTTGGCCAGCCCTCCGGGCTCGCGGAGCTTCTTGCCCTGCGCGGCGGCGTAGGCCTTCGCCCCGTCCTGTTCGGCCTGGAAGTGATGCAGGACCTGGGCCATTTCGGGGGCGAAGCCGAGGGCCGCGGCGTGCTGGTCGGCCCGCAGCTCACCGCGCCGGCCCGCCGCCGCGAGCAGGTACGGGGCGAGGACGAGCGGGATGGTGATGTACCAGGCGGCGATGAAGCCGATCACCACGAAGGCGCCCATGAAGAGATACATGAGGCCGGCCCCGGCGAACGAGAAGACCCGCGCGACGGCGAGCGCGGCTCTGGCCAGACCCCGGGTCACGGCCCAGGCGATGCGGCCCGGCAGCGAGTACCAGTAGCCGAGCAGCCCGGCCCAGGCGTGGCCGCCGGTGTGGTGGCCGAGTTCATGGGCAAGGACCGCGGCCAGGTTGCTGCTGGGGATCCTGTTGAGCGCGTAGGTGGTGACGCCGACGACATGTCCGGCAGCCGCCATGGCGTTCAGATCGGTGCTGTTCTCGATCATCAGCTCGTACGTGTCCGCTTCCACGCCCGCGCGCGCCGTGACCTCGCGCCAGATCGGCTCCAGGCGGGCGCGTTCCTCGGCCAGGGGCCGGCGGAGCTTCAGCACGTGCCGGGCGAAGGCGAGCTCGGTGGGCCGGTGGAAGATGAGCGCCCCGGAGGCGAGCCAGGCCAGGATCATGATCCAGCCGGCGGTGGAGCCGAACATCGCCACGGAGATCGCTGCGACCACGGCGAGGCTCACGAGAAACCCCGGAACCTGGGTGGCCAGCTGCCCGATCGCGGTGGCATCGGCCCCACGCTGATGGGCCGCCACGTGAACGCGCGAGCCGAGGTGGCGGTAGTGGAGGTCGTCGGGGGCGGGGGGCTGGCTGCCGAAGGCGTGCTGCGGAGGGTGGCCGGGCCAGGGGTGGGCGGGGTTTTGGTGTTGCGGGGTGAGGGTGCCGGGGTACTGAGGGTGGGTGCCGGGGTGGCCGTAACCGGGCTGCGGGGCGGCCGGGTTGGCGTAGGCGCCGGGGTGGCCGGGCTGCGGGGTGGTCGGGTAACCGGGCTGCTGGGCGGTGGGGTAACCGGGCTGCTGGGCGGTGGGGTTCGGGTACTGGGGCGGCAGGTACGGGGTCTGGGGGGTGGTGGCGCCGGGGTACTGGGGTGGGGGAGCGGTGGCGCCGGGGTACGTGGTTGGAGGGCCGGCCATGTCGGGGTATGTGGGTGGTGGTGCGGTCGTGCTGGGGTACTGCGGTGGCGGTGGTGCGGTCGTGCTGGGGTACTGCGGTGGCGGTGGTGCGGCCGTGCCGGGGTACGTGGGTGGGGGCGTCGCCGGGCCGGGGTACTGCGGTGATGTTGCGGTCGGGCCCGGGTATTGGGGCGGGGGAGTGGCGGTGACGGGTTGTTGCGGGTCCGGGGACGTCGGGCCTGGGGGGTGTGACATGAGGGCTCCTTCGGGTGCGGGGTCAGCCGATGAGCAGAGCGGTGGGGAGCAGGGCAGTGCCGGTGCAGAAGGCGATCAGGCCGGTGCGGATCCACTGGTGCTTGCGGGCGGCGATGCGGCTGGTTTCGGTGAGGGCGGCCGTGAGCGCGGCGGCGGGGTCGCGGTCGGTGTCGGCGAGCGCGGACGCCAACAGGCCGTTGTGCAGGGCCTGTTGGATGTCGCCGAAGTAGCACAGCGGTTGGCCGGGGGTCCATGAATCGGTGCGGTACCGGGGGAGTACGGCGAGGAGCAGCGCGAACAGAGAGAGCGCCAGGGCCGCGGCTCCGGCCCACCACAGGGCGATTCCGGCCGGGGACAGCGCCGTTGGCGTCCAGTCCCGTCCCGCCAGCAGCCCGCTGAACACTCCGGCCGTCATTCCGAGTGCCGCCACCAGCACGGACGCCTTGCTGTCCGCGCGGGCGATCTCGCCCCGTAACTCGCCGAGCAACCGCTCGCCGGCACGGGAGCCGAGGGTGACGGCAGGCTCGGGTGGGGCGTCGGGGGTACTCATGCGTGGCCCGCCTCAGGTCCTGCCTCGCCCGAGCCGGGTGCCGGGAGTACCGGGGGTGCCGGGGGTACCGGGGGCACCGCGGGCGTCGGCCCGGCGGCCACGTAGGGCGGCCCGTAAGGGGTGCCGGGGGCCTGCTGGGGGGTGTACGGCGTGCCGGACGTGGACGGCCCGTAAGGGGTCCCGGACGCCTGCTGAGGGACGTACGGCGTACCGGGCACGGGCGGCCCGTACGAATCCCCCGGCGTCGCTCCCCCGGGCAGCGCCCCCTGGCCTGCCGGTGCCGGAGGGTTCTGCTGGTGGATCAGGTCGTTGACCGCCGGCAGCAGCGAGCGGGCGGACTCCGCCTTCTGGAAGTCCTCCAGCGAGTCCCCGGCGATCAGCTCCAACTCGCTCTTGATGAGGGAGAGCTGGTCCTTCTGGATGCTGCCCACGACCAGCTGTGTGTCTTCGGGGTGCTGGGCGAGGTGCAGGGCCCATGCGCCGACGCCGCCGTGCTGGAGCCAGTGCCGGTAGAAGTTGATTTTCGCGGAGACCAGCTCCTGGTCCTGCTGCTGGCGCAGGACTTCCAGCTCGTGTTGCTGGCGGGCCTGGCGGAGCCGGAACTCGTGCGCGGGGCCGAGCAGATCGTTCTCGTAGCGCAGGCTCCGCTGCATGCGCCGCTGGGCGATCGCCTCGTCGTCGAGGCGTAGCCGTAGAACACAGGTGACGGCGAGGCCGATGCCCGCCGCGAATCCGCCCGCCTCCACCGCCTCCTGGACCGTGCGCTCGGCGCGTGGGCTGTCCTCGATCGAGAAGCCGCGGCTGACCGGCCGGGCGAGCTGATGGAGTTCACGGGTCAGCCGCGTCGGGACGTCGCGCTCTCCGCTCGCCACGTAGCCGATCGGATCGGCGACCCGCCAGGTCAGATCGGCCGTGACGCCGAACGAGAACGCGTCGTCGTCGCTGGGCAGCGACAGTTCGAGCTGTACGGGATGGCTGCCCATGTCGACCTCGTACACCGAGGTGTACCGGCGGCTCGCGGCGTCCGACCGGCTCGGCCGGTGCGGCGGTACGTAGACGTCGTACGCGCCCTTCGCCGTGACGAAGACCAGCGCGTGGTCGATCGCGGTGACCGCGCGCCGGGCCGTGTAGTCGAAACGGGCGATGGGGCGGACGGTGAGCACCGGGTCGATCAGTGTGCTGTGCCGGTGGGCTCCTTGCTGCCACTCCGGCTGACGGCGGAAGTCCGCCATGGTTCAACTCCTAGTGGGTCAGGGGGTGTTGGCCTTCGGATGCAGCGCGGCGAGCAGCCGGTCGGCGGCGGGTGGGCGCAGGCCGTCGTCCGGGGAGCGCAGGCCGCGCAGCTCGTGGCTGAGCCGCTTGTGGTCGTCCGCCGTCACGACGAGCGCGGGCAGCAGCAGCTCCAGGGCCGTGGCCACGTCGGCGCTGCGCTCGGCCGCGTACACCCAGGTGTGCAGCGCGTTCAGGGCCGCCCGGGTGTGGGTGCGGTCGCCGAGCGCGGTGCGCCAGAGCGTGGCGAGGTCGCCGGCCGAGTCGGCCTCGTACATGCCGGTGTCGGCGTACCACTCGACGAGCGCGCCGTCCTCGGGGTTGTCGCAGGCGCGTACGAAGGCGTTGAGTGCGAGCGCCCGGACGGCAGGGGTGTCGTGACGGAGCAGGCCGGCGAGTTGGGAGAGCATCTCGCCGCGGTGGCGTCCCACGGAGAGGAGCAGGGCCGTCGACTCGATGAGGTTGGCGCTCTCGGCCTTGCTGCTGCTGTCGGCGCGGGCGCGCGCGGCGAGTGCGCTCAGTGCGGGGCCGACCAGGTCCGGGCGGAGCGGCGTGAGCAGTCCGAACGCACGGATCGCGGTCCAGCGGCGGGCCCAGTGAGGGTCGGTGCACCACTGGGTGAGCAGGCGCACGACGACGGGGGCGTCCAGGATCTGGGCGAGCGTCAGCGCGTTCGCGGCGGTGACGCGGGCGCCGAAGAACTTCGAGACGGCCCAGCCGTCGATCAGCAGCGCGACCGCCGAGGGCAGGTCGGCGCGGGCGAGCAGCGCGGTGGCCGCGGCCGCCCGGGTCCGTACGACAGGGCGGCCGTCCCCGGCCAGCCCCTTCAGCCAGGCGACCAGTGCGGGCCGGGCCGACGGATGGCCGTTCCACACCTCGGTGAGCAGGACGCGCGGGGTGTCCTCCTTGCGGAAGTGCGCGGTGAACTGCGGCACCGGACCCCACTCGGTCTCCTCGTTCCGCACCTTCCCCTCGGCCCGTGCCCGTTCGAGCCGGGTCTCGGCGGAGAGCCCGAACACCGGGATCTCCGGCGGGCGTTCGGGGTGCTGCAAGCGCTGGAAATGGACGTAGAGCTTGTCGGCGAGTTCGGCCGCGAGGACGTACGGCGCCTGGTCGAAGACGGCGAGCGAGATCAGGAAGGCCTTGTCGCGCAGGGTGGTCTCGGGGTCGCTCAGCCACCCGCGGCACTGCTCTTCGACCGCGGCCTGTCCGAAGTCCGAGAGGTGCGCCAGGGCCTGCTCGCTCCCGTCGTAGCCGGTCAGCTGCCGTGCGAACCGGGTGGCCTCGGCCGGGTGGTGGTGCCCGCGGGAGAGGAAGTCCCGTACGGGAGCAAGGGACAGCAGTTCCTCGGCGTCCGTACCGCGGTGCACGTTCAGGTGCGCGCGCACCACCGCCGTCGCCTCCGGCGGATCCCAGACCGCGGGGGTGGCGCCGATCAGGAACGGCGAGTTCTCGACGGTCACCACCAGATACCCGTCGACCTTCTTGAGCTGGTCGCGGGCCGCGTACAGATGGGTGTTCCGCAGGGGCCGGTTGCGGCTCAGCGGCAGGTCGCGCAGGACGTGACCGCCCGGCGACGAGAGCTGGGTGGTGAGGGACGAGGGGCTCGTCTCCGAGGACAGGGCGTGCACGGCCGGCACGCCGAGGCGGTGCAGCAGCATGCAGGCGGCGGTGTAGCGGCCGCCTGCGTGGGCGCCCGCCAGGACCAGGACACGCTCCTCGCGCAGCCGTGCCAGGGCGGACGCGAAGACCGGGCCCTCGACGAAGACCGCGTCCAGCGCGTCGAGATCCCCGCGGGGAATCTCCCCGGAGGCGTACGCGGCCGTAGCGGCCGGACCGTGGTGGTGGATCTCCGTCTTTCCGCCGAGGAACACGTCACCGGCGACCTCACCGCCGGACACCCCGTGCTGGGAGCCGCCCACCAGGCTGCCCCCGAAGCCGGCGTTGTCGAGGATGAAAGCCGGGGTGTGCGAGAAGAGTTCACGTTGCGCGGCGCGCGCCTCCTGCGTCCGCTCCTCGGTCCCGTCGGCGGCCTCGGGGTCCGTCAGGGGCTCTGCGGGCTGTACGTCTTCGGGGGCGGGCGCCGAAGGCGGGGGCACGCTCACGCCGGCTCACCCCCGGACCGGGATCCCGGCCCCGACCCGGACCCGGACCCGGGCCCCGACCCGCCCAGGTGCACGTCTCCCGTGACCTGGCCACCGGATACACCGTGCTGGTCCCCGCCGACGAAGCTGCCGCCGAAGCTGGGGGAGCCGCCGTTGAAGGAGATCACCACGCCTGCCTGAGGCGCCGTGGCCTGTGAAGGGCCGGCGTTCCTCAGGGACCCGCCCGGCGCCGGACGCTCCCCCGAGCCGCCGTCCGGCGCCGGGCTCCCCCCGGGCCCCCGCTCACCGTGGTTCTGGGCATCCGCGTGGTGACCGGCGCCGCCGGTCGCGGCCCCGTGCAGCCAGGCCCGCAGGGGCCCGTTCTTGCTGTCCACGGTCACCGCGTGGAAGTCGGCCGCCGGTACGCCGGTCCGGTCGTGCCGCACGATCCCCGCGTGCACGCTCTCCGACACGCACAGCACGAAGTCGGCCCCGCGTTCCCGCAGGGCCGCGCGCAGCACCTCGCCGTCCAGGAGCCGGCAGGCGTGGTTGAGGTCGGAGCCGACCCAGCCGTCGAGCTCGTCGACCGCGACGTAGCCGGTGGCGAGCACGGCTCGCAGGCGGATCTGAGCCGAGCGCGAGGCCATCCGGTTCACCGCCCGGAGCTGGGCCGGCACCTCGGTGAGCAGCGCCCGCAGGAGAGCGGTCACCGAGGCGTTCGCGTCGATCAGTTCCATGACGGAGTCGCCCCGGTCGGCGCGCAGACGCAGCGTCTCGTCGACGCCGGCGCTCTCAAGGGCCCGGTCGGTGATGTCGTAGAGCATCCGGCGCAGATACGCCTGCTCGACGTCGTCCCGGTCGCTGTACTTCTCGATGTCGAGCAGCAGGATGGTGCGGCTCACGGGGTCGCTCATGTTCGCCCTTCGGTGGGGAGCTGTGCTGCCCAAGACAGTGGCGGCGACCGCGTGCGAGTGGTGAGGGAGGATGACGCACTCGGAGTGTGACCGTGTGCACAGAGTCGCTCTCGGGGGTTCTGTGATCGCTGTCCGTGACGGGGGTCAGGGGTGCTCGGCCCGCGCTATTCGGCGCAGGATGTCGGGGCGCATGATCAGCAGGGCGCGCCGCCCGGTGGCCACCGCGCCGCGCTCCCGCAGCTCCTTGAGCAGCCGCTGCACCATCTCCCGGGAAGCGCCCACGGACCCGGCGAGTTCCTGCTTGCTCAGCGGTACGTCGAGCTCGATGCCTTCGTCCGTACGCCGTCCATGGGTGCGGGCCAGATCGAGCAGCAGGACGGCGAAGCGCTCGCGCACGCTCATGGAGGCGAACTCCAGGCGGCGCCGGTCGGCGGCCCGGGTGCGGTCGGCGGTGAGCCCGAGCAGGGCGAACGAGACGGCGGGGGAGCGGCCGAGGAGGTCGGTGAACCGCTCGTGCTCCACGGCGACCGCCCGCACGGGTTCGAGCGCGGTCACGGTCGCCGAGCGGGGCCGGCCCGTGAGCGCGGCGGACTCCCCGATGATGTCGCCGGGACCGCGCAGGGCGAGCAGGGCCTCGTAGCCGTTGGCGGCCGACGCGGTCACCTTGGTCCAGCCGTGCACGATGAACAGCACGTGCGACGACGGCTCGTGCTGGTGCAGGAGCTCGATGCGGGGCGCGAAGCTCAGCTCGCGGCCGAGCGCCAGCAGGACCGACCGGTCCGCGCTCTCCAGCCGGGCCAGGAAGGGGACGCGGTCGTCGAGACCTCCGTCACCCGTTAAATGCGCCCCTGTCATGTGCCCCCCGATCGTCACAGCGGGCGATCAAGCTACTGAAACCCAGTGGTGCATGAACATGGAATGGCCAGGATCGGGCCACGAACGGATGGTTCGGGGGTGCGACAAGTCCGGCGTGTCGCGGTGGACTGCATTTGTTTTGACCGAACCCGATGAGGTAGGTACGCTCAGACCTTGTGCCTGGGGTGTGCCTGGGCTCTCGTGCGTGTCGTCAGCCGCTACGGGAGTCCGCGATGGGCCGCCGTAATCTGCGCCCTTCCCGCTTGGCGGCGGGAGTCCACAGTATTCGACACACCCGACCGCGTGGGTCGGGAAATGTTCCAGGTTAGCTTTACTATTCGGCACACAGAAACCGGAGAAGTAGTGCCTACGATCCAGCAGCTGGTCCGGAAGGGCCGGCAGGACAAGGTCGAGAAGAACAAGACGCCCGCACTCGAGGGTTCGCCCCAGCGTCGCGGCGTCTGCACGCGTGTGTTCACGACCACCCCGAAGAAGCCGAACTCGGCCCTCCGTAAGGTCGCGCGTGTGCGTCTGACCAGCGGCATCGAGGTCACGGCCTACATCCCGGGTGAGGGACACAACCTGCAGGAGCACTCCATCGTGCTCGTGCGTGGCGGCCGTGTGAAGGACCTGCCTGGTGTTCGTTACAAGATCATCCGCGGTTCGCTCGACACCCAGGGTGTCAAGAACCGCAAGCAGGCCCGCAGCCGCTACGGCGCCAAGAAGGAGAAGTAAGAATGCCTCGTAAGGGCCCCGCCCCGAAGCGCCCGGTCATCATCGACCCGGTCTACGGTTCTCCTCTGGTGACCTCCCTCATCAACAAGGTGCTGCTGAACGGCAAGCGCTCCACCGCCGAGCGCATCGTGTACGGCGCCATGGAGGGCCTGCGTGAGAAGTCGGGCAGCGACCCGGTCATCACGCTGAAGCGCGCGCTTGAGAACATCAAGCCGACCCTCGAGGTCAAGTCCCGCCGTGTCGGTGGCGCCACCTACCAGGTGCCGATCGAGGTCAAGCCTGGTCGTGCCAACACGCTCGCGCTGCGCTGGCTCGTGGGTTACTCCCGCGCCCGCCGTGAGAAGACCATGACCGAGCGCCTCATGAACGAGCTGCTCGACGCCTCGAACGGTCTTGGCGCTGCCGTCAAGAAGCGTGAGGACACCCACAAGATGGCCGAGTCCAACAAGGCCTTCGCGCACTACCGCTGGTAGTCGCTACCCACATCGAGACCGAGAGAAGACTGAGCCGATATGGCTACCACTTCACTTGACCTGGCCAAGGTGCGCAACATCGGCATCATGGCTCACATCGACGCGGGCAAGACGACGACCACCGAGCGGATCCTGTTCTACACCGGTGTTTCGTACAAGATCGGTGAGGTCCACGACGGCGCCGCGACCATGGACTGGATGGAGCAGGAGCAGGAGCGTGGCATCACGATCACCTCTGCTGCCACCACCTGTCACTGGCCGCTGAACGATGTCGACCACACCATCAACATCATCGACACCCCGGGCCACGTGGACTTCACCGTCGAGGTGGAGCGTTCGCTCCGCGTCCTCGACGGTGCCGTGACGGTGTTCGACGGCGTTGCCGGCGTTGAGCCCCAGTCCGAGACTGTCTGGCGTCAGGCGGACCGCTACGGCGTGCCGCGTATCTGCTTCGTCAACAAGCTCGACCGTACGGGTGCCGAGTTCCACCGCTGCGTTGACATGATCGTCAACCGCCTCGGTGCGACCCCGCTCGTCATGCAGCTGCCGATCGGTGCAGAGGCCGACTTCCAGGGTGTCGTCGACCTCGTCACGATGAAGGCGTTCGTCTGGTCCGCCGAGGCGGCCAAGGGCGAGGCGTACGACATCGTCGACATCCCGGCCACGCACACCGAGGCTGCCGAGGAGTACCGCGGCAAGCTGCTCGAGGCCGTCGCGGAGAACGACGAAGAGATGATGGAGCTGTTCCTCGAGGGCGAAGAGCCTTCGGTCGAGCAGCTGTACGCGGCCGTGCGTCGCATCACCATCGCCTCCGGCAAGGGCGGCGACACCACCGTCACCCCCGTGTTCTGCGGCACCGCGTTCAAGAACAAGGGCGTTCAGCCCCTGCTCGACGCCGTCGTGCGCTACCTGCCGTCGCCCCTGGATGTCGAGGCCATCGAGGGCCACGACGTCAAGGACCCGGAGATGGTCGTCAAGCGCAAGCCGTCCGACGAGGAGCCCCTCTCGGCGCTGGCGTTCAAGATCATGAGCGACCCGCACCTCGGCAAGCTCACCTTCGTCCGGGTTTACTCGGGCCGCCTGGAGTCCGGCACCGCCGTGCTGAACTCCGTCAAGGGCAAGAAGGAGCGCATCGGCAAGATCTACCGCATGCACGCGAACAAGCGTGAGGAGATCGAGTCGGTGGGCGCCGGTGACATCGTCGCCGTCATGGGTCTGAAGCAGACCACCACGGGTGAGACGCTCTGTGACGACAAGAGCCCGGTGATCCTGGAGTCCATGGACTTCCCGGCGCCGGTCATCCAGGTCGCCATCGAGCCGAAGTCCAAGGGCGACCAGGAGAAGCTGGGTGTCGCCATCCAGCGCCTCTCGGAGGAGGACCCCTCCTTCCAGGTCCACTCGGACGAGGAGACCGGCCAGACCATCATCGGTGGTATGGGCGAGCTTCACCTCGAGGTGCTCGTCGACCGCATGAAGCGCGAGTTCCGCGTCGAGGCGAACGTCGGCAAGCCGCAGGTCGCTTACCGCGAGACGATCCGTCAGGCCGTCGAGCGTCACGACTACACCCACAAGAAGCAGACCGGTGGTACCGGTCAGTTCGCCAAGGTGCAGATCGCGATCGAGCCGATCGAGAGCGGCGAGACGTCGTACGAGTTCGTGAACAAGGTCACCGGTGGCCGTATCCCGCGGGAGTACATCCCGTCGGTGGACGCCGGTGCGCAGGAGGCCATGCAGTTCGGCATCCTGGCCGGCTACGAGATGACTGGCGTCCGCGTCATCCTTCTCGACGGTGGCTACCACGAGGTCGACTCCTCCGAGCTCGCCTTCAAGATCGCCGGTTCGCAGGCCTTCAAGGAGGCCGCGCGCAAGGCCAAGCCCGTACTGCTCGAGCCGATGATGGCCGTTGAGGTCACCACGCCCGAGGACTACATGGGTGACGTCATCGGTGACATCAACTCCCGCCGTGGCCAGATCCAGGCCATGGAGGAGCGCAGTGGCGCCCGTGTCGTGAAGGGCCTCGTGCCCCTCTCGGAGATGTTCGGCTACGTCGGCGACCTCCGCAGCAAGACGTCGGGTCGCGCAAGCTACTCGATGCAGTTCGACTCCTACGCCGAGGTTCCGCGGAACGTCGCCGAGGAGATCATCGCGAAGGCCAAGGGCGAGTAACTCACCCGAGTTCACGCTTTAGGCTTGACACCGACCGCCGGGGTTCGTAACCCCGGACCCCGGCGGCGGGTTTCCCAGCAAAGATCACCTGGCGCCGATGAAGCAAGGCGTACAGAACCACTCCACAGGAGGACCCAGTGGCGAAGGCGAAGTTCGAGCGGACTAAGCCGCACGTCAACATCGGCACCATCGGTCACATTGACCACGGTAAGACGACCCTCACGGCCGCCATTACCAAGGTGCTGCACGACGCGTACCCGGACCTGAACGAGGCCTCGGCCTTCGACCAGATCGACAAGGCTCCTGAGGAGCGCCAGCGCGGTATCACGATCTCGATCGCGCACGTCGAGTACCAGACGGAGACGCGTCACTACGCGCACGTCGACTGCCCCGGTCACGCGGACTACATCAAGAACATGATCACGGGTGCCGCGCAGATGGACGGCGCCATCCTCGTGGTCGCCGCCACCGACGGCCCGATGCCGCAGACCAAGGAGCACGTGCTCCTGGCCCGCCAGGTCGGCGTTCCCTACATCGTTGTCGCCCTGAACAAGGCCGACATGGTGGACGACGAGGAGATCCTGGAGCTCGTCGAGCTCGAGGTCCGTGAGCTCCTCTCCGAGTACGAGTTCCCGGGCGACGACCTGCCGGTCGTCAAGGTCTCGGCGCTCAAGGCGCTCGAGGGCGACAAGGAGTGGGGTGAGTCGATCCTCAACCTGATGAAGGCTGTCGACGAGTCCATCCCGCAGCCCGAGCGTGACGTCGACAAGCCGTTCCTGATGCCGATCGAGGACGTCTTCACGATCACCGGTCGTGGCACCGTCGTCACCGGCCGCATCGAGCGTGGTGTCCTCAAGGTCAACGAGACCGTCGACATCGTCGGCATCAAGACCGAGAAGACCACCACCACGGTCACCGGCATCGAGATGTTCCGCAAGCTGCTCGACGAGGGCCAGGCCGGTGAGAACGTCGGTCTGCTCCTCCGGGGCATCAAGCGCGAGGACGTCGAGCGCGGCCAGGTCATCATCAAGCCCGGTTCGGTCACGCCGCACACCGAGTTCGAGGCCCAGGCCTACATCCTGTCGAAGGACGAGGGTGGCCGTCACACCCCCTTCTTCAACAACTACCGCCCGCAGTTCTACTTCCGCACCACGGACGTGACCGGCGTCGTGACCCTCCCCGAGGGCACCGAGATGGTCATGCCGGGCGACAACACTGAGATGAACGTTGCGCTCATCCAGCCCGTCGCCATGGAAGAGGGCCTGAAGTTCGCCATCCGTGAGGGTGGCCGGACCGTGGGCGCCGGCCAGGTCACCAAGATCCTCAAGTAATTTCCTTGAGGGTTTGACCTGGTAGCTCCAGCGAGCACCAGAAGGGGCCCGTACGACTTCGGTCGTACGGGCCCTTTCGCATGCGCTCTTCTACGTGATGAGTTCTATGTGATGAGTTCTACGTGATGAGTTCTATGTGATGAGGGAGCTCAGATCTTGCGGGCGGTGCCGGTGCCGGTGGAGCTGTCCGGGCGCCACAGCCACGGCTGGGCGGCGGGGGAGAGGCCCGCGGCCGCGGGGCCGTTCCGGGTGGCGCGGAGTGCGGGTCCGTCGAGCGTGACCAGGTCACGCGCCGCCCGCTGGATCCGGCCACGGTGCAGGAGTTGGAGCGTCCCTGCGGCGTCCCGGCCCAGGAGGTACGGTCCGGCGGCGGTCACGGGGCCGTAGCCGGGGAAGTCGACCGGCGGTCCTGCCGTCGCCGTCAGCGCGGACGAGGCGGGGGTCCGGTAGTAGAGCCGGCCGCCGACGGCGGCGACGGCGTCCGCGGGGACGGGCAGCCCGGCCAGCGGTGCGGGCCCCTCCGGCGTCCAGTGGTGCACCGTGTCGCGTCCCGGCGCGTACACATGGACGCCGCCGTCCTCGCCGCCGACCGCGGTCAGACCGTCCTGCACGGGCCCGCCGCCGAGGGAGCGCCACGGCGACCAGCGTCCGTCGAGCCCACGCACCCGCGTACTGATCCCTTGCTCAGCGTCCCTGACGAACAGATGGACGCGCCCGTCGCGAGCGGTGACAGCGACGGGGACGCCGATGCGGCGGCCCCGCACGGGGTCGGTCTCCGGGTTGCCGAGGCCGGTCCAGGCGCCGAACTCCCCGCCGGCGGCGCGCTGTTCGAGGACGACGATCTCGCGGAGGTCGGAGCCGCCGCGTCCTTCGAGGGCCGCGAGCCGCAGGCCGAGGAGCAGCTGCCGTCCGTCGAGGAGCGACGCGGAACCGAGGGCCGGCGCGAGCGGGCCGCCGCCGAGGTCGGCCGGCCGGCCGAAGACACCTTCCGCGGTCTCGCGCCAGCGGACGGCACGCAGGCCGAGGACGCCGTAGCCGGCCAGCTTCCCGTCCGGCTCCTGGGCGAGAGCGATCCGCGGCCCCGGGTGGCGGTAGTGCGTCGAGCGGACCCAGCCCTTGCGGTTGGTGAGGGGGCGGTCCCCGCCGACGTTGTAGTCCCCGCAGCCGGAGGGGTTCCCGCACTGCCAGTCGGGGGCCGCGCCGTACGGCATCAGGTGCTCGGCCTTGGCGTGCAGCACGGACTCGGGGAGGTTCTCGGGCCAGTGGTGGTTGTAGTAGCCGCGGAAGGCGGTGGCCGCGAACGGGGGCGGCCCGCCCGCCGCGGTCTGCGACCAGCGGATCAGCGCGGCCCAGGTGAACGCGGCCACGGCCGTGTGGTCGGCGTGGTCGGAGAAGCCGGGCTGCTCGCTGTCGCGTATGCGCGTCCGCGGATCGCTGTGCTGGATGTCCGGGTCCGGGTCGAGCGTGTGCACGAGGGTGGGCCGGTAGCGCTCGAAGAGGGCCACGAGTACGTCGACCAGGCCGTCGTAGTCGTACATCTGTGCCCGGCGCAGCGGCGACCCGTCGACGACGACCGTGCGCAGCGGCAGGCCGCTGTCCCGCCACAGCGCAGGGGCGCCCATGTGGCCCGCGGGCGTGTGCATCGCCAGGTCGAGAAAGACCAGTTCGATGCGGCGGCCCCGGTGCTCCAGCGTGTTCACCTCGGCCTGGTGACCGCCGGGGAGAGAGGTGACCTCGGTACGCCAGCGGGTGAACACGGGCAGGCCGAGCTGGGTCGCGTAGGACTGGCGGAGGCCCTGGTGGCGGGCGGAGGCGTACGCGGACTTGTCGGCCGGGGGGTGCGGCCGGCCGGGGATCTTGTTGACGCCGTCGGCCTCGCCCGCGGTGACGTACACGCAGACCAGGGGGATGCCCGCGGCGATGGCCTGGCTGGTGTCCGGGTTCATGAAGTACAGGTCGTCGTCCGGGTGCGCGAGGACCTGGAGCAGCAGGGCGTGATCGCCCTCGGCGGCGGGGCGGCCGGAGGCGGGGGAGGGGGCGGTGGGGTGGGGAGGGGGCGGGGCCTGGTCCATGCGGGCCGTGACGGCGGCGGCGGTGGCGGCGGCGAGGGTGGCGGCCGACCCGAGCAGGACGGCCCGGCGCCCGGGCAGGCGTCGGGTGCCGCCTATTCGACCGTCGACGTCCTCATTCTGGGCACTCTCGTATCCCACGCGCTGTCCTCCGTCCGCCGTACGCAGCGGTCGGAATGTGCGCTGCTTCTCGGTGCTTCAGCCGGGAAGAGGCTCGTCAGTGGGGTCAGGTTCCATGCGCGGACATGTTCTGTTCACGCGTTTTGGGACTCTTGGGCAACTCTTGGTTTCCCGTCGCTACGAGGCCTCAGCCACGCGCCCTCAGCCGCCGAAGGCCCACCGCGCGGCGGCGGTGACTCCGAGCACCAGGGCGGGCGCGACCCACGCCCACCCCATGACGCGCCGGACGGACGGGAGCAGCCACAGCGCCACGGCCGACCCGGCAGCCGCGATCGTGACGACGCAGGACAGGACGATCCCCCGGTACGCGTCGTCGTCCCAGACCCCGGCGGGACGGATGGTGAGGGCCATCCAGCAGAAGTACGCGGCGGTGAGGGTGAGCACGCTGAACGGAAGGGCGAGGACCACCCGGAGGCAGCCCCGGTCGTCGTCCGGAGTCTGCCCGGGGCGGGGAACCAGTTCGTGCCCGTGATCAGCCTGCGTGCTCATGGAGTCCTCCCGCGGGAGTGCACCGGCCACGTTTGTCGGCCGGGGCGCACGGGGTGGGGCGATGCGAACATTGCCGGGTGTTCTCCCTGATCAGTGGGTGTCTGGCTGGTCTATTGCAATGGCTGACGCCTGGGCCGACTTCGTGACGTACACGTCGGGTAGCTGAATCGCCGCCGCCGGCTGGGGGATTCGACGCGCCGCGAGGTGATCGTCACCATGGAAGGCACCGATCACGCGGCCATGCCCTGGCTGCTCCGCTACTCCGGTGTCCCGGACTGTTCGAAAGAATCCGATCTTGACTGACGTGTCACTGCTTGCCGCAGGGGTCGACGGGCCGTCGCCCGTCGTCCTCGCCATCTTCTCGCTCGCCGGCCTCGTCTGCCTGTGGTGCGGGGTGAACTGGGCGTTCGACATACGGGGGATCACCACCCGACGGTCCGAGCGGATCAGGCAGAGGAACGCGGGGATCCTGGGGATGCCGGGCGCGCTCGACGCGCCGACCACCGTCTTCGGGTCGGTGGGCTATCTCCGGTTCCTGGGTGCACTGATGGCGTTCGCGGGGCTGATCCTGCTCGTGGCGACGTACGCGCTCTGGCACCTTCGCTGAGCCGCAGGGCATCAATGCGTCGGAAGTCGAGGTCCCATCCGCTGTGGAGAACGCCATCAAGGGGCGGTTGATCCATGAACTGCGGAAAGTCGGCCGCATCGCCCCCGAAGGGACCGAGAATATCACCGGAGATAAATGGAGGCGGCCACCTCTCGCCGCGGAAGGTTGCAAGTGAAGTACGTTACGGCAGTCTGGGAATCCGACGGGTTCCACTTGGATCCGAGGCCCTATCTGGCCGAAATCCCAAAGCTCCGGGACCAACTTCCTGAAGGCGCCTGGTCCTTTGCCTCGGATCCGGCGCATTATGACATGGGGCGCGGAAACATGCGCTGCGTCAAAGACCTTGAACTGTCTGGCGTCCAGGTGGCCGTCGATAAAAGCGGAGGGTTGACGCTGGATTTTGCTCCGAATCAGTGGAGGCACGATTCCGGGCTGCGTATCACTTATTCGGGAGTGACCCACTTCTCCATCGACTACGAGCACTCCATCGACTGGATGTCGGTCGACACCGTGCTGCTCGACGAGATCCTCCCGGGCGAGGACGGCGGCTGCGTGCACGAAATCGGACTGACCGACGCGACTATGACGGTCCGCTGTCAGGACCTGGAGGCCGTCTGGGGTGACGCGTCGACCCTCACGTCCTGAATGGGCGTGGTCTCGAATGACTGACCCGGGCATCACGACCCGGCGGTCCGAGCGGATCCGTCAGACGAACGCGGACAGGTGGGCGGCTCTGGATCACCTCGACGCGTCTCCGACCATCGAACGCCCACGCGGCCCGTTTCGCCGTGACGGCTGAGGCCTGGGCCGAGTTCGTGACGTACGCGCCGGGGAACTGACGCAGCCCTCAGCCGCCCACGTGGCGAGCCCGGTGGGAATGGCCGCCCGTCGTGCTGGCTCCTCTGCTCCACAGGCCTGTTGCCGTTCCATACCGCGGACATCAAGGCCTCGGCGCCGGTGTTCCACGAGGGGCGTGCCTGCTGGTCCCGTCGTCAGCGGTACCGGATCACGTGCAAGGCCCGTACCCCCGTCGAGTCCATCGCGACCGGCTCGTCCGATGAGCCGTCGACCAAGATTGTGCCCGTCTCCGTGGTCAGCGCCGAGACCAGCCAGCCCACCGCCTCCCTGCCGCGGCCGTCCGTGCGGCGCACCCAGATCAGGGCGCGTGAGCCCGCCGGGAACGACGTGAGTTCGTCCACCGCCGACTGCCAGGTCTGATGGTCGGAAGTGGACAGGACGGGGCCGAGATCGGCCAGTGTCGGCTCGAACCAGTACGCGCGTCCGGGCGCGGGCGGTGGCGGGAACGATCCCGTTCCCGGCGTGCCGCCTTGGTCCCAATGGGCCAGCCAGGCCCACGGGGAGGAGTTGGGCAGGTGGAAGGGCGCGTCCGCGTCTTTGGGGACGACCACTGACGCGTCCAGCAGTGTGTCCTGCCAGCGGCCCTCGCGCAGGTGGCGCCGACCGTCGCAGGAGAACACCCAGCCGCGCTGGGTCTCGTCACCGGGCCCGGGCTCGACCAGCTCCACCTCGCCGCCGTACGTGCTGTCCAGCCACTGCTGTGCCTTGCCGCACGCCGCCTCGAAGCCGTACGCCTCACGCTCCCAGGGCGCGCGGCGGGGAGCGGACGATCCCGGCGCGGCGCGTACGAGAACCAGCTCACGCACGCCGGCCGAGTCCAGCTGCGCCAGCGAGGACGTCAGGCCGTCGAGAAAGACGACGCGGCCCTTGTTGTTGTGGGCGTAGACCAGGTGCCCCGACGCCTCGTACCCGCCGATCTCGCGCCGTACCCACACCACGCCCCGGGTGTCGGGGCCGGTCTCGGCGATCGCCTTGACGGCATCGTCCCAGCTGTTCACCGGCACCGGCTCGAACTCGGGGAAGTACCGGCGGTGCAGCCTGTTCCACCAGCCCGGGGCCTCGTCGGACGGCTGCCAGGGAAGCGCCGTCGACGGCGCGCCGCCGATCATCGCGTTCAGCGTCACCAGGCAACCGCGTGCATTGATCCGGCGCGGCTGGTTCTGTACCCGGGTCAGTGCCTCGTCGTACGACGCGGCGGGCGCGAGGTCCGCGAACGGGGCGCTCGGCGCCGGATGGAACGGAGAGCTCCCGTCCTTGGGCACGACGACCGAGGCGGCGAGCATGGGGGTGTCCGGGTAGCCGGGCTGCGCAAGGGTGCGGCAGGCCATCAGCCAGGCGGTAGGGGACTCGTGTACGGGGTGGGGGGCGGCGAGCTCCACCAGGCCTCGGTAGACCTGGTTCAGCCAGGTCGCGGCCCGCTCAGCAGGACTTGTCACCTTCACTCCTTGGGCGGCCAGTCGCCCGAGGCGCGCCGGTTCATGTAGTCCGCCACCGGGAAGACGCTGGGCGGGAAATGGGCCTTGCCGCCGTCGTGCGGGACGATGACGACGCTGGTGACCGGTGACTGCAGCCAGTCACCGGACTCGATGTGTTCCTTGAAGTCGAAGCGGACGGCCCAGCCATAGGGGTACTCGACACACTTCTCCGGAAGCATTACCAGGGAATCCGCTTTCTCCGGATAAACCCTTCCGAGGAGCGCGGCCGCCGTTTCCACGGCTTCGGCTCTACTCAGCATTTATGGAGCCCCATTTCTGTACGGGACGTGCATGATTTCCTTCGCGTCGCTCTCCAGCATTCCGAGCTTTCCGCTCTGGCCGTCGAGGAACACCACCCCGTGCTCGGTGTTCACCGCGTTGAAGAAGTGTCCGGAGTCCCCGCGGCCGATGAAGACGGCACTTCTCGAACCCTCGCCCCTGGCCTGGAGATCGCGAATCACGTCATCGTAGCTGTCGGCCCGGTGCCAGGCGGTCGACGGATCCTTGACGCCCAGCTGCTCCACGTCCAGGTGGCCCGGTCCCTGCCGGGGTGCCGCACTGACGTCGACGCCGTCGAGGCGACGGTCGACCGTGACCGTGGTGTGCGCGCAGTTCTGGGTGTATCCGTCCTCCCACCGGTTGTTGACGTCCTTCAGCCACGGATACTCCGAGTCCAGGAATTCCTGGGCCTTGTGCGGGTCCACCGAGTCATGGTGAATTGCTTTCTCTTTCACATGCTCGGTACTGCGCGCCAGATCGCTGAAGTTCTTCGGTGCCGCCCCGACCGCGTCGTCGCCGTACTTCAGTCCCTTGGACGCCATGTTCGACGCCGCGGTCTCCATTCCTTCCTTCACACCCAGGCGCAGTCCGCCGCGGGCAAGCCCCGCGCCCTTGGTGCCGACGACTTCCGGGATGAGGCGACCGAAGAATTCGGACGGGTCCTTCTTGAAGCCGTCCACCGCCGCCTGCACCACCCGCTCGGGGTGTGCCGCCGTGGACGTGAGCCCGGAGAGCGTCATGGAGACGTTCTGCATGTACTCGGCGGGGTGGGTGAGGTTGTAGGGGTCGGTGGGGTTGAGGCCGCGGGCGAAGTTGAGCAGGCCCGCGGTGCCCTTGAGGGCGCCGCCGACGACGTGGGTGAGTTCCGTGTTGTAGGCCTGATAGCCATCGGTGACGTTGTTGCCGAGGCGGCTCAGGGGCGGAGGCTCGGCCGGGGCGTGGGCGAGTGCCGCCTTGACCTTGGTCTCCGCAGTGGAGGCAGCCGTGTTGCGCTGCTTGCGGGCCTCCGCCAGCTTCTCCCTGGCCGCCTTGATGTCGGCCTTGCCGGGGTCGTGGAAGGGCTCAAGGGCGGGGCCGGGGTCCTGATCGGCCTTGATCTTGGCCTTGTAGGCGTCGACGCGCTTGTTGTACGCCTCCACGGCTTCCTCGGAGGCGTTCTTGCCCTTCTTGTACAGCTCGATGGCTTCCTTGGCCTGCTCCTGCGCCCACTTGACTGTCCCCGCATACGAGTCGAGCGCCTGGGCTGCCGACTCGCAGGCGTCGGAGGCGTGCAGCCACTTGGTCGGGTGCATCTCGAACTTCTTGCGGAAGCTGTCGCCGCCCTCGCCTCTCCAGTGGGAGGAGTCGAGCTTCTTCATGCCCTGGCCGACGCGGTCGAAGGCGGTGTGGAAGTCCTTGAGGTGCTTGGCGCTCTCCCGGATCTTCTCCGGTTTGCCGTGGACGAGTTCGTCTGCGTCCTCGGTCTGGCCGAGTTGCTGCTCGCCGGGGGTGGCGCCCAGGTCGGAGGCCACGCCGTCGCCCCAGTCCTGCACGGCGTCGGCTGCGCCGTGCAGGCCTACGTGGTCGAGGCCGTCTCCGACCTCGTTCGTGGCCCAGTCGACGCCGTGGCCCAGAGCCTTCTTGCCGGAGTCGATGCCGTCCTCAATGGCCCCGAGGCCGTCGTTGAGCCCGTCCTTGATGTCGCCGAAGACACCCATCAGCCGGCACCCCCGCCCGGCACTCCCTGCTGCTGTTCGGCGGCCTTGGCGCGAGCTTCGGGAGAGGGGCCGAAGGTGTCGTCGAGCCACTTGTCGTACTCGGCGTCGGAGACACCGGCGGCGCTGTGCACGTTCTCGGGGTTGAGGCCCAGAGGACCCGCGGTGTGGGAGGTCGCGATGTCGCGGCCGGCGTCCTTCCAGCCCTGCGCGCTGTTGGCCATGGCCGTCTCGAAGGACTCCTTGCTGTAGTCCGCGTGTGCGAAGGAGTTGTTCTCGGCCAGCTGGCCCCAGCTCATCTTGGTGATGTCGTCCTCGGACGCGTAAGGGTTGCCCATCAGAGAGTTCGCCCCGACCTTCAGAGCGCCCTCGACGTACTGATCCGTCTCGTAGTACGTACCGGCCGAGAGCCCCACGCCCTGCGCGAAGCTGTTGCCCTCGTTGATCAGAGCTCGCACGCCCCACTCCCAGCGTTCGCAGAACGAGGAGAGCGCGTCCGTCACTCCTTGTTCACCCAACTCGAGGCCGGACAGGGCAAGATCGCCGAAGCCGCGCCCGGCCCCGGCCTCGCCGACCATGCCCAGCTCCTTCAGCTCGCCGAGGGCCTCAGTCAGCCCTTTCGCGATGAGAGCCAGACCGCCGGTCTCAAGGTCCTTGCCGCCCGTCCCCGTCATGCCGCGCCCTCTGTGTGCTCGTCGGCATCCACCGCCACCTCGTCCGGCACGATGCCCATCACGGGCGGGAAGACCATGCCGTCCGGGCCGTCCGCACAGTCCAGTGCCACCCCGCAGGGAACCCCGGCGGCGGGCACCGCCACGTCCAGCAGGCGTGCGCCCAGCACGGTCTGGTAGGTCCACTCGCGCTGGTAAGCACCCCGCTCCCGCGCGTACCGGGCCAATGCCTGCTCGTCGGTGAAGGCGAGGATGAACCGGATGCCGTTCAGGTCAGCCGTCAGCATCCCGCGTTCGTCATCGGGACCGGGACCCTCGCCCAACGGCACCAGAACCGGCGTGCGTCGGAACTCGCCCAGTAGCGCGCCGAAGCTCCGCTTGCGGGCCGCGACCTCGGGGCCGTCGAGAACCGGGTCGGCGGGAGGCGGTGGCGCTGGGGGCTCTGCCTCGCCGCGGGGCTGCGGCTCGCGTGGTTGCCCGTCCGTGCCGTCTGCGGCACCGCTCGACACCCCCGCCATATCCGCGTAGTCCGCCAGTCGTGATCTCGGAATGCTGGTCCGTGGCGGTTGGGCCGCCTCGCCCCCGTGCTCAGACATGGCGCACATCATCACAACCGGAATCCGCCCTACGCAACACGCGCAGTGTGTTCCGGCCGGGCCAAGGCCTGAAAGGGAACGGGCATTCCGATCCGGTGAGAGCGGCGACAGACACGGGGTCATCGGTGCCCAGTCGGCGGCGCGCGGGCCACCCGGTTTGACCTTCGTCACCCCAGGGGTAATCTCTACGGCTCGATTGGCCAGGCGCAGGCGCTCTGTGGCAGACTGTCGGGGTTGCTCGGTTGAGTGCCGATGCTGCGCGCCTCCCGCCGGGAGGACCGGAAGCGAGTCCCACAGTACTCGTCGCCCCATCTGCCAGAAGGTCGAAAGATCTGCAGGCAGCGCTAGGGCGGACGTACGGGAATCTTCCGGGAAGTGCAGCGAGGTCGTTCAGCCAGGCGCCCGGTGGGTTTCTTCCCCCGGCTTCGCGGTCCCAGGGCTGCAGCTCCCGAGCAGGGAAATCCGTATGGAAATTTCTGTCAGTGAGACTGCGACACGCCCGACCGCGTGGGTCGGAGGAGGACGGAATAGGACCTGCCAGGTTCCAGAGCGTTTCGAGAGACAGGACTACTAGTAGCCATGGCGGGACAGAAGATCCGCATCCGGCTTAAGGCCTACGACCACGAGGTCATCGACAGCTCGGCGAAGAAGATCGTCGAGACGGTGACCCGCACTGGTGCGTCGGTCGCAGGCCCGGTGCCGCTGCCCACTGAGAAGAACGTGTACTGCGTCATCAAGTCGCCGCACAAGTACAAGGACTCTCGCGAGCACTTCGAGATGCGCACGCACAAGCGCCTGATCGACATTCTCGACCCGACGCCCAAGACCGTTGACTCTCTGATGCGACTCGACCTTCCGGCCGGTGTCGACATCGAGATCAAGCTCTAGGGATCGGTGAGCTGAGAATGGCTAAGCAGATCAAGGGCATCCTGGGCGAGAAGCTCGGCATGACCCAGGTCTGGGACGACAACAACCGTGTCGTCCCGGTCACCGTGGTCAAGGCCGGTCCGAACGTCGTGACCCAGGTCCGTACGAACGACATCGACGGCTACGAGTCGGTCCAGATCGCCTTCGGCGAGATCGACCCGCGCAAGGTGAACAAGCCCCTCAAGGGCCACTTCGCCAAGGCCGACGTAACCCCGCGCCGCCACCTGGTGGAGCTCCGTACCTCCGGCGCCAGCGAGTACACGCTGGGCCAGGAGATCACTGCCGAGGTCTTCGAGTCGGGCGTCAAGGTTGACGTCACCGCGAAGAGCAAGGGCAAGGGCTTCGCCGGTGTCATGAAGCGCCACAACTTCAAGGGTGGCAAGGCGTCGCACGGTGCCCACCGTGTGCACCGTATGCCCGGTTCCATCGGTGGCTGTGCCACCCCCGGCCGTGTCTTCAAGGGCATGCGCATGGCGGGTCGCATGGGCAACGAGCGGGTCACCACCCAGAACCTGACCGTTCACGCCGTTGACGCGGAGAAGGGCCTGCTCCTCATCAAGGGCGCAGTTCCCGGTCCGAACGGTGGCCTCGTCCTGGTCCGTACTGCGGCCAAGGGGGTTTGAGGAACCGATGAGCACCATTGACATCCTTTCGCCGGCAGGCGACAAGGCCGGGACGGTCGAGCTCCCCGCGGAGATCTTCGACGTAGAGAAGATCAGCATCCCGCTTCTCCACCAGGTCGTCGTCGCACAGCTGGCCGCTGCCCGTCAGGGCACGCACAAGACCAAGCGTCGCGGCGAGGTCCGCGGTGGTGGGCGCAAGCCTTACCGCCAGAAGGGCACCGGCCGTGCGCGCCAGGGTTCGACCCGCGCGCCGCAGTTCGCCGGCGGTGGCGTCGTCCACGGCCCGCAGCCGCGTGACTACTCGCAGCGGACGCCCAAGAAGATGAAGGCCGCGGCCCTGCGCCACGCCCTCACCGACCGGGCCCGCAACGCTCGCATCCACGTCGTCACCGGCGTGGTCGACGGCGGAGTCTCCACCAAGGCCGCCAAGTCGCTGCTCGGCAAGATCTCGGAGCGCAAGAACCTGCTCCTGGTGATCGACCGTGCCGACGAGGCCGCGCTGCTCTCCGCTCGCAACCTGCCCCAGGTCCACATCCTGGAGCCGGGCCAGCTGAACACGTACGACGTTCTCGTCTCGGACGACGTGGTCTTCACCCAGGCCGCTTTCGAGTCCTTCGTGTCTGGCCCCAAGGCCGCTGACACCGAAGGGAGCGAAGCCTGATGGCTACGCGTCACCCGAGCATTGCCCCCAAGGCGGCCAAGGCCGCCAAGGCCGCGCGCGTCGCCAAGGCGAAGCGCCACGAGGCCGAGGGCAAGAACACTGTCGAGACGCCGCTGAGCAAGAGCTTCACGGATCCCCGTGACGTCCTCCTCAAGCCGGTCGTCTCCGAGAAGAGCTACGCGCTTCTCGACGAGGGCAAGTACACCTTCGTCGTGGACCCGCGGGCCAACAAGACCCAGATCAAGCAGGCCGTCCAGGCGGTCTTCTCGGTCAAGGTCACCGGAGTCAACACGATCAACCGTCAGGGCAAGCGCAAGCGGACCAAGACGGGCTTCGGCAAGCGTGCGGACAGCAAGCGCGCGATCGTGACCCTCGCTGAGGGCGACCGTATCGACATCTTCGGCCAGGCCTCCTAACGGAGTGCCCTGGTCCGAATATCGGACGAGGACTGAGAAATGGGAATCCGCAAGTACAAGCCGACTACGCCGGGCCGTCGTGGCTCCAGCGTTGCCGACTTCGTCGAGGTCACGCGGTCCACGCCGGAGAAGTCGCTGGTCCGCCCGCTGCACAGCAAGGGCGGCCGTAACAACGCCGGTCGTGTGACCGTTCGCCACCAGGGTGGCGGACACAAGCGCGCCTACCGAGTGATCGACTTCCGTCGTCACGACAAGGACGGCGTGCCGGCGAAGGTCGCGCACATCGAGTACGACCCCAACCGCACCGCGCGCATCGCGCTGCTGCACTACGCCGACGGCGAGAAGCGTTACATCGTCGCTCCGCGTGGCCTGTCGCAGGGTGACCGCGTCGAGAACGGTCCTGGGGCCGACATCAAGCCGGGCAACAACCTGGCGCTCCGCAACATCCCGGTCGGTACCACGATCCACGCGATCGAGCTCCGTCCCGGTGGCGGTGCCAAGTTCGCCCGCTCCGCCGGTGCCTCGGTGCAGCTGCTGGCGAAGGAGGGCACGATGGCCCACCTTCGTATGCCGTCCGGCGAAATTCGCCTGGTCGACGCCCGCTGCCGCGCCACGATCGGCGAGGTCGGCAACGCCGAGCAGTCGAACATCAACTGGGGCAAGGCCGGCCGCAAGCGCTGGCTCGGCGTTCGTCCGACCGTTCGCGGTGTGGCGATGAACCCGGTTGACCACCCGCACGGTGGTGGTGAGGGCAAGACCTCCGGTGGTCGCCACCCGGTCTCCCCGTGGGGTCAGAAGGAGGGTCGTACTCGTTCGCCGAAGAAGGCTTCGAACAAGTACATCGTCCGCCGCCGCAAGACGAACAAGAAGCGCTAGGAGCGGGTTTAGATGCCGCGCAGTCTCAAGAAGGGACCCTTCGTTGACGGCCACCTCGTAAAGAAGGTGGACGCTCAGAACGAAGCCGGTTCCAAGAACGTCATCAAGACCTGGTCCCGTCGCTCGATGATCATCCCGGCCATGCTGGGCCACACGATCGCGGTGCACAACGGCAAGACCCACATCCCGGTGTTCGTCACCGAGTCGATGGTCGGCCACAAGCTCGGCGAGTTCTCGCCGACGCGCACCTTCCGGGGTCACGTCAAGGACGACCGGAAGTCGAAGCGCCGCTAACGCGGGGTGGAATCGACTATGACGAACACTGAAGGGACAACCATGGAAGCCAGGGCCCAGGCGCGGTACATCCGCGTCACGCCCATGAAGGCCCGCCGCGTGGTGGACCTCATCCGTGGCATGGATGCCACGGAGGCTCAGGCGGTCCTGCGTTTCGCCCCGCAGGCCGCGAGCGTGCCGGTTGGCAAGGTGCTGGACAGCGCCATCGCCAACGCTGCACACAACTACGACCACACCGACGCCAATTCGCTGGTCATCAGCGAGGCGTACGTGGATGAGGGCCCGACCCTGAAGCGGTTCCGTCCGCGTGCTCAGGGCCGTGCCTACCGGATCCGTAAGCGGACCAGCCACATCACCGTGGTCGTCAGCAGCAAGGAAGGAACCCGGTAATGGGCCAGAAGGTAAACCCGCACGGGTTCCGGCTCGGTATCACCACGGACTTCAAGTCCCGTTGGTACGCCGACAAGCTGTACAAGGACTACGTCAAGGAAGACGTAGCCATCCGTCGCATGATGACCTCCGGCATGGAGCGCGCCGGTATCTCGAAGGTTGAGATCGAGCGCACCCGTGACCGCGTGCGTGTGGACATCCACACCGCTCGTCCGGGCATCGTCATCGGCCGCCGTGGCGCCGAGGCCGACCGCATCCGCGGTGACCTCGAGAAGCTCACGGGCAAGCAGGTCCAGCTGAACATCCTCGAGGTCAAGAACCCCGAGACGGACGCTCAGCTGGTTGCTCAGGCCGTTGCCGAGCAGCTGTCCTCCCGCGTCTCCTTCCGTCGCGCCATGCGTAAGAGCATGCAGACGGCGATGAAGGCCGGCGCGAAGGGCATCAAGATCCAGTGTGGTGGCCGTCTCGGCGGCGCCGAGATGTCCCGCTCGGAGTTCTACCGCGAGGGCCGCGTGCCCCTGCACACGCTCCGCGCGAACGTCGACTACGGCTTCTTCGAGGCCAAGACGACCTTCGGCCGTATCGGTGTGAAGGTCTGGATCTACAAGGGCGACGTCAAGAACATCGCCGAGGTCCGCGCCGAGAACGCCGCTGCCCGTGCGGGTAACCGCCCGGCCCGTGGCGGCAACGACCGTCCGGCCGGTGGCCGCGGTGGTCGTGGTGGCGAGCGGGGCGGCCGCGGCCGCAAGCCGCAGCAGCAGTCCGCGCCGGCTGCCGAGGCCCCCAAGGCCGACGCTCCCGCCGCCGCTGCCGCTCCGGCTGAGAGCACCGGAACGGAGGCCTGACCGAAATGCTGATCCCCCGTAGGGTCAAGCACCGCAAGCAGCACCACCCCAAGCGCCGCGGTCAGGCCAAGGGTGGTACGACGGTTGCGTTCGGCGAGTACGGCATTCAGGCCCTCACGCCGGCGTACGTGACCAACCGCCAGATCGAGGCGGCTCGTATCGCGATGACCCGCCACATCAAGCGTGGCGGCAAGGTCTGGATCAACATCTATCCGGACCGCCCCCTCACGAAGAAGCCCGCCGAGACCCGCATGGGTTCCGGTAAGGGTTCCCCCGAGTGGTGGGTCGCGAACGTTCACCCGGGTCGGGTGATGTTCGAGCTGTCCTACCCGAACGAGAAGATTGCGCGTGAGGCGCTTACCCGCGCTGCTCACAAGCTTCCGATGAAGTGCCGGATTGTTCGGCGCGAGGCAGGTGAGTCGTGATGTCGGCCGGTACCAAGGCGTCCGAGCTGCGCGAACTGGGCAACGAGGAGCTCCTCAACAAGCTCCGCGAGGCCAAGGAAGAGCTGTTCAACCTCCGTTTCCAGGCGGCGACCGGTCAGCTCGAGAACCACGGTCGGCTGAAGGCCGTCCGTAAGGACATCGCGCGGATCTACACCCTGATGCGTGAGCGCGAGCTGGGCATCGAGACGGTGGAGAGCGCCTGATGAGCGAGAGCAACGTGACTGAAGAGACTGCCGCCCGCGGCTTCCGCAAGACCCGTGAGGGTCTGGTCGTCAGCGACAAGATGGACAAGACCGTCGTCGTCGCTGTCGAGGACCGCGTCAAGCACGCGCTGTACGGCAAGGTCATCCGCCGTACGAACAAGCTCAAGGCGCACGACGAGCAGAACGCTGCCGGCGTCGGCGACCGCGTCCTCATCATGGAGACGCGTCCGCTGTCGGCGACCAAGCGCTGGCGCATCGTCGAGATCCTCGAGAAGGCCAAGTAGGCAATTCCCGCAAGGGAATTCCAACAAGTACAGCTCTGAGGGGTATCCCTCAGGGTTCGTTCCGCCAGGCTCCCGGGGCAGTTCGCTGAACTGCCCCGGGGGAACCGGCAGACAATCAGGAGATAGACGTGATCCAGCAGGAGTCGCGACTGCGCGTCGCCGACAACACGGGTGCGAAGGAAATTCTCACCATCCGTGTTCTCGGTGGCTCGGGTCGCCGCTACGCGGGCATCGGTGACGTCATCGTCGCCACCGTCAAGGACGCGATCCCCGGTGGCAACGTGAAGAAGGGTGACGTCGTCAAGGCCGTCATCGTTCGCACCGTCAAGGAGCGCCGCCGTCCGGACGGCTCGTACATCCGCTTCGACGAGAACGCCGCCGTCATTCTGAAGAACGACGGCGACCCTCGCGGCACCCGTATCTTCGGCCCGGTGGGCCGTGAGCTGCGCGAGAAGAAGTTCATGAAGATCATCTCGCTCGCGCCGGAGGTGCTGTAAGCATGAAGATCAAGAAGGGCGACCTGGTACAGGTCATCACCGGTAAGGACAAGGGCAAGCAGGGCAAGGTCATCGCGGCCTTCCCCCGCGAGGACCGCGTCCTGGTCGAGGGTGTCAACCGGGTCAAGAAGCACACCAAGGCCGGCCCCACCGCCAGCGGTTCGCAGGCCGGTGGCATCGTCACGACCGAGGCCCCTGTCCACGTGAGCAACGTTCAGCTCGTCGTGGAGAAGGACGGCAACAAGGTCGTCACGCGTGTCGGTTACCGCTTCGACGACGAGGGCAACAAGGTTCGCGTTGCCAAGCGGACGGGTGAGGACATCTGATGGCTACCACCACGACTCCGCGTCTCAAGACGAAGTACCGCGAGGAGATCGCGGGCAAGCTGCAGGAAGAGTTCTCCTACGAGAACGTCATGCAGACCCCGGGCCTCGTCAAGATTGTGGTCAACATGGGTGTCGGCGACGCCGCCCGTGACTCGAAGCTCATGGACGGTGCCGTCCGTGACCTGACCACGATCACCGGTCAGAAGCCGGCCATCACCAAGGCCCGCAAGTCCATCGCGCAGTTCAAGCTGCGCGAGGGTCAGCCGATCGGTGCCCACGTCACGCTCCGTGGCGACCGCATGTGGGAGTTCCTGGACCGCACCCTGTCGCTCGCGCTTCCGCGCATCCGCGACTTCCGTGGTCTGTCTCCCAAGCAGTTCGACGGCCGTGGCAACTACACCTTCGGTCTCACGGAGCAGGTCATGTTCCACGAGATCGACCAGGACAAGATCGACCGCGTCCGGGGTATGGACATCACCGTGGTCACCACGGCGACCAACGACGCTGAGGGCCGCGCCCTTCTCCGTCACCTCGGCTTCCCCTTCAAGGAGGCGTAACCGAGATGGCGAAGAAGGCTCTTATTGCCAAGGCTGCTCGTAAGCCCAAGTTCGGTGTGCGTGGCTACACCCGCTGCCAGCGCTGCGGCCGCCCGCACTCCGTGTACCGCAAGTTCGGCCTGTGCCGCGTGTGCCTTCGTGAGATGGCTCACCGTGGCGAGCTGCCGGGCGTGACCAAGAGCTCCTGGTAATCCCCCTTCGTCCTTAGGGACTTGGGAATTACCGGACGCTCTCGGTAAGTATTTGGTCGGCGGGAGCCCTCCCTCACATGCCGTAGGCTTGTGGGGTTGGGCGCCCGCCGCCCATACCGACTTACTACGCCGTAGGTCCCCGCACCGCACCCGTCCCGCCTCTGTGTGGGGAGAGGGATGGCGCATACAGGAAACCCCGGCGAGAGAGGCCGAAGGCCAATTCATGACCATGACTGATCCGATCGCGGACATGCTGACTCGTCTGCGTAACGCGAACTCGGCGTACCACGACACCGTGGCGATGCCGCACAGCAAGATCAAGTCTCACATCGCGGAGATCCTCCAGCAGGAGGGCTTCATCACGGGCTGGAAGACCGAGGACGCCGAGGTTGGCAAGAACCTCGTCCTCGAGCTCAAGTTCGGCCCGAACCGTGAGCGCTCCATTGCGGGCATCAAGCGGATCTCCAAGCCCGGTCTCCGGGTTTACGCGAAGTCCACCAACCTGCCCAAGGTCCTCGGTGGCCTCGGCGTGGCGATCATCTCCACGTCGCACGGTCTTCTGACCGGCCAGCAGGCAGGCAAGAAGGGCGTAGGTGGGGAAGTCCTCGCCTACGTCTGGTAGTCGGGAACGGAGGAAAAGCTAATGTCGCGTATTGGCAAGCTCCCCATCACGGTTCCCGCCGGCGTGGACGTCACCATCGACGGCCGTACGGTCGCGGTGAAGGGCCCCAAGGGTTCCCTCTCGCACACCGTCGTGGCGCCGATCGACATCGCTAAGGGCGAGGACGGCGTTCTGAACGTCACCCGCCCGAACGACGAGCGTCAGAACAAGGCCCTCCACGGCCTGTCCCGCACGCTGGTGGCGAACATGATCACCGGCGTGACCCAGGGTTACGTGAAGAAGCTCGAGATCAGCGGTGTCGGTTACCGCGTCCTGGCGAAGGGCTCCAACCTGGAGTTCTCGCTCGGCTACAGCCACCCGATCCTGATCGAGGCGCCCGAGGGCATCTCGTTCAAGGTCGAGTCGCCGACCAAGTTCTCGGTCGAGGGCATCGACAAGCAGAAGGTCGGCGAGGTTGCGGCCAACATCCGCAAGCTGCGCAAGCCCGACCCGTACAAGGCCAAGGGCGTCAAGTACGAAGGCGAAGTCATCCGCCGCAAGGTCGGAAAGGCGGGTAAGTAAGCCATGGCATACGGTGTCAAGATTGCTAAGGGCGACGCTTACAAGCGTGCTGCCATCAAGCGGCGTCACATTCGTATCCGGAAGCATGTTTCGGGTACGGCCGAGCGTCCGCGCCTGGTCGTGACGCGCTCGAACCGCCACATCGTGGCCCAGGTCATCGACGACGTTAAGGGTCACACCCTCGCGTCGGCGTCGACCCTGGACACCTCGATCCGTGGTGTCGAGGCCGACAAGTCCGCGCAGGCCGGCAAGGTCGGCGCCCTGGTCGCCGAGCGTGCCAAGGCCGCGGGCGTCGAGGCTGTCGTGTTCGACCGTGGTGGTAACCAGTACGCCGGGCGCATCGCCGCTCTGGCGGACGCCGCCCGCGAAGCCGGTCTGAAGTTCTGATCCGGTTCCGTAGCTAGCGGAAAACGAAGAGAGGTAATTCCAATGGCTGGACCCCAGCGCCGCGGAAGCGGTGCCGGTGGCGGCGAGCGGCGGGACCGGAAGGGTCGCGACGGTGGCGCTGCTGCCGCCGAGAAGACCGCGTACGTTGAGCGCGTTGTCGCGATCAACCGCGTCGCCAAGGTTGTGAAGGGTGGTCGTCGCTTCAGCTTCACCGCGCTCGTCGTGGTAGGCGATGGTGACGGCACCGTCGGTGTTGGTTACGGCAAGGCCAAGGAGGTGCCGGCCGCCATCGCCAAGGGTGTTGAGGAGGCCAAGAAGCACTTCTTCAAGGTCCCCCGTATCCAGGGCACCATCCCGCACCCGATCACGGGCGAGAAGGCTGCGGGCGTCGTCCTGCTCAAGCCTGCTGCCCCCGGTACCGGCGTTATCGCCGGTGGCCCGGTGCGTGCTGTGCTCGAGTGCGCCGGCGTTCACGACATTCTGTCGAAGTCGCTCGGCTCGTCCAACGCGATCAACATCGTGCACGCGACCGTGACGGCCCTCAAGGGCCTGCAGCGTCCCGAGGAGATCGCGGCTCGCCGTGGTCTGCCGCTCGAGGACGTCGCCCCCGCGGCTCTGCTTCGTGCACGTGCGGGAGCGGGTGCGTAATGGCCCGTCTCAAGATCACGCAGACGAAGTCGTACATCGGTAGCAAGCAGAACCACCGCGACACCCTGCGTTCGCTCGGGCTCAAGCGCCTGAACGACGTGGTCGTCAAGGAGGATCGTCCCGAGTTCCGCGGCATGGCTAACACCGTGCGGCACCTCGTGACGGTCGAGGAGGTCGACTGATCATGGCGGAGAACAACCCGCTCAAGATCCACAACCTCCGTCCCGCCCCGGGCGCCAAGACCGCGAAGACCCGTGTGGGTCGCGGTGAGGCGTCGAAGGGTAAGACGGCCGGTCGTGGTACCAAGGGCACGAAGGCCCGTTACCAGGTTCCGGAGCGCTTCGAGGGTGGCCAGATGCCCCTCCACATGCGTCTCCCGAAGCTCAAGGGCTTCAAGAACCCGTTCAAGACCGAGTTCCAGGTCGTGAACCTCGACAAGCTGAGCGCGCTGTACCCCGAGGGTGGCGAGGTCACCGTCGAGGGTCTCGTCGCCAAGGGTGCCGTTCGCAAGAACAGCCTCGTCAAGGTGCTCGGCCAGGGTGAGCTCACCGTGGCGCTGCAGGTGACGGTTGACGCCGTCTCCAACTCCGCCAAGGAGAAGATCACCGCCGCCGGCGGTACCGTCACCGAGCTCGTCTGACCTTTTCAGACGTCTCGATGACATGAGCGATTCCCAACCGGGGATGCCCCATATTTGGGGCATCCCCGGTTGGTCGTTCCAAGGGGGGCATGGTCGCCGGTATGGTGGCCTGCACTGTGCTGTATCCGTCTGGGGCTGACGCCCCGGGCCGGGCGGTGTGTCCTGAAGGCGACGAGTCTGACGGATCTTCACCCGGTGCTTGACTGTTACGCATTCCTTCACTCATCGAACCTCAAGACCGTCACCTCTGACGCACGTGCGCGGGGGTCGCAGGAGGCACCGTGCTCACCGCGTTCGCCCGGGCGTTCAAGACGCCCGACCTGCGCAAGAAGCTGCTCTTCACGCTCGGCATCATCGTGATCTACCGCGTCGGTACACACGTACCGATCCCGGGAGTCAGCTACTCGAACGTCCAGACATGTATGGACGCGAACAAAGGCACGCAGGGGCTGTTCGGTCTCGTCAACATGTTCAGTGGTGGCGCGCTCCTGCAGATCACGATCTTCGCGCTCGGCATCATGCCGTACATCACCGCGAGCATCATCCTGCAGCTGCTCACCGTCGTGATCCCGCGGCTCGAGGCCCTGAAGAAGGAGGGTCAGGCGGGTACGGCGAAGATCACGCAGTACACCCGTTACCTGACCGTGGCGCTCGCCATCCTCCAGGGCACCGGCCTCGTCGCGACCGCTCGCAGCGGCGCCCTCTTCCAGGGCTGCCCCGTCGCGAACCAGATCGTCCCGGACCAGTCGATCTTCGTGACGATCACGATGGTCATCACGATGACCGCCGGTACCGCCATCGTCATGTGGCTCGGTGAGCTCATCACCGACCGCGGCATCGGCAACGGCATGTCGATCCTGATGTTCATCTCGATCGCCGCCACCTTCCCGAGCGCCCTGTGGACCATCAAGACGACCGGTGACCTCGCCGGCGGCTGGATCGAGTTCGGCGCCGTGATCCTGGTGGGCCTCGTCATGGTCGGTCTGGTGGTCTTCGTCGAGCAGGCGCAGCGCCGCATTCCTGTCCAGTATGCGAAGCGCATGATCGGTCGCCGGTCTTACGGCGGTACGTCCACGTACATCCCGCTGAAGGTCAATCAGGCGGGTGTGATCCCTGTCATCTTCGCCTCGTCGCTGCTCTACATCCCGGCCCTCGTCGCGCAGTTCGCGGGAGGCAACTCCGGGTGGAAGACCTGGATCAACGACCATCTGACCAAGGGAAATCACCCCTATTACATCGTTTCGTACTTCCTGCTGATCGTTTTCTTCGCGTTCTTCTACGTGGCGATCTCGTTCAACCCCGAGGAAGTCGCGGACAACATGAAGAAGTATGGTGGCTTCATCCCGGGCATCCGGGCTGGCCGGCCGACCGCTGAGTACCTGAGTTACGTACTCAACCGGATCACGTGGCCGGGTTCGCTGTATCTGGGTCTGATCGCTCTCGTACCGACGATGGCGTTGGTTGGCTTCGGGGCAAGCCAGAACTTCCCGTTCGGCGGGACCAGCATCCTCATCATCGTGGGTGTCGGTCTGGAAACGGTGAAGCAGATCGAGAGCCAGCTTCAGCAGCGCAATTACGAAGGGTTCCTCCGCTGATGCGTATCGTCCTCGTCGGGCCGCCCGGTGCGGGCAAGGGAACGCAGGCCGCGTTCCTTGCCAAGAACCTGTCGATTCCGCACATCTCCACGGGCGACCTCTTCCGTGCCAACATCAGCCAGGGCACGGAGCTGGGCAAGCAGGCGAAGGCGTTCATGGACGCCGGAAACCTGGTTCCGGACGAGGTCACCATCGGGATGGCCAAGGACCGCATGGAGCAGCCGGACGCCGTGAACGGCTTCCTGCTCGACGGCTTCCCTCGCAACGTCTCGCAGGCCGAGGCGCTCGACGTCGCCCTCAAGGCGGACGAAGTGAAGCTCGACGCGGTCCTGGACCTCGAGGTCCCCGAGGACGAGGTGGTCAAGCGCATCGCCGGCCGCCGCATCTGCCGCAAGGACTCCGCGCACGTCTTCCACGTGTCGTACAAGCAGCCGAAGCAGGAAGGCGTCTGTGACGTCTGCGGCGGTGAGCTGTACCAGCGCGAGGACGACACCGAGGACACCGTTCGCAAGCGGCTCGAGGTCTACCACTCGCAGACCGAGCCGATCATCGACTACTACCGGGCCCAGGGCCTGGTGCGCACGATCTCGGCGCTCGGCCAGGTCGACGAGGTGACCGCGCGGGCCATGGAGGCCCTCAAGCGCGACAAGTAAGCCGTTACGCTGCTCCGGCCGCGGTGCCCGTACAGGGCGCCGCGGCCGGAGTGTTGTGTAGGTAAAAAACCGTAGTCGGAAGACGGAGAGCGCAGGCCCCCATGGTGCAGATCAAGACCCCCGAGCAGATCGCCAAGATGCGTGAGGCGGGGCTGGTCGTCGCCGCGATCCACGCGGCGACGCGTGAGGCCGCGGTGCCCGGTGCCACCACCCGGGACCTGGACGAGGTCGCGCGCAAGGTGCTCGACGAGCACGGGGCCAAGTCGAACTTCCTCGGCTACGGGGGATTCCCCGCGACCATCTGCACCTCGGTCAACGAGGTCGTCGTGCACGGCATCCCGGATGACAAGACCGTCCTCAAGGACGGCGACATCATCTCCATCGACTGCGGCGCGATCATCGACGGCTGGCACGGGGACGCCGCGTACACGGCGTTCGTCGGCACCGGTCACGCTCCGGAGCTGATCGAGCTCTCCCGGGTGACCGAGGAGTCGATGTGGGCCGGCATCGCCGCGATGAAGAACGGCAACCGGCTGATCGACATCTCCCGCGCCATCGAGTCCTACATCCGCCGCCAGCCCAAGCCGGGCGGCGGCAAGTACGGCATCGTCGAGGACTACGGCGGCCACGGCATCGGCACCGAGATGCACATGGACCCGCACCTCCTGAACTACGTCGAGCGCCGCCGCGGCAAGGGCCCGAAGCTCGTCCCCGGCTTCTGCCTCGCGATCGAGCCGATGGTCTCCCTCGGCACCCCGCGCACCGAGGTCCTCGAGGACGACTGGACCGTCATCACGACGGACGGCACCTGGTCCTCGCACTGGGAGCACTCCATCGCGCTGACCGAACAGGGCCCGCTGGTTCTCACCGCGCCCGACGGTGGCAAGGCGAAGCTGGCGGAGCTGGGCGTGACGGCGGCCCCGGACCCTCTGGCGTGACTCCGGCCGCTGCTCCCGGGGCGGCGGGGATGGGTTCCGCTTGCATAATGATCTTTACTGTGGGGCAAACTTCCCCGATTCGTCTTTCCGGGTGCCCTGACGTAGACTGACTCGTCGGCTCTCGTGCACACGCATGCCTGCATGTACGTGCTGAGTCGATCAAGGTAGTCGATTCGAAGGGCAAAGCGTGGCCAAGAAGCAAGGTGCCATCGAGATCGAAGGCACTGTCGTCGAGTCTCTTCCGAACGCCATGTTCAAGGTGGAGCTCCAGAACGGCCACCAGGTCCTGGCTCACATCAGCGGCAAGATGCGTATGCACTACATCCGTATCCTCCCTGACGACCGGGTCGTGGTGGAGCTGTCTCCGTACGACCTGACGCGTGGCCGGATCGTCTACCGGTACAAGTAGATCTTGCCCGCATCCCGCCTCGCGCGGGGTGGTGGCACTGACCCGGAGAACCTCACCCAATGAAGGTCAAGCCGAGCGTCAAGAAGATCTGCGACAAGTGCAGGGTGATCCGCCGTCACGGCCGGGTCATGGTTATCTGCGACAACCCGCGCCACAAGCAGCGCCAGGGCTGACGCACGACTGCAGTTCGCAGATTTTCGCGCGACGCAATTAAGTACACGTGCAGGACCCGTCCCTCTTCAGATCCTTTGGTAATGGAGGGCGACACCCCCGGTCGGAGGCCGGGGACCCAGGATGTACCTCATACGGCACCTGGGAATGGTCCTGCTGAAGACCTCCGAAGTATCAACAGGAGCCTTGAATGGCACGCCTTGAAGGCGTTGACCTCCCGCGCGACAAGCGCGTAGAGGTCGCCCTCACCTACGTGTTCGGCATTGGCCGCACGCTGTCCCAGCAGACGCTGGACGCCACCGGTGTGGACCGCAACACCCGTGTTCGTGATCTGTCCGAAGAGGACCTGATCAAGATCCGCGAGTACGTGGACGCGAACATCCAGACCGAGGGTGACCTCCGTCGCGAGATCCAGGCCGACATCCGCCGCAAGGTCGAGATCGGCTGCTACCAGGGTCTTCGCCACCGTCGTGGCCTGCCCGTCCGCGGTCAGCGCACCAGCACGAACGCTCGTACCCGCAAGGGCCCGCGTCGCGCCATCGCCGGTAAGAAGAAGCCGGGCAAGAAGTAGTCCTCGCTCAGCGGTCTATCGACAGCTGTCGCTGCAGGACCGACCACCTCCCGTAGGAGTAATAGATGCCCCCCAAGGGTCGTCAGGGCGCTGCCAAGAAGGTGCGCCGCAAGGAAAAGAAGAACGTCGCTCACGGGCACGCTCACATCAAGAGCACGTTCAACAACACGATCGTGTCCATCACGGACCCGACCGGCAACGTGATCTCCTGGGCCTCCGCCGGCCACGTCGGCTTCAAGGGCTCGCGCAAGTCCACTCCGTTCGCCGCGCAGATGGCCGCCGAGTCGGCCGCGCGTCGCGCCCAGGAGCACGGCATGCGCAAGGTTGACGTCTTCGTCAAGGGTCCGGGCTCCGGCCGCGAGACCGCGATCCGCTCCCTCCAGGCCACGGGCCTCGAGGTCGGTTCGATCCAGGACGTCACGCCGACCCCGCACAACGGCTGCCGTCCGCCCAAGCGCCGCCGCGTCTGACGCACGGTTGTCTTAGGTTTTCGGGCGGTACGGCTCTTCGGAGGCGTGCCGCCCGTACCCTTGCAGCAGCACCACATATATCGGGCTACCGCCCGGTGAGTCGGGCATCAAATAGTGGGTGCCCATGACTGAAGGAAATGTTTCATGCTGATTGCTCAGCGTCCCTCGTTGACCGAAGAGGTCGTCGACGAGTTCCGCTCCCGGTTCGTGATCGAGCCGCTGGAGCCGGGCTTCGGTTACACCCTCGGCAACTCTCTTCGCCGGACCCTTCTCTCCTCGATCCCGGGTGCGGCGGTCACGTCCATCCGTATCGACGGTGTCCTGCACGAGTTCACCACCGTGCCGGGCGTCAAGGAAGACGTCACCGACCTCATCCTGAACATCAAGCAGCTGGTCGTCTCCTCGGAGCACGACGAGCCGGTCGTGATGTACCTGCGCAAGCAGGGCCCGGGTCTGGTCACCGCCGCCGACATCGCGCCCCCGGCCGGTGTCGAGGTGCACAACCCCGACCTCGTCCTCGCCACGCTCAACGGCAAGGGCAAGCTGGAGATGGAGCTGACCGTCGAGCGCGGTCGCGGCTACGTCTCCGCCGTTCAGAACAAGCAGGTCGGTCAGGAGATCGGGCGCATCCCGGTCGACTCGATCTACTCGCCGGTCCTGAAGGTCACGTACAAGGTCGAGGCGACCCGTGTCGAGCAGCGCACCGACTTCGACAAGCTGATCGTCGACGTCGAGACGAAGCAGGCCATGCGTCCGCGTGACGCCATGGCGTCGGCCGGTAAGACCCTGGTCGAGCTGTTCGGTCTCGCCCGCGAGCTGAACATCGACGCCGAGGGCATCGACATGGGCCCGTCCCCCACGGACGCCGCTCTTGCCGCTGATCTCGCCCTGCCGATCGAGGAGCTCGAGCTCACCGTTCGGTCGTACAACTGCCTCAAGCGCGAGGGCATCCACTCCGTGGGTGAGCTCGTCGCCCGCTCCGAGGCGGACCTGCTCGACATCCGCAACTTCGGTGCGAAGTCGATCGACGAGGTCAAGGCCAAGCTCGCCGGCATGGGTCTTGCGCTCAAGGACTCGCCTCCCGGGTTCGACCCCACTGCTGCCGCCGACGCCTTTGGTGCCGACGACGACGCGGATGCGGGCTTCGTCGAGACCGAGCAGTACTAGTCGCCTTCGGCGGGGTGCGCGGATTTCCGTGGCCGCCCCGCCGTTGTCGCTGAGGCTTTGTCCTCAAACGCCGGACGGGCTGAGAATGCCCGCCCGGCGCCATCCTCCAGGCGCCCGCCTGTGGGGAACTGACTCCGGTACCTGATACGGCCGGTGCAGAGAAGGAGATACACCATGCCGAAGCCCGCCAAGGGCGCCCGTCTGGGCGGCAGTGCTGCGCACGAGAAGCTGCTTCTCGCGAACCTCGCGAAGTCGCTCTTCGAGCACGGCAAGATCACGACGACCGAGGCCAAGGCCCGTCGTCTGCGTCCGTACGCGGAGCGCCTGGTCACCAAGGCGAAGAAGGGCGACCTTCACAACCGCCGTCAGGTGCTCACGGTCATCACGGACAAGAGCGTCGTCCACACGCTCTTCACCGAGATCGCCCCGCGCTACGAGAACCGTCCGGGTGGTTACACCCGTATCACCAAGATCGGTAACCGCCGTGGCGACAACGCGCCCATGGCTGTCATCGAGCTGGTCGAGGCGCTGACGGTCGCGCAGCAGGCCACTGGTGAGGCCGAGGCCGCCACCAAGCGTTCCGCCAAGGACGCCGAGGCTGCCGCTCCGGCCGCCGAGGTCGTCGAGGACGCCGCAGCGGTCGAGGCCGCTGAGGAGTCGAAGGACGCCTGAGGCTCTGCCTTGATGTGAGCGGGTCCGCCCTTCGGGGCGGGCCCGCTTTCGTATTGCCTTTGCCTGAGAGGATCTGTGTGTGAGTGACGAGGTAGAGCCCGGGTTCGTGCGGGTGCGGCTTGATCTGTCGTACGACGGCAAGGACTTCTCCGGGTGGGCGAAGCAGGCCAGCGGCCGGCGGACCGTGCAGGGCGAGATCGAGGACGCGCTGAAGACGGTGACCCGGTCCTCGCAGACGTACGAGCTGACCGTGGCCGGGCGGACGGACGCGGGGGTGCACGCGCGCGGGCAGGTCGCGCATGTGGATCTCCCGGAGGACGTCTGGGCCGAGCACCAGGACAAGCTGCTGCGCCGGCTCGCGGGGCGGCTGCCGCACGATGTGCGGGTGTGGAAGGTGGCCGAGGCGCCGAGCGGGTTCAACGCGCGGTTCGCCGCGGTGTGGCGTCGGTACGTGTACCGGGTCACCGACAACCCCGGCGGTGTCGACCCGCTGTTGCGCAGTCATGTCCTGTGGCACGACTGGGAGTTGGACCTCGACGCGATGAACGCGGCCGCTCAGCGGCTGCTCGGGGAGCACGACTTCGCCGCGTACTGCAAGCGGCGCGAGGGCGCGACGACGATCCGTACGCTTCAGGAACTGCGCTGGGAGCGCTCGCCCGACGGGATCCTCGAAGCGACCGTGCGGGCCGACGCGTTCTGCCACAACATGGTGCGCTCGCTGGTCGGCGCGATGCTGTTCGTCGGTGACGGGCACCGCCCGCCGGACTGGCCCGCGAAGGTCCTGGCCGCCGGCGTGCGGGATTCGGCGGTGCACGTGGTGCGGCCGCACGGCCTGACGCTGGAGGAAGTCGGTTATCCGGCCGACGAGTTGCTCGCCGCGCGCAGCCGTGAGGCCCGGAACAAGCGGACGCTGCCGGGGGCGCCCTTCTCGGAACCGGGCTGCTGCTGAGCCCCTACTGGGGCGCCTCGGCCGCCGCGGAGGCCTGCGCCTCGCCGCGCCGGGTGATCTGACGGAACGTGAACTCGGCGAGGTCGTCCCCGGTGGTGAACACCGCGCGGTCCTTGGTGGTGACGTCCCGGCTGCCGCTGGTGAACCCGGCGGTCGTGAAGTACGCGTAGCGGCCGTACGAGTTGGTCGTCGAGCGGCAGATCGTCGTACGGCAGAACGCGGGGACGCCCGAGCCGGACAGGGTGGTCACGGTGCCCTTGGTGTACTGGTCCTTGGCCTTGGTGGCCTGGGCCTCCGTGTCGAAGACGGCGACGCCGACGGTGACCGCGACGCCGTCCTTCGCGTAGGTGGCGCGGATCAGGCGCGTGCAGTCGTTGCCCGTCAGGACGCCGCCGAGCGCGCCCTGGGTGGCCGAGGAGCAGTCCTTCGTGCTGGACGTCGCGCCCTTTTTGTAGACGCGGTCGCCGACGGTGAGCTTGGTGCCGGGGAAGAGGGTGTCCGCGCTGAGCGGGGCCTTGTCCTTCTTGGCGCTGGAGACGAAGTCCTTGGGGTCGAGCGGGGGCGGCGGCGTGGTCTCCGCGAACGTCGGGTCCGCCGGCGTGCTGCCACTCGGGATGTCCGCGGTCGTCGGAAGCTTGTCGGCGGGCTTGTTCGAGGCCGAGCTGTTGCCGTTGGCGGAGACGATCGCGAACGCGACGGCCGAGCCGACGGCGATCGTGGCGAGCGCGCCGCCGCCGATCATCAGCCAGCGGCGGCGCCGCTGGCGTGTCTCGGACGCTTCGGCGAGTGCCGCCCAGTCCGGCCCCTGTGAACCACCACTGCCCCCGGAACCCCACTGGGGTCCCCCCTGCCCAAAGCTCATGGGGCGCATCTTAGACCGCCGCGCGAGAGGTGCTAAGGGGCACGGTGGGGTAGGGGGTGTGCAGGGTCGGGCCGGTCTTGTGCGCGCCCCGTGTGTGCGTCCTGTGTGCTGAGGGTCACGCTCGTGCCGCGCTGCCCGCCGCGACGTGCGGTTACCCTGGTTTGTGGCGGGGCTGCCCGGTGCGATGGCGCCGGCGGTGCCGGTGTCCGGATCCGCGTTTTGACCCGTACGGGGAAGCGCGGGTATTCTGCCTATTCGTTGTGTGTATTGGCTTGCTCGCCCTCGCGTGAGGGGCCATGCACAGGTTCCCTGGAGCAGTTACCAGTGGGCGGCATACGGGCGCTGAACCCGGCACTGTCGTCCCCAGCTGCACGATCGCTTCAGTGATGCCACTTTCAGCACCCATCCACTGAAGAAGAAGAAGGCTGCTAAGTGCGTACGTACAGCCCCAAGCCCGGCGACATCACTCGCCAGTGGTACGTCATCGACGCCCAGGATGTCGTCCTGGGTCGTCTGGCGACCACTGCCGCGAACATCCTGCGGGGCAAGCACAAGCCGATTTACGCCCCCCACGTCGATGCCGGTGACTTCGTCATCATCATCAACGCGGACAAGGTGCACCTCTCCGGCAACAAGAAGACCCAGAAGATGGCGTACCGCCACTCCGGTTACCCGGGCGGTCTGCGTTCCGTTCGTTACGACGAGCTGCTGGACAAGAACCCGGAGAAGGCCGTCGAGAAGGCCATCAAGGGCATGATCCCCAAGAACACCCTGGGCCGTCAGGTGCTCTCGAAGCTGAAGGTCTACTCGGGCGACCAGCACCCCCACGCTGCCCAGCAGCCGGTGCCGTTCGAGATCACCCAGGTCGCGCAGTAGTTCCGGCCACACCCCCAAAGACAGAAAAGAATCTGAGGAGAATCGTGGCCGAGACCACCGTTGAGCAGCCGGTCGAAGAGACCGAGATTGTCGACGTCGAGCAGTACACCACCGAGTCCGAGGTCCCCGTCGAGGGCGAGTACACCTCGGAGTCGAACGCGGCGCGCTTCGGCGACCCGCAGCCGGCCGCCGGCCTGGGCCGCCGCAAGAACGCCATCGCGCGCGTTCGCATCGTGCCCGGCACCGGCAAGTGGAAGGTCAACGGGCGCACGCTCGAGGACTACTTCCCGAACAAGGTCCACCAGCAGGAAGTCAACGAGCCCTTCAAGGTGCTCGAGCTCGACAACCGCTACGACGTCATCGCCCGCATCTCGGGTGGCGGCGTCTCCGGTCAGGCCGGTGCGCTCCGTCTCGGTGTCGCCCGTGCGCTGAACGAGGCCGACGTGGACAACAACCGCGCCGCCCTCAAGAAGGCCGGTTACCTCAAGCGTGACGACCGTGCGGTCGAGCGCAAGAAGGCCGGTCTCAAGAAGGCCCGTAAGGCCCCGCAGTACAGCAAGCGCTAAATCGCTGCTGCTTGTTCGTTTCGTTCGCCCCGGCGGCACGCTGTGTGCCGCCGGGGCGTTCGTATATAGCAGCCCTGGGCGTATAACGGCACAAGACGCTCAGGGGTTTGCATGCTCGGATGATTTCCGACGCTTCTTCGAGAATTGCGAAAGTTCGGAGGACACCAGTGGGACGACTGTTCGGCACGGACGGCGTACGAGGTGTCGCCAACGCGGATCTGACGGCCGAGCTCGCGCTCGGACTCTCCGTTGCGGCGGCACATGTACTCGGCGAGGCGGGGACGTTCGAGGGGCACCGTCCGGTGGCCGTGGTCGGTCGTGACCCGCGGGCCTCGGGCGAGTTCCTCGAGGCGGCGGTTGTCGCCGGTCTGGCGAGCGCGGGCGTCGACGTCCTGCGGGTCGGCGTGCTGCCCACCCCCGCGGTGGCGCATCTCACCGGCGCGCTGGGCGCCGACCTCGGCGTGATGCTGTCCGCCAGCCACAACGCGATGCCGGACAACGGCATCAAGTTCTTCGCGCGCGGCGGCCACAAGCTGGCCGACGAGCTGGAGGACCGGATCGAGCAGGTCTACGAGCAGCACCGCACCGGTGCGCCGTGGGACCGCCCGACCGGCGCCGGCGTCGGCCGCGTCAACGACTACGACGCGGGTCTCGACCAGTACGTCGCCCACCTCATCGGTGTGCTGCCGAACCGCCTCGACGGCCTGCGGATCGTCCTGGACGAGGCGCACGGCGCGGCGGCCCGGGTCTCGCCCGAGGCGTTCACGCAGGCCGGTGCCCAGATCGTCACGATCGGCGCCGACCCGGACGGCCTGAACATCAACGACGGCTGCGGCTCCACCCACCTCGACCTGCTGAAGGCCGCCGTCGTCGAGCACGGCGCCGACCTCGGCATCGCGCACGACGGTGACGCCGACCGCTGCCTGGCCGTCGACCACACGGGCGCGGAGATCGACGGGGACCAGATCCTCGCCGTGCTGGCCCTGTCGATGCGGGAGCTCGGTGCCCTGCGCGAGGACACCGTTGTTGCGACCGTCATGTCGAACCTCGGCTTCAAGCTGGCCATGGAGCGCGAGGGCATCCAGTTCGTGGCGACCGCCGTCGGCGACCGGTACGTCCTGGAGTCGATGAAGGAGCACGGGTACGCGCTCGGCGGCGAGCAGTCCGGGCACGTGATCATCCTCGATCACGCGACGACCGGCGACGGCACGCTCACGGGTCTGCTGCTCGCGGCCCGCGTCGCCCAGACGGGCCGCACCCTCCAGGACCTCGCCTCCGTCATGGAGCGCCTCCCGCAGGTCCTGGTCAACGTGCGCGACGTCGACAAGTCCCGCGTCGCGACGTCCGCCGAGCTGGCCGCCGCCGTCACCGACGCCGAGCGCGAGCTGGGTGCGACGGGCCGGGTGCTGCTGCGCTCGTCCGGCACGGAGCCGCTGGTCCGTGTCATGGTCGAGGCCGCCGACATCGAGCAGGCCCGCTCGATCGCCGGGCGCCTCGCCGATGTCGTCAAGTCCGCGCTCGGATAAGTCAGTTCGCGGGATCTAGGCCGGACCGGCCGGCACGCCCCCGCTGCTTCGCCCAGAACCACTTCTGGGCGAGCAGGGTGAGCGTGCCGGCCAGGACGATCCCGCCGAGGTTCGCGAGGAGCTGGCCGGTCGAGCCCCACGTCTGGGCGTAGTCGCTGTACGCGAACGCCACCGCCGCGTTCGCCGCCGCCGGGACCGTCGTCACCGAGATGGCGACGCCGATCAGGGCGCCCGACTTCGCCGACGTGAGGGACAGCGTCCCGGCGATGCCCGCGAGGAACGCCACGACGAACGACATCCAGTCCGGCTTCCAGATGAAGGAAGTGTTCGGCCGGTCCGCCTCGACCATCGAGCGTGTGAACAGGCCGAACAGGTCAAGGAGCCAGCTGAACCCGGCCGTCAGCAACATCGCGGCGGCGAATCCGGCCAGCAGTGCCCACAGCGAGCGCCACACCAGGCGCGGGGCGCGTCGCACCAGCGCCGTGGAGATCCCGGCGAGCGGCCCGAACTCGGGGCCGACGGCCATCGCGCCGACGATCAGGATCGCGTTGTCCAGCATCACACCGCAGGCCGCGAGCATCGTCGCTACGGCCAGGAACGCCACGTAGGTGACGTTGAGCGTCGACTCCTCGTGCGTCGCGTCCGTCAGCGCCTCCCACAGGACCGCGTCCGCGCCCTCGCCCGGCGCCTCGTCCTCCGCCCTGTCGGCCAGCCGCGACAGCGACAGGTCGATGTTCTCGACGGCGATCGAGCCCGTCGTGTCGACGTGGAGGCCGCGCAGCCCGCTGATCAGCTCGTCGCCTGCCTCCCGCGCGACGTCGCACATCACGACGTCGCCCTTCGGGTCGCGGGCCGCGCCCGGCATCACCACGAGATGCGTGGTGCCGACGGTCCTCTCGATCAGGCGGGCCACCGCGTCGGTCTTGTCGGCCGGGGTGATCAGTCGCAGGTGCAGCATGCGCGAAGCGTAGCTTTCCGGTTTTCTGCACCTTCAACGGCTTCTACAGCTTTCGCAGGCTCAGCCGCTGCACCTTGTGGTCGGGGCCCTTGCGTACGACGAGCGTCGCGCGGCCGCGCGTCGGCGCCACATTCTCCAGCAGGTTGGGCTTGTTGATGGTCCGCCAGGTCGTCCGCGCGTAGTCGAGAGCCTCCTCCTCGGAGACCTGCGTGTACTTGCGGAAGTACGAGGACGGGTTCTGGAAGGCCGTCTGGCGGAGCTTCTTGAAGCGGTTGAGGTACCAGCTCTCGATGTCCTCGGCGCGCGCGTCCACGTACACGCTGAAGTCGAAGTAGTCGGCGAGGCCGACGCGGGTGCGGCCGTCCTTGCCGGGCATGGCCGGCTGGAGCACGTTCAGGCCCTCGACGATGAGGATGTCGGGGCGGCGGACCGTGAGCTTCTGGCCGGGCACGATGTCGTAGATCAGGTGGGAGTAGACGGGCGCCGAGACCTCGTCCTTGCCCGCCTTGATGTCGGCGACGAAGCGGGTCAGGGCGCGGCGGTCGTAGGACTCCGGGAAGCCCTTGCGTGACATCAGGCCGCGCCGTTCCAGCTCCTTCGTCGGCAGCAGGAAGCCGTCCGTGGTGACCAGCTCCACGCGCGGGTGCTCCGGCCAGCGGGACAGCAGCGCCTGGAGGAGGCGGGCGACCGTCGACTTGCCCACCGCCACCGAACCGGCGACCCCTATGACGAAGGGCGTGCCGGACTGGGACGCCTTTTCGACGGTCTCGCCGAGGAAGGTGTTGAGGGTGCCGCGCAGGGTGTCGGTGGCGCCGACGTAGAGGTTGAGGAGGCGCGAGAGCGGGAGGTAGATGTCCCGGACCTCGTCCAGGTCGATGACATCGCCCAGGCCGCGCAGTTTCTCCAGCTCATCGGCGGTGAGGGGGAGCGGCGTCTTGTTGCGCAGCGCGCTCCATTCGGTGCGGGTGAGGTCGACGTAGGGAGTCGCCTCCGGCTTGTGCCGGTGGGCGCTCCGCGGTGCCGTCGGGGGTACAGAGACCGAAGAGATCACAGTCCATTGTTACGGCTGTGTGGACGGGGTGGGGGGTGGGGTGCGTCACCTTGGGGGCGGTGGGGTGCGGCGGGTGGGGGCGCGGTGGGTTTCCTGTGCGTGGTTCGTGGCGGAATTCGCGGGTTTCCATGGTCGTGGGTCTGGACCGGGCGGGGGAACGGGGATACGTTCCCGGCACCCGGCGCCGAGCCGCGCCGTCCGGGTGGGAGGGAACCGTCATGGCCGTGCCTCATTTGCGTGACCTCGTCCGGCGCAGACCTGGGCCCGTCGAGGACGAGTTCGCCGGTCAGGTGCGCAGCGAGCTCGCTCTCGACCTGCCTGACGAGGACCTGCGCGAGGATCTCGACGACTGTCTCGACCTCTACGAGATGGGCAGCAAGCCGCGCTGCGAGGAAGTGGAGTACCTGCGTCTGCTCGAAGACGCGCGGGACCGGATCGTCTGGGGCTGCTGACCACGCGGCCTTAGGCTGCCGCCATGTGCGGAATCGTGGGATACGTCGGATCTCAGTCGGCGCTCGACGTCGTGCTCGCCGGCCTGAAGCGGCTCGAATACCGGGGCTACGACTCGGCCGGGATCGCGGTGCTCGCCGACGGCGGCCTCGCCTCGGCCAGGAAGGCGGGCAAACTCGCCAACCTGGAGAAGGCGCTCGTGGAGCGGCCGCTGCCGGCCGGGGCCACGGGGATCGGCCATACCCGCTGGGCCACCCACGGCGCCCCCACCGACGCGAACGCGCACCCGCACACCGACAACGCCGGCCGGGTCGCCGTCGTCCACAACGGCATCATCGAGAACTTCGCCGAGCTGCGCGCCGAGCTCGCAGAGCGCGGGCACGTCCTGGAGTCAGAGACCGACACCGAGGTCGTCGCCCACCTGCTCGCCGAGGAGTTCTCCGCGTGCGCCGATCTCGCCGAGGCCATGCGCCTCGTCTGCCGGCGCCTCGAAGGGGCGTTCACGCTGGTCGCCGTGCACGCCGATGAGCCGGACGTCGTCGTCGGCGCCCGCCGAAACTCGCCTCTCGTCGTGGGCGTGGGGGAGGGCGAGGCCTTCCTCGCCTCCGACGTCGCCGCCTTCATCGCCCACACCCGCTCCGCGATCGAACTGGGCCAGGACCAGGTCGTCGAGCTGCGCCGGGACGGCGTGCGGGACGGGGTGACCGTCACCGACTTCGACGGGCGGCCCGCAGAGGTGCGGTCGTACCACGTCGACTGGGACGTCTCCGCGGCCGAGAAGGGCGGCTACGACTACTTCATGCTCAAGGAGATCGCCGAGCAGCCGAAGGCGGTCGCCGACACGCTGCTCGGTCGCATCGGCGTCGACGGGGCGCTCACGCTGGATGAACTCCGTATCCCCGCGTCCGTGTTGAAGGCGGCCGACAAGGTCGTGATCGTGGCGTGCGGGACCGCGTTCCACGCCGGTCTGATCGCCAAGTACGCCATCGAGCACTGGACCCGGATCCCTTGCGAGGTGGAGCTCGCGAGTGAGTTCCGGTACCGGGATCCCATCCTGGGCGGGCGTTCACTCGTCATCGCCATCTCGCAGTCCGGCGAGACCATGGACACGCTGATGGCGCTGCGGCACGCCCGCGCGCAGGGCGCGACCGTCCTCGCCATCTGCAACACGAACGGGTCGACCATTCCCCGCGAGTCCGACGCCGTGCTCTACACGCACGCCGGGCCCGAGGTCGCCGTCGCCTCCACCAAGGCGTTCCTCACACAGCTCGTCGCCTGCTATCTGGTGGCCCTGTACCTCGGGCAGGTGCGCGGCACGAAGTGGGGGGACGAGATCCGTGCCGTGATCCGGGACCTGGCCGACATCTCCGGTGAGGTCGAGCGCGTTCTGGAGACCATGGAGCCCGTACGGGCGCTTGCGCGCTCGCTCTCCGACAAGCGGACCGTGCTCTTCCTCGGGCGGCACGTGGGCTATCCCGTCGCCCTCGAAGGCGCCCTGAAGCTCAAGGAACTCGCCTATATGCACGCGGAGGGCTTCGCCGCCGGTGAACTCAAGCACGGGCCCATCGCGTTGATCGAGGACGACGTGCCGGTGGTGGTCGTCGTTCCGTCGCCCAAGGGACGGTCCGTCCTCCACGACAAGATCGTGTCCAACATCCAGGAGATCCGGGCCCGCGGGGCGCGCACCATCGTCATCGCGGAGGAGGGGGACGAGGCGGTCGTCCCCTACGCCGACCATCTCGTACGCATCCCTGCCACCCCTACGCTCCTTCAGCCGCTGGTTGCGACGGTGCCGTTGCAGGTGTTTGCTTGCGAGCTGGCCACCGCGCGGGGGAACGAGGTCGATCAGCCTCGCAACCTTGCCAAGTCCGTGACGGTGGAGTGACGGGCCGGATTTCATTACTAGGGGCTGGCTTTGATTATTGGGGTCGGGATCGACGTTGCCGAGATCGAGCGCTTCGAGGCGTCGCTCGCGCGTACGCCCGGAATGGCCGAACGGCTCTTCGTCGAGCGGGAGTTGCTGCTTCCCAGCGGGGAGCGGCGCGGCGGCGCCTCGCTTGCCGCCCGGTTCGCCGCCAAGGAGGCGCTGGCCAAGGCGCTGGGGGCGCCGGCCGGGCTGCGGTGGACCGATGCGGAGGTCTGCGTCGAGGCGAGTGGGCAGCCGCGGCTGCGGGTGGTCGGGACCGTCGCCGCGCGCGCCGAGGAGCTGGGTGTGCGGTCGTGGCACGTGTCGCTCAGCCATGATGCCGGGATCGCGTCGGCGGTTGTGATCGCTGAGGGGTAGGGGCCGGGGGGGGGGTAGGGGCGGCGGGCTCGGTTCTGGTTCGGTTCGGGTGTGCGTTTCGCGCGCCGCGTTCGCCTTTGCGGGAGACTTGGTCCCATGCGTACCGCCTACAGCGTGGACACCGTACGGACCGCCGAACGTGCCCTGATGGCGCGGCTTCCCGAGGGCGCCCTGATGCAGCGCGCCGCCGCCGGGCTCGCCGTCGTCTGTGCCGAGCTCCTCGGCAAGGTGTACGGGGCCAGGGTCGTGCTCCTCGTCGGATCCGGGGACAACGGGGGTGACGCCCTCTACGCCGGTGCCCGGCTTGCCCGTCGTGGCGCCGGGGTCGCCGCCGTGCTTCTGGACCCCGAGCGTGTGCACCGTGCCGGGCTCGCCGCGTTTCTCGCCGCCGGGGGGCGTGTCGCCGGCTCCGCCGAGCGGGCTCTTGCCGGGGCCGATCTCGTGGTCGACGGGATCGTGGGCATCGGCGGGCGGGGTGGGCTTCGCGAGGCCGCTCTGCCTGTTGTGCGTGCTGCTCTGGAGTCCCGTGCCGTTGTCGTTGCCGTGGATCTGCCCAGTGGCGTCGACGCCGATACGGGGCAGGTCGTCGGGGAGGCCGTCCGCGCCGATGTGACCGTCACCTTCGGTGCGTACAAGCCCGGGCTGCTCATCGATCCCGGGCGTGAGTACGCCGGTGCCGTTCAGCTCATTGACATCGGGCTCGAACTGGGGCGTGACGAGGGCGTTCTGGAGGCCCTTCAGCACCGTGACGTGGACGGGCTGTTGCCCGAGCCCACCGGTGAGAGCGACAAGTACCGGCGCGGTGTCGTGGGCATCGTCGCCGGGTCCGCCCGGTATCCCGGCGCCGCTGTGCTCGCCGTTGCGGGGGCTTTGCACGGTGGCGCCGGGGCCGTTCGGTACGTCGGGCCTGCGGCCGGTGCCGTCGTCTCGCGGTTCCCGGAGACCCTGGTGTCCGAAGGCGCGCCTGGGAAGGCGGGACGTGTGCAGGCGTGGGTGGCCGGGCCCGGACTTGGTGATGACGCGTCCGGGCTCGCGGATGTCGTGGGGGCCGATGTGCCCGTTCTGATCGACGCCGATGGGCTGCGGCTCGCCGATCCTGAGGCTGTTCGGGGGCGGGGCGCGCCCACTTTGCTTACGCCTCATGCGGGGGAGGCCGCCGCGTTGTTGGGTGTTTCCCGGCAGGAGGTGGAGGCTGAACGGCTCGCCGCCGTGAGGGAGTTGGCCGACCGGTTCTCCGCGACCGTGCTTTTGAAGGGGTCCACGACCTTGGTTGCCGGGGGGTCGGGTGGGGGTGGTCCGTCTTTGGCGCGGGTCAATTCCACCGGGACCGCCTGGCTGGCCACCGCGGGGAGTGGTGACGTGTTGTCCGGGCTTGCCGGGTCGCTGCTCGCCGCGGGGCTTGGTGCGCTCGATGCGGGGTCCGTGGGGGCCTATCTGCATGGGCTTGCTGCCCGGCGTGTGTCCGGTGGGGCGCCCGTTGTTGCTCAGGATGTGGCTGGGGGGATTGCTGGGGCCTGGGGGGATGTTCGGCGCGGGGGGTAGGGCCGGGGGTTCGGGGGGTGGGCTTGGGCTCGCTCGGGCTCGCTCGGGCTTGGGCTCGGGGCGGGCTCGGGTGCCGTCGTGGGTGCTTCGTCACCTTTCGGGCTTGGCCGCCCCGGGATGTACGTGCTCGCTGTTCTATGGGACGGCCCTTGTCGGCTCAGCGCCCGTAACGGGGTGGAGGTGGCTCCACGCGCACATCCCGGTGCGTCCCCTCCGGTTGTCGTGCGGCTGCCGGGCGGTGGGGATTCCGGGATCCCTGTTGTGGCCTGGCTTCTCGCGTGGCTCGCTGGCTGGCGGTCGCGGGGCTTTCCGTCGTGGTGCCGGTGGTGGTCCTCCCCTTGGTTGGTTGGTCGGTTGGTTGACGTGGGGGTTTGGGGTGGTGTGGGTGGTTTGGGAGGTGGTGGTCACGTGGGGGTGTCGGGGGGCTCTGAGACACTGGGCGCACGATGACTGAGAGAGCACCTGCCATGGGCCGTGCCCGGGCCGAGATCGATCTGGCCGCTCTGCGGGCCAATGTGCGGTCCCTGCGCGAACGTGCGCCTGGGGCCGAGTTCATGGCTGTGGTCAAGGCTGATGCCTACGGCCACGGCATGATCCCCTGCGCGCGCGCCGCGCGGGAAGCGGGTGCCACCTGGATCGGTACGGCCACGCCCGAAGAGGCTCTCGCGGTGCGTGCCGCGGGGATCGGGGGGCGCGTCCTGTGCTGGCTCTGGACGCCCGGCGGGCCCTGGCGCGAGGGCATCGAGGCCGATCTCGACATGTCCGTCAGCGGTATGTGGGCCTTGGACGAGGTCGTTGATGCGGCTCGGGGGCTCGGGCGGGCTGCCCGTATTCAGTTGAAGGCCGATACGGGGCTCGGGCGCAATGGCTGTCTGCCCGGTGACTGGCCCGAGCTGGTGCGGGCCGCCGTCGCCGCGGAGCGCGACGGGCTTGTTGTCGTCACTGGGCTCTGGTCCCACTTCGCCTGTGCCGATGAGCCGGGGCATCCGTCGATCGCCGCTCAGCTCGAGCGTTTTCGCGAGATGGTCTCCTTCGCGGAGGGGGCTGGGGTGCGGCCCGAGGTTCGGCACATTGCGAATTCGCCGGGGACTCTGACCCTGCCCGAGACCCATTTCGATCTGGTGCGTCCCGGCATCGCCATGTACGGGATCTCTCCCAGCCCAGAGATCGGCACGCCCGAGGACTTCGGGCTGCGGCCCGTCATGACCCTGTCCGCCTCGCTCGCCCTGGTGAAGCACGCCCCGGGCGGGCTCGGCGTCAGTTACGGGCATCACTACGTCACCCCGGGCGAGACCACCCTGGGGCTCGTGCCCCTCGGGTACGCGGACGGGATTCCCCGGCATGCCTCGGGGACCGGACCCGTACTCGTCGGGGGCAAGCTGCGGACCGTCGCCGGGCGCGTCGCCATGGATCAGTTCGTCGTCGATCTCGGGGGTGACGAGCTACGGGCGGGGGACGAGGCCGTACTGTTCGGGCCCGGCGACCGGGGCGAGCCGACCGCCGAGGACTGGGCGCAGGCCGCCGGCACCATCGCGTACGAGATCGTCACCCGGATCGGGGCGCGTGTTCCGCGCGTCTATGTGGACGACGGAGGAGCGGGACGTGAGTGAGAGCAGCGGCGAGGTCACGGCGGCCGTCGCGAACTGGCGGCTGGCCGGGCTGGCCGGTGCCGCGATAGGCATCGTCGCGGCCGGTGCCGCGGCCGGTGTAGCCGTCGAGCGCCTCACCGTCGGCCGTGGCATGCGCAGAAAGGCGCGGCTGGCGCTGGATGCCTCCGGCCCCTACGGGTCCCTGCGCGGCACTCCAGGCAGGGCCTACGCCGAGGACGGCACCGAGCTCTACTACGAGGTCGAGGAAGTGGAGAGCGAGGGCGGCGCCGGTCCGCGCAGGCGTCGGCTCTTCGGCCGTAAGGCGCCCGCGCCGGTCACCGTCGTCTTCAGTCACGGGTACTGCCTCAACCAGGACTCCTGGCATTTCCAGCGTGCCGCCCTGCGGGGCGTGGTGCGCTCCGTCTACTGGGATCAGCGCAGCCACGGGCGGTCCGGGCGCGGGGTCGAGCAGGCCGACGGCGGGCCCGACGTCACCATCGACCAGCTCGGGCGCGACCTGAAGGCCGTCATCGACGCCGCCGCCCCCGAAGGGCCGCTCGTCCTGGTCGGGCACTCCATGGGCGGCATGACCGTGATGGCGTTCGCCGACCAGTTCCCCGAGCTCGTGGCCGAGCGGGTGGCCGGCGTCGCTCTCGTCGGGACCTCCACGGGCAAGCTCGGTGAGGTCAGCTACGGGCTGCCCGTGGCCGGCGTCAACGCCGTGCGGCGCGTGCTCCCCGGCGTTCTGAAGGTCCTGGGCCAGCGGGCCGACCTCGTGGAGAAGGGGCGCCGCGCCACCGCGGACCTGTTCGCCGGCATCATCAAGCGCTACTCGTTCGCCTCGCGTGACGTCGATCCCGCCGTTGCCCGCTTCGCCGAGCGCATGATCGAGAGCACCCCGATCGACGTCGTCGCCGAGTTCTACCCCGCATTTCAGGAGCACGAGAAGAGCGCGGTCATCGAGCGCTTCGCGCGGCTGCCCGTACTCGTCCTGGCCGGCGACCAGGATCTGGTCACCCCCAGTGAGCACAGCGAGGCCATCGCGGGGCTGCTGCCCGACGCCGAGCTGGTGCTCGTGCCCGACGCCGGGCACCTGGTCATGCTGGAGCATCCCGAGGCCGTCACCGACCGGCTGGCAGACCTCCTCGCGCGCACGGGAGCCGTTCCCGCAGGGGCTACCGTGGGAAGTTATGGAGACACCGCACAGCCCGGCAGCTGACGCCGCCACCGCCTCGATCACCGTCAACTCGCCCGCCCAGATGGGGGATTTGGGCCGCCGACTCGCCAAGCTGCTGCGTCCGGGTGACCTCGTGATGCTCACGGGCGAGCTGGGCGCGGGCAAGACCACCCTGACCCGCGGGCTCGGCGAGGGCCTCGATGTGCGGGGCGCCGTCACCTCTCCGACCTTCGTCATCGCCCGCGTACACCCGCCCCTCGGTGACGGGCCCGCCCTGGTGCACGTGGACGCGTACCGGCTCGGCGGCGGTCTCGACGAGATGGAGGACCTGGACCTCGACGTCTCGCTGCCCGACTCCGTGATCGTCGTCGAGTGGGGTGACGGCAAGGTCGAGGACCTCGCCGACGACCGGCTCCATGTGGTGATTCACCGCGCCACCGGGGACACGGACGACGAGGTCCGCTCCGTGACGTTGCGTGGTCTCGGGGCGCGCTGGGCCGGGGCCGGCCTGGAGGCACTGGCCGCCTGACTCTCGTACCTTCACCCGAACGTTCCGACATGGCGTCGGCAAAATGTTGCGCGGCGCGCTCTCCGCGTGGTCACATGGATACCAGTCCTGGTTAGGTCTACCTAACTTTGCTGCCCCCGGAGCCCAGGAGGCATCCATGTCGGCTTCAGAACGTGACGTGCCGCAGCAGCCCGGTGTGGCGCCGGGGCACGGGGACATGTCCGGGATCTCCGCCTCCGGGCCGACCGGGCCGTCCAGGCTGTCCATGAGCGATCTGCTCGCGTCCTGTGCCGCCGCGTCCGCCGTCTCCACCCCGCCCGTCGAGGACGGGGAAGGTGGGAGCGACGGGGCCGGGGCCGACGAGGAGCGGCTCGATGCCGCGTGACGGTGCTCGATGCCGCGTGACAGGTGAGTGACGGGGCCTGCTCGACCGGGCCTACTGGACCACGACGATCCTCTTGTCGATCGTCGCGAACTCCCACATCGCGTCGCCGTCCGCCCGCTTCTCGCGGATGCCGCCCGTCTTCTTGGCCGGGTCCGGCTTCGCCATCGAGCCGTTGACCGCCGCACTGAAGCCGATCGCGATGTTGTCGACACTCGCGAACCGCACCACGTGCTCGATCGGCACGCCGTCGCTGCCGGGGACCGCGGCCGAGCGCGACGTCACCACGTACTTGCCGACCGGCGGGTCCACCGTGCTCGGCGTCACCTTGAAGGTGCGCTCCGTCGTGCCGTCCTCCGAGACCAGCCACACCCGGTCGTCGCCCACGGAGTAGACGACCCGCTCACCGGTGCCGGACTGCGCCGGTACCGCCGTCGTGTCCGGCTTGTCCTTGGGAGAGTGGGACGAGGCCGCGGAAGGGGATTTCTCGCTCTTCGGCGGGGCCAGGCTGTCCGGCGCGCTGGCCGACGCCTGGTAGGCGAAGAAGCCGACCACGGCGAGCGCCGCCGCGGTGAGCCCGGCCACGAATCCCGAGCTGCTTCGTGCCACCTGTGTGCCCACCTCTCCTGCCCGTACGTCTTTGTGGTGACGGTAGCAGCAGGCGTCCGGCTCACCGGGGCGGCCGTGGGCGGGGCGCCGGAGCCGTAGGCTGTTTCTGTGCTGTTGCTCGCGCTGGATACCGCCACCCCCGCCGTCACCGTCGCCCTGCACGACGGCTCCTCCGTCGTCGCCGCATCGAGCCAGGTGGACGCCCGCCGGCACGGGGAGCTGCTGCTCCCCGCCGTCGACCGGGTGCTCGCCGAAGCCGGCGTCCGACTCGATGCCGTCACCGGCGTCGTCGTCGGCGTGGGCCCCGGCCCCTACACCGGCCTCCGCGTCGGCCTCATGACCGCCGACACTTTCGGGCTCGCCCTCGGTGTGCCCGTCCACGGCCTGTGCACGCTGGACGGGCTCGCGTACGCCGCCGAGATCGATGGCCCCTTCGTCGTCGCCACGGACGCGCGGCGCAAGGAGGTCTACTGGGCGCGCTACGAGGACCCGCGCACCCGGGTCACCGACCCCGCCGTCGACCGCCCCGCCGACATCGCCGAGCAGGTCGCGGGCCTTCCCGCGGTCGGCGCCGGTGCCGTGCTGTATCCGGACACCTTCCCGGACGCGCGCGCCCCCGAGAACGTGTCGGCGGCCGCCCTCGCCTCGCTCGCCGCCGAGAAACTCGCCGCCGGCGAGCAGCTCGACGCGCCGCGCCCCCTGTATCTGCGCCGGCCCGACGCGCAGGTACCCAAGAACTACAAGGTGGTCACCCCGAAGTGAGCGCGGCACTGCGCGAGATGCGCTGGTGGGACATCGAATCCGTGCACGCCCTCGAGAAGGATCTCTTCCCGCACGACGCGTGGTCCCGCGGCATGTTCTGGTCCGAGCTCGCGCACGCGCGCGGCGCCGGGTCGACCCGCCGCTACGTCGTCGCCCACGACGGCGACCGTCTCGTCGGGTACGCGGGCCTCGCCGCGTCCGGCACGGACTACGAGGGCGGCTCCGGCGTGGGGGCCGACGTGCAGACCATCGCCGTCGTCCGTGACCAGTGGGGCACCGGGCTCGGCGCCCGGCTCCTCACCGCCCTGCTGCGCCACGCGACCGATCTCGAGTGCTCCGAGGTGACGCTCGAGGTGCGGGTCGACAACACCCGGGCGCAGAAGCTCTACGAGCGCTTCGGCTTCGAGCCCATCGGCCTGCGCCGCGGCTACTACCAGCCGGGCAACGTGGACGCGCTCGTGATGCGCCTGACCGACCCCTCCACCTCAGTGACACCCGTACAAGGAACCGAAAATGGCTGACGAACCCCTCGTCCTCGGCATCGAGACCTCCTGCGACGAGACCGGCGTCGGCATCGTCCGCGGCCATACGCTGCTGGCCGACGCGGTCGCCTCCAGCGTCGACGAGCACGCCCGCTTCGGCGGCGTCGTCCCCGAGGTCGCCTCGCGCGCGCACCTGGAAGCCATGGTGCCGACCATCGAGCGCGCCCTGAAGGACGCCGGGGTCGCCGCCTCCGACCTGGACGGGATCTCCGTCACCGCGGGCCCGGGGCTCGCGGGCGCGCTCCTCGTGGGCGTCTCGGCGGCCAAGGCGTACGCGTACGCGCTCGGCAAGCCGCTCTACGGGGTGAACCACCTCGCCTCGCACATCTGCGTCGACCAGCTGGAGCACGGGCCGCTGCCCGAGCCCACGATGGCGCTGCTCGTCTCCGGCGGGCACTCGTCGCTGCTGCTCTCCTCCGACATCACGTCCGACGTGCGCCCCCTCGGCGCGACGATCGACGACGCGGCGGGCGAGGCCTTCGACAAGATCGCCCGGGTGCTGAACCTCGGCTTCCCCGGCGGTCCCGTCATCGACCGGTACGCGAAGGAGGGCGACCCGAACGCGATCACCTTCCCGCGCGGGCTCACCGGGCCGCGCGACCCCGCGTACGACTTCTCCTTCTCCGGACTGAAGACGTCCGTCGCGCGCTGGATCGAGGCGAAGCGCGCCGCCGGTGAGGACGTTCCGGTGCGTGATGTGTCGGCGTCCTTCCAGGAGGCCGTCGTCGACGTGCTGACCCGCAAGGCCGTGCGCGCCTGCAAGGACGAGGGTGTCGACCACCTCATGATCGGCGGCGGTGTGGCCGCCAACTCGCGGCTGCGGGCCCTGGCCCAGGAGCGGTGCGAGGCGGCCGGGATCCGGCTGCGCGTGCCGCGGCCCAAGCTGTGCACGGACAACGGCGCGATGGTCGCGGCCCTCGGCGCGGAAATGGTGGCGCGCAACCGGTCCGCGTCCGCCTGGGACCTGTCGGCCGACTCCTCGCTGCCGGTGACGGAGACGCATGTGCCGGGGCACACGCACGACCACGACCATGTGCACGAGGTCGCGAAGGACAACCTGTACTCATGACCGTCGCGTTGATGTGGGAGGCGCGGGCGGCCGACGGGCGGGGCGAGGAGCTGCTCGCCTGGGCGCGGGGGCAGGTCCTCGCGGCCGCGCCGCTGCGGCGCGAGTTCTTCCGGGCCCCGCAGGGCCGGGTCCTCGTCATCACCTGGTGGGACGCGGCGTACGACGCCGAGCTGCCTGAACTCCCTGAACCCGAGGGCGAGTTGGTGACCCGGGCGGTGCATCGGTGGCGGTTCGAGGCGGTCGCTCCCGACTGAGGCGCTCTCGCCCAGGGACGTGAGAACCGTCTGAGATTCCCGGAAGACGGCGCCTTACTGGTTTACCGTTGTAATAATTCCGACTTATGTTCGCCCTGTGAAGCGAATACAGCGTCGTCGTGGGCGTTTGGTGAAGACGGCCGGTGTCGTGGCCGGCTGCGTTCTCGTCCTCACCGGGGGCGGGGCCGCGTGGGCGTACTGGCATCTCGACCACAACATCCGGGGCGTCGACATCGACAGCGCGCTCGGCGACGACCGGCCCCCGAAGCCGGACCCGGCCACGCCGGAGCCCTCGGCGACCGCACTGCCCTCGGCGACCGCGCTGCCCGCCGGGGCGCTGAACATCCTCGTCCTCGGCTCGGATTCGCGCAGCGGCAGCAAGAACTCCGCGCTCGGCGGCGGCCACAGCGAAGGCGCCCGCTCCGACACCGCGATGGTGGTGCATCTCGACGCGGACCGTTCGGCGGCGACCGTCGTCAGCATTCCCCGCGACACCCTCGTCGAGCGGCCCGCGTGCCCGACCCCGTCCGGCGGACGCACGCAGGCCGCGTACGGCGCCATGTTCAACAGCGCGTACTCCGTGGGCGGTCCCGTCTGTGCCGTGAAGACGGTGGAGAAGCTCACCGGTGTCCGCATGGACCACTATCTGGAGATCGACTTCTCCGGCTTCGCCTCGGTCGTGGACGCGCTCGGCGGCGTGGACGTCACGACGACCGAGGACATCGACGACGACCTGAGCCACCTCCAGCTCGACGCGGGCCACCACCACCTCGACGGCAAGCAGGCCCTCGCCTTCGCCCGCACCCGGCACGGCGTCGGCGACGGCAGCGACCTCGGCCGCATCAAACTCCAGCAGCAGCTGGTCAAGGCCCTGGTGGAGGAGGTCTCGGGGAGTGATCTCCTGACGAACCCGGCCCGCCTCTACCAGGTCGCCGACGCCCTCACCGGAAGCCTCACCACGGACACCGGCCTCGACTCGCTCGGCGAACTCCAGGGCCTGGCGGGCAGCTTGAAGGGGCTGTCGGCCGACGGGGTGAAGACGGTGATGATGCCGGTGCTCCCGGCGCCGTCCGACCCCAACCGTGTCGTCGCCGACGAGCCGGAGGCCGGAAAGCTGTGGGCGTCGCTGCGGTGACGCGTCAGGCGCTGTTGTCGTACGTCAACAGGTAGCGCCAGAAGAGAAGTTGGCGGACTTCGCTGCCGGGGAGGAGGCGGGCGGCCTCGGTGCGGATGTCGGTGAGTGACATGTCGGGTCGGCGCACGGGGGGCTGGAGGGGCGGCCGTGCGGCGCCGCGCAGCCGGTCGCTCACGTGGACCACGGCGCGGGCCGCCGCGTTCGCGGGGACGGCCACGAGGTCCCGGCGCGTCCTGCCCGCGTAGCAGCCGAGGACGAGCAGCGCGCCGCCGGGAGCGAGGGCGGCGCGCAGCCGTGTGACCGTCGCGAACGGCATGTGGTGCAGGCTCGCCAGGCAGGTGATGACGTCGTAGTGCCCCTCGGGCAGATCCGTCGCCGTCACGTCCGCCCGGCGGTAGCGCGGACCGCCGCCGATGGGCTCCGTCTTGCCGATGGCCTCCGCCTCAGCGATGGCCTTCGCTTCGGCGATGACCTCGGCCGAGGGGTCGAGCGCGTCGACCTCGTAGCCACGGGCCGCCAGGCGCCGCGCGAAGCGGCCGGTGCCGCAGCCGATGTCCAGGGCGCGGCGGCCCTCCTCGCGGCCTTCCTTCGGCAGGTGGCGCAGGAGGAGCCGGTGGTAGTGGTCGTTGTGGTCGAAGGGCATGGGGCGTGATGGTGACAGGGGGGCGATAAGCGGCGGGTGAGGAGGGGCTGGGGGCGCTTGGGGAGGGTGCTGGGGAGGGGGCGGAAAACTTCCCGAAGAAATTTCCGCGCGCGTGTCGATCCGCCCCGACCCCGTTCGACGCGTAGACGAGAACGGGGAAAGACCCCGACCGCACCGAACGAGGAGTCACCATGCCGCGCTACATGACGCTGGTCCGTATCGACGAGAGCAAGGCCCCCGCCGAGGGCCCCAGCGAGGCCCTGATGCAGCGCATGGGCGAGCTGATCGAGGAGATGACCAAGGCCGGCGTGATGCTCGACACGGGTGGCCTCCACCCGTCGTCCGAGGGCACCCGCGTGCACTACGAGAACGGCGAGATCACCGTCACCGACGGGCCGTTCACCGAGTCCAAGGAGGTCATCGGCGGCTACGCGATCATCCAGGCCAAGGACCGGGCCGAGATCCTGGAGTGGACCAAGCGCTTCCTGAAGGTGCACGAGGAGCACTGGACGGTCACCTCCGAGATCCGGGAGATCGCTGAGGGCTGAGAGCTGAGGGCTGACCCGCGCCGGAGCCACGCCGGAAAGGCTCTTGGCCGCCGTACGGCCGCGGGTGTCTGATGGTGGGCCGTGACAGCAGAACGTACTGCCGAAGCGGCCCACGCCATCGAGACCGTCTTCCGTCTGGAGGCGCCCCGCATCATCGCCGGTGTCACGCGCATCGTGCGGGACGTGGGCATAGCGGAGGAACTCGCGCAGGACGCGCTCGTCGCCGCCCTGGAGCAGTGGCCGGACGAGGGGATCCCCGACAACCCCGGGGCCTGGCTCATGGCCACCGCCAAGCACCGGGCGATCGACCTCGTGCGCCGCAAGGAGCGGTACGCGCGCAAGCTGGCGGAGGTCGGCCGCGACCTGGAGGCCATGCCGCCCCACCTGGACGAGCCCGCGGATCCGGACGACATCGACGACGACCTGCTCCGTCTCGTCTTCACGGCCTGTCACCCGGTCCTGTCCGCCGAGGCCCGGGTCGCGCTCACGCTGCGGCTGCTCGGCGGCCTGACCACCGCCGAGATCGCCCGTGCCGTGCTGGCCCCCGAGGCGACGGTCGCCCAGCGCATCGTGCGCGCGAAACGCACCCTCGCCACGAAGAACGTCGCCTTCGAAGTGCCCTACGGACCCGACCGGGCGGCCCGCCTCGGCTCCGTCCTCGAGGTCATCTACCTCATCTTCAACGAGGGGTACGCGGCCACGGCGGGCGACGACTATCTGCGCCCCGGCCTGTGCGAGGACGCGCTGCGGCTCGCCCGGCTGCTGGCCGGCCTGATGCCGAAGGAGCCCGAAGTGCACGGCCTGGCAGCCCTGTTGGAGCTCCAGGCCTCGCGCTCGGCCGCCCGTACCGGCCCGTCGGGCCAGCCCGTTCTGCTCAAGGACCAGGACCGTACGCGCTGGAACCAGCTCCTGATCCGGCGCGGGTTCGCGGCGCTCGGCCGGGCGGACGCGGTGTCCACGGGGGGCGGCCCCGGCCCGTACGCCCTCCAGGCCGCGATCGCCGCCAGCCACGCGCACGCCCACACGTACGCGGAGACGAACTGGGCGGGGATCGCCACTCTGTACGGGCTGCTCGCCGCACGTGCGCCGTCTCCCGTCGTGGAGCTGAACCGGGCGGTGGCCGTGTCCATGGCCGAGGGTCCCGCGGCCGGCCTCGCCCTGGTCGACGCCCTGGCCGCTGAACCGGCGCTGCGCGACTACCACTTGCTGCCGAGCGTGCGCGGAGACCTCCTTGAGCGGCTCGGGCGGCGCGAGGAGGCGCGGGCCGAGTTCGAGCGGGCCGCTTCGCTGACCCGCAACGAACGGGAGCGGGAGCTGCTGCTGGCGCGGGCGGAGGCGTGCGATTGAGGCATGCGGATGGGGAGTAGGGATGGGGCTGCGGATGGGGCGTGCGGTCAGGGACCCTCTGATCCGGACGAAAGACCCTAGGGCCTCTCGTTCTTCGGTTCGGGAGAGGCCGCGGCGGTGACCGGTTGCGCGGGCGCGCCGAGGAGCATCGTCGGGGCGCCCGCGACGCGGGTCAGGAAGACCGTCACCGCGTGCGGGCCGTGCCGCTTGGGCAGGGCCTTGCGGCGCAACTCCTCCGGCTCCACCGCCGACCCCCGCTTCTTCACCGTCAGGATCCCGACCTCACGCTCCCGCAGCAGCGCCTTCAATCTCTTTACGTTGAAGGGGAGTTGGTCCGTGATCTCGTACGCGGTGGCGTACGGCGTCGCGTGCAGCGTGTCGGACGTGACGTAGGCGATCATCTCGTCGATCAGCCCGCCCCCGACCTCCTCGGCCACGTCGGCGACCAGGTGGGCGCGGATGACGGCGCCGTCGGGCTCGTACAAGTACCGCCCCACGGGCCGCACTTCGGGGTCGGGGAGGCCGTGGCCGGTGAGTGCGCGCGGCCCCGGGAGCAGTGTCGCCCGCATGCGGCCCGGCTCGGTGCCGAACCAGAGCACGGCCTCCTTCACGTCCCCGCCGTCCGAGATCCACTCGGCGTCGGCCGCGTCGGGGATCGCCTCGTGGGGGATGCCGGGCGCGATCTTCAGGGCCGCGTGCCGGGCGCCGAGCGCCGCGCCGACCGCCCAGGACAGGGGCGGGGAGTACGCCTCCGGGTCGAAGATCCGGCCGCCTCCCCTGCCGCCGCCCCGGCGCGCAGGGTCGACGAACACCGCGTCGTACGGCTCCGTGTCGACCTCGGTGACATCGGCCTTGCGGACCTCGATCAGCCCGTCGAGGCCCAGGGCCCGCGCGTTCGCCCGCGCGACCTCGCAGGTCAGGGGGTCGCGGTCGACGGCGAGTACGGAGATCCCGGCGCGGGCCAGCGCGATCGCGTCGCCGCCGATGCCACAGCACAGGTCGGCGACGGAGCGCACCCCGAGTGCTTCGAACTCCTCGGCGCGGTGGGTGGCGACGCTCGTGCGGGTCGCCTGCTCGACGCCGTTCGCGGTGAAGTACATGCGGCGCGCGTCCCCCTCGCCGAACTTCGCCGCGGCGCGCTGGCGCAGCCTGGCCTGCGCGATGGCCGCCGAGACGAGGTCCGCCGGATGGCCGCGGCGCAGCCGGGTGGCGACGGCGAGCTCCTGCCCGGGGGTGATGTCCCGTACGTCGTCGAGAAGCGCCTGGCCCTCCGGGGAGAGCAGCGAGCTGAAGGAGGCGAGGTCGTTCACCAGGCCCATTGTGGGCCAGTCGGTGGACGGTGCGCGCCCGGCCGCGGTGTCGGGCCCTGATCGGTGCGGTGAGCTGCGAGGATCCGGCGCCATGCGACTTGTGCGACAAAACGACAAAAGGGCCGCGAAGGGGACGGTGGGCCGGAGGGCCCGGCACGGCCGCGCGCGGGCCGGCCTCGCCGTACTCGCCGCCTGCGCGGTCGCCTCGGGGTGCACGGTGGCCGGAGGTGCCGCGTCCGGAGGCGCCGACGCGGTCAAGCCGGCGCCCGGTCCGCAGCCCCTCCACGCTCCGCCCGCCCGCGCGCTCGACTCCTACTCGGGCAACCTGCGCGCCACCCAGGCCGCCCGGGTCGCGATGGCCAAGAAGTGGCGCCTGGCCGAGCCGCCGCTCCTCGCGCCGCCCGCGCCCGCCAGGAAGCCCGTGATCAGGGCTCGCAAGGGCTTCGAGGTCCAGGGCCAGGAGGGCCTGCCGCCCGTCTTCACGACCGTGCCGACCACGGACAAGGTCGTGTTCCTCACCATCGACGACGGTTCCGAGAAGGACCCGGCGTTCCTGGAGATGATGAGCGACCTGAAGATCCCGTACACCGCCTTCCTCAGCGACTACCTGGTGAATGACGACTACGGCTACTTCAGGGACATGCAGTCGCGCGGCGTCACGCTGAACAACCACACGCTGACGCACCCGTATCTGCCGGGCCTGTCCTACGAGGAGCAGCAGCGCGAGATCTGCGGCATGCAGCGCACCATGCAGGAGCAGTACGGCCAGCAGCCCGTGGCCTTCCGTCCGCCCTACGGCAACTACAACCGGGACACGCTGCGCGCCGCCAGGTCCTGCGGCATCAAGTACGCCCCGATCTGGAACGAAGAGGTGTTCGTCGACCACTTCGAGTGGCGCGAGGAGGACAAGGACCTGCGCCCGGGTGACATCATCCTGAGCCACTTCCGCGGCCCCGACGAGTGGAAGGGCACCATGCCCGACATGGTCCGCCGGCTCTTGAAGTACGTCACCGACAAGGGGTACGCGGTGGCCAGGCTGGAGGACTACCTGTGATGTCCGGCCGGGCGCGACGGGCCCCCGTGCGCACCGGGCCCCGGCGGCTGCTCGCCGCCGCCCTGGCCGCCGGTGTCCTCGCACCCGCGCTGCTCACCGGGTGCGCCCGGTCCGTGGACCCGATCGAGCGGCTCAGCAGGAAGGCGGCCGAGAAGGTCAGCCACTCGAGCCACCCGCGCCACCCGAACCACCTGAACCACCTGAACCACCCGGCACCGGCGCCCACGCCGGGCGAGGGTGTGGCCGCCGGTGCCGCCGGGGGTGCCGGGGACGCCGGAAGTGTCGGGGGTGGTTCGTGGGGCGTGCGGAGTGGATCTTGGGGCGCGCGCGGTGGTTCTTGGGGTGCGCCGGGTGGTTCCTGGGGTGCGAGCGAGTCGGCGAGCGCGCCCGGGTCAGGGAAGGCGGCGGGCAGGGCGCCGGCTCATGCCACGCCTCTCAAGGACCACGCTTCTGAGGGCGGCCCCGCTCCGGACGCCTACCGCCGCTGGGGGCTCTCCGCCCCGCTCGCCCCGGCGCCGAGACCCCCCGCACGCCACGCGGCCGGGGCGGGACCGCGCCCGTACGCGCTCCCTCCCGTCGTGGACCACGTCCGCACCAAGGACCGGGTCGTCTTCCTGACCTTCGACGACGGCGTGGAGCGCGACCCGCACTTCGCCGATATGGTCCGCGACCTGCGGCTGCCCGTCAGCGTCTTCCTCACGGACGGTGTCGCGGGCCCCGGCCGCGACCCCTTCGGCAAGCTGCGGACCCTCGGCGCGGGCGTGCAGAACCAGACCCTCAACCGCCACTCCCTGCCCGCACTTCCGTACGCCGAGCAGCACGCCGAGATCTGCGGCCAGCAGGACCGGCTGAAGGACCGCTTCGGCACCCGCCCCCGCCTGTTGCGCCCGCCGTTCGGCGACTACGACCAGGACACCCTGCGTGCGGCCGCCACCTGCGGGGTCGACGCCGTGGTCCTGTGGCACGTCACGTTGCGGAGCGACCACCTGCGTGACGCGGATGCGGCGGGGGACCGGCCGCGTCCCGGAGACATCGTCAGGGCCGAGTTCCGTGACGGCGACGACCCGCACGGAACGGCGCTCACCGACATGACGGCGCGACTGCTGCGCCGTATCCAGGCCCAGGGGTTCACGGTGGGGAGGCTCGAGGACTACCTGTGACGGAACTCTGCCGGAGGGGCCTTTGACGGAACCGGCGGAACTGCCGGAGGGGCCGTGCGGAGGACTCGCCCTCACTGAATTGGCACTCCGCTTGACCGAGTGCTAATCGCAGTCATAGTCTCGGCCCTGGCACTCCCCACTGGAGAGTGCCAATAGCGACGGGCAGGTCCGGCACCCGCGACGACGGATCCACCTGGTCGCCACCTCAGACAGTTAACCCCGTGATCTCCGAAGGGGGAGGTCGGATCGTGACGACCACCAGCTCCAAGGTTGCCATCAAGCCGCTCGAGGACCGCATTGTGGTCCAGCCGCTCGACGCTGAGCAGACCACCGCCTCTGGCCTGGTCATCCCGGACACCGCGAAGGAGAAGCCCCAGGAGGGCGTCGTCCTCGCCGTTGGCCCGGGCCGCTTCGAGAACGGCGAGCGCCTGCCGCTCGACGTGCAGACCGGCGACATCGTGCTGTACAGCAAGTACGGCGGCACCGAGGTGAAGTACAACGGCGAGGAGTACCTCGTCCTCTCGGCTCGCGACGTGCTCGCGATCGTCGAGAAGTAATTCACCCACTGTTTTAGTTCTGCGCCCCTGGCACCCTGCTACTCAGCTGCGACTTTTCTCAGCATGCCGGGCGTCGGGGGCGCAGTTCGTTCGAGAGGACCAACAGCTCCATGGCGAAGATCCTGAAGTTCGACGAGGACGCCCGTCGCGCCCTCGAGCGCGGCGTCAACAAGCTTGCCGACACGGTCAAGGTGACGATCGGCCCCAAGGGCCGCAACGTCGTCATCGACAAGAAGTTCGGCGCTCCCACCATCACCAACGACGGTGTCACGATCGCCCGCGAGGTCGAGATCGACGACCCGTACGAGAACCTCGGCGCCCAGCTGGTGAAGGAGGTGGCGACCAAGACCAACGACATCGCGGGTGACGGCACCACCACCGCCACCGTGCTCGCCCAGGCCCTGGTCAAGGAAGGCCTGCGCAACGTCGCCGCCGGCGCTTCCCCGGCCGCCCTGAAGAAGGGCATCGACGCCGCGGTCAAGGCCGTGTCCGAGGAGCTCCTCGCGACCGCCCGCCCGATCGAGGACAAGGCCGACATCGCCGCTGTCGCCGGTCTGTCCGCCCAGGACTCGCAGGTCGGCGAGCTCATCGCCGAGGCGATGGACAAGGTCGGCAAGGACGGTGTCATCACCGTCGAGGAGTCCAACACCTTCGGGCTCGAGCTGGACTTCACCGAGGGCATGGCCTTCGACAAGGGCTACCTGTCTCCGTACTTCGTGACGGACCAGGAGCGCATGGAGGCCGTGCTCGAGGACCCGTACATCCTGATCAACCAGGGCAAGATCTCCTCCATCCAGGACATGCTGCCGCTGCTGGAGAAGGTCATCCAGGCCGGTGGCTCCAAGCCGCTCCTGATCATCGCCGAGGACGTCGAGGGCGAGGCCCTGTCGACCCTGGTCGTGAACAAGATCCGCGGCACGTTCAACGCCGTCGCCGTCAAGGCGCCCGGCTTCGGTGACCGCCGCAAGGCGATGCTCGGCGACATGGCCACCCTCACCGGTGCCACCGTCATCGCCGAGGAGGTCGGCCTCAAGCTCGACCAGGCCGGTCTCGAGGTGCTCGGCACCGCTCGTCGCGTGACGATCACCAAGGACGACACGGTCATCGTCGACGGTGGCGGCAACTCCGCCGACGTCGCGGGCCGCGTCAACCAGATCAAGGCCGAGATCGAGAACACGGACTCCGACTGGGACCGCGAGAAGCTCCAGGAGCGCCTCGCGAAGCTCGCCGGCGGCGTGTGCGTGATCAAGGTCGGCGCCGCCACCGAGGTGGAGCTCAAGGAGAAGAAGCACCGTCTGGAGGACGCCATCTCCGCGACCCGCGCCGCGGTCGAGGAGGGCATCGTCTCCGGTGGTGGCTCCGCTCTGGTGCACGCCGTCAAGGTCCTCGAGGGCAACCTCGACAAGACCGGCGACGAGGCCACCGGTGTCGCGGTCGTCCGCCGCGCCGCCGTCGAGCCGCTGCGCTGGATCGCCGAGAACGCCGGCCTCGAGGGCTACGTCATCACCTCGAAGGTCGCCGAGCTCGACAAGGGCCAGGGCTTCAACGCTGCGACCGGTGAGTACGGCGACCTGGTCAAGGCCGGCGTCATCGACCCGGTCAAGGTCACCCGCTCCGCCCTGGAGAACGCCGCGTCCATCGCTTCGCTGCTGCTCACGACCGAGACCCTGGTCGTCGAGAAGCCGGCGGAGGAGGAGCCCGAGGCCGGCGGCCACGGGCACGGCCACTCCCACTAGTGCGCTGAGCGACCAGTGCGCTGAGTGACTGGTGCGCTGAGCGATCAGCGCAGCGCCGGTCGCACTGGCGTCTGTTCGTACGAGGCCCGGTTCCGCGCTTGCCGCGGGGCCGGGCCTCGGCGTTCGCGGCGCCGGTCCGGGCCCGTACGGTCAGGATTCGAGCTGATCGAGCGCGCCGAGCTGGGCCATCAGCCCCAGCCGGTCGTTCTGCCACCAGCCCTCGACGATCTTCCCGTCCTCCTGGAACCGGAAGATGGTCGCGCCGGTCATGGTGACCTGTTTGCCCGTCGCCGGGATTCCCATGAAGCCGCCGTTGTGGTTGGCGTTGAAGGTCCACCGCGTGCACACCCGGTCGCCTTCGGTGATCTGGTCGTCGATGGTGAATTCGAGGTCGAACCCGAGGCGGTACATCTCGATCTCTCGCCGCATCGCGTCGAGACCGATGGTGTCCGTCACGTTGGCGGGATCGTGGTCGTGATAGTCCTCCGCGAGCAGGTCGTTGAGCGGGGGCAGTTCACCCTCGGTGGCGAGCGTCTCGAAGAACCGGCGTGCGTTCCCCGCGTACAACTGCTCGTCCCGCACCACGTCCAGATCGGTGAAGGTGGGCATCTCGTCGCAGAGGGCGACCATCTCCTGGAAGATCGTGTCGGTCTCCGGAAGGTTCGAGTTCCGCATCGCCTCCTCGTACGACGGGAACTCCACGATCTCGATGAAGTGCGACGCGTCGGACCGGTCCTTTCCGATCAGGTTGTGCGTCGCGGTCCGCTTCCCCTTTGTCTGCTCGGCCCATGTGTCCATGAGCTGGTTCATCTCGTCGAATCGGCTGGTCTTGCAGTCGATCAGTTGCACGAACGCCATGACGCCGCCTCCCGGCCCCCCTGCATCCCCCTGCGTAAGGTCCGGACAGCTCCATCCTCCCACCGCCGTGTAACGACCGGGCGGGACCGAGTCCCGGTCGAACCGGGACTCGCCGCGCCTTACTGGGGCCCGTACTTACGCCCCGTCTTCGCCGTGACGCCGCCGAGCAGTCCGCGCGGCGCCAGCTTCACGACGCCCATCAATGCCTTGTACCGCGGATCCGGGATCGACAGTGACTTGCCGCGCGCCAGGTCGGCGAGCGCCGCCGCCACCAGCTTGTCGGCGTCGAGCCACATCCACTTGGGGATGTTGTCCGTGCCCATCGCGGCCCGCTCGTGGAACTCCGTACGGACGAAGCCCGGGCAGAGCGCCATCAGCCGCACACCGCTGCCGGCCAGATCCCGCGCCGCGCCCTGCGTGAACTGCACGACCCACGCCTTCGACGCGCCGTACGTCCCGCGCGGCACGAACGCCGCCACCGACGCCACGTTCACCACGCCGCCCCTGCCGCGCTCACGCATCGGCGCCACCGCGGCGGACGTGAGCCGCAGGACCGCCTCGCAGTGCACCTTCAGCATGGTCAACTCGTCGGCGAGCGGAACCTCCAGGTACTGGCCCTTGTTGCCGAAGCCCGCGTTGTTGACCAACAGGTCCACCGGCCGCTTGCGGTCGGTCAGCCGTGCCTCGACGGCGCCGATGCCCTCGTCGGTGGCGAGGTCCGCCGTGAGCACCTCGGCCTCGATGCCGTGCCGGTCGTGGAGCTCGGTGGCCTGCTCCCGCAGCCGCTTGGTGTCACGCGCCACCAGGACGAGGTCGTGGCCGTCCGCGGCGAGCCGGCGCGCGAACGCGGCACCGATCCCCGAGGTGGATCCCGTAATCAGAGCGGTAGTCATGGGGCAAGGCTAGTGACAGCCGTGGGCATGACCACGCTCGGGCGTCCCCGCGCGTGGCCCCTTGACCACGACCACTGCATCCTCCGGCCCTTGAGCCCCGACTCCGTCAGGCCGAAGTGGCGCTCGCGCACCGCCCCTTGGCGTCCGGTATCTCCCATAGGCCTATATATGCTGGTAGTTGAGGTGATGGTGCTCGCAGGGCGTTCGCTGCCCGCAACTGCCGTACAAACCCTTTGCCGACGGTGCCGACGGTGCCGGCGCCGCTCCACAGCCGCACGAAGCCGCCGCCGATAGCGAGTGTCACGACGGCGACGACCGAGCCGGCCGCGAGGAGAACGCGTTTGAATGGGGACATGCGTCGAGCTTCCCGCCCGGCCCACCCCCGCCACATCGGGGACGCCCCCCCACCCGCCCCCGATTCAACCCCCGTACGGCGCCCGGGTTTTCCCTGACAACGGCGCGGATCAGGGCTGCAACCGGCGCATGGGCAAGCCCGCTACCGCCCGACGGGTCAAGCCCGTCGCCGCCTCGCGGGCCAACCCCGCCCTACTCCCGCTGCGCATCTGCCGTTGCCGGGACCCTTTTTCCGTTTCCGTACTTGGCCATGTACGTGCGAGCCGCCTCGACGGCCTCGGGGGCAAGTGCGTCCGCCGCGACGAGCAGGCGCGGCAGCAGCTCGCGATCGGTCGTGACGGCGCGGAACTGGAAGGCGACGGTCACCTCGTGGTCGGGCCGACGCACGATCTCGATCGAGTCGCCCGCCCGGATCGAACCCGGCTCGATCACCCGCAGATACGCGCCCGGTGCGGCGCGCGCCGTGAAGCGCTTGACCCACCCCTTCTCGCCGAGGTGACCCTGGAAGGTGCGGCAGGGGATCCGGCCGGAGGCGACCTCCAGGACCAGGTCCGAGCCGATGCGCCAGCGCTCGCCGATCTTCGCGCCCGTCACGTCGACACCCTCGGTGGTGAGGTTCTCGCCGAACGAGCCGTTGCGCAGATCGTGGCCGAGTGTGCCCTCCCACTCGTCGAGGTCCTCGCGGGCGAAGGCGTACACCGCCTGGTCGTCGCCGCCGTGATGCCGCATGTCGCACACGGCGTCCCCTTCGAGGCCGCTCGCGCCGACCCCCTTGGGCCCGGGCGCCGCCACCCGGACGGGGCCCTGCACCGGCTGCTTGTCGATACCCGTCACGCCCTCGGCCTGGTCGGTGTACTCACTGGCCTCGGGGTGCCCCACATTCAGAGACAGAAGCTTCATGACGGCACGCTAAGCGACGCGGCGCCAAAGCGTCGATGCAATATTTCCCGTTGCATCCAAGGCACCCTTATGCTTGAAGCATGATCGAGGCCCGTCATCTCCGTGTCCTGCGCGCCGTGGCCGCCACCGGCTCCTTCTCGGCCGCCGCCCGCGAACTCGGCTGCACACAGCCCGCGGTCAGCCAGCAGATGAAGGCACTCGAATCCTCCGCCGGCACCCCGCTCCTCATCCGCACCGGCCGCGAGATGCGGCTCACCCAGGCAGGTGAGGCCCTGGTGCGACACGCGGCGGGAATCCTGGCCGGGCTGACCGCGGCGGAGGAAGAGGTCGCGGCCATTGCGGGCCTGCGCGCCGGCCGTGTCCGCCTCGTCTCCTTCCCCAGCGGCAGCTCCACGCTCGTCCCCACTGCGCTGGCCGCCCTGCGCGCAGCGCACCCCGGAACCCGCGTCTCCCTGGTGGAGGCGGAGCCGCCGCGCTCGGTCGAGATGCTGCGCGAGGGTGACTGCGACGTGGCCCTGGCCTTCAGGTACGAGGGGCGGCGTGAAGCGCCTGAGGGCAAGGGTGGGAGACGGGAGGGCCAAGGAGGGGCCCAGGCGGCTGAGGACTGGGACGACCTCGTCGTACGTCCGCTGCTCGCCGACCGTCTCGTCGGCCTCGTCCCAGAGGGGCACCGTCTCGCCAAGTCGGACGCGGTGTCCATCGCCGAGCTGGCCGACGAGCCCTGGATCGCGGGCTGTCCGCGCTGTCGGCGGCAGTTGGTGGAGGTCTGCGAGGGGGCGGGATTCACCCCGCGCATCGACTTCGCCACCGACGACTATCCGGCGGTGATCGGCCTGGTCGGCGCCGGCCTCGGCGTGGCGGTTCTGCCGGAACTCGCCATCGAATCCGTACGCCCCAAGGGTGCACGCACAGTGACCGTGGAACCGGCCGTGCAGCGCGAGATCGTCGCCCTCACACTGCCCGACCTGGCTCAGGTGCCGGCCGTGGCAGCCACGCTCGACCACCTGGCGCGGGCCGCGGCCCGCTGATCGAGTCCTTACAAGCCCGTGGGCACGTCACAACAAATCCGTGGGCACGGCTCTGTGCGCCCACTTTGGAGAAACGTTCCTTCAATTGTTCACCGTGGGGGGCCCGCTGCCTGCGGGCGCCGGTGCGGCGGCGACGAGCCGGTTGCGGGCGCGGCCCATGAGCTCCTCGCGCTCGTCCTCGGTCAGCCCGCCCCATACGCCGTACGGCTCGCGTACCTGGAGCGCATGAGCAGCGCACTCCGCGCGCACCGGACACCTCATACAGACCTCTTTGGCCGAGTTCTCGCGGGCGCTGCGCGCCGCTCCCCGTTCCCCCTCCGGATGGAAGAAGAGCGAGCTGTCCACCCCGCGGCAGGCCGCGAGGAGCTGCCAGTCCCACAGATCTGCGTTCGGTCCGGGAAGGCGGGAGAAATCTGCCATTGCTGTGTCCCCTTGTAGCCGTTCTGCCGCGGATACGGTGCCCAAGAACCGTACATCTACTGTCTAAGGAGATGAAAATATGACTCATTACGAATCTAGCCTCAGACACCACTGAAAGTGAAGAAAAAGGGCTAAATGGGGCACATCTTGTGGTGAATCCTTGCGGGTCGCTTGCGCCGTCTGCTTTGTGTCCGGTCCCTCACGTAGAGTGCCGAAGCAGGCCGCCAAACCCGTAACTCTTTCGGGTGACCGTCGTTGAGAGTGCGGAGGCGGTTGAAGGAACAAGCGCTCGGGCATCTGTCCGAGAGCGTCGACCGCACAGGTGACGATTCGTACCAGCCTGGAGGCCCAAGGTGACGCGCATCAGCTGCGGAGGACGGTCATGACATCCGTCCTCGTCTGCGACGACTCCCCGCTTGCCCGAGAAGCGCTCCGCCGAGCGGTCGCGACCGTCCCCGGCGTGGAGCGCGTGACGACCGCGGCCAACGGCGAGGAAGTCCTCCGCCGCTGGGGCGCCGACCGCTCGGACCTGATTCTGATGGACGTACGCATGCCCGGTCTGGGCGGCGTCGAGACGGTCCGGCGGCTGCTGTCCGCCGATCCCGGTGCGCGCATCATCATGCTCACCGTGGCCGAGGACCTGGACGGTGTGGCGCTGGCCGTCGCTGCCGGTGCCCGTGGCTATCTGCACAAGGACGCCTCGCGCGCCGAGCTGCGGGCGACCGTCACGCAGGCGCTCGCCGACCCGACCTGGCGGCTCGCGCCGCGCAGACTGCGGTCGGCCGAGATGGGTGCGGCGCCGACGCTCACGGCGCGTGAGATCCAGGTGCTCGAGGGCATGAGTCACGGCCGTTCCAACGCGGAGATCGGGCGCGAGCTCTTCCTCTCCGAGGACACGGTCAAGACGCACGCACGCCGCCTCTTCAAGAAGCTCGGCGCCTCGGACCGTGCGCACGCCGTGGCGCTCGGCTTCCGCTGGGGCCTGGTCCGCTAAGGCGCACGATGCGCCGCCGCGGGGCACAGCGATCCCCGTCCGCCCCAGGGCGGACGGGGCTGCGGACGGCCGCCGGTCCTCGTTTCGCCGGACATGCCGCATCCTTGAGTTGTGGAGTTCCTCAGGGACGAGTCGGTCGAGCGGAAGGGGAGGGCGCACGAGATGAGTTCCGGCGCACCTGCTCATAACGCTTCAGTGCACAACTACGGACGCGGTGCCACGGATCGGACGCAGCCAAGGCACCATGGACCGATGCGCGACGACGAGGCAGCCGCCCCAGGAGCCATCGGTGCCCTGGTCCACAGCGCCGTCGAAGGCGACGAGCAGGCCACGCACGACCTCCTCGCGCACGTCCATCCCCTCGCGATCCGCTACTGCCGCAGCCGTCTGACCCGACTGCCGGGTGACGCGCGGCACTTCGTGGAGGATCTCGCGCAGGAAGTCTGTGTCGCGGTGCTCCTGGCGCTGCCGCGCTACAAGGACACCGGGCGCCCCTTCGAGGCGTTCGTCTTCGCCATCGCCGCGCACAAGGTCGCCGACCTGCAGCGCGCCGCCATGCGGCATCCCGGTTCCACCGCCGTGCCCTCCGACGAGATGCCGGAGCGGCCGGACGACTCGCTCGGGCCGGAGGAGAGGGCCCTGCTCAGCAGCGATGCGGAGTGGGCGAAGAAGCTCCTCGCCAACCTTCCGGAGAACCAGCGCGAGCTGCTGCTGCTCAGGATCGCCGTCGGCCTCACCGCCGAGGAGACCGGGCAGATGCTCGGCATGTCGCCGGGCGCCGTCCGCGTCGCGCAGCACCGCGCGCTCAGCCGGCTGAGGGCGCTCGCCGAGCAGTGACCCGACGAGTGAGACGCGCCACGCGCGCGTAAGGCCAACCCCGGGCAGAGCGCGGATTGCGCACGTGTGAACGTACAAATCTGCTCGGTGATCTTGATCGTGGAATGAGACACCTCCGGATCCCGTTAGCATGGACATCCGCACCGATCAAGGCCATTTGGGGAAGGTGTCATGACTGCAAACGTCGACGGAGTGCCCGAGAAATTCGCGACACTCGGGCTGACCTACGACGACGTGCTGCTGCTGCCGGGCGCGTCCGAGGTCCTCCCGAACGCGGTCGACACCTCGTCCCGCATCTCCCGCAACGTGCGCGTGAACATCCCGCTGCTGTCCGCGGCGATGGACAAGGTCACCGAGTCCCGCATGGCCATCGCCATGGCGCGGCAGGGTGGCGTCGGCGTGCTGCACCGCAACCTGTCGATCGAGGACCAGGTCAACCAGGTCGACCTCGTGAAGCGTTCCGAGTCCGGCATGGTGACCGACCCGATCACCGTGCATCCGGACGCGACGCTGGCCGAGGCCGACGCGCTGTGTGCGAAGTTCCGCATCAGCGGCGTCCCGGTGACCGACCCGGCGGGCAAGCTGCTCGGCATCGTCACCAACCGCGACATGGCGTTCGAGTCCGACCGCAGCCAGCAGGTGCGCGCGGTCATGACGCCCATGCCGCTCGTGACCGGCAAGGTCGGCATCTCCGGCGTCGACGCCATGGAGCTGCTGCGCCGCCACAAGATCGAGAAGCTTCCGCTGGTCGACGACTCGGGTGTCCTCAAGGGCCTCATCACGGTCAAGGACTTCGTGAAGGCCGAGCAGTACCCGAACGCCGCGAAGGACGCCGAGGGCCGCCTCCTCGTCGGTGCCGCGGTCGGCGCGAGCCCTGAGGCTCTGGAGCGCGCGCAGGCGCTGGCCGAGGCGGGTGTGGACTTCCTCATCGTCGACACCTCGCACGGTCACAACAGCAACGCCCTGAACTGGATGGCGAAGATCAAGTCCAGCGTCAGCGTCGACGTCATCGGCGGCAACGTCGCGACGCGCGACGGCGCGCAGGCCCTGATCGACGCCGGTGTCGACGGCGTGAAGGTCGGTGTGGGCCCCGGCTCCATCTGCACCACGCGCGTGGTCGCCGGTATCGGCGTCCCGCAGGTCACCGCGATCTACGAGGCGGCGCTCGCCGCCCGTGCCGCCGGCGTCCCGGTCATCGGTGACGGCGGTCTGCAGTACTCCGGCGACATCGGCAAGGCGCTCGCCGCCGGTGCCGACACGGTGATGCTGGGCAGCCTGCTCGCGGGCTGTGAGGAGTCCCCGGGTGAGCTGATGTTCATCAACGGCAAGCAGTTCAAGTCGTACCGCGGCATGGGTTCCCTCGGGGCGATGCAGTCGCGTGGGCAGGGCCGGTCGTACTCCAAGGACCGCTACTTCCAGGCCGACGTCGCCTCCGACGACAAGCTCGTGCCCGAGGGCATCGAGGGTCAGGTGCCCTACCGCGGCCCGCTGGCCAACGTGCTGCACCAGCTCGTCGGCGGTCTGCGCCAGACGATGGGCTACGTGGGCGCCACCTCCATCGACGAGATGGAGACCAAGGGCCGCTTCGTGAGGATCACGTCCGCGGGCCTCAAGGAGAGCCACCCGCACGACATTCAGATGACGGTCGAAGCGCCGAACTACAGCCGCAGCAAGTAGTCGCCGACAGTCGAAGGCAGCGCCAGGGGCGGTCCCGGGGTTCCCGGGGCCGCCCCTGGCGCGTATGTCGGGGATACTGGAAGGCGCTGAGACGCAGAGGGAAAGGCCACACACGTGACTGAGATCGAGATCGGGCGCGGCAAGCGCGGCCGCAGGGCGTACGCCTTCGACGACATCGCCGTCGTACCGAGCCGCCGTACGCGTGACCCGAAGGAGGTCTCGATCGCCTGGCAGATCGACGCCTACCGCTTTGAGCTGCCGTTCCTGGCCGCTCCCATGGACTCGGTCGTCTCGCCGGCCACCGCCATCCGGATCGGGGAGCTCGGTGGCCTCGGCGTGCTGAACCTCGAGGGACTGTGGACCCGCTACGAGGACCCGCAGCCGCTCCTCGACGAGATCGCCGAACTGGACTCCGACGTCGCCACGCGGCGCCTCCAGGAGATCTACGCCGCGCCCATCCAGGCCGACCTGATCGGGCAGCGCATCAAGGAGGTGCGCGACTCCGGTGTCGTCACCGCCGCCGCGCTCTCGCCGCAGCGCACCGCCGAGTTCTCCAAGGCCGTCGTGGACGCGGGCGTCGACATCTTCGTGATCCGGGGGACCACCGTGTCCGCCGAGCACGTCTCCGGTGCCGCCGAGCCGCTGAACCTGAAGCAGTTCATCTACGAGCTGGACGTGCCGGTCATCGTGGGCGGCTGCGCCACGTACACCGCCGCGCTGCACCTGATGCGCACCGGCGCGGCCGGTGTGCTCGTCGGCTTCGGTGGCGGTGCCGCGCACACCACGCGCAACGTGCTGGGCATCCAGGTGCCGATGGCGACCGCTGTCGCCGATGTGGCCGCCGCTCGCCGCGACTACATGGACGAGTCCGGCGGCCGGTACGTGCACGTGATCGCCGACGGTGGCGTGGGCTGGTCCGGCGACCTGCCGAAGGCGATCGCCTGCGGCGCCGACGCCGTGATGATGGGCTCCCCGCTGGCGCGCGCCACGGACGCGCCCGGCAAGGGCCACCACTGGGGCATGGAGGCCGTCCACGAGGACGTGCCGCGCGGCAAGAAGGTCGACCTCGGGACCGTCGGTACGACGGAGGAGGTCCTCACCGGGCCTTCGCACACCCCTGACGGTTCGATGAACTTCTTCGGCGCCCTCAAGCGCGCCATGGCGACGACCGGCTACAGCGAGCTCAAGGAGTTCCAGCGGGTCGAGGTCACGGTGGCGGACTCGCAGCACCGCCGCTGACGCAGTTCTACGGAGATGGGGCCCGCACCGCTTTCGGTGCGGGCCCCATCTCCGTAGAGGGCCGTTACAACTCTTCGTGGAGGGCCTCTACAGGCGGTGGGCCGCGCCTGTCGGGGTGGCGCCCCGGGTGTCCAGGAGGAGCTGGGCCTTCACGGACAGGCCCTGGAGGTCGTACGTGCGGTGCTGCTGGAGCAGGATCGTCAGGTCGGCGTCGGCGGCGGCCTCGTAGAGGGAGTCCGCGCGGGGGACGGGGCGGCCGAGGACGTTCCACGACGGGATGTGCGGGTCGTGGTAGCTGACCGCGGCGCCCAGCTGCATCAGCCGGGTGGCGATCTCCTGGGCGGGGGTGCCCTCCAGGTCGGCGACGTCGGGCTTGTAGGTGATGCCGAGGAGCAGGACGCGGGCGCCGCGGGCCGACTTGCCGTGCTCGTTGAGGAGGGTGGCGGCGCGCTGGATCACGTACTGGGGCATGTGCTGGTTGACCTGCTGGGCCAGTTCCACCATGCGCAGGGGGTGGACCGGGAGGGGCGGGCGTGAGAGGTCCTGGGGGACTCCGTGGCCGCCGACGCCGGGGCCGGGGCGGAACGCCTGGAAGCCGAAGGGCTTGGTCTCGGCGCAGCGGATGACGTCCCACAGATCGACGCCCAGGTCGTGGCAGAGGACGGCCATCTCGTTGACCAGGGCGATGTTGACGTGGCGGTAGTTGGTCTCCAGGAGCTGGACGGTCTCGGCCTCGCGTGGTCCACGCGCGCGTACGACCTTGTCGGACAGGCGGCCGTAGAAGGCGGCGGCCGATTCCGTGCAGGCGGGGGTGAGGCCGCCGATGACCTTGGGGGTCGTGGCGTACGCGTGCGTGCGGCTGCCGGGGTCGAGGCGGCCGGGGGAGTAGGCGAGGTGGAAGTCGCGGCCGGCGCGCAGCCCCGAGCCGTCCTCCAGGAGGGGGCGCAGGACGCTTTCGGTGGTGCCGGGGGCGACCGGGGTCTCGATGATCACGGTGGTGTGGGGGCGCAGGCGGGCGGCGAGGGCGCGTGTGGCGTCGGTGAGCTGTGCGAGGTCGAGGGAGCGGTCCGCGCCGAGGGGGGCGGGGGCGCAGATGACGGCGGTACGGACGCGGCCGAGTTCGACGGGGTCGCCGGTCGGCCGGAAGCCCCCCGAGAGCATCCGGCGGATGTCGGCGGCGGTCAGGGTTCCCTCGGCGCCGTCGCCGGGGAGGCGGCCGGCCGCGAGGTCGGTGGCGCGTGTGGGGTCGTAGCCGATGGTGGCGATGCCGGTGGCGACGGCGGCCTGGGCGAGGGGCAGGCCGAGGTGACCGAGTCCGATGACGGCGAGATCTGCGGGCATGGCGGTGGGCCGTCCTTCCCAATAGCCGGAGCGGGAGGGGAGCGCAAGCCCTGTGGACAAGATGGACGAGCGCAATGTCAGACTAGGAGTAAATATGACCGTTATGCGGTATTGCGGGGCTGGGAATCCGGGAGTGTTGTCCACAGGCTGCGGGTGAGTGGTGGCTGAAGTCGGGCACGGCGGTCAGAATCGGTGAATGGGGGATGAGAGCCGGGGCACACCGGACAGGTGACGCCGGTGGGACCGACTGGACCGACGCCGACTGACCGACAGCGGGAGGTAGCAGTGAGGACAGCGACACTGGGACCGGCGGAGCGTGCCGAGGCGCTCGCGGGAATGGCCGAGCGTGAGCTGGACGTCCTGGTCGTGGGCGCGGGAGTGGTCGGCGCGGGAACCGCGCTCGACGCCGCGACCCGTGGACTGTCCACCGGCCTGGTCGAGGCGCGGGACTGGGCCTCCGGCACGTCGAGCCGGTCGAGCAAGCTGATCCACGGCGGGCTCCGGTATCTGGAGATGCTCGACTTCGCGCTCGTACGCGAGGCGCTCAAGGAGCGCGGTCTGCTCCTTGAGCGCCTCGCCCCACATCTCGTGAAGCCGGTTCCGTTCCTGTATCCCCTCCAGCACAAGGGCTGGGAGCGGCTGTACGCGGGCTCGGGCGTCGCCCTGTACGACGCGATGTCGATGGCGCGCGGGCACGGGCGCGGCCTGCCCATGCACCGTCATCTGAGCCGGCGTCAGGCGCTGCGGGTCGCGCCCGCGCTCAAGAAGGACGCCCTCGTCGGCGCGTTGCAGTACTACGACGCGCAGATGGACGACGCGCGATATGTGGCGACGCTGGTGCGCACGGCCGCGATGTACGGGGCGAAGGTCGCCAACAGGGCGCGTGTGACGGGCTTCCTGCGGGAGGGCGAGCGCGTCGTCGGCGCCCGCGTCGAGGACGTGGAGGGCGGCGGCGAGTACGAGATCCGCGCCCGCCAGATCGTCAACGCGACGGGTGTGTGGACCGACGACACGCAGGCGATGGTGGGCGAGCGGGGCCAGTTCCACGTACGCGCGTCCAAGGGCATCCACCTCGTCGTGCCCAAGGACCGGATCAACTCGACGACCGGGCTCATCCTGAGGACCGAGAAGAGCGTCCTGTTCGTGATCCCGTGGGGGCGCCACTGGATCGTGGGCACCACGGACACGGAATGGGACCTCGACAAGGCGCACCCCGCAGCCTCCAGCGCCGACATCGACTATCTGCTCGAGCATGTGAACTCGGTGCTCGCGGTGCCCCTCACGCGTGACGACGTCCAAGGGGTCTACGCGGGCCTGCGGCCCCTGCTCGCCGGCGAGTCCGACGCCACGAGCAAGCTCTCGCGCGAACACACGGTGGCGCACCCCGTGCCGGGGCTCGTGGTCGTGGCGGGCGGCAAGTACACGACGTACCGGGTCATGGCGAAGGACGCGGTCGACGAGGCGGTGCACGGGCTCGACCAGCGCGTCGCCGACTGCGTCACCGAGGACGTCCCGCTGGTCGGGGCCGAGGGCTATCACGCGCTGTGGAACGCGCGGGCGAGGATCGCCGCGCGGACCGGGCTCCATGTGGTGCGGGTGGAGCATCTGCTCAACCGGTACGGGTCGTTGGCGGAGGAGCTGCTCGACCTGGTGGCGGTCGACCCCGGGCTCGGCGCGCCCCTCACCGGCGCCGACGACTATCTGCGGGCCGAGGTCGTGTACGCCGCCTCGCACGAGGGGGCGCGGCATCTCGACGATGTGCTGACGCGGCGCACACGGATCTCGATCGAGACGTTCGACCGGGGGACGCGGTGCGCGCGTGAGGCGGCGGAGCTGATGGCTCCGGTGCTCGGCTGGGACAAGGACCAGATCGAGCGGGAGGTGGAGCACTACGAGAAGCGGGTGCTGGCTGAGCGGGAGTCCCAGCGTCAGCCGGATGACCTCTCGGCCGACGCCGCGCGATTGGGGGCGCCGGATATTGTGCCGCTCTGATGTGCCGGTCTGTGTGTGCGGGCTGGATGCTTGTGCCGGGGTTGCGCTGGGGGCTGTGCCCCCAGGCCCCCCTTCGCCCTGCGGGCTCGTCCTCAAGCGCCGGACGGGCTGAGTGGTGGGTTTGTGCTTGTCCTCAAGTGCGGGGCGGGCTGAGTGGTGGGTTTGCGCTCGTTCTCAAGCGTCGGACGGGCTGGGAGGGGGCGTCGGGGTGAGGCGTGGGCAGAACTCGGCCGTCAGTAGGCGGCGTTCCAGTCGGGGGGCCTCGGTCAGGGTGTCCGTGTTCGTGCGGAACGTGATGACTGTGGAGGCCGTTCTCGTCGTCGCTGTGCGGACGTAGCTGCCCTCTATGCGGCCGTTGTGGCCCCACACCGTCGTTCCGCAGGGGAGTTTCGTGGGGTAGAGGCCCATTCCGTAGTGGCCTTGTGCGCTACGGGTGTTGAGCATCGCGCGGAGCTGGGTCGGGGGGAGGAGGCGGCCCTTCAGGAGGGCTGTGTAGAAGCGGTTCAGGTCGGTGAGGGTGGAGATCAGTTCGCCCGCGGCGCCGGCCACGCGTGGGTTCAGGGTGGTCACGTCGCGGCCCGACGCGTCGTACGCGCGGCCGTGCGGGCGGGGCAGCTTGGTGCGGGTACCGGGGAAGGACGTGCCCGTGAGGTGGAGCGGTTCGATGATGCGGCGGCGGGCCTCGGTCGCGTACGAGTGCCCTGTGACCTGGCCGATGACCATGCCGAGCAGGACGTAGTTCGTGTTCGAGTACGACCAGTGGCCGCGGGCCTTCGGCGGGTCGGATTCGGCCAGGCGTACGGCCGTTGTGGGGGAGACCGGGGTCGTGCCGTGCGTGCGCGCCGTGAAGTCGGGCAGGCCACTGGTGTGGGTGAGAAGCGAGTGGAGGGAGATGGCGTGGTCACGCAGCCGGCCGGGGAGGTGGTCGTCCACCGTGTCGGAGAGCCGGAGGCGGTGTTCGGCGGCGAGTTGAAGGACGACGGTCGCGATGAACGACTTCGTGATGCTCCCCGCCCGGAAGTGGTCGGCGCGGCGGATCGTGGGGCCGGTGCGCACGAAACGGGTCTTCGTGCCCTCGCGGGCGAGCAGCGCCGCGGCGGGGGCCTTGCCCTGCGTGACCAGCAACGGAAGAGTGGCGTCCGTGGCCGGGGCCGCGAGCGTCGTGGAACTGCCCGGAAACGTCCAGAACAGGGCTGCTGCCAGGGGTATCGCCAGCAGTGTCCGAAGTGCGGGCATGGCGGTTCCTCCCTGTGTGTGGTCCATCATGAGGGACGGCCGACCCTGGGCGTGGAGTGGTCCCCGGGTAAGGGACAATGAAGGCTCTGTCAGGGCGGGTTGCAGAGGGGACGCATGTCGGAGGCGGAGCAGGCGGGCACAGCTCGTCAGGACAAGAGTGCACGTCTCCTCGCCGGTCGCTACCGGCTGGGAGAAGTCCTCGGCCGCGGCGGCATGGGCACCGTGTGGCGGGCGAAGGACGAGACGCTCGGCCGGACGGTCGCCGTCAAGGAGCTGCGCTTCCCGTCGAGCATCGACGACGAGGAGAAGCGGCGCCTGATCACGCGTACGTTGCGTGAGGCGAAGGCGATCGCGAGGATCCGGAACAACAGCGCGGTGACGGTCTACGACGTCGTCGACGAGGACGACCGGCCGTGGATCGTGATGGAACTCGTCGAGGGCAAGTCCCTCGCCGAGCAGATCCGTGAGGACGGCCTGCTGGAGCCGCGGCGCGCCGCCGAGGTCGGGCTCGCGATCCTCGACGTGCTGCGCGCCGCGCACCGTGAGGGCATCCTGCACCGCGACGTGAAGCCGTCGAACGTGCTGATCGCCGAGGACGGGCGCGTCGTCCTCACGGACTTCGGCATCGCCCAGGTGGAGGGCGACCCCTCGATCACGTCCACCGGCATGCTCGTCGGCGCGCCCTCGTACATCTCGCCGGAGCGGGCGCGCGGGCACAAGCCTGGCCCGGCCGCCGACCTTTGGTCGCTCGGCGGGCTGCTGTACGCGTCGGTGGAGGGCGTTCCGCCGTACGACAAGGGGTCCGCCATCGCGACCCTGACGGCCGTCATGACCGAGCCGGTCGACCCGCCCAAGAACGCCGGGCCGCTGGAGAAGGTCATCTACGGCCTGCTCGCCAAGGACCCGGAGCAGCGGCTCGACGACGCGGGCGCGCGGGCGCTCCTCAACGACGTCCTGCACGCGCCCGAGCCCAAGGACGAGGAGCCCGAGCCGGTCGACGCGACGAAGGTCGTGCCGCTGCCGCCCGTTCCCGAGCAGACGCCCAAGGCGCCGAAGACGCCCAAGGTGCGCTTCGGTAAGGGGAGTTCGGGGGCGGGGGCCGCTGCGGGCGCCGGTATCGCTGATTCTGGTTCCGCGGGCGCCGGTTCCGGTGCCGCTGTGACCGAGGGCGCGGGCAAGAGGGGCGAAGAGGCCGCCGAGAAGCTCCGCGGTGCGCTGCGGTCGGTGCGGAAAGCCGCTGCCGCCGCCACGGCCGCGACGGCGGCGAGTGCGGCCGGCAAGAGTGGCGGGACCGAGGCCGGCGGTACGGCGGAGGCCGCCGCGCATCCCGCGGCCGGGCAGGGCGGTTCGGGTGTTCCGGCGCAGCCTGCCGGGCCGCCGCGTACGCCCTCGACCAGGGCCTCGCTCACGGACGTGGTCCCGCGCCGCACCCTCGTGATCGTGGCGGTGCTCGTCGCGCTCGCCGTCATCGGCACCGTCCTCGGTATCGCGTTCAGCGGTGGTGACGACGGCAGTTCCGCCAAGGGCGGCGACAAGGCCACCTCCGCGGGAGCGACCGGAGGCAGTGGGTCCGAAGGCGGCGGCGAGGACAAGGGCAGCGGTTCCGGCGGCGGCAGCGACGCGGCTCAGGACGGCGGCAAGGGCTCCGACAAGGGCCAGGGCTCCGGCTCGGACACCGGCAAGGCTGACGGCGAGGCCGACGGCAAGGGCAGCGACTCCGGCCAAGGGGCGTCGCCCGGCACCACCGGCGGTGGCGGTGGGGTCCCCGGCGGCAGCGGTGCCGCCTCGACCTACCGGCACGACCAGGGCTTCTCCATCGGGCTCCCGAAGGGCTGGAAGTACAGCTCGACGGGTGCGGCGGGGGCCCGCTTCACGGGTCCTGACGGCCAGAAGCTGCTCGTCGGCTGGACGACGACGCCCAAGTCGAACCCGGTCCAGGACTGGCGCAACCAGGAGCAGTACATGCGCCGCGCCCAGTACGACCGGATACGCATAGCGGCCGTCGAATTCCGCGGCTGGGACACGGCGGACTGGGAGTTCACGTACGTCGAGGGGGGCACCAAGTACCGCTCGATAGACCGGGGTTTCGTGGTCAACAGCGGTCTCGGCTACGGCCTGATGTACACGGCCAAGGCCGCCGACTGGGACGGTGCGCAGCGCAAGGCCGCCTGGCAGACGTTCACCAAGACGTTCAAGCCGAAGTCCTGAGCCTGAAGGCAGTCCGGCACGTATCGTGAGTGCTTGCGGACCGTGCGCAGCCGTATCGGTACGCATCACTGCGCACAACAGGGCGCAGAGCGAACGGAATTGACCACCGGGCGGACAGGGGGACGCGTCGTGGAGGACTACGCGGGGCGAGTGCTCGCCGACCGCTACCGCCTGCCGCTGTCCCCCGCCGACGCGTACGAGTTCGCGTCGACGCGGGCGTTCGACACCTACAGCGGCCAGGAAGTCCTGGTGAGGCAGGTGCCGTTACCCGAAGTCGTCGAGGCCGAAGTGCTCGACAGCGAAGGGCTGCCGGACGGCTTCGTGCCGCGCGAGTCGCCTGGCCGGCGCGAGCGGGGGGACGCGGCGCGCACCACACGCAGGCCGACGGACCCCGCGGTGCGCCGCGCCATCGAGGCCGCGCAGGCCGCCGCCCAGATACCCGACCATCCCAGACTCGACCAGGTCTTCGACGTGTTCGCCGAGGGCGGCTCGCTGTGGATCGTCAGTGAGGTCGTCTCCGCGCGCCCGCTCGCCGCGCTGCTCGCCGACGAGCCGCTGTCCCCGTACCGGGCGGCCGAGGTCGCGTCCGACGTCCTCACCGCCCTGCGCGCGCTGCACGCCCACGGCTGGGTCCACCGGAACATCACCGCCCGCACGGTTCTCGTGTGCGACGACGGCCGGATCGTGCTGACCGGGCTCGCGGCCGGCGCGGCGGAGGAGGCGCTGTGCGGTTACGACCCGACGCCGCCGTCCCCGGCCGCAGCAGCACCGCAGGCGCCCCGGCCTTCGGCGCCCGCGCCGCCCGTCACCGCTCCGTCCCCCTTCGCTCCCGCGCCGTCCCGGCCCGCCGCTCTTGAGGCCGGGAGCGACCCTCGGGCCGCGCGCGCGGGCGCGATAGCCGCGTACCGGGCTGGTGCGCGTGCCGCGGCGCGCGGTGGCGTGGACACGGGCGGTACGCCGGGGCCGTCGCAGCGCGGGCCGGGCGCGGAGTCCGGGGGCGAGTCCGGTGCGGGTGCGCCTGGCGCCGGTACGCATGGTGGCGGCGCACAGTCCGGCCGGATCGACGACCCCTACGGCGTACAGGGTTCCCCCGGGCTTCCCTGGCACGGGGCGGTCCCGCGGCCCGGTATGGAGCAGCCCGAGCCGGACGCGCCCGCCCCTGAGGCGCCCGACCCCGCGCCAGGAGCGCTGGAAGCACCCGGCGAACCCGGAGGGCCCGGATCCACGCGGTGGGACCAGCTCATCCCCGCGCAGCAGACGGCGCCGGCGGCTGGTCGCGGGCCCACCACCGCGCTCGCCGCCGACCGCGCGAGGCAGGCGCGGATGACCGTCGTCGGGCCCGTCACCGAGCGCTGGGCGCCCGAGCAGGCGGGGCCCGTGCACGAGAACTGGCAGCTGGCCGCCCCGATCGGCCCGGCCACCGACCTCTGGGCCCTCGGCGCCCTCCTCTTCCGCGCGGTCCAGGGGCATGCGCCGTACCCGGAGGAGAACACCGGCGAGCTGGTGCAGATGGTGTGCGCCGAGCCGCCCGCGTTCGCCGAGGAGTGCGGGCCGCTGCGGCCCGTCGTCGAGTCGCTGCTGCGCCAGGACCCCACCGAGCGGCTCGACTTCGAGGAACTGCGGGGCTGGCTGCGGTCGTTGGTGCGGTCCGCGCCGGAGCCGGAGGCGGGCGCGAACGTCGTGGCCGCGCCCCCCTTCGACGCCACCCGGCTGCCGGTCGTACGGCGCCGGGGCGAGCTCGTGCGCAGGCGCCGCCGGCGCTCCGCCGCCCAGGGCGGGACCGGGGCCGGGCACGCGCGCCACAAGCGGGCCAAGGCGCAGCCGCAGCAGACGGAGCGTGGCAGGCCGGAGCGGCGCACGCAGTCCGAGCGGCGCCCTCAGCCGGAGCGACGCCCGCAGTCGGAGCAGCGCACCCGGAGGCCCCGTTCGCTCGGCCGCACCCTGCTCGTCCTCGTCCTGCTCGGCCTGGCCGCCGCGGTCGCGTACGCCGTGCTCTTCATGCCGAAGGCCGAGCCGAGCGGCGGCACGCCCGGCGACGGCGCCAAGGATCACGCGGGCGCCACCGGCGGGGGCGGGGCCGGCCCCGAGGGCGGCAGGTCCGCGCCGGCGTCCTCGGGCGGCGAGTCCGCCGAGGGCCAGGGGAAGAACGGTGGCAAGAGCTCGTCGACCCCGTCCGCCACCGAGCCGCAGAACGACTCGTCGGAGCCCGAGGTCGCGCAGGGCTTCACGCTGCGCAAGGACCCCGAAGGGTTCCGGGTAGCCGTCGCCAAGGGCTGGAACCGGCAGGGAAAGAACGGACAGGGGCAGGTCCTCTACACGCACGGCGACTTCGAGCTGGTCGTCGTCCCGGGCCGCGACAGCACGTCCGCGTACGGCAGCGACCCGATGACGTACCAGCGGGAGAAGGAACGCGAGTTGCAGCCGTTCCGCGACTCGACGTGGGCGACGTCCAGCGGGATGCGCCGGATCGACGTGGGCGGGCGGGCCATGGCCGAGGGCCAGTTCACGTGGCAGAACTCGGCGGGCCGCGAGACGTACGTACGCAACCTCGCGATGATCGTGGGCGGTCGCTACCACGTGGTCCAGCTGCGGGGACCCGAGGCCGAGCGCGACGAGGTGACGCGCCTGTACGAGCAGGCGTCGGCGACGTATCAGAGCACGGGCTGACGCCCCGTCCGGCTACGCACCTGAGATCGGGCTGACGCGGCCGTCGGCTCGCGCGCCGAATACCCCCGCCAAGCCCTGGTCTGCCCCCGCTCGCCCTCTTTCGGTGCCTGTCGACCCCCCAGTCTGCCCCCGTTCAGCCCCAGTTCGGCCTCTGTCCCGGTAGGGGACAAGCGTCACAGTGCGGTCTCCGTGCACCCCCGCCGGTTCCCAGTGCCCGGGGTGCTCCCTAATGTGGCTCTGTCAAGGCCACGAGCGGCCCTGGCACGACCAATGCGCCTGCGGGGGAACGTGAATCAGATGCAAGGCCTGCTCCTCGCGGGCCGCTATCGGCTCGGTGACTCGATCGGACGCGGCGGCATGGGCCGGGTGTGGCGCGCGCACGACGAAGTGCTGCACCGGGCCGTGGCCGTAAAGGAACTGACGGCGGCCCAGTACGTGCAGGAGGCCGACCGCGCCGTGCTGCTCACGCGGACACAGACGGAGGCGCGGGCCGCCGCCCGGATCAACCACCCGGCGGTCGTCACCGTCCACGACGTGCTGGAGCACGACGACCGTCCGTGGATCGTGATGGAGCTCGTCGAGGGTCCCTCGCTCGCGGACGCCGTGAAGGAGTCGGGCCGTATCCTGCCGCGCGAGGCCGCCCGTATCGGCCTGTGGACGTTGCGGGCGCTGCGCGCCGCGCACGCGGCCGGGGTGCTGCACCGCGACGTGAAGCCGGGCAACGTCCTGCTGGCCCGCGACGGACGGGTGCTGCTCACGGACTTCGGCATCGCGCAGGTCGAGGGCGACTCGACGATCACGCGGACCGGCGAGATAGTCGGCTCGGTCGACTATCTGGCGCCCGAGCGGGTCAGCGGCGCGGCTCCCGGACCCGCGTCCGACCTGTGGGCGCTCGGCGCCACGCTGTTCACGGCCGTCGAGGGGAAGTCCCCGTTCCGGCGCACGTCGCCGATCAGCACGATGCAGGCCGTCGTCGAGGACGAGCCGGGCGAACTCACGCACGCGGACGCCCTCGCGCCCGTCATCCAGGCGCTGTTGCGCAAGGACCCGGCGGCGCGTCCGTCCGCCGACGAGGCCGAGACGATGCTCGCCGAGGCCGCCGAGGGGCGGCGGTCCAGCGCTGCGCAGGCCTACGTGCCCACGCAGGTGCATGTCGCGTCGCCACCGACGCCCCCGGAGAAGTCGACCGCGATAGGCGTGCATCACGCCGTCATGCCGACGGTCCCCGCAGCAGGTCGCCGGAAGTGGCCGCGTGTCGTCGCCGTGGCGCTGGCTGCCGCGCTCGTCGGCGGCGGCGGGACGTTCGCCGCGAACCACTACCTGAGTCACCGGACCTCGTCGAACACGAACTCCGGCAAGGACCAGGCAACGAGTACCTCGTCGGGTTCCGGCAGCGGCGGGCACAAGGCCGGGAGCATCCCGGACGACTGGGTTCGCATCGACGACGTCGAGGGCTACAGCCTCATGCTCCCGAAGGGCTGGAAGCGGCAGGCGGACGGCTCCCAGGTCGACTACACGCCGGACGGCGGCGCCCACTTCGTGCGGATCGCGGTCGACAAGTCCCCCGACTGGCCTGACTCCTACCACCACCAGCTGGACCTGGAGCGGCAGGTCACGAAGCTGCCCGACTACCAGCAGGTCAACCTGCAGTCCAACACTTACCGTGACCGGCCGGGATCCCTGTGGGAGTTCACCTGGACCGCGGGCAACAAGGACACGACGTCGGGTCCGCGGCACGCCATCGAGCAGACGTACGTCGAGAACGACGGCACCGAGTACGCCATCTATCTGTCCGTGCCGTCGGCCGACTGGGACGAGGCGCGGCAGCAGTTCGACGCGATCCTGCGGAGCTGGCAACCGTAGGCATCCCCTGGTGTGTGGGCCCCGCCTGCGGTTTCGTTGATCCTTTGACGGCCCGGAGCACACCCCTCCGGGGTGCGTTCCGTGCGGCATGATGGAACGCATGGGGACCGAGTGGGAGGACAACGTCCGTGTGATCGCCGGGCGTTACCGGCTGGAGGCCCGCATCGGCCGGGGCGGAATGGGCGTCGTGTGGCGCGCGTCCGACCAGCTGCTCGGACGGCGCGTCGCGGTCAAGGAACTCGTGCTCGACGAGACGCTCTCCGCAGACGAGGCCCGGCGCCAGAAGGACCGCACCCTGCGCGAGGCCCGCGCGGTCGCCCAGCTCAGACACCCGAACGTCATCGTCGTCCACGACGTCGTGGAGGACGGCGAACGCCCCTACATCGTCATGGAGTTGATCGAGGGCGGCTCGCTCGCCGACCGGCTCTCGCGGAGCGGTCCCGTCGACGCGCGGGAGGCGGCCCGGATCGGGATCGCGCTCCTCGGCGCGCTGCGGGTCGCGCACGCGGCGGGGGTGCTGCACCGCGATCTGAAGCCGGCGAACGTGCTCGTCGAGGCGGGCAGCGAGCGCGTCGTGCTCACGGACTTCGGGATCGCGCAGGTCAGCGGCGCGACGACGCTCACCGAGACGGGTTCCTTCGTCGGCTCGCCCGAGTACACGGCGCCCGAGCGCATGTCGGGGGAGCGGACCGGGCCCGAGTCGGACCTGTGGTCGCTCGGGGCGATGCTGTGCGCCGCCCTGACGGGCGAGTCGCCGTTCCGGCGCGACTCGCTGGGCGGGATCATGCACGCCGTGGTCGTCGGCGAGATCCGCCCGCCCGCAGAGGCCGAGCCGCTGCTGCCCGTCGTACGGGGACTGCTCGAGCGCGATCCGGCGCGCAGGCTGGGCCTCGACGAGGCCGACCGGCTCCTGCGCGCGTACGTCGACACAGGTACGACTCCGCGAGCCATGGCCGCCTACACGCCCACCGCCAGGAACACCGCCAGGAACGCCACCACGGGCAGCCCCGCGGCGCCGGATTCCGCACCCCCGCAGAAGCGTTCCCCCCGAGCCGTGCTCGCGGCCGCCGCGCTCGTCGCCGCGATGGCCGGGGCCGGCGTCTCGGCGGCAGCGCTCCTCGTGAACGGCGGCGAGGACGGGGGCACCCACCGGCCCACGGCGTCCGCACCGGGTCCCACAGGCGGCACGGGGTCCCCCTCGGATCCGGCCCCGGAGCCCCGTCCGACGGTCACGGTCACGGAGCAGCAGACCGGCCCGCGGCCCGCGTCCCCCGCCGGTTACCGCACGGCGGTCGACCCGAAGGGCTTCTCCCTGGCCGTGCCGGACGACTTCAGCCGGAAGCCGGACGGACCGCGGATCTTCTACATGTCGCCGGGCGACACGTTCAGGATCGGCATCAAGGAGACGGCACCCGACCCGGGCGGCCCCGGCGCCGTGCAGCGCCGCTCCGACGCGAAGGGGCCCGACCACAACCCGGGTTACCGCGACGCTTCGGTCACCGACACGACCCACGGCGGCCGGCCCGCCGCGCTCTGGCGGTTCACGTGGAACGGCTTCAGCACGGCCGAGGGCGCGAGGCACACGTACGACCTGTGCTGGGAGCAGGGCGGCCGGATGTACGACGTGTGGGTGTCGGCGCCGGTCGGCCGGATAGAGGAGGCCAAGCGGTACTTCGACACGGCGGTCGCCACATTCGTGCCCCACGGGGGCGGTTGAGGCATCGGGGCGGTCACAACTGGGCGACCGGAGTGGATCCGGAGGCGTCCCGCACGGTAGGCATGGGGGCATGAGTAACAACGGGGGACCCGGCTACGGCCCGAACGATCCGACGAGCTTCGGACTCCAGCCGCCGCAGCCGCCTCAGCAGCCGCACACGCCCCAGCACGGGAACCCGTACGCCCAGCAGCCCCCGGCCCCGCAGCAGCCCCCCACCGCCTACCCTCAGACCCAGCCCCAGCCCCAGGCCTCGCACCAGCCGCAGCCCACCCAGGTCGTGCCGCCGCAGCAGAGCGCGGAGCCCGAGCCGGGGGCGGGGCGGCTGATCGGCGGGCGCTACCGGCTCCTGAGCAAGCTGGGGCACGGCGGCATGGGCACCGTGTGGCGCGCCAAGGACGAGACGGTGGACCGTGAGGTGGCGGTCAAGGAGCCGCGCGTCCCCGACCATCTTCCGGAGCGCGAGCGGACCACCGTCTTCGAGCGGATGCGGCGCGAGGCGCGCGCGGCGGCCCGGCTCGACCACCCGGCCGTGGTCAACGTCCACGATGTCGCCGTCGAGGACGGACAGCCGTGGATCGTCATGGAGTTCGTGCAGGGCCGCACGCTCGGTGACGCGCTCCAGGAAGGCACGCTCAGCGCCCGCGAGGCGGCGCGGATCGGTCTCGAAGTGCTCGGCGCGCTCGAGGCCGCGCACGCCGCGGGCGTCCTGCACCGCGACGTGAAGCCCGACAACGTGATGCTCGGCCGCCACGACCGCGTGGTCCTCACCGACTTCGGCATCGCCCAGATCGAGGGCGAGACCAATCTGACGGACACCGGAGGCTTCGTCGGCTCGCCCGAGTTCATCGCCCCGGAGCGCGTCCTCGGCCAGCGTCCGGGGCCCGCGTCCGATCTGTGGTCCCTCGGCGTCGTCCTGTACGCGGCCACGGAGGGCGTCTCGCCGTTCCGCCGCAACAACACGCCGGCGACGCTCCAGTCCGTGATCAACGCGACCCCGGCGGCGCCCGCCGCGGCCCAGGGCCCGCTCGCCGAGGCCATCAACGGCCTGCTCGCCAAGGACCCGGCCCGGCGCCCGAACGCGGCGCGCGTGCGCGACCTCCTGGAGCGCGCGGCCAACCCTCCGCAGCAGCCGCCCACCCAGGTCGTCCAGCTCGCGGGCCCCGGCGGTAAGGGCGTCAGCCTCAGCCGCAAGACGCTGCTCGGCCTCGGCGCGGCGGTCGTCGCGGCGGCGGTGGCGGCGTACCTGGTGCTCGCGAACCCGTTCGCGGGACCGCTGCCGGACGGGTGGCAGGACCATCGGGAGAAGACGCTCGCGGCCACGTTCGCGGCGCCGCCGGAGTATGTGCGGGTCCAGGCGGACAACACCTACACCAAGACCGACCACTGGGTCTCCTACCGGGATCCGAGCTACGCCGTCTCGATCACCCTCTATCTCAAGAAGAAGTCCGAGGACACCCTGAACGGGATCGCGAGCTCCGCGTCCGCGCAGGCGTACAAGGACTCCGACGAGATCAACAAGGGCGACAACCCGAAGATGGCGGACAAGCCCGCTCCTCACAGCAGGACCGCCAAGACCACGTACAACGAGCGCGAGTCCGCCGAGAACACGATCACCTACACGGATGACAGTGATTCCGACGCGCCCAAGCCGCGCGAGGCGAAGGTCTTCTACTACAAGACCAAGTCGGGCGACATGTACCAGCTCTGGATCGACTACCCGGGCAAGGGCGACTTCACCGAGCGCGGCCGTGAGGTGGCGAAGGCGGCCGTCGCCAACCTCGACATCAGCACACTCTGAGCGAAGACCCTGACAACCCCCTGATCAGGGGCTTTGTTGCCAGCGATCGCTGGCGGCGTGTGAGTGCTTCGTGAAACCTCGTTACCCGTGGGTACCCAAAACGTTGACGGGCGCTTACGCTCGCGCCATGACGGACTCGCAGGCCATCTCCAAGGACCGTACGGACAAGACCGGCACCAACCCGGTCGCCCCGGCCCCGCAGGGCGCGCGCACCGCGGCCGACGTGGTGACGCCCGAGCTGGTCGCCCAGCTCACCAAGGGGGTGGCCGGCTCGGGCCGCACCGCCAACCACACGCCGTTCAGCGGCGAGAAGCTGGCGGACCTGCCCGAGTCCACGCCCGAGGACGTCGCGAAGGCCTTCGAGCGGGCCCGCGCAGCCCAGGCCGTCTGGGCGAAGGTGCCCGCGCGGCAGCGCGCCGCCGTGCTGCTCCGCTTCCACGACCTGGTGCTCGCCCGCCAGGCCGAGGTCCTCGACCTGATCCAGCTGGAGACCGGCAAGGCGCGCCTGCACGCGCACGAAGAGGTCCAGGCCGTCGCCGTCGCGGCCCGCCACTACGGCCGCAAGGCCCCCGCCTACCTGAAGCCGAAGCGGCACACGGGCGCCGTCCCGACCCTCACGAAGGTCACCGAACTGCGCCAGCCGCGCGGCGTCGTGGGCCAGATCGCGCCCTGGAACTACCCGTTCGAGCTGTCCGTCGGTGACGCGCTCCCGGCGTTCGTCTCCGGCAACGCGGTCGTCATGAAGCCCGACACGGAGACCTGCCTGACGGCTCTGTGGGCGCGCGACCTGCTCATCGAGGCGGGGCTGCCCGCCGAGGTCTTCCAGGTCGTCCTCGGTGAAGGCCCGGTCGTGGGGCCCGAGTTGGTCAAGCACGCCGACTACGTCTCGTTCACCGGCTCCACCCGCACGGGCCGCGAGGTCGCCCAGGGCGCCGCCGCGCGCCTCGTCGGCGTCTCGCTCGAACTCGGCGGCAAGAACGCGATGCTGGTCCTCGCGGACGCCGACATCGACAAGGCGGCGGCCGGCGCGGTCCGCGCCTGCTTCTCCTCCGCGGGCCAGCTCTGCATCTCCATCGAGCGGCTCTACGTCCACGAGTCGATCGCCGACGCGTTCGTCGAGCGGTTCGCCACGCGCACCAAGGCGATGCGCCTCGGCAAGTCCCTCGCGTACGGCGCCGACATGGGATCCCTGGTAGGCGAGCGGCAGTTGGAGACGGTGACGCGGCACGTCGACGAGGCCGTCGCCAAGGGCGCGAAGCTCGTCGCGGGAGGCGTCGCGCGCCCCGACATCGGCCCGTACTTCTTCGAGCCGACCATCCTCGACGGCGTCGAGGCGCCGATGGCCGTCTGCAACGAGGAGACCTTCGGCCCGGTCGTCTCCATCTACCGCTTCACCGACGAGGACGAGGCCGTCGCGCTGGCCAACGGGACGCCGTACGGCCTGAATTCCTCGGTCTGGACGAAGGACGCCAGGCGCGGTCACGACGTCGCCTCCCGGCTGCGCACCGGGACCGTCAACATCAACGAGGGCTACGCGCCCGCGTACGGCAGCGTCCAGTCGCCGATGGGCGGCATGAAGGACTCGGGCCTCGGCCGCCGCCACGGCTCCGAGGGCATCCTCAAGTACACCGAGGCACAGACCGTCGCGCACCAGCGGATCATGCCGATGGCGCCGTCGTTCGGGATGGACGACGAGAAGTACGCGGCGTTCATGAGCCGCAGCCTGAAGGCGATGAAGACCTTCCGTCTTCGTTAGAGCACCACCCGTTCTCAACGAGGAGAGCCAGTGTCACAGGAGAACTCTGTCCGCAGTGAAGCCGGGAGCGCCGACGACGCCGCGTACGACTACGACGTCGTGGTCATCGGATCCGGGTTCGGCGGCTCCGTGTCCGCCCTGCGCCTGACCGAGAAGGGCTATCGCGTCGGCGTGCTCGAAGCGGGCCGTCGCTTCGAGCCCGGCACGCTGCCCAAGAACTCCTGGGACCTCAAGAACTACCTGTGGGCGCCCAAGTTCGGCATGTACGGCATCCAGCGCATCCACCTCCTCGGCAACGTGATGGTCCTCGCCGGGGCGGGCGTCGGCGGCGGCTCGCTGAACTACGCCAACACCCTCTACGTGCCCCCGAAGCCCTTCTTCGAGGACCCGCAGTGGAAGGACATCACCGACTGGCAGGCCGAGCTGAAGCCGTACTACGACCAGGCGCAGCGCATGCTGGGTGTGCGGCTCAACCCGACCATGACGCCGGCCGACGTGCACCTCAAGGCGGCGGCCCAGGACATGGGCATCGGCGACACGTTCCACATGGCGCCGGTGGGTGTCTTCTTCGGTGACGGCAAGGACGCCTGCGGCGAGGACGGGACCGGCTCGGTGAGGGCCGCACCCGGCACCGAGGTCGACGATCCGTACTTCGGGGGCGCGGGCCCGGCCCGCAAGGCGTGCACCGAGTGCGGCGAGTGCATGACGGGCTGCCGCCACGGCGCGAAGAACACCCTCAACGAGAACTACCTGTACCTCGCCGAGAAGGCGGGCGCGGTCGTGCACCCGATGACGACGGTCGTCTCCGTCACCGACGACTCGCAGGGCGGCTATGCGGTCCAGACGCTCCCGACGGACGACAGGAAGAAGGGGGCGGGCCGTACGTTCAAGGCCCGGCGCGTCATCGTCGCGGCCGGCACGTACGGCACGCAGACCCTGCTGCACCGTATGAAGGCCGGCGGTCAACTCCCGTATCTGTCCGCCAGGTTGGGAGAGCTGACGCGCACGAACTCCGAGGCCCTCGTCGGCGCCCAGACCAACAACCGCCGCTACAAGAAGCGCCACGGCAAGCCGAAGGTCGACTTCACGCAGGGCGTCGCGATCACGTCCTCGATCCACCCGGACGAGAACACGCACATCGAGCCGGTCCGCTACGGCAAGGGCTCGAACGCGATGGGCGGCATGACGATCCTCCAGGTCCCGTACGCGCAGGGCTCGTCCCGGGTCGCCGGCTGGCTCGCCAACGTGGCCAAGCACCCGACCCTGCTGGCGCGTTCGCTCTCCAACCACCGCTGGTCCGAGCGGACCATCATCGGCCTGGTCATGCAGTCACTCGACAACTCGCTGACGACGTATCTGAAGCCGGACGGCGTCGGCAAGGGCCTGCTCACGGCCGAGCAGGGCCATGGCGCGCCCAACCCCAAGCAGATCAAGGCCGCCGTGGACGCCGCGTCCACGATCGCCGCCGAGATCAACGGCTTCGCCGGTTCGAACGTCGGCGAGCTGATGGGCACCCCGCTGACCGCGCACTTCCTGGGCGGCTGCCCGATCGGCGACTCCCCGCAGACGGGTGTCATCGACCCGTACCACCGTCTCTACGGGCACCCGGGCATCTCGGTCGTCGACGGCGCCGCGGTCACGGCGAACCTGGGCGTCAACCCGTCCCTGACCATCACGGCGCAGGCCGAGCGCGCGATGTCGTACTGGCCCAACAAGGGCGAGGAGGACCCGCGTCCGGCGCAGGGCGTGGTGTACGCGCGGCTGTCCGCCGTCGCACCGAAGAACCCGGCGGTCCCGCAGGACGCGTTCGGCGCGCTGAAGCTGCCGTTCCTGGGGATGCCGGCGGTCCCGCCCAAGAAGAAGTAGCGGGCCCGTTTCGCCTGCGGACACACGAAAGGACCTGCGCCCCCCTCCGAGCGCAGGTCCTTCCCGTGTGCGCAGCCCCTAGGGGGTGTTACGCGGTGGCGCCGGCCTTGCGGCGGCGCACGGTGAACACGGCACCGGCACCGGCGACGACGGCGACGCCGCCGATGAGGCCGATGGTCGGGACCATGGAGGAGGAACCGGTCTCAGCGAGGCTGCCGGTCACCTCCTGGGTGTTGTTGTCGTTCGGCTTCTCGGTCGGCATCGGAACCTTGCCGCCTTCCTGCGGCTTGGTCCCGTCGGTGTCCGTGCCCGGCTTCACGATCTGGATGACGTAGCTGGCGGAGGCTTCGCCTTCGCAGTTCAGCTCGTCGTCGTTGTAGAAGCCGCCGCCGATGGTCAGGCCCTCGCCGATGGGGGCGTTGGCCTTCACGTTCAGGCGGAGCTGGTAGTTGACGGACTTGCCGGCCTTGACGCCCGACAGGTCGAGGAAGCCGAACGAGTAGCCGTCGCCGTCGTCGATGTCGACCCAGCTGCCGTCGACCTTCGCCTGGAGACGGACCTGGCTCGCCTTGTACGGGTTCTCGGCGCTCTCGTCGTTCGGGCCGACGCCGGCGTAGAAGATCGCCTGGTCGAGGTCGGTCTTCGTCGGGTTCTTCACGTTGAGGGTGAAGCCGTGCCAGCCGCTGCCCGCCGCGATCTTGCCGGGCAGGCCGCTGATGGAGACGGACAGCTTGGACTGGTAGTCCTCGTTGTCCACCTCGCAGATGCCGGTCGGGTCGGTCGGCTCGTCGGACGGCGTCGCGGACGCGGACGGCGACGGCGACGTGGAGTCGGACGGCTTGCCCGACGGGGTGGTGCTGGAGCCGGGGGTCGTCGCGGGCGTGGAGGCCGGCGCCGAGGGCGACTCGGGGGTGGATGCGGTGGTTTCGGGCGACGACGGGGTCGACGGGTCCGACGGCGTCGCGGCCGGCGCCGACGACTCGGTCGTCGTGTCGGGAGATTCCTCGGCGAACGCGGCCGGCGCCGAAAGGAGCGCGATCGGGGCTATCGCAGCCGTCGCGGCCGCGGCGGCCAGGGCACGGCGAAGCTTCATGAAGACCTCGGAAAGTTCCGGCGTACTGCTGTGGCGCAGTACGAGCTGGGAGGCCTCCGCGTTGTGGGGTCGCGGGTGTGGCCGTTGGTTCCGCATGTGTGACCGGCAACCCCGGGAAATGGTTGCCCTCGACCTCACACGATTCTTATGTGAGCTGGCTCACTCGTGGCTGTGTACAACCTTTGTGGCGATCTGCGATCGTTACGCAAAGCGCTGGCAAAGGGGGGTGGGCGCGGGCTTTGATGGCGCCTCGGTACGGGCCGACGCGTGGCGCCGTGCCGCAGCAGACGAAGGTGGGGAATGTGAAGTCAGGTGTGAGGCGTGCCGTGGCGGCCGCCGCCGTGGTCGCGGCTCTGGGTGTGACGACGGCGTGCGGGGGGTCCTCCGGGAGCGGCGACGCCGAGAAGCCGGCCGGTTCGCAGAAGTCCGCGGCACCCGCGAAGCCCGCCGAGGAGGGCGCGAAGGCGCTCACCGCGGCCGAGTTGGAGAAGGCCGTCGTCGCCACGGGCGACGTCAAGGGCTACAAGGTCGAGAAGGTGGGCAAGAACGACCTGCCGCCGACCGTGAGCGTCGCCGCGAAGCCGGCCTCGTGCCAGCCGCTCGCCGACATGTTCATGTTCTCGACCCGGCCGACGGCCAAGGACCGGGTCGTGCGCACGCTCATGGCGACGGACGAGCTCGACCCCAAGGTGACCTCGCTGGCGCTGCTCGCGCACGACGGTGCCGACGCCGCCGAGGTTATGAAGGACCTGCGTACGGCTTCGAAGAACTGCACCGCGTACGAGCACGTCGACTACAAGTACAGCGGCGTCAAGGAGCGGCCCGCGCCCGACGCGGGCGACGAGGCGGTCTCGTACGACGTCAAGGGTGTCATCGACGGCGACAAGGTCCCGATGACCTTCACCGTGGTGCGCAGCGGCTCGACGGTCGTGGCGTTCTACACCATGAACATGCTGGACTCGAGCAAGACCGACGTGCCGCAGGTGATCGTCGACGCGCAGCTCGCGAAGCTGGCGAAGACCGCCTGACCTCGGCTGTCCGGACCGCGGCGTTCGGCTCGGCCGGTGAGCACAGCGAAGGGCCCCGCGGACGTGTCCGCGGGGCCCTTCGCCTTCAGCACCGACGTCAGGGCGGCGTCGGTGCTGGGGAGCGGCGCCGGGGGGTTGCGCCGCTGGTGCGGGTCTGCCAGGGGCGCAACCCCGGCGCGCGGTGGCGCGCGAGTGGGGCGGGCCTGCGGCGATTCACTTGTGAAGCCCGGGACTTGGGGCTTTGTGGGATGTGGGAAGGGATGTGTGGGTTTCTACGCATCGTGCTCGCGGGTCTGTCGTGCGCGCAACCGTTTCGACCGACTTTTGCGACCACAGGAGCGAAGGGGTTCTCCTGGGAGGCCGGCCGGCCCCGGGCGTCCCCGGGACCGGCCGTTCTCTTGGGTGACCGGGCTGCTGTCCCCTGCCGTCCGGTCACAAACGCTGGAGCGAGGTCCCACGACGTACGGCATGGATCCCTACGTCTCATCGCTCCAGCGGAGCCACGCGTGGATTGAGCGGGCCCGCCCCTGGCTGGCACGGACATCGGGACCAACGAAGGGTGCCGCGGACCGGTCACGCGCCGTACGGGTGAGAGCGGATCCGAACGTGGGTGCGCCGCGTAGGCCTCAGACCCGGCCCCGGCACAGCTCCAGGAGCGTCATCGCGAGGCCGGTGCCCGGCTTGCCGAGGGCGTCCCTGTAGTGGCCGAGGACCTCCAGCTCGCGCGCCAGGTTCACGCGGCGTCCGCCCGAGGTGATCCGCGCCTCCTGGATGACGGCCGAGACGGCCATCCGTTCCTGGATCAGGCCGATGATCCGGTCGTCGAGCGAGTCGATGCGCTCGCGGGCGCCGGTGATCACGTCGGCGGCCTCGGAGGTGTGGGCGCCGGTCTTTTCGCTGGGGGTTGCGGTGGTGGTCATCTTGGGGCTCCTCGTCGTATGGGGACGGGTGTCCTGGAGTGGCAAGGACCGGAGATGACAGAGCGCCCCGGGCCTTGTCGGCCCGGGGCGCCCGGTAAGTCGCTTGTCAGGTGATCAAGCAGCTCGACCTCGGCAGCCGGCGGGCCGGTTGCCATAGGTAAAGAGGAAGTCGATGCGGTGCTTGGTCACAAGACCAGTATGCCCCGGCCCGGTGGCCCCGGCCACCGCGTCCGTGGGATGAGACGAAGAGTGTCCTCACGGGCCCGTTAGAATCGACAAAACAGACCCCTGCTCGTGTTCCACCGCCGGAAGGCCGCCGCCGTGCCATCAGCGTCCCCCGCTGCCGCCCCTGACACCGTTCTGGTCGTCGACTTTGGTGCGCAGTACGCCCAGCTCATCGCCCGCCGCGTCCGCGAGGCCCGCGTCTACAGCGAGATCGTGCCGAGCACCATGCCGGTCGAGGAGATGCTCGCCAAGAACCCGAAGGCGATCATCCTCTCCGGCGGCCCCTCGTCCGTGTACGCGGAGGGCGCCCCGCGCCTGGACCGCGCCATCTTCGAAGCCGGCGTCCCCGTCTTCGGCATGTGCTACGGCTTCCAGCTGATGGCCACGACCCTCGGCGGCACCGTCGACGACAACGGCGCCCGTGAGTACGGCCGCACGCCGCTGACCGTCTCCCGCGCCGGCTCCACCCTCTTCGAGGGCACCCCGACCGAGCAGTCCGTGTGGATGTCGCACGGCGACGCCTGCTCGGCCGCGCCCGAGGGCTTCACCGTCACCGCGTCCACGGACGTCGTGCCGGTCGCGGCCTTCGAGAACGACGCCAAGAAGCTGTACGGCGTGCAGTACCACCCCGAGGTCATGCACTCCACGTACGGCCAGCAGGTCCTGGAGCACTTCCTCTACCGGGGCGCCGGCATCGAGCCGACCTGGACCACGGGCAACGTGATCGAGGAGCAGGTCGCCGCGATCCGCGAGCAGGTCGGCACCAAGCGCGCGATCTGCGGTCTGTCCGGCGGCGTCGACTCCGCGGTGGCCGCGGCCCTCGTCCAGAAGGCTATCGGCTCCCAGCTGACCTGCGTGTACGTCGACCACGGCCTGATGCGCAAGGGCGAGACCGAGCAGGTCGAGAAGGACTTCGTGGCCGCGACCGGCGCGAACCTGAAGGTCGTCGACGCGAGCCAGCGCTTCCTCGACGCGCTGGCCGGGGTCTCCGACCCCGAGGCCAAGCGGAAGATCATCGGCCGTGAGTTCATCCGCGTCTTCGAGCAGGCGCAGGCGGAGATCGTCGCCGAGGGCGCGGCCGACGGCGAGGACGTCGCGTTCCTCGTCCAGGGCACCCTCTACCCGGACGTCGTCGAGTCCGGCGGCGGCACCGGCACGGCGAACATCAAGTCCCACCACAACGTGGGCGGCCTCCCCGAGGACCTGGAGTTCGCGCTCGTCGAGCCGCTGCGCCAGCTCTTCAAGGACGAGGTGCGCATGGTCGGCGCCGAGCTCGGCCTGCCGGACGAGATCGTCCAGCGCCAGCCGTTCCCGGGTCCCGGCCTCGGTATCCGCATCGTCGGCGAGGTCACCAAGGACCGGCTCGACCTGCTGCGCGAGGCCGACGCCATCGCCCGCGAGGAGCTGACGGCGGCCGGTCTCGACCGTGACATCTGGCAGTGCCCGGTCGTCCTGCTCGCGGACGTCCGCAGCGTCGGCGTCCAGGGCGACGGCCGCACCTACGGCCACCCGATCGTCCTGCGCCCCGTCTCCTCCGAGGACGCCATGACGGCGGACTGGACGCGCATGCCGTACGACGTCCTGGCGAAGATCTCGACCCGCATCACGAATGAGGTCGCGGACGTCAACCGCGTCGTGCTCGACGTGACGAGCAAGCCGCCGGGCACCATCGAGTGGGAGTAGTCGCTCCCCGACACCGTGTGTGAAGGCGCCGCCCACTGCCGCATGGAGTGGGCGGCGCCTTCGTGTCCGTGGGGGCAGCTCAGGTGCGCTTCAGGGTGCGTACGGGCTGGCCGTCCGGCCTCCACACCTGTACGACCAGGTATTTCTCGTCCTCGATGAAGGTGCGGGTGACCTCGGTCAGCTCGGTGCGGAAGAGGTGGAAGTCGTCCGGGTTGGGGACCTGGACCGAGTCCGTGTACGAGGCGATGACCTCGGGGTCCTCGACCAGCAGCGCCCGGCCCGAGATCCGTACGTCCCCGCCGCCCATCCCGGTCCCGTCGCCCGGGTTGGCCTGGACGGCGAAGCGCGGGTCCCGGAGCAGATCGCGCGCCTTGAGCGAGCCCGGCATCATGCCCAGCCAGAACTCCCCGTGCAGGAACCGCACCTCCAGTCCGCTCGTGCGCGGCGAACCGTCCTTGCGCAGCGTCGCCAGGATGTGGTGCTGGAACCGACCGAAGCGCTCCTCGACCGTCTGGGCGAGGTCCGGTTCGGCCGCGGTGAAAGTGGCCCAGTTCGACGTCATACGACGAGTCTGGCGCGGATACCCGACATCTTCTGTCCGGTATGCGCGGCGCCGCCCGCGACGAGTTCGGCGCACTCTCTTCACCGTCCGCCTCTGTCCTCCTGCGCTCCTCGGAGGTACCTTCCGCTCCATGTCCACGCAGACGCCCCCGCCGGTCCCCACCGAACACCTCCAGTTCGCGATGCCCCCCGTCCACGACTCCCTGGCCGGCGAGCGCCGGCACCGCAAGGAGCGGCTCGCGGGTGCGCTGCGCATCTTCGGGCGTCTCGGCTACGAGGACGGGGTGTCGGGGCACATCTCGGTGCGGGACCCGGAGTACGACGACTGCTACTGGGTGAACCCCTTCGGGCTGCCGTTCAAGCACGTCACCGTGTCCGACCTGGTCCTCGCCAACGGGGACGGGCAGGTCGTCGAGGGCCGCCGCCATGTGAACCAGGCCGCGTTCACCGTCCACGCACAGGTCCACCGGGCGCGGCCCGACGTGGTCGCCGTCGCACACTGCCACTCGCTGCACGGGCGCGCCCTGTCCACGCTCGGTGAGCTGATCGACCCGATCACCCAGGAGGCGTGCGCCTTCTACGAGGACCACGCGCTGCTCGACGAGTACACCGGCGTGGCCGTGGACCCGGACGAGGGGCGGCGGATCGCGGCCGCGCTCGGCTCGTACAAGGCGCTCATCCTGCGCAATCACGGGCTGCTCACGGTGGGCGGCACCGTCGACTCGGCCGCGTGGTGGTTCCTGTCGTTGGAACGCTCCTGCCAGGTGCAGCTCGCCGCACGGGCCGCGGGCCGCCCGATCCTGATCGACCACCGGCAGGCCGTGGCGACGCGGGAGCAGGCGGGCGGGGACCTGGTGGCGTGGATCAACCATCAGCCCCTGTGGCAGGAAATCAGCAGCGCGGAGCCGGATCTGCTGTCCTGAGGCGGCCGAGGGCTGCGGGCAGGGCTGTGGCGTTCCTGCCCAGGGCTGTGGCCTCGGGGGTCAACACGGGCTTCTGCTGTTCACCCCCTCTGACCCGACCAGGCGGCCCTGGACGGCCTCGCGTACGGCACAATTCCCAGTCATTACACGGAAGTTGACGCGCGGCCGGTCGGGTCGGGCGGGCTCCGGATGGGAAGGCGGGCGTACCGGGTGGCGGTCCAGGAGGCGCGAGAGGGAACGCACGGCGGGGGCTGCACCTGCGGCGACTGCCCGCACGGGGCGCGCGAGGGGCACCGCAAAGCTGTGGCCGCGTTCCTCGCCAAGCGGGACGAACTGGCGGCCGGGCAGGGGCTGCCCGCCGCCGTCGCGCACTCGGCGGGCGCGTCCCGCCAGTGGGTCTCGGACGAACTGACCCAGTCCGCGCGGGACATGGCCGACCGCGGGCGCGCCGAGGGCGACGCGTGGCTCGCCGGGCTGTGGCCGCGCACCGTCCGCCTGGTGTGGGGCGGGTGCGCGCTGCTCCTGATCGTGCAGGCGCTCACGGCGATCGGCGCGGGCTGGACGAGCGCGCGCACGGCCGGACTGCTCGCGGCGGTCGTCGTGAGCGGTCTCCTGACCGGCGCGGCCTACGTCCACCGGGCGGCCGGCGGCGTCCTCGCCCCGGTCGTCGGCGAGGACAACCGCCTGTCCACCTCCCGCGCCGTCGCCGCCTGCTGGGTCCTCGTCGTGGTCTACGCGGTGCTCGTCCTGGCGGGCGAACTGGCCGGCGCCTCCGGCCACCGCGAGCGGGACGCGCTGATCTCGGGCCTTGAACTCGCCCGGGGCGCCGGGGTGGTGACCGTCCTCGCGGTCGCCTGCGGGGCCGCCGTCCTGGTCCGGCGGGTCGTGGGGCTGCGCGTGCTCGGCCAGCGACTGCAGAAGGTGCGCGCGGACCGGCCACGCGCCTCCGACCTGTTCACCGACGACTCCGGACGCGGCACCTTCGCCGACATCCAGTACGTGCTGATCTCGGCCGTCGCCCTGGTCTTCGTCGTGGTGTGCCTCGCCCGCCGCCCCGGGCAGCTCCCCGATCTTCCATGGGGACTCGCCCTGCTGGTCCTGGTCTCGGCGGCCACCTACCTCGCGGCCAAGTACGCGGAGGGTGGCCGCCCCGTGATCCTTTCCGTCGTGCGGTCCCGCGAGGCGGGGGACCTGGACGCGCCGATCCGCACCGGCGACGACATCGAGATCCGCGGGGCCGGCTTCGTGCCGCCCGGCGCGGCCACCGCGGACCGGCTCGCCCGCATGGTCGTCCGCATCGGTCCCGTGCACGTCCATGTGCCACTCGTCCCTGTGCAGGGAGGCTTCACCAACCCCACCGACACGACCCTGACGGTCCCGGTCCCCGTCGACGTCGAGCCCGGCCGGGTCGACGTCCAGGTCGTCACCGCGGCGGGCGTGGAGACGAACCGGTGCGCGATCGATGTCTCGGACTGAGTTCCCCCGGGCTCGGCCTGCATCAATGACGAAACGTTACTGAGCGGTTTCGCCCTCTCGTACGTATGGTCTGGTGACGGGCAATTTTGCGGGCACCAGTGCGGGCGCGAGAGGCGGCGGAGGGGCGATGGCTCATGGCATGCGGACGGACATCCACGGCGGCTATGTCAACGGCAGAGGCAGCTGGCGGGACAGCGCCCAGCGGTTCGCACTCCTTCCTCTGAGGATCTTCCTCGGCGTCACCTTCATCTACGCCGGGCTCGACAAGCTGACCGACAGCGCGTTCTTCCACGCCACCGGATCGGGGTCGATCGGTGAGCAGATGCACGGAGTGCGGAACATCTCCGCCATCCCCGCCCTGGTCGACCTCGCGCTCAAGAGCCCGGCCGGCTTCGGCTATGCGATCGCCTTCGGTGAACTGGCCGTCGGTATCGGCACGTTGATCGGACTGCTCGCCCGGCTCGCCGCGGTCGGCGGGATGCTGATCTCGCTGAGCCTGTGGCTGACGGTGAGCTGGGCGACCGAGCCCTACTACCTCGGCAACGACCTCGCCTACCTCATGGCCTGGCTGCCGCTGGTGCTTGCGGGGGCGTCGGTGTTCTCGGTGGATGCGCTCCTCGCGGCTCGGCGCCGGGCCCGGGGCGGGCTCGGCTGACGGGACTTCTTTGCGGCGGTGCGGTTCTTGGGGCCGGGATGTGTGCGGCGGCGCGTCGCTCGGGGCCGGGATGTGTGCGGTGGCCGCGTTGCTTGAGGCCGGGGTGTGTGCGGCGGCGCGCCTAGGGGGCGGCGCGTGCCGTGGTTCGGCTGCGGGTGGTGAGTGGCTGGGCGCGCAGTTCCCCGCGCCCCTGGAGGAGCGCCTGTTGCGACGGCGCCCTCCTCCGGGCTTACGGGGAGAGGAGGCGCCTGCTGCGACCGTGCCCCTCCCGGGCTTACCGGGCGAGGGGCGCCTGTTGTCACCGTGTCCCCTTTCCGGGCTTACCGGGAGTCGGATTCCGTGAGGTTGGATCTTCGGTGGCGGCGGATCGTGTACGTTGCCGTGCCCGTCACTGCGGCCAGGGACAGGCCGGCGCTGACTACGGGGAGCACCGCGAACCACGGCACTTCCCAGCCGCCCAGCGCGTCTCCCAGGGAGAGCACTCCGGCCGCGGTCAGGAACAGGCCCGCGACCAGCTTTCCCGGCCGGAACTCATGACGTGGCACGGGCCACCTCCGCCTGTCCGACACCGACTTCGAGCCGCAGCTCGACCGTGCCGCCGTCCTTGCTGCCCGCGGGCGGTGTGAGGGTCACCCTCTGCTCCTGTCCCGGACGGATGTCCACGTCCTGTGTCTGCTCGTCCGGCAGCCGGATGTCGCCGATGCCCACCTCGGCCCGCAGCACCACCGTCGCGTCCTTCGGTACGACGACCTTGAGCTGCCCCGCCCCGACCTCCGCCCTCGTCGTCAGCGTCTTGCCCTTGCCGACGTCGATCCCGCTCAGATCGAGCGTGCCGACGCCCGTCCCCAGCTCGTATCTCGGCTCGACCTGGGCGGCCGAGGCCGGGGTCCAGTCGGTGCGCACCCAGTGGGTGGTGATGTTGGAGGGGAGTGCGGCCGACGCGGCGAGAAGGCCCGCCGTGATGACCGCGAGGACGATCGAGCCGGCGCCGGTCCGCCCGACGAAGGCGCTGAGCGCGATGCCCAGGCCGAAGACGACGAGCGCGCTCGCGAGACCGGCCTGGAGTGCCGTGCCGAGCGGGTGGCCGTGCCAGGTGGCGGCCGTGCCCGCGCAGCCCGCGGCCAGCGCGAGCAGGAACGTCCAGCCGCCGATCCGGCGCGGCCCGCGCTGCTTGGGCGCCCCGCCTTCCGGGCCGCGGGAGGAGTCGACAGGTCCCCAGGTCGTACGGTGCCCGTGCGCCGTGGGCTCGTACCGGATGTCGACGCCGCTGTCGGGCCCCCAGAAGTAACCGGTGCCTCCGACGTGCGTGCCGTCCTTGACTATCGGGTCCCGCCACCAGGACGGGGCCCCGGCGACGGGCGGCGCCTGCGCCTCGGGCGGAGCGTCGGCCACGGTCTGCGCCGCCAGGGGGTCGGGGTCGGCCCCTCTGCGCTGCCGGGACCAGTACCCCGCGCCGGCGAGGAGCAGGGCGAGGACGGCGGCGAACGTGAGCACCCCGCCGTTGTTCAGCATCGAGAGGAAGAGCCCGCAGCCGACGAGCGCGACGAGCACGGCGGTCAGCGCCGGGCCGTCCACGCGGCCGGAGAGGAGCTTGCGCGCCTCGTTCTCCTCCTCGTCGTCGTACGGGACGAAGAGCCAGGCGAAGCCGTAGAAGATCAGGCCGAGCCCGCCGGTCGCGGCGAGCACGGCGAGGCCGATCCGGAAGATCACCGGATCCATGTCGCAGTGCCGGCCGAGGCCCGCGCACACGCCGCCCAGCGTCCCGTGCCGTCGGTCGCGCCGGAACTTGCCCGGGGGCGCGGGGACGCCGGGCTCCTGTCCCGGTGCGGGCGGCGCGGACGCACCGCCGGAGCCGCGCCCGGGCACCGCGTCCTGCGGCTGCCCGGCCTCCGCTCCCGTCGAGGCGTGCTGGTGATCTGTCATGCGTCCATGGTGACGGGCCCACGTCCGCAGCGGCAGTCGGGACGACCCTGGACGAACCCTGAGATCGCCCCTGACGGCGCTCGGGGCAGGGACGGAGATCAGGGGAGTCTCCGGGCTCAACCCTGATGCCCGGGGTCCGGCCCGCGTGTGACCATCAATGGCATGCCGGAAGCCGCAGCACCACCCATTGATGTCCCGCGGCCGCCGCGCAAGCTCTACCGCTCCAGCGACGGACGCTGGCTCGGCGGAGTGGCGCGGGGGCTCGCCGGGCATCTCGGCCTGCCCGTGATCTGGGTGCGGCTGGTCTTTGCGGGCCTGTTCATGGCGGACGGCCTCGGCGCGCTCCTGTACGCGGCGTTCTGGTTCTTCGTCCCGCTCGGCGTCGGCGGTGTGGGCAGCGAGCGGACCCCTGCGTTCACCACGGAGACGGCGACGGACGGCCGGCGCAGACTCGTCGCCCGTAAGCCGGACAAGGGGCAGATCCTCGCCCTGCTCCTCATGGTCGTCGTGTCGATGATCTTCGTCGGCAATGTGAATCTGGCGGGGAACGCGAAGGCGTATCTGTGGCCGACGCTCCTCGTCGGTGCGGGCGTGGCCCTCGTCTGGCGCCAGGCGGACAATGCGCGCAGGGCCCGCTGGATGGAGGTCGGCCGCCGCAGGCGCACGCTGAATCTGGCGCGGTCCGCAGCCGGTGTCGTACTCGTCGGGGCAGGTGTCACCGGGATCTTCGTGCTCCAGGGGTCGGCCCAGCATCTCGGCTCCATCCTTCAGGCCGCTCTCGCCGTCCTCGTCGGAATCGCCCTCCTCGCCGGCCCCTATCTCGTGCGCATGACGCAGGACCTGTCCGAGGAGCGCCTCATGCGGATCCGGGCGCAGGAGCGGGCGGAGGTCGCGGCCCATGTCCACGACTCGGTGCTGCACACGCTCACGCTGATCCAGCGGAACGCGGAGAGCGCGAGCGAGGTACGGCGCCTGGCCCGGGCCCAGGAGCGCGACCTGCGGGCCTGGCTCTACAGACCGGAGGGGAACGGGAAGGACGAGGCGGAGGAGCCCGGCACGGTCGCGGAGGCGGTCAAGCGCAGCGCCGCCGAGGTCGAGGACAAGCACGGGGTGCCCCTCGAGGTCGTGGTGGTCGGCGACTGCCCGCTCGACGACGGTCTCTCGGCACAGATGCAGGCCGCGCGGGAAGCAATGGTGAATGCCGCCAAGTACGGTGGCGAAGGCGGTGCGGTCCAGGTCTATGCCGAGGTCGAGGAGGAGACGGTGTTCGTGTCCGTACGCGACCGGGGCCCCGGTTTCGACCTCGACTCGATTCCCGCGGACCGGATGGGCGTACGAGAATCGATCATCGGCCGGATGGAGCGCAACGGCGGCACGGCGCGGCTGCGCGCGGTGCCGGACGGCGGCACGGAGGTCGAACTGACCATGAAGAGGGCGGAGCAGACCCCATGAGTGACGAGCAGGTCAAGCCGGACGCGACCGTGGCGAGCGGGCCGGAGACGGAGCCGGTCGGCCGTCACGCCCGCGTGGTCCTTGTCGACGACCACCGGATGTTCCGCACCGGTGTCCAGGCGGAGATCGGCCGCACGGAGACGACGGGCGTCGAGGTGGTCGGCGAGGCCGCGGACGTGGATCAGGCGGTCACGGTCATCACGGCCACCCGCCCCGAGGTCGTCCTCCTCGACGTGCACCTGCCCGGTGGCGGGGGCGTCGAAGTCCTGCGCCGCTGCGCCCCGTTGATGACGGCCGCCGACAACCCGGTCCGGTTCCTGGCCCTTTCCGTCTCGGACGCCGCCGAGGACGTCATCGGTGTCATCCGCGGTGGCGCCCGCGGGTACGTCACGAAGACGATCACCGGCACTGACCTGGTGGACTCGATCTTCCGGGTCCAGGACGGCGACGCAGTCTTCTCGCCGCGCCTGGCGGGCTTCGTCCTCGACGCGTTCGCGTCGACCGACGCTCCGCCGGTCGACGAGGACCTCGACCGCCTGACGCAGCGCGAGCGCGAGGTCCTGCGCCTCATCGCCCGCGGTTACGCGTACAAGGAGATCGCCAAGCAGCTGTTCATCTCCGTGAAGACGGTCGAGTCCCATGTCTCGGCAGTCCTGAGAAAGCTCCAGCTGTCGAACCGCCACGAGCTGACCCGGTGGGCGACGGCACGGCGTCTGGTCTGACGGGCGGTGACGACACGTCTTCCGCAGTCCGCGCTGAGCAGCGGCGCCATATTCCACCTCGTCGGTCTCGCGGCCGACGCGGCGGAATCGGGTGATCCGCTGGAGTGGCAGGTGCTGCGCTATCAGCGGATACAGGGAGTTGAGTACACCCGCTCGCCCTGGAGCTGGCCGCTGCAGCCGGCCGCGGCCCAACTCGACTATCTGGCCCACACGTTCACCGAGGAGTTCTTCTCGACCTGCCCGCCGTCCGCCCGCGCCCTGTGGAGGCGTGCGGCGGGGAAGCGGACTGTGCCCGAGTTCATGAACGACCTGGCGACGCTCCTGAGGATGGCGTGCCGCGAACCCGAGGCGACGTACGAGGAGATCCCGCTCGCCGGCTGGGAGCTGGCGGTGAGATTTCCGCGCCTGCTGGGCTTCGAGACCTGGCTCGAAGCGGCTCTCCCCGACGAAGAGGACCCGGTCCGTGCGGGGATAGAGAGCGAACACCCTTACTGCGCCGAGCACTTGCCGGAGCTGATCGCCCAGGTGACGCAGGTACTCGCCCTCTGCCGGGACTCGGAGGCGTTCGCCGGGCAGTTGCGCGCGCGGTGCGGCGCCGCGACTCCCGAACTGCTGGCCGAAGTGGCGGACCGCGCCTACGCCCACATGGCGCACGAGCACCGGAGCGGCGCGCTCCTGCAGCCGCCCGCGTAGCCCCCGCGAAGCTGCCGTCCGACGCCGTGAGTTCGCAGCGGGCGGTGTCGCCCTCCTTGCCGACGAGCGCTACCGCGAACCCGGTCGCGGCAAGAGGACAAGCGGAGCAAGAGGGAGTGGGCGGGCCACCGAGTATTGCGGTGTGGGCCCCAGGCCCGGCCGTGGTGAAAACCTGACCGCGCCGCGCGAGCTCGCCCTCAGCGGTGTGTGCCGCCCCGTGCCGGTGCCGGGCTCGGCCTCCGCACCGCCCAGCGGTAGTGGCTCAGCGCCTTCCTGACCCCGATGAGGCCCGTCAGCCAGAGGATGGTGCCTGCGCCCATGCCGAGGGCGACATCCGAGTGGGTGTCCCGCCCCGGTTCGGCGTACGCGGCCGCACCGAGAGACGCCCACAGGCCGAGTGCGCACAGCACGAGTGAGGACAGGCACCAGGTGAGACTGGCGCCGGGGGCGCGCAGCCGGGCATCGGTCGCCGGATCAGTGTCCAACGCGACCCAGGCATCGGTGAGTTCGCGAATTTTCCGGTCGCGGCGCATGCCGAGCACGACGCCGACGACCGCGGGGGCGAGCGCCGCCAGGCCGAGGATCACGAAGACCGGGCCGAAGGCGAAGGCGAGCGGATCCTTGTCCTCGATGAGCTGGAGCGTCAGGACCAGCAGGGACCAGCCGATGACGCCGCCGAACCCGCACAGCCACAGCAGCAGGAGGCGGTGCGCCGCGAGGTATGTCCTGCGCAGCTCGCGGAGGGCCATACCGCGGTCGGTGAGCAGTGTCTGCCGGTCCGGCCACGTACGGAGTTGGACAGGGGGCGGAGGCGGCGGCAACGCACGGCTAGGCATGGCCCTGACATTACCGGCGGGCCCGCACCGGCTCACGCCACCCGTGTAGCCCCGGCGAACGGCATCTCGTCGATCGGGGCGATGCGGACCGGGGCGCTCGGGTTCGGGGCGTGGATCATTTTGCCGTTGCCGATGTAGAGACCGACGTGGCTGATGCCCGAGTAGAAGAACACCAGGTCACCCGGCTGCAGTTGGGAGCGAGGGATGCGGGGGCCCGCGTTGATCTGGGAGTACGTGGTGCGCGGCAGGGAGATGCCGGCCGCGCGGTAAGCGGCCTGGGTGAGGCCGGAGCAGTCGAAGGCGTTCGGGCCCGTGGCGCCCCACACGTAGGGGCTGCCGAGGGCGCTGTAGGCGTAGGCGATGGCCGCCGCCGTGCGGGAGTCCGGGGCCTTGGGCAAGGCGCCGGACGGCAGTTCGCGGGAGGTGTCCGAGCGGGAGGCGCGGCCGGCCGTGCCGGTGTCGCCTGCGCCCGCGCCGACGCCGGTGCGCTCGGCCGCCGGTAACTGGGCGAGCAGGCGCTTCGCCTCGGCCAGCTTCCCGGTGACGGTCTTCTTCTGCTTCTTCAGTTCGCCCTGCCGCTTGCGCAGCTCGGCGAGCCGGCCGTCCGCCTCGGAGCGCAGCTGGTCGATCTGCCGCAGTTCGCGCTGCACGCGCCCGATCGCGGATGCCTGCCGCGTGCCGAGCCGGTCGGCGAGCGCCGCGTTGTCGAGGTACTTGGCGGGGTCGGAGGACAGGACGAGCTGGACCGCCGGGTCGAGCGCGCCGGTGCGGTACTGAGCGGCGGCGGCCGAACCGAGCGCCTCGCGCTGGGTGTTGAGCCGGTCCGTCCTGCGGGCCGCCTCGTCCCGCAGTGAGCCGAGCTTCTTCTCGGCCCTGTCCGCCTTCTCCTTGGCGCCGTTGTACTTCTCGGTCGCCTTCTCGGCCTCCTGGTAGAGCTGGTCGACCTTCGCCTTCACCTGGCTCGGGGTGAGCCGGGGATCCGCGTGTGCCGCGCCGTCCAGGACGGTGGCGGTCGCCGCGGAGGCGAGAGCGAGGGTCGCCGCGGTGCGGGCCGTAGGGCCGGTGAGCGAGCGCTGTCGGGGCTTGCGGTGCGCTGCCGACACGAGGGGCACGTCCTTCCGGTACGTACTGCTTACGCGTCCGGCGGCGGCCCGCACAGGGGGAGCGGGCCGCCGCCGGACCTTTCTCGGCGGTAGGTGCCCGGCTTCCGCCTCTGAGCGGGGCGGGGGTGGGATGCCGGTCACCTGAGGAAGGACGCTAAACCTGACCGTCACGGGTTGGTGACGGATTGTCCGCAACTGGTCCTCGAGTTCTGGGTGTGACCGCATGTGACCGCCGGCGGACCGGTGCGGGCCGGTTCATGGGGGCAGTGAGGCCCCGGCTAGGCTCGCCCGTCATGGACGTACTCATCCACCTCTTCGTCGGCCTGCACATCATCGGCATCGCCTCGCTCCTCGGCGGGTTCCTCACCCAGATGAAGGCGATGGGCAAGGGAACGGCCCGGTTCGTCCCGGCGATGCTGCACGGCGCGCTGACCATGCTGGTCACGGGAGTTGTCCTCGTGGGCCTGAATCAGGCGGACGACAACACCGTCAACAACATCAAGATCGGCGTGAAACTCGCGCTGCTGATCGTGATCCTGGGCCTCGTGTACGTGAAGCGGGACGACGAGAAGGTCGACAAGGGCCTGTTCGGCCTCGTCGGCCTCCTGACCACCGCGAACATCTTCATCGCGGTCCTCTGGACCTGAGCCGGCCGGTGTTCGGGACCCGAGTCAGCGTGCTGCTCCGGACCTGAACGTCGCGAACAGGGTGGCGAGCCACGCGGCCACGGCGACCCACACCAGCACCTGCCCCGGCCCCTTGAGCCAGGTCACATCGGCGGCGGCGCCCACGGACAGTGCCGCCGCCGCTGTCATTCCCATCGGGAAGACCGTCGACCACCGCCGGATGTCGTAACGCGGCCGGGGCCACCGCACCTCCGCCAGCACCAGCACGACGTACCAGGTCACGTCCAGCGCGAGCAGCAGAAAGCTCACGGTGCGCAGGACGTCCGTGTCGTCCTCGTTCCACAGACCCGTCGCGACGAGCTTCGACGCCGCGAGCGCGGAGATGGCGAGCGCGCCTCCCGCGACCCACTGGTCCCCGGCGCCGGAGGCCACCTCGCGCAGGTCGAAGCGGAGCAGCGCGAAGCAGTACAGGACGAGCCCGCCCCAGAAGAGCACCATTCCCGTGAACGCGAGCCAGTGCGCCCCGACCGCGGGCGCGAGCGTCGCCGCGAGGACGACGAGGCCCTGTGTCGCGACGCAGCCGAGGAACACGCCTCCCGGCATCCGCGGCTTCCAGTGCCGTACGACGTTGATCATCAGCACCGGCCAGACGACCACGGACAGGGCGAGGAGCGCCTCGGCCAGGGTCTGCCATCCGAACAGGGAGATCCGGGTGCCGAGGACGGCCGTCGCCGCGACCGCGGTGAGCGCGGGCGGGGTGTCCGCCTCGGACTGCCAGCGGTCGCGCTCCCGCACCAGCCGTTTCGCGAAGTCCGCCGCGAGGAGCAGCCAGAGGGCGGCGGCGAGCACCAGCATGATGCCGGACAGCACCGGATAACCGGTCAGTCGCAGGCCGACCGAGATGATGCCGGTGGCCATGACGGCGGCGCCGGCTGCCGGCGGGAGCTGGGACCAGGAGGGTCCGGGGCGTGGGGTTGCGTTCGGGCCGCGCACCGCCCGAACGTAACCCCACGAAGGCGGTCAGGCCGGACGCACCACGCTGTGTATCGGCATGTAGTAGATCGACTCGACGCGGACGTTCGCGCCCGGCTTCGGGGCGTGGATCATCTTGCCGTCGCCGATGTAGATGCCGACGTGGCTGATGTCGTCGTAGAAGAAGACCAGGTCGCCGGGTTGCGCGTTGGCCGTGGTGACGGTCGTGCCGACCTTGACCTGGTCCCAGGTCGTGCGCGGCAGTGAGATGCCGGCCGCCTTCCACGCGGCCTGCGTGAGGCCCGAGCAGTCGTACGAGTCCGGGCCGGTGGCGCCCCACACGTACGGCTTGCCCTCCTGGGACTCGGCGAAGGCGATGACCTTCGCGGCCTTGGCGGCGTAGCCGCTGCCGGTGCTTCCGGAGCCCGTACCCGTACCCGTACCCGTGTCCGAACCGGTGCCGGGGTTCTCCTTCTGCTGCGTCTCCTCGGCCGCCTTGCGCTTGGCCTCCGCCTCGGCCTGCTGACGCGCCAGCTCCTCCGCCTTCTTCCTGGCGGCCTCCTGCTTCTTCTTCTCGATCGCCGCGAGCCGCGCCTTCTCCTCGGCGGTCAACTTCGACAGGAGTTCGCGGGCGTCGCCGAGCTTCTGCTGGACGTCCCTCTTCGTGCTCCTGAGCGTGGCCTGCGAAGTGGTGAGCGTCTCAAGGCTCTTGGCCGCCTCCGTGCGCTTCTTCGTCGTGGCGGCCTGCTCGGTCTGGTAGTCGTCGACGGCCTTCTTCTGGCGGCTCGTGAGCCGGCTCATCAGCTGGTCCTGGTCGAAGTAGTCCTGCGCGTCGTCGGCGAGAAGCAGCGTCGCGGTGTCGGAGACGGCGCCCGTGCGGTACTGGGCCGCGGCGAAGGTGCCGAGCTCCTGGCGGGCCTTGTTGAGCTTCTCGGTGCGCTGTGCGACGTCGTCGAGCAGGTCACCGACGTGCTTTTGCTGCTTGGCGGTGCGCTCCTTGGCCGCGTTGTACTTCTCCGTGGCGACGCCCGCCTGGTGGTAGAGGGTGTCGACCTTCTTCTGGACCTCTTCCAGGCTCGGCTTCGCGGGCGCGGACGGGGCGGCGTTCGCGCTCTGCGAGAGCAGGGCGATGGAGGTGAGGGCCGCCGTGGTGATGCCGACGACGGGGGCCGTGCGGGGACCGGCTGTCCTGGTGCGCGGCTTGCGGTGCGACGCCAAGGGGCGCGTCTCCTTCCCATGACCGCCTACCGGGTTAGCTGTCGGGTTCGGGCGGATATTCGGAAGGCTGCCCTACGGCCGTCCCTGACGGGTCGTCGGCCGATTCACCCCAAAGGTCGTGGGTCCCCGGTTCCATGCCTCTCGGCGTACTGAACTCAGCGGGGGCGACCCGTTCGCGGCGTGGTTGCCGACGGAGGGACGGGCGGCCCGCGGAGCACGCTAGCCAACTCGTGTGGCTGCTGTGAAGGTTGATGTTCGATATGCCCGATACATTTTCGTGACCTTCGGCAATCTTGTTCGTGACCTCCGGTAACCCTTACGGAGCGTGATTCGCGCACTACGAGAGGTGGCCGGGTCCGCGAAGTCGGGCGAAGTTTCCGGGGCGGCCGTGGGTGTCAGTGGGGCGGCCTAGACTCGTAGAGCGATGAGCAGCCTCTTTGACGACAGCTTCCTGGCGGACCTCACGGCTTCGAAGGCCAGTGAGGAACATGCCCCGCCGCCGCCCGAGGACGACACGGCTCCGGAGGACGTTCCGGACGACCTGTTCGACGGGAAGTTCGACGTGCCCCCGGCCAGGGACGCGTACTACCGGGACGGCGCCCCACGCCCGGCGCTCGACCCGGCGGCGCTCCTCGACGGGCTGAACACGAACCAGAAGGCGGCCGTCGTCCACGGCGGCTCCCCGCTGCTCATCGTGGCGGGCGCGGGTTCCGGCAAGACCCGCGTGCTCACGCACCGCATCGCGTACCTCCTCGGTGAGCGCGGTGTGCACCCCGGCCAGATCCTCGCGATCACGTTCACGAACAAGGCCGCGGGCGAGATGAAGGAGCGCGTCGAGTCCCTGGTCGGCCCGCGGGCGAACGCGATGTGGGTGTCGACGTTCCACAGCGCCTGCGTGCGCATCCTGCGCCGCGAGTCGAAGAAGCTCGGCTTCACGTCGTCGTTCTCGATCTACGACGCCGCCGACTCCAAGCGCCTCATGGCCCTGGTCTGCCGGGACCTCGATCTGGACCCGAAGAAGTTCCCGCCGAAGTCCTTCAGCGCCAAGATCTCGAACCTGAAGAACGAGCTGATCGACGAGGAGGACTTCGCGGGCCAGGCCGCCGACGGCTTCGAGAAGACCCTCGCCCAGGCCTACGCGATGTACCAGTCCCGCCTCCGCGAGGCGAACGCGCTGGACTTCGACGACCTGATCATGACGACGGTGCACCTCCTGCGCGCCTTCCCGGACGTCGCCGAGCACTACCGCCGCCGCTTCCGCCATGTCCTGGTCGACGAGTACCAGGACACGAACCACGCGCAGTACGCGCTGGTCAGAGAGCTGGTGGGCTCGGCCGACAGCGGTCGCGCGGAGGACGAGCCGCCCCGCGCGGACGACCTCCCGCCCGCCGAGCTGTGCGTGGTGGGTGACGCGGACCAGTCGATCTACGCGTTCCGCGGAGCCACCATCCGTAACATCCTCCAGTTCGAGGAGGACTACCCGGACGCGACGACGATCCTGCTCGAGCAGAACTACCGCTCGACGCAGACCATCCTCTCCGCGGCCAACGCGGTCATCGAGCGCAACGAATCCCGCCGCCCCAAGAACCTGTGGACGAACGCGGGCGCGGGCGCGCAGATCACGGGCTACGTCGCGGACACCGAGCACGACGAGGCGCAGTTCGTCGCCGACGAGATCGACCGGCTCACGGACGCGCGCGACGCGAAGGCCGGCGATGTCGCCGTCTTCTACCGGACGAACGCGCAGTCCCGTGTCTTCGAGGAGATCTTCATCCGCGTCGGCCTGCCCTACAAGGTCGTCGGCGGAGTCCGCTTCTACGAGCGCAAGGAGGTCAGGGACGTCCTGGCCTATCTGCGGGTGCTCGCCAACCCCGAGGACTCCGTCCCCCTGCGCCGCATTCTCAACGTGCCGAAGCGGGGCATCGGCGACCGCGCCGAAGCGATGATCGACGCGCTCTCCCAGCGCGAGAAGATCTCCTTCCCGCAGGCGCTGCGCCGGGTCGACGAGGCGTACGGCATGGCGGCCCGCTCGACGAACGCGGTGAAGCGGTTCAACACGCTGATGGAGGACCTCCGCACGATCGTCGAGTCGGGCGCGGGCCCGGCCACGGTCCTGGAGGCCGTGCTCGAACGGACCGGCTACCTCGCCGAGTTGCAGTCGTCGACGGACCCGCAGGACGAGACGCGCATCGAGAACCTTCAGGAACTCGCCGCCGTGGCCCTGGAGTTCGAGCAGGAGAGTGCGACGGCGGACGGCGCCACCGAGGGCGCGGCCGAGGGCGAGGCGAGCGTCGGCACGCTGTCCGAGTTCCTGGAGCGGGTCGCGCTCGTCGCCGACTCCGACCAGATCCCGGACGAGGAGGACGACGGCTCCGGCGTCATCACGCTGATGACGCTGCACACCGCCAAGGGCCTCGAATTCCCGGTCGTCTTCCTGACCGGCATGGAGGACGGCGTGTTCCCGCACATGCGCTCCCTCGGCCAGGTCAAGGAGCTGGAGGAGGAGCGCCGCCTCGCCTACGTCGGCATCACACGCGCGCGTGAGCGGCTGTATCTGACCCGCTCCACGCTGCGCAGCGCCTGGGGCCAGCCCTCGTACAACCCGCCGTCACGCTTCCTGGAGGAGATCCCGGACGCGCATCTGGAGTGGAAGCGGACCGGCGCCATGGCGCCCGCCAAGTCGGCGGGACCGGCGAGCGGGATCGCCGCGTCGCTCTCGTCGTCGCGCTCGCGCTCGACACCGGCGTTCGCCACGCGCCGCGCGACCGAGAAGCCGGTCGTTGCGCTGTCCGTGGGGGACCGGGTCACGCACGATCAGTTCGGCCTCGGCACGGTCGTCGGAGTCAAGGGCACGGGGACGAACGCGGAGGCGACGGTCGACTTCGGCGAGCCCAAGCCGAAGCGCCTGCTGCTGCGGTACGCGCCGGTGGAGAAGTTGTAGGGGGCCGGAGGACTGCTGCCGGGGCTCGGCCCTACGTCGGGTCGAGCCCGTGGCTGCGCAGCCACGGGAGCGGGTCGACGGCCGAGCCGCCGCCGGGACGCACCTCGAAGTGCAGGTGCGGACCGGTGGAGTTGCCGGAGTTCCCGGAGTGCGCGATGAGGTCGCCGGCCTTGACCGGTCCGCTCATCACGGCGTGGCTGGAGAGGTGGCAGTACCAGGTCTCCGTGCCGTCCTTCGCCGTCAGGATCGCCATGTTCCCGTACGCGCTGTTCCACTGCGTACGGATGGTGCCGTCGGTCGCGGCCATCACCGGCGTCCCGTACGAGACGGGGAAGTCGATGCCGGTGTGCACGGACATCCAGTTGATACCCGCCTGCCCGTAGTACGCGCTCAGTCCGTGCTGCTTGACCGGGAGGACGAACTTGGGCCGCAGCCGCTCCTTGCGCGCCGCTTCCTCCGCCGCCTGCTTCCGCTCGGCCTGCTGCTTGGCCCTGAGGTCGATACGTTCCTGGGTGCGGCTCGCCCGGTCGGCGAAGTCACCCGCGTCCGCGGAGAGGTCCGCGAGCTGGGTGTCGAGCTTGTTGTTGGCGACGGAGGGCTTCACGGCGGTCGCGTCGGGCGCGGAGGCCGCCGTCGTGTCCTTGCTGTCATCGCCGCCGATGCCGCCGACGGAGGCCGCGGCCACACCCGCGACACCCATCACGCACGCCGAGGGCACCGCGACGGTGAGCAGCGCGGAGCGCTTGGCGGGGGAGCGGCGGCGGGAGCGTGCGCGCTGGGCCGGGGTGACCGGCGCGGGCCGCTCGTCGCGGGCGACGATCTCCTCGACGTCGTCCAGGCCGTCGCCGTAGCTGTCGTGGTGAACGTCGCTGAGGCCGTCGGTGTGCCCGTCGTTGTGGCTCAACTCGGGCTCGGCGGCGTCGGGTTGCCCGTAGTCGTGACGGGCGTCGAGGTCGCTGTCGTCGCCTTCGGTGCCCGCGGAGTTCCACGCGGTGGCGTCGTACGCGCCGGTGTCGAAGGTCTGCGCTTCGAAGGTCTGTGTTGCGAAGGGCTGGGCCTCGAACGTCTGGGTCTCATAGGCCTGGGCCTCGAACGTCTGGGTCTCGAAGCCCTGCGCGTCGAAGGTCCCGGTCCCGTACGTCCCGGTCTCGAAGGCCGCCGGTGCCTGGAAGGTCTGCGTGGCGAACGCGTCCTGCGTGGTGAATCCCTGCGCCTGCGCCCCGAAGGCACTCGCGTCCCACTGCCCGGTCTGGTCGGCCCACGCGCTGTTGTCCCACTGGCCGGAATGGTCCGGTCCGGACTGGGCCGGAATACCGCCGAGTTGCTCGTGAGCGGCGGTCCCCCAGGCGGCGGTGGTGTCGTAACTGCCGGTGCCGTACGCGGAGGCGTGCTGCTGTGCCGCGTACGGGTCGTGGTGCTGGGGTTCCTGCCCCGTCAGCGTCTGGTGCGCGCCGGTCGCCCACTGACTGCTGTCGTACGAGCCGGTGCTCTGCGCGCCGGGAAGGTCGCCGAAGAGCGGGTCGGCCGCGAAACCGCCCGTGGCGTGGCCGTCGTAACCGGTGTAGTCGCCGTACTGCGCGCTCTGCTGGTCATACGGAGCGTAGGGCGCGTAGTCGGCGTCCTGAGCCGGGGCCGGGGAGGTCTGAGTCCCCGACGGGTGACGGTCGTTCACCAACTTCTCTTTCGCCTCGACAACAGGGGCTGCCAGAGCAGTGCGGTGACTGTACCCGGCGGTACGCGGGCTCGACAATCTTCGGCAGGTTTCCCGCTCGCAGGAAACGGGCATTCGGCCGTCTTTCGGCGGACTGTGGGCAGAGCTTTGGCTCTGCGTTCGAGAATCGTTCGACGTTTGGCCAGTTCGGAGACCGATCCGGAGGCAGGATCAGGCCAGGGTCAGGTCGCGGTCAGGCCACTGTCAGACCGCTTACCGAGTCGGTGGCGCGCGTTCCTTCCGTTTCCACGGCGTCGAGCGCCTGCCGGATGCCGGCGGCGACCGCCGGGTGGACGGGGAGCGCGAGGTGCCCGACGCCGGTGACGCGGACGTTCTGCGCGATCAGGTCGGGGTGGTCGATGCAGGCCGTCTCCAGCGGAACCATGATCTGGTCGAGGTCGCTCCAGAAACTCACGAAGTGGGTGCGGCAGCCGGGAGCGGGCCGGGACAGCTCCTCGATGACGGTCGAGCCGGGGCGCATCTGCCGGACGATCGGGTGTGCGTCCAGCAGAGGCGCGATCGTGGTCCCGCTGTGCGGGGTGCCGAGCGACACGAGGGTGCGTACGCGCAGATCGCCGCCCAGGCGCTGCACGTAGTAGCGGGCGATGAGTCCGCCGAGGCTGTGCCCCACGATGTCCACCCGGTCGTGGCCCGTGCGCTCGCAGATCTCCTCGACGTGGCGGGCGAGCAGCGCGGCGGCGGTGCGGATGTCGTAGGTCAGCGGCGAATAGTTGAGTGACTCCACGTGGTGCCTGCCGTGCTGGGCGAGCGAGCGGCGCAGCAGGACGAAGACGGAGCGGTTGTCGATGAAGCCGTGCATGAGGAGGACCGGCGGCTTGCTCTGTGCGGCCGGCAGCCGGGCGCTGCGGTCGGTGTGGGCGTTTTCGGCCCCGGGCCCCGGCAGGGCGGCGCTCTGAGTCAGGTGCGAGGCGTCCTCGCCCCCCTCGTTCACGCCCTCCGGTGTGGGGGCGTAGGCGAGCGGAGGCAGCGCGGGGGCGTCCCGGCGCTCCTGGGTGATGCCGGAGGGGTAGAGGAGGACATGTCCGGCGAGGATCGCGACCTCGAGTGCGGTCGCCTTCAGCAGAGAGACGGAGACTCCGGCCAGCCTGGCGGGGAACACCAACCTGGCGGGAATCAGCTGACAGAGCGGGCGAAAAGGCAGGATCCCTGTGACCTTCATGGCCGACCTCCCGTCGGCACCCGGGAAAACGGCTCTGTCTCCCGTGTGCCCTCATGGGAAGCATGCGCCGAGGTGGCCGACGATGCGCGTCGTACGCGGGCGGTGACCATTTGGTTCCCCTGCGTAATCGTCGCGGTGCGTCACGGAAATCCCGTACGTACCGCGGCGCCGATGCGCCGTGCCGCCCGCCGCGCGGCCCGCGGCGGTGTGGTGCGACTGTCTCTTTGCGGCTCCCCTTGCGCCGACGGCCCCCGTATGCGGCTTCTGAACCGCCTGCGGCGGCTGTGGCGCGCAGCGAACGTGTCCCAACGTGTGATTTCCCCCTCGCTCCGCACCGTGAAACGGCCGCTTGCGGGATGCTGTAGATAACGTTCGTTCACTCCCCGGGTACGCATCAGGTCAGGTATCGGGTGGAAGTCGCTTCATGGAGGCAGTGATGGGTGTGGCAGCCGGTCCGATCCGCGTGGTGGTCGCCAAGCCGGGGCTCGACGGTCACGATCGTGGGGCCAAGGTGATCGCGCGGGCGCTGCGCGATGCCGGTATGGAGGTCATCTACACCGGCCTGCACCAGACGCCGGAGCAGATCGTCGACACGGCGATCCAGGAGGACGCCGACGCGATCGGTCTCTCGATCCTTTCCGGGGCGCACAACACTCTCTTCGCCCGCGTCATCGAGCTCCTCGGGGAGCGCGACGCCGCGGACATCAAGGTGTTCGGCGGCGGGATCATCCCCGAGGCCGACATCGCTCCGCTCAAGGAGAAGGGCGTCGCGGAGATCTTCACCCCGGGCGCGACGACGGCGTCGATCGTGGACTGGGTCAACGCGAACGTTCGCCAGCCTGCCGGGGCCTGATCCCTCCCGAGTCCTCTCCCGGGTGCCGTCCCGGTGCTTCCCGGGGGAGAACGGGCCCTCACCGGCCCTCAACGGGTCCTCATCACGCTGACGCCCCTCTCAACTCGTCCCGCATCGCCTGACGCAGGCGCAACGTGCTGACCAGGCGCTGGAATGCTTCCGACCAGTAGCCGCCGGCGCCGGGGGCCGCGTCCTCCGGTTCGTCCGGGGTGGCGGTGAGGCCTTCGAGCCTGGCCGCCTCGGCGGGGTCCAGGCAGCGTTCGGCCAGGCCCATGACGCCGCTGAAGCTCCAGGGGTAACTGCCCGCGTCCCGCGCGATGTTCAGCGCGTCGACCACCGCCCGCCCGAGTGGCCCGGCCCACGGCTGGGCGCAGACCCCGAGCAACTGGAACGCCTCGGACAGACCGTGTGTCGCGATGAAACCAGCGACCCACTCGGCGCGCTCACCGCCGGGCAGCGCGCCGAGGAGCTTCGCCCGCTCGGACAGCGATACGGCGCCGGGGCCTCCGGCGTCCGGTGACGCGGGGGCGCCCAGGAGCGCGCGCGACCATACGGCGTCTCTCTGGCGCACCGCGGCCCGGCACCAGGCGGCGTGCAGTTCGCCCTGCCAGTCGTCGGCCACCGGCAGCGCGACGATCTCCTCCGGTGCGCGCCCCCCGAAGCGCGCGGTCCAGCAGTCGAGCGGTGTCGCCTCGACCAACTGGCCCAGCCACCAGGACCGTTCACCCCGGCCCGTCGGAGGCTTGGCGGCGACGCCGTCCCGCTCCATGCCCGCGTCGCACTCGTGCGGTGCCTCGACGGTGATCGTCGCCGCGCCCTGGGTGCGGTCGACCGCGACGCAGGAGGCCGCGCGTGACGCCATGCGGGCAGCGAGCGCCGAGCCGGGGAGTGCGGAGAGCAGCTCGGCGGCCGTGGCCCGGACGTTGCGGCTGCGGTCGGACAACGCCTGTTCCAGGAACGGCTCGTCGGCGTCGGCGAGCCCCGACCGCAGCGAGTCGAGGAACATCAGCCGGTCCTCGGCCCGCTCCGCGGACCATGTGGTCGCGAGCAGTTCGCGCGCCGCGGCCGGGCTGTGTGCGCGCACCGTGGCCAGGAGCGCGACCCGCTCGGCGAACAGGCCCTCTTCCCACAGGCGTTGAACGTCGTCCGCGTCCTCGGGCGCCGGGAGCGCTGTGCCGCCGCCGGGGGTGGAGCGCAGCGCGAACTTCCAGTCCGGGTTCAGCCGGGCCAGCCACAGTGCGCGCGGGCCGGCGAACGTGAGGGCCTGCGGCCGCAGATCGGTACGCCCGCGGGCCGCGTCGAGGAGTGCGGGCAGGAGATCCGCGGGCGCCGCGTACCCCTGTTCGTTGGCCCCGGCCAGCCACTGGGGCAGCAGTTCCATCAGGTCGGGGGCTGTTCCGCGGCGGCCGCCGCCGGGGCCGGGGCGGTCGGTGAGCAGCATCGCGAGTCTGCGTCGCGCGAGGGCCGGGAGCGGGGGCCGCGGGTCGTCCGCCGCCCGTGCCGGCGGCGCGGCAGCCGGTGCCGGCCGCAGCCCCGCCCGCCGCCGTACGGTCTGCACGGCGGCCGCGTCGAGCAGCGCGGCGGGTGCGTCGGTGCCGGGCGCGTGGCCCGGTGGCGTCCGCCGGTCCGTTCCGAGCAGGGCGGCCGTGACCAGCTCTTCCCATGGGTCACCGGTGGCCGTCGTGCTCGTGGTGGCCGTCGCGGTCGAAGCTCCGTTCATGTGTCGCTCCTCTCCAGCTTTTGGGTCCGCCTGGTCGTCTCTCGTGTCTGCGTCGTCCGGCTCGTCAGCACAGCGCCACCGCCTCTCCCGGGCCTTCGGGCCAGGCCGTGAGAGGGGTGAAGCCCAGGTGGCCGCATTCGCCGAAGACGGTGACCGGGGCACCGCCGGACAGCGCGGCCAGCCGCCACAGCCCGGCGCCCGACGCCGCCCTCGGCGTGATCGGGAGCGCCAGCCGCTCGGGGGTAAGCCTCCTCGAGGGCGGCTGTTCCGGCGGCGGCTGCTCCAAGTCATCCGCTGCATCCGCCAGTTGCCACCCGCCGCTCGCCTGGTCCGGGGTGGGTATGACCCGGCTCAGCGTCACCGGCCACGACTCCAGCCACGGGTCGCGGCTCAGCGCATCGCCGTACAGCCCCGCCGCCTCCGCCACGCCTGCCCCCTTGGGCCGTACGGCACTTGGGGCGGGCGCTGTGAACTGTTCGCCCAGGTCGGCGCGGAGCTGACCGTCGCCCGCGTGCGCGGAGAGCTCGGCGTCCAGCGCGAGACCGACCGGCAGCGAGAGCGCCGGGGCGCGGCCCGCTGCACCGTAGGAGAGGAGGAGCGCCGTGTGGCCGGACTCCGTCCCGTACAGCCATGTCCGGCGCGTGGTGAGCCGGCTGTCCGCCGAGTCGTACTGCGCCAGGACCAGCCACCGGTCCCGGGTGGGCCGTCCGTCCGCCGGCGCGGGCAGTCCGACGCGGGAGCGGACCGTCGCCGCGAGTCCGGCGGGGAGCAGGTCGCGGCGCAGCCAGCCGCGGTCGAGGAGGTGCAGCAGCGCGCATTCCTCCAGGAGCCGCACCGGCCAGCCGGGACCGGACGAGGGGATCGACCCCAACTCCCTGACCCGCGCGGCCAGTCCGGGCGCCTGAGCGTCCACCATGCGCGCCGCGGTCTCCTCCCACATCCCGTACCCGGCCTGCTCGGCCGAGGCGAGGCCGCCCCGCAGCAGGTCCGTGAGCCGCTGCTCCAGCTCGCTCGCGCCCGCCGTGACCCGCTCGGCGCGGCGCTCGGCCCTGCGGCGCGCGGCCTCGGGGTCAGCGGCGGCGGCCCCGCCCGCATCCGCCTCCCGCTTGGCCTCGGCACGCTTCCTGCGTCCTTGCGCCCACTGCTCCGCCCAGTCCGGGAGCGCCTGCGCGTCCGGCACCGAGCCCTCCGCCCCCGCCCACAGGAGGAGCAGCCCGAGCGCGTGCTTGCACGGGAACTTCCGGCTCGGGCAACTGCACTTGCAGGCCGGGCCCGCCGCGTCCGCGACGTCCACGACCGTCTGATACGGCTTGCTGCCACTGCCCTTGCAGAGCCCCCACACCATCCCCTCGCCCGAACTTCCCGCCTCCGACCACGGCCCGGCGACGCCGAGTCTGCTTCCCGCCTTGCGTGACGGAGCGTCAGGCGCCAGTGCCAGCACCTGGTCCGCCGTCCAGCGCACCCCCTGCTGAGTCATGTTCTCGAAGGTAGGTCCCGCCACTGACAATCGGCCGTGGCACGGGAGTTCGCGCAGGTCAGCGGCGTACGACCGGTGATTGTCAGTGGCGTGGTGCACGGTGGAGTCACATCCCGGCCGAGTGCTCGGGACGTGCCGGACGTGTCGGCTGCGCCCGGCCGAAATCGAGGGGGGATCGCCATGACCGTGTCCGTCGAACCGACCGATAAGAGCACCGCGTCCGCGGGGGATCAGGGCGCCGCGCAGGCCCTGCGGCCGCATGCCGAAGACGCCTTCGCCGCCGAACTGGCGGCGCTGGCCGCGCAGGACGACCGGCCGCGCCCGGAGCGCTGGCGCCTCTCGCCGTGGGCCGTCGCCATGTATCTGCTCGGCGGGACGCTGCCCGACGGCACTGTCATCACACCGAAGTACGTGGGGCCGCGCCGCATCGTCGAGGTCGCCGTCACCACGCTCGCCACCGATCGCGCCCTGCTGCTGCTCGGCGTCCCCGGCACCGCGAAGACCTGGGTCTCCGAGCATCTCGCGGCCGCCGTCAGCGGCGACTCGACGCTGCTCGTGCAGGGCACGGCGGGCACCCCCGAGGAGGCGATCCGCTACGGGTGGAACTACGCGCGGCTGCTCGCGCACGGCCCCAGCCGGGACGCCCTCGTGCCCAGCCCCGTCATGCGCGCCATGTCCGAGGGCATGACGGCCCGGGTCGAGGAGCTGACCCGCATCCCGGCCGACGTGCAGGACACGCTGATCACGATCCTGTCGGAAAAGACCCTGCCGATACCGGAGTTGGGCCAGGAGACACAGGCCGTCAGGGGCTTCAACCTGATCGCCACGGCGAACGACCGCGACCGGGGGGTCAACGACCTGTCGAGCGCGCTGCGCCGCCGCTTCAACACCGTGGTGCTTCCGCTGCCGGAGAGCGCCGAGGCGGAGGTCGACATCGTCTCGCGCCGCGTCGACCAGATCGGCCGGTCCCTCGACCTGCCGGCCGCTCCGGACGGCACGGACGAGATCCGCCGCATCGTCACGGTCTTCCGCGAGCTGCGCGGCGGCGTCACCGAGGACGGGCGTACGAAGCTGAAGTCGCCGAGCGGCACGCTGTCCACGGCCGAGGCGATCTCCGTCGTGACGAGCGGGCTCGCGCTGGCCGCCCACTTCGGGGACGGCGTGCTGCGGCCGTCGGACGTCGCGGCGGGCATCCTCGGCGCCGTCGTCCGTGACCCGGCCGCGGACCGGGTGATCTGGCAGGAGTACCTGGAGGCCGTGGTGCGCGAGCGGGACGGCTGGAAGGACTTCTACCGCGCGTGCCGCGAGGTGAGCGTATGAGCGAGCGGGAGAGGGGGCAGAGGCCGCTGCTGCTGGGGGTACGTCATCACGGCCCCGGTTCGGCCAGGGCTGTCCGGGCGGCGCTCGACGCTTCCGTTCCGCGTGTGGTCCTGGTCGAGGGGCCGCCCGAGGCGGACGCGCTGGTGGCGCTCGCCGCCGATGAGGGCATGGTGCCGCCGGTCGCGCTGCTGGCGCATGTCGTGGACGAGCCGGGGCGTTCCGCGTTCTGGCCGCTGGCCGAGTTCTCCCCGGAGTGGGTCGCTATCCGGTGGGCCCTGGAGCGGGACGTGCCGGTCCGCTTCATCGACCTGCCGGCGGCGCACAGCCTGGCCCTGCGGGAGCAGGCCGTGACACCGGACGAGCCCGAGGGGGACGGGGAGCGGAGCGGGGAGGACACCAGGGAGGCGATGCGCGTCGATCCGCTCGCCGTACTCGCCGAGACCGCTGGGCACGACGACCCGGAGCGCTGGTGGGAGGACGTCGTCGAGCACCGGGGCGCGTCGGGGGACGCGTTCGCGCCGTTCGAGGCACTCGGTGAGGCGATGGAGGCGCTGAGGGAGGAGTACGGCGACGGAGGGCACGGACGGGACCTCGTGCGGGAGGCGTACATGCGCCTTCAACTGCGCTCCGCACAGAAGGAGTTCGGGGCCGAGGTCGCGGTGGTGTGCGGCGCCTGGCACGTTCCGGCGCTGCGGATGAAGGCGACGGTCGCCGCCGACCGGGCCGTCCTCAAGGGGCTGCCCAAGGCCAAGGTCGACATGACCTGGGTGCCCTGGACGCACCGCCGTCTCGCGCGGGCCGGCGGATATGGCGCGGGCATCGACTCGCCCGGCTGGTACGGGCATCTGTTCAGCGCCCCGGACCGGCCCGTCGAACGCTGGATGACCAAGGTCGCCGGGCTGTTCAGGGACGAGGACAGGATCGTGTCCTCGGCGCATGTCATCGAGGCGGTGCGGCTCGCGGAGACGCTCGCCGCGATGCGGGGCCGTCCGCTGGCCGGACTGTCCGAGACGACGGACGCCATCCGCGCCGTGATGTGCGAGGGATCGGACGTACCGCTGTCGCTCGTCCACGACAGGCTCGTCGTCGGCGACGTACTCGGCGAGGTCCCGGACGCGGCGCCCGCCGTACCGCTGCAACGCGACCTCACACGGCTCCAGCGTTCCCTGCGGCTCAAACCGGAGGCTCTGGAACGGGAGTTGGAGCTCGACCTACGCAAGGAGACCGACGCGGCGCGCAGCCGGCTCCTGCACCGGCTCCGCCTCCTCGACGTCGGCTGGGGCGAGCCGGCACGGTCCATGCGCGCCTCCACCGGCACGTTCCGTGAGACCTGGCGGTTGCGCTGGGAACCCGAGCTGTCCGTGCGCGTCGCCGAGGCGGGGGTCTGGGGCACGACCGTGCTCTCGGCCGCCACCGCCAGAGTCGAGGCGGACGCGATCGGCGCACAGGCCCTCGCCGACGTCACGGCCCTCGCGGAGCGCTGCCTTCTCGCCGAACTGCCCGAGGCGCTCCCGGTGGTGATGCGCGTGCTGGCCGACCGCGCCGCGATGGACGCGGACGTCGGCCATCTCGCCCAGGCCCTGCCCGCGCTCGTCCGCTCCCTGCGCTACGGCGACGTGCGGGGCACGGACACCCAGGCGCTGACCGAGGTCGCGGCCGGTCTCGCCGAGCGCGTCTTCGTGGGCCTGCCGCCCGCGTGCGCCGGGCTCGACGGGGACGCCGCGGCCGAGATGCGCGGGCATGTGGACGCGGTCCACGCGGCAGTGGCGCTCCTGGAGGACGACGGGACGGCGGGACACAGAGGCCGCTGGCACACGGTGCTGCGGGTCCTCACCGGACGCGACAGCGTGGCGGGGGTGATCCGGGGACGGTGTGCGCGGCTGCTCCTCGACGACGGACAGCTGGCCGAGGGCGAGGCCGCGCGGCTGATGGGGCTCGCCCTCTCACCGGGCACCGGGCCCGCCGAGGCCGCCGCGTGGATCGAGGGGTTCGTGGGCGGCGGCTCCGGCGGCGGGCTGCTCCTCGTACACGACGAGCGGCTGCTCACGCTCGTCGACGACTGGCTGACGGGTGTCTCCGCGGACGCGTTCACGGACGTACTGCCGCTGCTGCGCCGCACGTTCTCCGCCTACGAATCCGGGGTGCGCCGCACGCTGGGCGAGTTGGTGCGGCGGGGGCCCGCGGGGGCGGGACCCACGGCGGGCGTGGGGACGGCTCCGCCAGGGTTCGCGCCCGGCCTCGACCCGGCCCGCGCCGACGCCGTGCTGCCGGTGCTGCGGCTGCTGCTCGGGACGGACGACGCCGACGGCGACGCCGGATCTGACGCCGACGCCGGATCTGACTCGGGCTCGGGCTCGCGCTCCGGTTCCGGCTCGCGCTCCGGTTCCGGCTCGGGCTCCGGCTCCGGCCGGGGTGACAACGACCTTGTGGAGGTGGCCTGATGGTGGTCGACCAGGTGGACGGGCTCAGTGGGGGAGCCCGGGAGGAGCGGATGCGGCGCTGGCGGCTCGTGCTCGGCGGGGACGAGGCGGACGGCACCGGCTGCGCGCTGAGCGGCCAGGACGCGGCGATGGACGGCGCCCTGACCGCGCTCTACGGGGGAGGCGACAAACCGGGCCGGGGGCGCGACCGCTCGGCCGGCCTCGGGGCGTCCGCCCCGTCCGTGGCGCGCTGGCTCGGCGACATCCGGACGTACTTCCCGTCCTCCGTCGTCCAGGTCATGCAGCGTGACGCCATCGACCGCCTCGGCCTGTCCGCGCTGCTGCTCGAACCGGAGATGCTGGAAGCGGTCGACGCCGACGTGCACTTCGTCGGCACGCTGCTCTCCCTCAACAAGGCGATGCCGGAGACGACGAAGGAGACCGCACGCACCGTCGTGCGCAAGGTCGTCGAGGACCTGGAGAAGCGCCTCGCCACCCGGACCCGCGCGACGCTCACCGGCGCGCTCGACCGCAGCGCCCGTATCAGCAGGCCCCGCCACCACGACATCGACTGGAACCGCACGATCGCGGCCAACCTCAAGAACTACCTGCCGGAGTACCGCACGGTCGTCCCCGAGCGGCTCGTCGGATACGGCCGCGCCTCCCAGTCGGTGAAGAAGGAGGTCATCCTCTGTATCGACCAGTCGGGTTCGATGGCGGCCTCCGTCGTCTACGCCTCCGTGTTCGGCGCGGTGCTGGCCTCGATGCGGTCCATCAACACCAGGCTCGTCGTGTTCGACACGGCCGTCGTGGACCTCACCGAGCAGCTCGACGACCCGGTCGACGTCCTGTTCGGCACGCAGCTCGGCGGCGGCACCGACATCAACAGAGCGCTCGCGTACTGCCAGTCGCAGATCACCCGCCCCGCGGAGACCGTCGTCGTCCTCATCAGCGATCTCTACGAAGGGGGGATCAGGAACGAGATGCTGAAGCGGGTCGCCGCGATGAAGGCGTCAGGAGTGCAGTTCGTCACGTTGCTCGCGCTCTCCGACGAGGGGGCACCCGCGTACGACAGGGAGCACGCGGCGGCGCTCGCGGCCTTGGGAGCACCGGCGTTCGCGTGCACGCCGGACCTCTTCCCGGAGGTGATGGCGGCGGCGATCGAGAAGCGGCCGCTGCCGATACCGGACTCCGGGAACCCGGCGAACGGGACGTCGTAAGTACGGGACGCCGTAAATCCGGACATGACTACCCATCGGTAACAGGGGGCTTGCGCAACCTCCGGCATCCCGTGCAAGGATCGGCGCGGCTGTTCTCATCCCCGCGCCCACGCGTCCCGCGTCCCGCGCCCCTCGTACGGGAGGGTTCCCCCGCCTTGACTTCCCCGGTCGCTCTGCCTGCTGCCGCTCTGCGCGTCGTGCGCGCAGCGGCCGGGCGGCGTGCGCTGAACATGGCGCTCCGGGTGATGCTGCTGGCCGGCGGCCTGGTCATGTTCGGCCTGCTGTGCGGGGGAAGGGCGCACGCGGCGGAGGGAGTTCTGCCGCCGACGGAGGCCACGGGCGAGCAGGCGGTTCACGCGACCGCTCACGCAAGCGCTCACGCGCCGGATCACGGATCCGTCCCCGCGCCCGTTCACGCATCCGTCCCCGCGCAGGCGGCGCACCGCACGTCTCTCGCCGGCGGTTCCCGAGCAGTCGGGGCCGTGCGGGAGCAAGCCGTGGAGCCCGCCCGCAGCCGCGTGGCCGAGCCCGTCCGGACCCATGTGACCGAGCCGGTCCGCACCCAGGTCGCCGCACCCGTCGTGCGCGAAGCGGGCGAAGTGCGGGGAACGGTCCAGGGGGCGGTGCGGGAAGAGGTCCGGGAAGTGGGGGAGTTCGTCGGCGGGCTCGTGGGCGGGCTTGCCGCCGAGGCTCCGCCGCAGTTCCTGCCGGGCCCGCCGTCGATGCCGGGGCTGCCCGGCATCCCGGGACAGATCGGCGAACCCGGCGCCCCCACTCAGCCCGGGAACGGCGCGCACGCGGCGCCGGCTCCGGGCGCCGGAGCCCAGGCGGCCGCCGGGCACAGTGACGGCGCAAGGCCCGGCAAGCGAGAAGCCGCCGTGCCCGTGGGCGACGTGTTCGCCCCGGCAGGCGCCGACGCCGTACCCACGCGGACCCCGGCCACAAAGGCGGCCGGCACCTCGATTCCCGCCGCCCCCGCGTTCCCGAGTGGCAGCACGGTCGGTCAGTCGGCGGGGGACGGCAGTTCCACGCGGCACTCCGATCTCGCCGCCGCGGCGTTCGGCAGCAGTGCGACGGCCCGGCTGCTGCCCGGTGCCACGGCGCCCTCCCATGCCGCGCCCACCCGTGACAGGCACCGAGACATCCCCGAATTCCCCGGCTAGGGCAGCCCGTTCCCCGCTCGCGACCTGCCGCGCGGGGGCGGCACAGGTCTGCCCGCCGGCCGGACCACTCCGGCCGGACGCCGCCGGCTCACCGCTGGACCTCTCCAGCGCGGGACCGGACATGAGAATTCGAAGGATCTGACGCAAGCATGAACAAGAACATCCGCCGTTCCATCGTGATAGCCGCCGGCGTCTCCGGTGCGTGGGCCCTCGGCTCCGCCGTCGCCAGCGCCGACGAAATGCCCGCCCACTCCGTGGCGCTGCCGGACGTGGCCGGTGACGTGGTCGCCGATGTCCAGGGCACGGTCTCCCACGTCCAGGGCACCGTCGACGACGTCACCCACGGCACCGTCGGCTCGGTCACCGGCAAGGCCCGGAACACCGTGTCGGGCGTGACCGGCCAGGCGCGGACGGCCGTGTCCGGCGCGGCCTCCCACGTCTCCGGAACCGTCTCGGGCACGGCCGCCGGCACCGCCGCCAAGGCCGCTCCCCAGGCCGGTCCGGCCGTCGCCGGGGCCCAGGGCGCGGTCCGGCACGCCGATGCCCGCGTCGAGGCCGCCGCCGCGCACGCCAAGCAGCAGGCCCGCACCTACGTCGAGGGCGTCACCGGCGTCGCCGACACCGCCCGCACCACCGCCGCCCGCGCCGCGCACGCCCACACCGACGGGGTCCCGAACGTGTCGGCCGACGCCGTCGCGCAGAACGCCGCCGCCCACGCCGGAGCCGTACAGGACGGCGCCACGCAGGAGATCGACTACCTGTTCGGCCCCCTGTCCGCGTTCGTCCCCGACGCCGACCGCACGGTGACCGGCGCGCAGGGCCACGTCCAGGGCGCCACCGCCCGGGTCGAGGACGTCGCCGCTCTGGCGTACGGCACCGTGTCGCAGGTCCCGGGCTACGCCCAGAACGTCCCGGCCACCGCCTCCGGCACCGTCGGCGGAGTGACCACGGCTGCCGGTCCCGTCGTCGACGAGACCTCCGCCGCGGTGCTTCCCCCCATCGCCGCGACCGCCGTGCACGGCGTGCTCCCGGTCGCCGGCCAGGCCGTCGGTGACGTCGGCACGCTCGCGGGCGGTGCGGTCGGCGACGTGACGCCGTTCGCCGGTGGCGTCGTGGGCCACGTCACGCCGTTCGCCGACGGGGTCGTCGGCCAGGTGCAGCCCTTCGCGCAGTCGGTCGTCGCGGACGACGTGACGCCGTTCGCGGGCGGTGTCGTCGGCGCGGTCCAGCCCCTCGTGCAGGCCGTGTACGACCAGGTGCAGCCGGTCGTCCGGGGCGTCGGCGGCAGCGCGGCGTACCTGGCGCAGGGCGTCGTGGGCGATGTCGCGCCGTTCGCCGGTGGCGTGGTCGGCGACGTGACGCCGTTCGCCGGCGGGGTCGTCGGTGAGGTCTCGCCGTTCGCGCAGGACCTGACCGGCACGGTCGGCGCCGACGCGCAGCCGCTCGCCGGGAACGCCGTTTCCGGCGTCCAGGGCGTGGCCGCCTCGGTCGCCCCCAGCTACCTGACGAACGTCACGGACGCCGCCGCCAACGGCATCGGCCTCTGAGGTTCCGCATCTGAGGTTCCGCACCTGAGAAGTCCGCCTCCGCAACCGCGGATCGCGACGGCGGATCGAGACGGCGGACTGAATACGTCGTCTGCGGGCAGCCGGGGACCGGAGTGACATGCCGGGCCCGGCCCGGCAGATGGCGGCGGGTGGTCCTCATTGGGGTGAGGATCACCCGCCCGGGCCCTTCCCAGCCCGGCGGCAGGGCCCTCCAGGTCCTCCCACCGGGCCTTTCAGGGGCTCTCAGGGGCCCCACCGGGCGCACCCCAGGCCGGTGGGGCCCCGATCTGTGACTGTTATCACCGCCCAGGTGCGATCTGCGATTTAGGGACCCCGGGCGAGCGGCGATAACCTGCGAGACGGACATGCCGCGTACCGGACTCCGTCCTACGCCTCCCTTGTGACAGCGCAGTCACGTTGCCCTTCGCGGCACGCCCACGCAGACAGCTGACCACAAAGCAGCGAGATCGCAGCGAGATCACGGAAAAGGGACGGACGCGCGTGGACCTGTTCGAGTACCAGGCGAGGGACCTCTTCGCCAAGCACGGTGTACCGGTGCTGGCCGGTGAAGTCATCGACACGCCTGAGGCGGCGCGCGAGGCCACCGAGCGACTGGGCGGCAAGTCGGTCGTCAAGGCGCAGGTGAAGGTCGGCGGCCGTGGCAAGGCAGGCGGCGTCAAGCTCGCCGCCACCCCGGACGAGGCCGTCGCCCGCGCGACGGACATCCTCGGGATGGACATCAAGGGCCACACGGTCCACAAGGTGATGATCGCCGAGCTGTCCCCGGAGATCGAGGCGGAGTACTACGTCTCGTACCTCCTGGACCGCACCAACCGCACCTTCCTCGCCATGGCGTCGGTGCAGGGCGGCATGGACATCGAGGAGGTCGCGGAGAAGACTCCCGAGGCCCTCGCGAAGGTTCCGGTCAACGCCGTCGAAGGCGTGAACATCGAGAAGGCCCGCGAGATCGTGGCCCAGGCGAAGTTCCCGGCCGAGGTGGCCGAGGGCGTCGCCGAGGCGATGGTGACCCTGTGGGACACCTTCGTCGCCGAGGACGCGCTCCTCGTCGAGGTCAACCCGCTGGTGAAGACCAAGGACGGCCGCATCCTGGCCCTTGACGGCAAGGTCTCGCTCGACGAGAACGCCGACTTCCGCCAGGCCGACCACGAGGCGCTCGAGGACAAGGACGCAGCCAACCCGCTCGAGGCTGCCGCCAAGGCCAAGAACCTCAACTACGTCAAGCTCGACGGCGAGGTCGGCATCATCGGTAACGGTGCCGGTCTGGTCATGTCGACCCTGGACGTCGTCGCGTACGCCGGTGAGAACCACGGCAACGTGAAGCCGGCCAACTTCCTCGACATCGGTGGCGGCGCGTCCGCCCAGGTGATGGCGAACGGCCTGGAGATCATCCTCGGCGACCCGGACGTCAAGTCCGTGTTCGTCAACGTCTTCGGTGGCATCACCGCCTGCGACGAGGTCGCCAACGGCATCGTGCAGGCCCTGGCGCTCCTCGCCGACAAGGGCGAAGAGGTCACCAAGCCGCTGGTCGTGCGACTCGACGGCAACAACGCGGAGCTGGGTCGCAAGATCCTCAGCGACGCCAACCACCCGCTCGTCCAGCGTGTGGACACCATGGACGGCGCGGCCGACAAGGCCGCCGAGCTCGCCGCGGCTGCGAAGTAAGGAAGAGGGACTCAGACCACCATGGCTATCTTCCTCACCAAGGACAGCAAGGTCATCGTCCAGGGCATGACCGGTGCCACGGGCATGAAGCACACCAAGCTCATGCTCGGTGACGGCACGAACATCGTCGGCGGCGTGAACCCGCGCAAGGCCGGCACGTCCGTCGACTTCGACGGCACCGAGGTCCCGGTCTTCGGCACGGTCAAGGAGGCCATGGAGAAGACGGGCGCCAACGTCACCGTCCTCTTCGTGCCGCCGGCCTTCTCCAAGGCCGCCGTCGTCGAGGCGATCGACGCCGAGATCCCCCTCGCGGTCGTCATCACCGAGGGCATCGCCGTCCACGACTCCGCCGCCTTCTGGGCGTACGCGAAGTCGAAGGGCAACAAGACCCGCATCATCGGCCCGAACTGCCCCGGTCTCATCACCCCGGGCCAGTCGAACGCCGGCATCATCCCGGGCGACATCACGAAGCCGGGCCGCATCGGCCTGGTCTCGAAGTCCGGCACGCTGACGTACCAGATGATGTACGAGCTCCGTGACATCGGCTTCTCGTCCGCCGTCGGCATCGGTGGCGACCCGGTCATCGGTACGACGCACATCGACGCCCTCGAGGCGTTCGAGGCCGACCCCGACACCGACCTGATCGTCATGATCGGCGAGATCGGCGGCGACGCCGAGGAGCGTGCGGCGGACTACATCGCCAAGCACGTCACCAAGCCGGTCGTCGGCTACGTCGCGGGCTTCACCGCCCCCGAGGGCAAGACGATGGGCCACGCGGGCGCGATCGTGTCCGGCTCTTCTGGCACCGCACAGGCCAAGAAGGAGGCCCTCGAGGCCGCCGGCGTGAAGGTCGGCAAGACGCCGACCGAGACGGCCAAGCTGGCGCGCGAGCTGCTCTCGTAGTTCCGCCACCTGCCTGACATCAGTGGGCCCGCACCCTTTCGGGGGTGCGGGCCCACTGCCGTTCGTCCGTGGGGAAACCGGTGCGGGAATCCGGTGAGGGCCTCGGTCGAACTCGGCCGATCGGTCGGCCTCGGACGGCCTCAGTCGGCCTCGGGGGCCAGGCGGTGCGGCCCGCTCTGCACCGCCTTGCGCAGCTTGTCGCGCAGCTTCTTGTCCGCTTTGGTGAGCGGTCCCGACCCCGTCCGCAGCGGTACTCCGCTGATCACGGCGCCGGGGGCGGGAGCGGGTTCGTAGCGGCTCGGCGCGGTGCGCATCGTGAGGGCCGTCGCGCCGACGATCAGGACGGTGAACGCGATGGCGGAGCGGGTCCAGAAGCGGGTCCGTCGCTCGCCCTCCGTGCGGACCAGGGTGGACTTGGGGGCCTGGAGCTTCTCGGCGCCCGCGAGTTCGGTCAGGCGCCGGTGGAGCTGGTCGGGCACGGCGAGGGCGGGCAGCTGCTCGGCGACGGCCTCCCGCGCGTGGAGCAGCCGCTGCGCCGCCGCGGGTGTCGTCGCCTCCGTCTCGGCGGCGGTCTCGGGCAGATCGAGCCCGACCCCGTCATAGAGGAGCAGGGTGCGGCGGTACGAGGGCGGCAGGCTCAGGAGCGCGTCGAGCAGCGCGCGGTCGTCGGCGGCGGCGGGCGGCGCCTCGGGGTGGCGGTGGCTCGGGCGGAGCCGGTGCCAGGGCGACATGGCGTACTCGTACGCGGCGGCCCTGACCCAGCCGGCGGGATCGCGGTCCACGGCGACCTCGGGCCAGCGCTGCCAGGCGAGCTGGAAGGCGCGCTCCACGGACTCGCCGGCGAGGATGCGGCGGCCGGTGAGGAGGTAGGTCTGGCGGACCAGGCCGGGGGCCGTGTGGGTGTAGAGCCGGTCGAAGGCCTCGATGGCGTCATCAGGGGACTCCGCGGGGCTCGGGCCCTCGCCCGGTCCGGCCTTGGCTGCGGGGCCCGCCCATGCTCCGCCGCGTTCCTGGCCCGGGTCGAGTGGGGCGGATTCCTGGTGTCCGGCGGTTCGCCTGGCCCGGGCGGGGGATGCCGTGGCGGCGGCCGGCGCTTGTCCGTCCGCCTCGACGCTCGCCAGGAAATCCGCGTACGCCTCTCCCTGGCGGCCCCTCGGCGTGGTGCGGCCGGACTCCCAGGAGCGGACCGTTTCGCGGGTGACGCCTACTTTCGCGGCGACCTGAGCCTGGGTCAGTGACTTCGACTCGCGGAGCCTGCGGCGCTCCGTGGGCGGCGGGAGAGGGGAGGCGGCGCTCTGCGTCATAGGGAACTCCACACACCCTTTCGCGCGAATAAGTACATAAACGCATCTTCAGCGACACATCCGGTCTTCGCCTGTTACGGGACTAAAGTGCGTGTCATTGGGAGCATGGCCGCGTGACCCAAATGACCGACCGTGGCCAGTCGTTGCCGCTCCTGCTCTCCCGGGTACGTGACCGCTCCCCGGGGCCCGCCGCCTGCGTGTTCGGCGGGGTTGTCGCGGCCGGGCTCGGGCTCGGCGCCTTTGCCGTGCTCGTCACGGTGCTGTGGATCAGTTCGCCCTATCCGGACAGCGGGCCGGCCGGGGCCCTGCACGCAGCGGCCACGCTGTGGCTGCTCGCGCACGGCGCCGAGGTCATCAGGACGGACACGCTCTCCGGGACTCCGGCACCCATCGGTGTCGCGCCACTGCTCCTTCTGGTGCTTCCGGTGTGGCTGCTGCACCGCGCGGGGCGTGACGCGGTGGAGGGCGACGACGAGGGCGCGCCGCAGCCGGCCTGGCGGACCGCGTGGTGCGGGGTCGTCGTCGGGTATCTGTTGGTGGGCGGAGCCGCCGCGTTCTACGCGTCGGGCGGTGAGCTGCGGCCGTCCTGGCCGAGCGCAGCCGCGCATGTGACGGCCGTCGCCGTGGCCGCCGCGGGCGCCGGGATCTGGACGGCCCACGGCCGCCCGCCCACCCCGCTGCCCGCGCTCCTTCGCCATCGGCTCGACGCCCTCCCGGACGGCAGGGGCGAGGCGTTCGTACGACGCCTGCTGCCGGCCGCCGCGCGGGCCGCGGCCGCCGGGGTGCTCGTCCTTGTGGCGGGCGGGGCGCTGATCGTCGCAGTGTCGACGGTGTGGCACGAGGGGGCCGTGCGGCATTCGTTCGAGCAGCTCACGGACGTGTGGTCGGGACGGGTCGCGGTGCTGCTGCTGGCTGCCGCGCTGGTGCCGAACGCGGCGGTGTGGGGCGCCGCGTACGCGCTCGGACCCGGCGTCACGCTCGGCGGGGGGAGCGTGGCCGGGCCGCTCGGGGTGTCGGCGGGCCCGCTGCTGCCCGCGTTCCCGCTGCTCGCGGCGGTGCCGGAGCCGGGCCCCGGGTCGCCGCTCAACTGGTCGACGGCGGCGGTGCCGGTCGTGGCGGGGCTGACAATGGCCTGGTTCGTGGCGGGGGCGGCGGCGCCCCGGCGCGGGGAGCGGCACGAGGCGTGGGCGCGGGGGAGCACGGCGATGACGGTCGTCGTCGCGGCGGTGCTGTGCGGGCTGGTCTTCGCGGGGCTCGCGGCGATGGCGGGCGGGCCGATGGGCGTCGCGGGGCTCGCGGAGTTCGGTCCGGTGGGATGGCTGACGGGGCTCGCGGCGGCGGGGTGGACGGCGCTCGTGGGGCTGCCGGTGGCGGTGGGACTGCGGGCCTGGCGGGTCAGGGTGCCGCGCGACGAGCGGGTCGCTGAGCCGCTTGAGACGAAGGTCGAGGAAGCGCCCGGGGAGCGCGCCCCGTCGTGGTGGAGGCGCCCCCGGATCCCGTCCGTGAGGAGCTGGCTGCCGCGACGGCGCCCGGCGGAGGCGAATCGGGCCGGGCAGGCCGAGTCGGACGAAGCCGCGTTCGAGCCGTACGACTTCTTCCTCGCTGACCCGTTCTCCGCCGGCCCCTTCCCTGCGGACCTCGTTCCCGACGGGCCCGTCCGGCAGGACGGCACCTGGCTGGGCGAGGCCACGAGGGAAGCACGCTGGGCAACGCTCAAGGAGGCGTCGGACACGAGCAGGGACATGGAACCGGAGGGGGCCCCGAAGCGGGGCCCGGAACCGGAGGGCGCCCCGAACAGGGACCCGGGACCGGAGGCGGCCTCGATCAGGGACCCAGGACCGGAGCAGGCCCCGAACACGGACCCGGACCTGAACGCGGACCTGAACACGAACCTGAACGCGGACCTGAACACCGACCCGAACCCGAACCCGGACGTCGGCACGGCCGCGGCCCCCGAAGTGCCCCGCCCGCCCGAGCCGTCCTAGGCCTAGTCGCGCGTGCCGAGCAGCGTGCGCAGCTCCTTCGGGAGCTTCTCGTTGCACGCCTTCGCGGACGTGCTGGTCAGCGCGTCGTTCACGCACGTGTAGTAGTCGCTGTAGACCAGCTGTGCCGTGAACGTGGCGGCGACCAGCGCCAGCGCGAGGGAGCCGGTGACCAGGCCGCTGACGGCCGCCGTGGTCTGCGGTTTCGATCCGGCGGCGGGGCCGGTGGGGGCCGGGGCGTCCGGATTCGGCGTGCGGGGCTTGGCGCGCAGGGCCGTGATGCCCCAGTACAGGGCGAGCGCGCCGAGCAGCAGTGCCACGTAAGGCCAGCTGAACAGGGCGAAGAAGAAGCCCCACATGCCGGAGAGCAGGGCGAAGCGCGCGCGGCGCTGGGCCGGGTCCGTCGGGTCCCAGCGCATGCCGGACCCGGGCCCCTGGGGGCCTTCGGGTCCGCCTTGGCCGCCGCCTTGGCCGCCTCCTTGGCCGGGGCGGTCGCCGAAGTGGCCGCCCTGGGAGCGGCCCGGCTGCCGGTCGCTCCACTGACCGCCCCACGGGTTCCGGTCCCCGCCCGAGCCGTCGCCCTGGCCGTCCTGACCGCCCTCGGGGCGGCGTGGCTGCCACGGGCGGTCGGGCGAGCCCTCCGGCGGCGGCGCGAACGGATTGTCATCCTCGGAGGACCCGGAGGACCCGGAGGACCCGGAGGACTTCTTGGAGGAATCGGTGGACTTGGGCGGTGTGTCCTGGGGCGGAGGAGGCGTGGGACGGCCTTCGCGCAACAGGGTCGAGCCGACGGGCAGCAGCGGCAGGCGGAGGCTTCGGTCCGGCATCAGGTGTGCGTCTTCCCCTAGGTCGATCGTGGCGGCGGCTGCGTGCGAGCCCGTCCTGAAGTGAACGCCCCGCAAGCGGGCGGCGTTCCTTCGGTGGCGAATCCGCCACAGACGCTACCTTCCGGCCGCGCCCCCGTCCCGTGGGGGCCGCTCCATGTGCCGGTATCGTTGCTGACGGTCGACCGCTTCGTAGGGTTCCCCGTATCGGGAACCATGAAGCCTTTGTGCGACCCTACAAACGCACTCCCGAGAAAGGCCCTCGCTGTGGCCAAGCGGCTCGTCGTGCTGGTCTCCGGATCAGGCACGAACCTGCAGGCTCTGCTCGACGCCCTCGCGGCCGAGGGCGCGGAGTGTTACGGCGCCGAGATCGTGGCCGTCGGCGCCGACCGTGACTCCATCGCCGGGCTCGAGCGCGCCGAGCGCGCCGGGCTGCCCACCTTCGTGTGCCGCGTGAAGGACTTCGCCACCCGCGAGGACTGGGACCGGGCGCTCGCCGAGGCCACGGCGGCGTACGAGCCGGACCTCGTGGTCTCGGCCGGATTCATGAAGATCGTGGGCAAGGAGTTCCTCGCCCGGTTCGGCGGGCGGTTCGTGAACACGCACCCCGCCCTGCTCCCCAGTTTTCCCGGAGCCCATGGTGTGCGCGACGCGCTCGCGTACGGCGCCAAGGTCACCGGATGCACCGTCCACTTCGTCGACGACGGCGTCGACACCGGCCCGATCATCGCTCAGGGCGTGGTCGAGGTCCGGGACGAGGACGACGCGAGCGCTCTGCACGAGCGCATCAAGGAAGTCGAGCGCAGGCTGCTCGTCGATGTCGTGGGGCGTCTGGCCCGCAACGGCTATCGCATTGAGGGACGAAAGGTAGTTATCCAGTGACCGCCGAGAGCAACAAGCGGCCCATTCGCCGGGCGCTCGTCAGCGTCTACGACAAGACCGGTCTGGAAGACCTCGCGCGCGGGCTGCACGAGGCGGGCGTGGAGCTGGTGTCGACCGGCTCGACCGCTGCGAAGATCGCCGCCTCCGGTGTTCCCGTCACCAAGGTCGAGGAGCTCACGGGCTTCCCCGAGTGCCTGGACGGGCGCGTCAAGACGCTGCACCCGAAGATCCACGCGGGCATCCTCGCCGACCTGCGCCTGGAGGACCACCGGCGTCAGCTCGACGAGCTCGGCGTGGAGCCCTTCCAGCTCGTCGTCGTGAACCTGTACCCCTTCAAGGAGACCGTCGCCTCGGGCGCCACTCCGGACGAGTGCGTCGAGCAGATCGACATCGGCGGCCCCTCGATGGTGCGCGCCGCCGCCAAGAACCACCCGTCGGTGGCCGTCGTCACCAGCCCCGCCCGGTACGCCGACGTCCTCTCGGCCGTCCGCGACGGCGGCTTCGACCTGACCGCCCGCAAGCGCCTCGCCGGCGAGGCCTTCCAGCACACGGCGGCGTACGACGTCGCGGTCGCGTCCTGGTTCGCCGACGGCTACGCGGCAGCGGACGAGAGCGGCCTCCCCGAGTTCCTCGGCGCGACCTACGGGCGCAAGAACGTCCTGCGCTACGGCGAGAACCCGCACCAGGCCGCAGCCCTCTACGTCGACGGCACCGGCGGTCTGGCGGAGGCCGAGCAGCTGCACGGCAAGGAGATGTCGTACAACAACTACACGGACACGGACGCCGCGCGCCGTGCCGCGTACGACCACGACGACCCGTGCGTCGCGATCATCAAGCACGCCAACCCGTGCGGCATCGCGGTCGCCTCCAGCGTCGCCGAGGCGCACCGCAAGGCGCACGCCTGTGACCCGATGTCCGCGTTCGGCGGCGTCATCGCCGTGAACCGGCCGGTGACGAAGGAGATGGCCGAGCAGGTCGCGGACATCTTCACCGAGGTCATCGTCGCGCCCGAGTACGAGGACGGCGCGCTCGAGGCCCTCACCAAGAAGAAGAACATCCGCGTGCTGCGCGCCCACCAGGGCCCGTCGGCGGTCGTCGAGACGAAGCAGATCGACGGCGGCGCGCTCCTCCAGGTCACGGACCGCGTCCAGGCGGACGGCGACAACCCGGCGACCTGGACCCTCGCCACGGGCGACGCGCTGTCCGCGGGCGAGCTCGACGAGCTGGCGTTCGCCTGGAAGGCCTGCCGCGCGGTGAAGAGCAACGCGATCCTGCTGGCCAAGGACGGTGCCTCGGTCGGCGTCGGCATGGGCCAGGTCAACCGCGTCGACTCCTGCAAGCTGGCCGTGGAGCGCGCGGGCGCGGAGCGGGCGCGCGGCTCCTTCGCCGCGTCGGACGCGTTCTTCCCGTTCCCGGACGGGCCGCAGATCCTGATCGACGCCGGTGTGAAGGCGATCGTCCAGCCCGGCGGCTCCATCCGTGACGAGCAGGTCATCGAGGCCGCGAAGAAGGCGGGCGTGACGATGTACTTCACCGGCACGCGCCACTTCTTCCACTAGGTCCCAGCGAGCGGCACACCACCGCGGGCCGTGCCTTCCCCCGAGAAGGCACGGCCCGCGGTCGTTCCCGTGGCCCCTGACTGCGGCCCGGCTGTCAGGCTCCGCAGGGCTGGAGGGACCAGATCGGGTCCCACGTCGCCCGGCCGGACTGGTAGGCGGTCGACGTCCAGCGGGCGCTGCCGTCCTTGTTGTAGAACTTGGTCGTCCATGAGCCGGATCTGTGCAGGTGTCAGCGCCAGTCGGGCGCGGTGCCCGAACTGGCGTTTCTCCTGCATGCTCTCCGTAATCACATGATTGCTTTACGGCCCTGTTCGCGAGATGGAGTCCAAATACCTACAGCCTGCACAACCACCGGCGGATGAGACGCGGGCTGCGCAGCCGGCTGAGTAACTCCACTTCATGCTCGGCCAGTTCAGTATCCAGAAGGCGCCGTGCGCGGTGATCTCACCGGCCTCGCGGGAGACGCCCTCGTGGTCGATCGCCAGGCCGTTGCCGGCCGACCTTCCGAAGGTGAGTCTCTCGCCGGGCGCGAGTCTGAACTGTGCGTCGCTGCACGGTGGTTCGGTCAGTGGCGGCACGACGACGATGCTGTACAAAAGCCTGTCCCCTCCCAGCCGGACAACCCAGCAGCGTAGGGGAGGGGTACAGCGAAGGGCCGCGCTCCCCTTGTGACGGGAGAGAGCGGCCCTTACGGGAGGGAAGCGGCCCTTACGGATGAAGGGCGCGAAACCCCTGGTTCGCCGCGAACGCGAGCAGTGACGCGGTCAGCGAAGCGAGCAGTGTCGCGATCAGTGAAGCGATCAGTAACGCGGGCGGTTGAACCAGGCCGACGCCTGCGAATTCACCATGGCGGTCAGGATGATGCCGCCGATGACCAGCGCGATGAGGGCGCTGAACACGCCGCTGCTCGTGCCGGACACCAGGTTGACGATGCCGCCGAGGATCATCAGTGACGCGTACACGATGGTCGTGATGCGTACGCCGCTGCCGCCGGTGCTGAACTTCACGGCCAGGATGATGCCGAGTACCGCGAGGACGATCAGGACACCGACCAGGGCGAAGCCGAGACCCGCGAGGCCATCGGTGTCGTCACCGACGCCCGCGCTGCTGGAAACGTCCTGCGCGGCACCGACGATGACGCCGAAGGCGATCGCGCCGAGAATCTGCAGCCCGGACATGATGTAGATCAGGACGCGCGCCGTGGTCATCAGGCCCGGCATCGTCATGGGCATCACGTTGCCGCCCGGGTAGCCGGGGTACGCCTGCTGCTGCGGGTAGCCGTAGCCCTGCTGCGGCGGGACGCCCTGGGGTGCCTGCGGGTACCCGTAGCCGGGCTGACCCTGGGGCGCCTGGGGAGCCTGCGGCGGGTAGCCGGGCTGCTGGCCGGGCTGACCCTGCGGCGGACCGTAGGGGTTGTTCGGGTCGCCGAAACTCATGGCTTTTTCCTCCGTTGCCTTAGTGCGGGGACAACGCGCGGCACCAAGTGGAGGAAAGTTCTACAGAGCGGTCGTCCCCCCGGTACTGCCCGCGGCACTGTTGCCGCTCATGGTTCTTTAGGTGCGGCTTATTTGTCCAGCCGCATTCCGTATGCGTTGTGGAAGTGCAACAACGGTGATCAAGCTGGGACGCCCGGATTGGAACCGGGGCGGTCCCATCCGCGAAGATGGGGGGCATGACCGCCCAGATTCTCGATGGCAAGGCCACCGCAGCCACGATCAAGTCCGATCTGTCCGCCCGCGTGGCGGCCCTGAGGGAGAAGGGCGTCACGCCCGGCCTCGGCACCGTCCTGGTCGGTGAAGACCCGGGCAGCCAGAAATACGTCGCGGGCAAGCACCGCGACTGCGCCCAGGTGGGGATCGCCTCCATCCAGCGCCACCTGCCGGCCACCGCCACGCAGGAGGAGATCGAGGCCGTCGTCCGCGAGCTCAACGAGGACCCCGCCTGCACCGGCTACATCGTCCAGCTCCCGCTGCCCAAGGGCATCGACGAGAACCGCATCCTGGAGCTGATGGACCCGGCCAAGGACGCGGACGGCCTGCACCCGATGAACCTCGGCCGCCTCGTCCTGAACGAGCCGGCGCCGCTGCCCTGCACCCCCTTCGGCATCATCACGCTGCTGCGCGAGCACGGCGTGGAGATCAACGGCGCGGAGGTCGTGGTCGTCGGCCGCGGCGTCACCATCGGCCGCCCGATGCCGCTGCTGCTCACGCGCAAGTCCGAGAACGCGACGGTCACCCAGTGCCACACCGGCACCCGTGACCTGGCCGCCCACCTCAAGCGCGCCGACATCGTCGTCGCCGCCGCGGGCGTCCCGCACCTGATCAAGCCCGAGGACATCAAGCCGGGCGCCGCCGTGCTCGACGTCGGCGTCTCGCGCGACGAGAACGGCAAGATCGTCGGCGATGTGCACCCGGGCGTCACCGAGGTCGCCGGGTGGATCTCCCCGAACCCGGGCGGCGTCGGCCCCATGACCCGTGCCCAGCTCCTCGTGAACGTCGTCGAGGCCGCCGAACGGAACGCCAACGGTGTCGGCTGACGCCGGCACCGGCACCCCGGAAGGCGCCGAGGGTGCGGTGTCGGCCCCGGGCGCCGATGGGAAGCCGCGACGTGCCTCGCGCCGGTTCCCGCTCTTCACCAGGGACACCGCGCGCCCCGAGGGCGGCGGCCGCGCGGCGCCGGGCGATGCCCCGGCCCCGGCGCGCCAGTGGCCGATCCTCGCGGTGATCTCGCTGGTGGGCGTCGGACTGCTGCTCACCGCGTTCGACGTGTTCCGCGTCGGGACGCTGCTGATCGGCGTCGCCCTGATCGGCGGTGCGGTGCTGCGCTGGACGCTCCCGTCCGTGGGCATGCTCGCGGTCCGCTCCCGGTTCACCGACATGCTGACGTACGGGTTCCTGGGCATCGTCATCGTGCTGCTCGCGCTGATGGTGCAGCCGGCCCCCTGGCTGACCATCCCGTTCCTGAACGACACGCTGCACTTCACGATCAGCTGACGCCCGTAGCGCGCGCACAAAGGCGGCGCCCGTCCTCTCCCCCGAGGGAGGACGGGCGCCGCCGGTCATTGGGGCCGGAGTCGTCGACGTGGGCTTCGCCCTCGCCGTGGAGATCTCCGTGCCGTGGTCATCAGAGTCATGGACGCGTCAGGGGGGCTTCAAGGTTGAGCGGGCCGCTGTGGCACGGAAGTGACCATTCCGCCACGGTGTGCGAGGACGGCAACGATCGGTCCGCCGGGCGCTTCCCGTAATGCGCCATTCCTTCTGTGTCGAAGTGTGTTGATGTATCGACAAGTTCGCGGATTTACTGCCAACTGTCTCAACGGCGGGTCTGACGTGGGCAATCGGGACGGTCCGGGGCGACCCGGGCTCTGAGCTGGGGCGTTCGGGGTTCCGCGCGGGGGTGGGGGACCCCGGTGGGACACTGGACCGTGGGCCTGCGGCCGTGCAACGGTGCACGCCGGCGGGTCGAACGCTGTCGAATGCCCCCGTGCGCCCCCGCCTTCGGAACTGACATCCTGGCTGCGCGCATCCCACTGGGTAGCCAGAGTGGGCCGGTGAATCCGACGCCGGCCGAGGGCAGCGCGAGGGGTGCGGCGCGGCGCGGGGGATCAGGGCACATATGGGGGGAATAGGGGGGGAAGTAATGCCTCGTTGGAGGGCGCTACCGGATGAACTCGACCCACAGGTCAGGGAGTTCGCAAGCCAGCTCCGCAGGCTCGTCGACCGCAGCGGTCTGAGCATCGCCGCGGTCGCGGACCGTACCGGGTACAGCAAGACGTCCTGGGACCGGTATCTGAACGGCCGGCTGCTCGCGCCCAAGCGCGCGATCGTGTCCCTGGCCGAGGTGACGGGCACCAATCCGGTCCATCTGACCACCATGTGGGAGCTCGCGGAGCGCGCCTGGAGCCGCTCCGAGATGCGTCACGACATGACGATGGAGGCGATACGGATCTCCCAGGCGCGCGCGGCGCTGGGGGAGTTCGGGCCGACGGCCACGAAGAACGGCAAGAACGGCAGCGGGGGCGCGGACGGCGCCGGCGGGACGGCGGCCAGGCCGTCCGGCGGCAGCGCGACCGGCGTCGCGGGGCCCGCGGGAGTCGCGCCGAGAGTGCCGCCACAGGGGCAGGCGCCCCTGGCGGACTCGGTGCCGTACGGGAGCGAGCGGGAGCAGGGGTTCCGCCCGGGGGAGCGGGCCGGGGCAGGCGTTCCGTACGCGAGCGGGGCGGGGGCCTACGCGAACGCGGGGGATTACGCGGGCGGCGGCGGTGGACCGGCCGGGCAGCCGGGGACCGGCGGCTCGCCGGACCGGCAGCGGCGCAAGCGGCGGCTGACGATGTTCCTCGCGGGTGTCGTGGGCGCGCTCGTCGTCATCGCCGCGGCCGTGTATCTCACGGACGCGGGCAAGGGCGGCAAGGACGACGGCGCGAAGCCGGCGGCGACGCCGACGAGCAGCGCGCCCGAACTGCCCGCGGGCGTCCAGTGCAGCGGCAAGGACTGCACCGGTAAGGACCCCGAGGCGATGGGCTGCGGCGGCGAGTTCGCGCGGACCACGGACTCGGTGCTCGTCGGCCAGGCCAAGATCGAGGTCCGCTACAGCGAGACGTGCGGGGCCGCGTGGGCGCGCATCACGCAGGCGGCGCCGGGCGACGAGGTCCGGATCCAGCAGGCCGGCGGCTCGGGTGCGCAGAAGGGCACGGTCGACGCGGACTTCGACGCGTACACCCCGATGGTGGCCGTCACGAAGGCGAGCGAGGCGAAGGCCTGCGCGACGCTGAAGGCCGGTCAGCAGGGCTGCACACAGTAGAGACGGGCGCAGCGCGGGGCCGTGGCGCAGGCGCCGCGGAATTCAATGCGAAATGGGGGGCATGCCTGCCGCGGACCGGGGCAGGCGCAGCAGTACCCCCACGGGAGTAGTCACCAAGTGGCACCCCCCACAGGCGGCCGTCTGCCCACCTCTCCCGAGCAGGCGGCCGTCTGCCGTTGCGTCACCTCTCGCACCGGTCACGACTCGCACCGGTTGTCTCTCCCGCCGGTCACCTCTCCCGCCGGTCAGCTCGTCCAGTCGCGGGAAGTGGGGCCGCTGTGGGCTGGGCCACACACGCACCCGGAGGTGCGGGGGGTCCGGGGCGCGATAGCCTGACGGGCGGATCTCTTGATGCCGAGAGATCGATCAAAAAAGCCCTGCTGTCATACGGAGAACGCCATGACCCGCACTCCCGTGAACGTCACCGTCACCGGCGCAGCCGGCCAGATCGGCTACGCACTGCTCTTCCGCATCGCCTCCGGCCAGCTGCTCGGCGCGGACGTGCCGGTCAACCTGCGCCTCCTGGAGATCACCCCGGCGCTCAAGGCCGCCGAGGGCACCGCCATGGAGCTCGACGACTGCGCCTTCCCGCTGCTGCAGAACATCGACATCTCGGACGACCCGAACGTCGCGTTCGCCGGCGCCAACGTCGCCCTCCTCGTCGGCGCCCGCCCCCGCACCAAGGGCATGGAGCGCGGCGACCTGCTCTCCGCCAACGGCGGCATCTTCAAGCCGCAGGGCAAGGCGATCAACGACAACGCCGCGGACGACATCAAGGTCCTCGTCGTCGGCAACCCGGCCAACACGAACGCGCTCATCGCGCAGGCCGCCGCCCCGGACGTACCGGCCGACCGCTTCACGGCCATGACGCGTCTGGACCACAACCGCGCGCTCACGCAGCTCGCGAAGAAGACCGGCACGACGGTCGCGGACATCAAGCGCCTCACCATCTGGGGCAACCACTCCGCCACCCAGTACCCGGACATCTTCCAGGCGTCCGTCGGGGGCAAGCCGGCCATCGAGGCCATCGGCGGCGACGAGCAGTGGCTGGCCGACACGTTCATCCCGACCGTCGCCAAGCGCGGCGCCGCGATCATCGAGGCCCGTGGCGCGTCCTCGGCCGCCTCGGCCGCGAACGCCGCGATCGACCACGTGCACACGTGGGTCAACGGCACGGCCGAGGGCGACTGGACCTCCATGGGTATCCCGTCGGACGGCTCCTACGGCGTCCCGGAGGGCCTGATCTCCTCCTTCCCCGTCACCACCAAGGACGGCAAGTACGAGATCGTCCAGGGCCTGGACATCAACGAGTTCTCCCGCGCCCGCATCGACGCGTCGGTGAAGGAGCTCGAGGAGGAGCGCGCCGCGGTCCGCGAGCTCGGCCTCATCTGATCCACGCGTCCCGCAGGTACCTGTAGTCACCTGAGCAATCTGAGTCATCTGCACGCGGCCTGACCCGCGCCCCCGTCCGTCCGGTCGATCCGGAGGGGCGGGGGCGCGGTGTTTGTACGGGGCATTTCTGTGCCGGTGATGTCTGTACGGGGCATGTACCCCGAGTAGCGGCGCCAGTGGTGACATTTCGGGCTTATTGGCTATCTAGGCGGTGACGCGGGCCACTTTCGGCCACGGGTTGTGCATGCTTTCCGATCCCCAGGGCAGGGGCTTCCGACGTCGCGGGCTCTGCTTGAAGAGGGAGTTCCGTGATGTTCAGGGGGACTGTTCGGGAACGGAAGGCAAAACGGGACGTGTCTGAAAACCAGAGCATTTTTGTGGACGGAGAGTGGCGCAGCGCCGCCTCCGGGGCCACGCGCGAGATTCTCGACCCGGCGGATGCCCAGCCGTTCGCGCTGATCGCCGAGGGCGGCACGCGGGACGCGGACGCCGCCGTGGCCGCCGCGCGCCGTGCCTTCGACGAAGGAACGTGGCCGGCGACGCCCGTCGCCGAGCGCGCCGCGCTCCTGCGCCGCGTCGCCGACCTCCTCGTGCGAGACCGGGAGAAGATCGGTCTGCTGGAGAGCCGCGACGCGGGCAAGACGGTCGAAGAGGGCCGCGTCGACGTCGACTGTGTCGCCGACGCCTTCCGCTACTTCGCCGACCTGGTCGTCGGAGAGGGCGGCGGGCGCGTCGTCGACGCCGGGTCCGACGAGATCCACAGCGTCGTCGTGCACGAGCCCGTCGGCGTCTGCTCCCTGATCACGCCGTGGAACTATCCGCTCCTCCAGGCCAGTTGGAAGGTCGCCCCCGCCCTCGCCGCCGGAAACACCTTCGTCATCAAGCCGAGCGAGATCACGCCGCTGACCACGGTGGTCCTCATCGAGCTCCTGGCGGAGGCCGGACTCCCCGCGGGCGTCGCCAACATCGTGACCGGGCCGGGCCGCACCGTCGGCGCCCGGCTCGCCGAGCACCCGGACGTCGACCTCGTCTCCTTCACCGGCGGTCTGATCAGCGGCACGAAGGTCGCGCAGGCCGCGGCCGCCGACGTGAAGAAGATCGCCCTCGAACTGGGCGGCAAGAACCCGAACGTCGTCTTCGCCGACTCCTGCGAGACCGAGGAAGGCTTCGACACCGCCGTCGACCAGGCGCTGAACGCCGCCTTCATCCACAGCGGCCAGGTCTGCTCCGCCGGCGCCCGGCTCATCGTCGAGGAGTCCGTGCGCGAGCGCTTCGTCGCCGAACTCGCCCGCCGCGCCCAGAAGATCAGGCTCGGCCGCGGCACCGAGGACGGCGTCGAGTGCGGCCCCCTCGTCTCCGCCCAGCAGCGCGACAAGACCGAGTCGTACGTGGCCTCGGCCCTCGCCGAGGGTGCCGTCCTGCGCAGCGGCGGCAAGCGGCCCGAGCCCAGTGAGGTACGGCCCGCCGACGGGTACTTCTACGAGCCCACCGTCCTCGACCAGTGCCACCGCGAGATGCGCGTCGTCCGCGAGGAGGTCTTCGGACCCGTCCTGACGGTCGAGACGTTCCGTACCGAGGACGAGGCCGTCGCGCTCGCCAACGACACCGAGTACGGGCTCGCGGGCGCCGTCTGGACCGCCGACGCGGGACGCGCGCGGCGCGTCGCCGGGCGCCTTCGCCACGGCACGATCTGGATCAACGACTTCCACCCCTACCTCCCGCAGGCGGAGTGGGGCGGCTTCGGCAAGAGCGGGATCGGCCGCGAGCTGGGCCCCGCCGGGCTCGCCGAGTACCGCGAGACCAAGCACGTCTACCAGAACCTGGCGCCGAAGCCCGTGCGCTGGTTCGCGGGCTGACCGCCCACCCTTCGCACCGGGCTGACCACCCGTTTCCTTTGCGCCGGGCCGAACCACCGCACTTCGCACCGCCCATTACGCGCAGAACCTTGGAGTTGACGTATGCCTGAGAAGTCCGTGAACACGTACGACTATGTCGTCGTCGGCGGCGGCACCGCCGGGTCCGTCATAGCGTCCCGGCTGACCGAGAACCCCGACGTCACCGTCGCCGTCATCGAGGGCGGCCCGAGCGACATCGATCGCGACGACGTCCTGACCCTGCGCCGCTGGCTCGGCCTCCTCGGCGGCGACCTCGACTACGGCTACACCACCACCGAGCAGCCGCGCGGCAACTCGCACATCCTGCACAGCCGCGCCAAGGTGCTCGGCGGCTGCTCGTCGCACAACACGCTCATCTCGTTCAAGCCGCTGCCCGGCGACTGGGACGAGTGGGCGGCGGCGGGCGCCGAGGGCTGGGACCACAAGGCGATGGACCCGTACTTCGGCAAGCTGCGCAACAACATCGTGGCGGTGGACGAGAAGGACCGGAACGCGATCGCCCGCGACTTCGTCGACGCCGCGCAGACCGCCACGGGCGTGCCGCGTGTGGACGGTTTCAACAAGGCGCCCTTCAAGGACGGCGTCGGCTTCTTCGACCTCGCGTACCACCCGGAGAACAACAAGCGCTCCAGCGCCTCCGTCGCCTATCTGCACCCGCACATGGAGTCGGGCGACCGGCCCAACCTGACGCTCCTCCTTGAGACGTGGGCGTACCGGCTCGAGATGGACGGCACGCGGGCGCGCGGTGTCCACGTACGGACGCAGGACGGCGAGGAGCTGCTCGTCGAGGCCCGGCACGAGGTCGTCGTGTGCGCGGGCGCCGTCGACACGCCCCGGCTGCTCATGCACTCCGGCATCGGCCCGAAGGCCGACCTGGAGAAGCTCGGGATTCCGGTCCTGCACGACCTGCCGGGAGTCGGCGAGAACCTGCTCGACCACCCCGAGTCCGTGATCGTGTGGGAGACGGACGGGCCGATCCCCGACAACTCCGCCATGGACAGCGACGCGGGCCTCTTCGTGCAGCGCGATCCGGAGGCGAGCGGGCCGGACCTGATGTTCCACTTCTACCAGATCCCGTTCACCGACAACCCGGAGCGCCTCGGCTACGTCAGGCCGGAGCACGGGGTCTCGATGACGCCGAACATCCCCAAGCCGCGCAGCCGCGGCCGCCTCTACCTGACCAGCGCGGACCCGCAGGACAAGCCCGCCCTCGACTTCCGTTACTTCACGGACGAGGAGGACTACGACGGCCGGACGCTGGTCGACGGAATCAGGATCGCGCGCGAGATCGCGAAGACCGAGCCGCTCGCCGGCTGGCTCAAGCGCGAGGTGTGCCCCGGGCCCGACGTCGTGGGCGACGAGGAGCTCGGCGAGTACGCGCGCAAGGTCGCGCACACCGTCTACCACCCTGCCGGGACCTGTCGCATGGGTGCCAGGAATGATGAACTCGCCGTGGTGGACCCGGAGTTGAGGATCCGGGGCCTGGAATCGATCCGCATTGCCGACGCGTCCGTCTTCCCGACGATGCCGGCGGTGAACCCGATGATCGGGGTGCTCATGGTCGGGGAGAAGTGTGCCGAGCTGCTGGGTGGTGATGCGTGATGAGTACGAACACGATGTCGAACGCTGAGGTGGCGGACGCGCAGGCGGGTTCGCCGGTGTTCTCCGTGAACAACCTGTGGAAGGTCTTCGGGCCGAAGGCCGACCGGGTGCCGGGTGACACGGAGCTGGCCGGCCTGAGCGCCGCCGAGCTGCGCGCCCGCACCGGGTGCACCGCCGCCGTGCGCGACGTCAGCTTCGATGTGCGCAAGGGCGAGGTCTTCGTCGTCATGGGCCTCTCCGGCTCCGGCAAGTCCACCCTCGTACGCTGCCTGACCCGGCTCATCGAGCCGACCTCGGGCGGCATATCCATCGACGGCGAGGACGTCCTCGGCATGGACAAGGGGCGCCTGCGCGAACTGCGCCGGCACCGCGCCGCCATGGTCTTCCAGCACTTCGGGCTCCTGCCGCACCGCACCGTGCTCGACAACGTCGCGTACGGCCTGGAGATCCAGGGCGTGGGCCGCGCCGAGCGGCGCGCCAAGGCGGCGGAGGTGGTCGCGAAGGTCGGCCTCGAAGGTCTTGAGCAGCGGCGACCCGGGCAGCTGTCCGGCGGTCAGCAGCAGCGTGTCGGGCTCGCGCGCGCCCTCGCGGTCGATCCCGAAGTGCTGCTGTTCGACGAGCCGTTCAGCGCCCTGGACCCGCTGATCCGCCGCGACATGCAGGAGGAGGTCATCCGGCTCCACCGCGAGGAGGGCCGGACCATGGTCTTCATCACGCACGACCTCAGCGAGGCGCTGCGGCTCGGCGACCGGATCGCGCTGATGCGTGACGGCCGGATCGTGCAGCTGGGCACGCCCGAGGAGATCGTGGGCTCGCCCGCCGACGACTACGTACGCGAGTTCGTCCGGGACGTGCCGCGCGAGCAGGTCATGACCGTGCGCAGCGCGATGCGGCCCGCCGACCCCGACGAGCAGGACCGCGGCCCCGCCATCGTGCCCGGCGCGACCGTGTCGGAGGCGATCGAGGCGGTCGCCAGGACCGGGTTCCCGGTGCGGGTCATGGACGACGGGCGGTGCCTGGGAGTCCTGGACCATGCGCGGCTGCTGGGTGTGGTCGCGGGGACGGAGGGGACCTCCGGGGAAGAGGGGGTCTCCGAGGGAGAGGGTGTGGCCGGGGGTGACTCGGGCGGCGCCTCCGGTTCCGGTTCCGGTGCGGCCGTGGCTGATGGGGTCGGTTCCGGTTCCGTTTCCGATGCGGCCGTGGCCGACGTGCCCGCGCCCGGGACCGTTACGCCGCCGGGTGGGGAGGTCGCCTGATGGCCGCCGCCAGTACCGCCACCGCCCCCGCGGCGGACACGCCGCGCCTCGGCGCGCTCCTGCGCAACCGCGCCCTCGGCAAGCTTCTGCTGCTCGCCGTCGTCGCGGCGGTCCTCGTACCGATCGTGAACGCCCAATGGGCGAGCGGAAGTTGGCCGCACGCGCTCACCGTCGACCTGACCGGACCACTGGGCAAGACCAGTGACTGGATCATCGACAACCGGGACAGCCACCCGCTGTTCCTCTACTTCTTCGGCCATATCAGCAACGCCGTCGTCCTGAGCGTGCGCGGCGTCTACCTGGTGCTCCTCGCGGCCGGCTGGGCAGGCGTCACCGCGGCGGCCGGGCTCATCGCCTGGCGCGTCGCGGGCCTGAAGCTCGCGGCGGCCGCCGTCGCCGCGTTCCTCGTGTGCGGCTTGTTCGGCATGTGGGTGCCGACCATGCAGACCCTCGCGCTGATGGTCGTCGCGGTCCTCGCCTCGGTCGTGCTCGGCATGCTCCTGGGACTCGCGGCCGGACTCTCCGACCGCACGTACCGGGCGCTGCGGCCCGTCCTCGACACGATGCAGGTCTTTCCCGCGTACGCGTATCTGCTGCCGGTCGTCCTCGTGTTCGGCATCGGCGTCCCCGCGGCCGTCCTCGCGACCGTCGTGTACGCCGCTCCGCCGATGGCCCGCCTCACGGCGCTCGGCCTGCGAGGCGCCGACGGCGGAGTCATGGAGGCCGTCGCCTCGCTCGGCGCGACCGCGCGCCAGCGGCTCCTCACAGCCCGGCTTCCGCTCGCCCGCAAGGAACTCCTCCTCGGGATCAACCAGACGATCATGATGGCGCTCTCGATGGCCGTCATCGCGTCGGTGATCGGTGCGGGCGGCCTCGGTGACCGCGTGTACCAGGCACTGGCCTCCGTGGACGTCGGGGCGGCCCTCGCGGCCGGTATCCCGATCGTGCTGCTCGCCGTGATCCTGGACCGTACGACGGCCGCGGCGGGGGAGCGGCTCGGCGACGCCGAACCCGACGGCCGCCGTCTGTACGGCGCGTACGGCTGGATCGTCGCCGCCGTTCTCACCGTGGTCGTCGCCCTCGTGGGCCGCCTCGCGGACCGGATCGACTGGCCCGACGCGTGGACCGTGAACATCGCGGACCCGGTCAACAACGCCGTCGACTGGATGACCGACCACCTCTACTCCGGTGTCCCCTACATCGGCGGAACCGCCGACTGGGCCGGCCACTTCACCACCTGGGTCCTCGACCCGATCCGCGACGGGCTGCAATGGCTGCCCTGGTGGTCCGTGCTCCTCATCGTCGCCGCGCTGGCCTGGCTGATCGGCACCTGGCGCACCGCCGTGACGGCCGTGCTCGCCATGGCCGCGATCGGTGTCCTCGGTGTGTGGAAGCCGTCGCTCGACACGCTGTCGCAGGTGCTCGCGGCCGTCGCCGTGACGCTCGTCGTCGGCTTCGCCGTCGGGATCGCGGCGGCGCGCAGTGAGCGACTCGCGCGCCTGCTCAGGCCCGTGCTCGACGTCTTCCAGACGATGCCGCAGTTCGTGTATCTGATCCCGGTGGTCGCGCTGTTCGGCGTCGGCCGCGCCCCCGCGGTCGCCGCCGCCGTCGTCTACGCGCTGCCGGCCGTCGTCCGCATCACGACGCAGGGGCTCCGCCAGGTGGACGGGGCCGCCATGGAGGCGGCCCGGTCGATGGGCGCGACGAGCGGGCAGCAACTGCGCCAGGTCCAGCTCCCGCTGGCCCGGCCCGCTCTGCTCCTGGCCGTGAACCAGGGTGTCGTCCTCGTCCTCGCCGTCGTGATCATCGGCGGTCTCGTGGGCGGTGGCGCGCTCGGTTACGAGGTCGTGTTCGGCCTCGCCCAGGGCGACCTGGCGACCGGGCTCGTCGGCGGTGCGGCGATCGTGTGCCTCGGCCTCATGCTCGACCGGGTCACCCAGCCGACCGAACGCCGCACGAAGAAGGGAGCGTGATCGCCATGCGAGCACTTCGATCTTTCCGCCCGGCGCGGGCGCGCAGGATGACCACGTTGCGCCCGGTGCGGGTGCGCCGGATGACCATGGGGCTCGCGGCGGCGGGCACGCTGCTGGTGGCGACCGGCTGCGGTGCCGCGGACATGACCAAGCAGTCCTCCCCGTACGCCAACGCCCAGGGCGCGAAGACGGTGACCCTGTCCGTCCAGTCCTGGGTCGGCGCGCAGGCCAACATCGCCGTGGCCGAGTACCTGCTCAAGCACGAGCTCGGCTACCGCGTCGACACCGTCCAGGTCGACGAGGTCCCCGCGTGGGACGCGCTCAGCCAGGGCCGCGTCGACGCGATCATGGAGGACTGGGGCCACCCCGACCAGGAGCAGCGGTACGTCAAGGACAAGAAGACGATCGTGAACGGCGGCGACCTCGGCGTCACCGGACACATCGGCTGGTTCGTCCCCACGTACTTCGCCAAGCAGCACCCGGACGTCACGAACTGGAAGAACCTCAACAAGTACGCGTCCCAGCTGCGCACCGCGGAGAGCGGCGGCAAGGGCCAGCTCCTCGACGGCTCCCCGTCGTACGTCACCAACGACAAGGCGCTGGTCAACAACCTGAAGCTGAAGTACCAGGTCGTGTTCTCCGGTTCCGAGGCGGCGCAGATCACCCAGATCAAGCAGTTCGCCAAGGCCAAGAAGCCGTTCCTGACGTACTGGTACCAGCCTCAGTGGCTGTTCAAGAAGGTGCCGATGACGGAGGTGAAGCTGCCCGCGTACAAGGAGGGCTGCGATGCCGACCCGAAGAAGGTGGCCTGCGCCTATCCGAAGACGCCGCTGCAGAAGTACCTGAACGCGGACTTCTCGAAGAGCGGCGGCAAGGCGGCGGCCTTCCTGAAGAACTTCAAGTGGACGACCGAGGACCAGAACGAGGTCTCTCTGCTCATCGCCGATCAGAAGCTGTCTCCGGACGAGGCGGCGAAGAAGTGGATCGACGAGCATGAGTCGACCTGGCGGTCCTGGCTGCCGAAGTAGCCACTTGGCGGCGTAGCCGTCCGGCGGGGTAGCCGTATGGGGCGGGCGGGAAGGCGTGACCCGCAGCTCCTCCCCTCACGCGTGCCGGGTGCCTTTCCTGACGGGGGCACCCGGCACGTCTGTGCGGAGGCTTCGATGGGTGGGGGTGGATGTGGACGTGGCGGTGCGGCTGCGGGTGGGGTGGGGGTGGTGGTGAGCGTGCGGCGTGGGCGGGCGGGCGTGGACATCGGCGTGGGCGTGGGCGTCACGTCACCACTGCGGTCCGCCCGGCGCGATCCGGCGGCTCACCATGAGCCGGTTCCAGCTGTTGATGGCGGTGATCACGCCGAGGAGGTGGGCGAGCTAGTCCTCACCGAAGTGCTTGGCCACCGCCTCGTACGTCTCGTCCGGCACGAAGCCGTCGGTGAGGACGGTGACGGCCTCGGTCAGCGCCAGCGCGGCCCGGCAGGTGCGTTGTACGAGCTGTCACTTGAAGTCGCCCGCGGTGTAGTGCCCGGGCACCATCCGCGTCGACACACCGAACCGGTTCCACGCGTTGATCACCGTGATCGCGGCGATCACCTGCGTCAGCTCCTTCTCGTCGTACACCTTCGCCGCCTTCTCGTACGTCTCGTCGGGCACGAACCCGTCGGTGAGCACCGTGATGGCCTCGGTCAGCTTGATCGCCGCGATCTCCTTGGCCGTGTAGAAGTGCTGCGACTCCTCCCACGCGGCCAGCTGGATGATCCGCTCGACGCTCTCGCCCGCGGCGAGCGCGTCCTTGGAGTGCATGTCGAGGCAGAACGCGCAGTGGTTGATCTGCGAAGCGCGGATCTTGATCAGCTCCAGCGTCACCGGATCGACGCCCTTACGGGCCTCCGCGTCGAGCCGGATCATGGCCTTGTAGACCTCCGGAGCGTGCTTGGCCCAGGCCAGCCGGGGCGTGTGCTCGTGGACGTACTCCTTGGCGTTGCTGCCGGCCTCGGTGGTGGCGTTCTGGCGGGCGCTGTCGGTGGTGTTCTCGTTCGTCGTCATGACATCGACCCTACGAACGGAGTAGCCCACGGGTATGGTCCATTTCCATGGTGGAATCCTGGGCCACTTCGCCCTCCGGTCAAGCGCTCGGTATCGATCTGCATGTCGAGCCGACCGGCTCCGGCCTGCGCAAAGGCCTGACCGACGCGCTCCGTGACGCCGTACGCGGCGGACGTCTCGCCCCGGGTGTCCGTCTCCCTTCCTCCCGCACGCTCGCCGCCGATCTGGGCATCGCCCGCAACACGGTCGCCGACGCCTACGCCGACCTCGTCGCCGAGGGCTGGCTCACCGCGCGCCAGGGCTCGGGGACGCGAGTCGCGGAGCGACCGGTCGAGGCGCCCCGGCCGGTCCCGGCCCGCGGCCATCGCGCTCCTGCCGGACTCCGCTACGACCTGCACCCCGGCACCCCCGACCTCTCCTCGTTCCCGCGCGCCGAATGGCTCAAGGCTTCGCGCCGCGCCCTCAACGCCGCCCCGAACGACGCCCTCGGCTACGGCGATGCCCGCGGCCGCATCGAGCTGCGCACCTCCCTCGCCGGCTACCTCGCCCGCGCTCGCGGCGTCCACGCCGACCCGGACCGCATCGTGATCTGCTCCGGCTTCGTCCACGGCCTGATGCTGCTCGGCGAGGTATTGCGCGGCAGGGGCATGCGCGACGTGGCCGTGGAGACGTACGGCCTCGACATCCACTGGAACATCCTGACGCGGTCAGGTCTGCATACCCATCCCCTTCCCTTCGATCAACTCGGCACCTGCACCGACGAGTTGGCGACCGGCGAACCGGACGTGGGCGCCGCCCTCCTGACCCCCGCCCATCAGTTCCCGATGGGCGGGGCCCTGCACCCCGACCGCCGCACCGCCGTCGTCGACTGGGCCCGCCGCACCGGCGGACTGATCCTGGAGGACGACTACGACGGCGAGTTCCGCTACGACCGCCAGCCCGTCGGCGCCCTCCAGGGCCTCGACCCCGACCGCGTCGTGTACTTCGGCACGGCCAGCAAATCCCTCGCACCCGGACTGCGCCTCGGCTGGCTGGTCCTGCCGCCGTCCGTCATCGGGGAAGTGATCGAGGCAAAGGGCGTCGCCGACTGGTCGTGCGGTGTCCTCGACCAGCTGACCCTCGCGGAGTTCATCGACTCGGGCGCCTACGACCGCCATGTCCGAGGCGCCCGCCTGCGCTACCGCCGTCGCCGCGATCAGCTCGTCGACGCCCTCGCCGAACGCGCCCCCGACGTCCACCCCACCGGAATCGCCGCCGGCCTGCACGCGGTCCTCCAACTCCCACCCGGCACCGAACAGTCCGTGGTCCGTGCCGCCGCCTGGCAGCGCCTCGGAGTCTCCGGCCTCTCCAGCTTCCGCCACGAAGCGGCCCCGGCCGAACCCCCCGTGGACGCCCTGGTGGTCGGCTACGGAACCCCACCGGACCACGCCTGGGCAAGCGCACTTGAGGCCTTGTGCCGAGCACTTCCGTAGGGACCGGGCGGCGGCTGCGTCAGACGCGGGCTGGGTCAGGGGCGGGCCGGGTCAGACGCGGGGTGGTGGGGCGGCGGGCAGGTGAGGTGCGGGCTGGTGTGGGTGTGGGCTGGGTGAGATCTGGGCTGGGGTGAGCTGCGGGCTGGTGTGGGCGCGGGCTGGGGTGAGCTGCGGGCTGGTGTGGGCGCGGGCTGGGGTGAGCTGCGGGCGGGTGTGGGCGCGGGCTGGGGTGAGCTGCGGGCCGGTGTGGGCGCGCGGGCTGGGGTGAGCTGCGGGCGGGTGTGGGCGCGGGCTGGGTCAGACGCGGGTCGGTATGGGCGCGTCCTGCACTGGCGCTTCCCCGAAGCGTGCCAGCGCCAACGCCCCCGCCACGGCCACCACGAACCCGAGAACCGCCAGCCAGCCCAGCCCCTCGCGCGTGCGATCCCCCAGCCAGATCACCCCGACCAGCGCCGGCCCCACCGTCTCGCCCACGACCATTCCCGCGGTGGCCGTGGTCACCGACCCCTTCTGCAGCGCCGAGGTCAGCAGCAGAAACGCCGCACCCCCACCGAGCAGCAGTGCGTACGTCGCAGGATTGGTCAGCAACGCGCCGGGTGACACGTCGTCGATGAGCCGCACCGACACCTCCACCACCCCGAACCCGAACCCCGAGCCGAGCCCCAGCGCGAGCGCCCGGCCCCTCCCCGGCAGCCGCCCGGCCACCGCACCGATCAACAGCACCCCGACCGCCGTTCCCAACATCGCGTACCGCAGAGCGTCCGAACCGGCCTTGTCTCCCTCCGTCCCCGACGCCAGGCCCAACATCGCGAGCCCTGCCACCACCACCCCGACGGCGCCCCACTCGATGCCGCTCAACCGCACGCCCAGCAGCCGCGCTGCGACCACCGCCGTCACCGCCAGACTTGCGGCGAGCGCAGCCCCGACGGCGTAGATCGGAATGGACCGCAGCGCCACGACCTGCAACACGAACCCGAGCAAGTCGAGCCCCAGCCCGGCCACATAACGCCACTGCCGCAGTGCCCGCAGCAACAGCGCCGCGTCGACGCCGGACCCCGACCCCGGTTCCGCGGCCCGAGTGGCCACCGCCTGCAACACGGAAGCCGTACCGAAACAGACCGCCGACCCGAGCGCGCAAACCATTCCAAGAAGCACGAAGCGACTGTAGAGGGTGCTCTCGCGCCGACCGGCCCACGATCGGATTCCCCTCCGGGGTGCCTCCGCGAGGGCCCGGGCCGCGAGTGGCTGGCCCGTGCCGGAGGCGTCCCGCTTTCCCTTCGGCGGGTGCCTCCGCGAGGGCCCCGGACCACGAGTAGGTGGCCTGTGCCGGAGGCGCACCGCCGTCAGACGGCCAGGACCGCTCGGAGCTGGTCGAGCCCCCAGTCCAGGTCCTCCTTGCTGATCACCAGAGGGGGAGCGATCCGGATCGTGCTGCCGTGGGTGTCCTTGACCAGGACGCCCTTGTCCATCAACTTCTCCGAGATCTCCCTTCCCGTCCCGCACGACGGATCGATGTCGACTCCCGCCCACAGCCCGCGTCCCCGTACCTGCGTCACCTTGCCCGTGCCCGTCAGCAGCCTGAGCTCCGCGTGCAGATGCTCGCCCAGCTCGGCCGCCCGCTGCTGGAACTCCCCGGTGCGCAGCATCGCGATGACTTCGAGCGCCACTGCACAGGCCAGCGGGTTCCCGCCGAACGTCGACCCGTGCTCACCCGGCTTGAACACCCCAAGCACCTCGTTGCTCGACACCACCGCCGACACCGGCACGACCCCGCCGCCGAGCGCCTTGCCCAGGACGTACATGTCGGGCACCACGCCCTCGTGCTCACAGGCGAACGTCCGCCCCGTCCGCCCGAGCCCCGACTGGATCTCGTCCGCGATGAACAGGACGTTCCGCTCGCGGGTCAACTCCCTGACCGCCGGTAGATATCCCGCCGGTGGTACGAGGACACCGGCCTCGCCCTGGATCGGTTCGAGCAGCACCGCGACGGTGTTCTCGGTGACAGCGCTGCGCAGCGCCGTCAGATCGCCGTACGGCACGATCTCGAACCCCGGCGTGTAGGGACCGAAGTCCGCGCGCGCCTCCTGGTCCGTGGAGAAGCTGACGATCGTCGTGGTGCGACCGTGGAAGTTGTTGCCCGCCACGATGATCTTCGCCCTGCCGTCGAGCACCCCCTTGACCTGATACCCCCACTTCCTCGCCGTCTTCACGGCGGTCTCCACGGCCTCCGCCCCTGTGTTCATCGGCAGCACCATGTCCATGCCGCACAGCTCCGCGAGCTGGGTGCAGAACTCGGCGAACCGGTCGTGGTAGAAGGCGCGGGACGTCAGCGTCACTCGCTCGAGCTGCGCCTTGGCAGCCTCGATGAGTCTGCGGTTCCCATGGCCGAAGTTGAGAGCCGAGTAGCCGGCGAGCATGTCGAGGTACCGGCGCCCCTCGATATCGGTCATCCACGCCCCCTCCGCCGTAGCGACCACCACGGGCAGCGGATGGTAGTTGTGCGCACTGTGCGCTTCGGACGCGGTGATGAAGGCTTCCGTTGCGGCATTCGGAGGAGTCACAGCAGTCACGGGATCTCCGTTCTTACAGCTTTGATGACGCGAAGACGTGGGCTTGTGGCCCCTTCCTACCGTCGCTCGCATCGTGGACCGGGAAACCCCGCCCTGCGGCGCGCCCGGTAGTGTGGCCCGCAGGGCCGTGACTGGCGCGCTGGGATGGGACTGACCATCGGGGAGCGGCCTGTGAACTGTGCCGTGCGCCTGGGCCGACCCGTGAACCTCCCGCTCTCGACCTCGCTCGAGCAGGGGAGGTCCCATCCGTCCGGAGGTCCGTCATGCCAGAGCCCACCCTCTCCACCGAATCCGTAGCGTTCCGCAGCGCCCTCGACGTGATCCGCGCTGTCGAGCCCCGCGTGGCCGATGCCATCGGCCAGGAGATCTCCGACCAGCGCGAGATGCTCAAGCTGATCGCCAGCGAGAACTACGCCTCCCCCGCCACCCTTCTCGCGATGGGCAACTGGTTCAGCGACAAGTACGCCGAGGGCACCGTCGGCCGCCGCTTCTACGCCGGCTGCCGCAACGTCGACACCGTCGAGGCGCTCGCCGCCGAACACGCCCGCGAGCTCTTCGGCGCCCGCCACGCCTATGTCCAGCCGCACTCCGGCATCGACGCCAACCTCGTCGCCTTCTGGGCCGTCCTCGCCCAGCGTGTAGAGGCGCCCGCCCTGGAGCTGGCCGGCGTCCGCAATGTGAACGACCTCTCCGACGCCGCCTGGGCCGAACTCCGTCAGGCCTTCGGCAACCAGCGCATGCTCGGCATGTCCCTGGACGCAGGCGGTCACCTCACCCACGGCTTCCGCCCGAACATCTCGGGCAAGATGTTCGACCAGCGCAGCTACGGCACCGACCCGCAGACCGGCCTCGTCGACTACGAAGCCCTGCGCGCCACCGCCCGCGACTTCAAGCCGCTGATCATCGTCGCCGGTTACTCCGCGTACCCCCGCCTGGTGAACTTCCGCATCATGCGTGAGATCGCCGACGAGGTCGGGGCGACCCTCATGGTCGACATGGCACACTTCGCGGGCCTCGTCGCCGGCAAGGTCCTCACCGGCGACTTCGACCCGGTGCCGCACGCCCAGATCGTCACCACGACGACGCACAAGTCGCTGCGCGGCCCGCGCGGCGGCATGGTGCTCTGTGACGACTCGCTCGCCGACCAGGTCGACCGCGGCTGCCCGATGGTCCTCGGCGGTCCGCTGCCCCACGTCATGGCCGCCAAGGCCGTCGCCCTGGCCGAGGCCCGCCGCCCCGAGTTCCGTGAGTACGCCCAGTCCATCGTCGACAACGCGCGTGCCCTCGCCGAAGGCCTGACCCGTCGCGGCGCCACCCTCGTCACGGGCGGCACGGACAACCACCTCAACCTGATCGATGTCGCCACCTCCTACGAGCTCACCGGCCGCCAGGCCGAGAACGCTCTCCTCGACTCCGGCATCGTCACCAACCGCAACTCCATCCCTTCCGACCCCAACGGAGCCTGGTACACGTCCGGCATCCGCATCGGCACGCCCGCCCTGACCACCCGTGGCCTGGGCACCGCGGAGATGGACGAGGTCGCGGGCCTCATCGACCGCGTCCTCACCGCCGCCGAACCGGGCACCACCAGCAAGGGCGCGCCCTCCAAGGCGCAGCACATCCTGGACGAGAAGATCGCCGACGAGGTCTCCGCCCGAGCGGCCGACCTGCTGAGCGGCTTCCCGCTCTACCCGGAAGTCGACCTCACCTGATCGCTTGCCCCCTAGCTCCGTGATCTTCTGACCGGCCCGTCACCAGCCGCACCGACGGGCCGGTCAGTGCGTACGCGCAGCCGGGAGAGCTGAAGGGCGACTCTCAGTTGTCGATCAGCTGCTGCCGTGGTTCCGGGTCGGGCGGGGCCCCGCCCGACCGGTGACGCCTCGACAGCCCGCCGGCCAGTGGCCGCAGCCCCAGCGCCAGCGCGCCACCCGCCGCCAGCCCCGGTATCGCCCACCGCCAGTCCACCCCGTCGTCCGACCTGGCCGCGGAGGCTCGCTCGGCTGCGGACTGCCCGACGCCACGACTCCCCGGTGCCGGAGCCCCACCGAGCGCTTCCTTGGACCGGTCGGGCGTCTGCCAGGGGACCGGGAAGATCGGGCTCCCGCCCTTTTGGGACCGCTCACCCATGACTCCCAGGTCTTTCAGCAGCGCGCGCAGCTCCGCCGGCTTCCGCGCCTTGTGCCAGTACCCGTTGTACGAGTCCGGCACGTGCGTCGCTGTGTGTATCCAGACGTCCTTCGTGCCCGGCGAGTCCGGATAGACCCGGTCCACCCGCCACGGCAGCACGTCGTGCAGCAGCCACGTGACATTGAGCTGACGTCCCACGCCTATGCCCAAGCCGGGCGGCTCCTCCCGTCGTCCTTGGTCCGGCTCGCCCAGGAGACTCTCCAGCGGCCCGTACTTCTTGTCGCTGAAGTAGAGCGACGAGCTCTGGCCGCTCTCGGGCGACACCACCAGCACGCTCGTCGGCCCGCCCGCCGATGCCCCTGACGCGCACAACAGCATCGCGGCGAGTGCCGCCGTCAGCGCCACCGCCAGCGCCGTCACCTTTCGTACCGTTCGCATCCGTTCCCCCAGCTGGTCCCGGCACGGCCCGCCCGTGCCGATTCACTTCTGGTACACCGCTCGACCCGACCGGGTTCCCAACTTCGGCGCGCGAGTTCCTGGGTGTGTGAGTGCGCCAGATCTGCCCGCAGACATCAGCGGACGGCGTCCGGCTTTCGTACCGACCGTGCGATCTCCATCGCCCGCTCCCGGGAGTCGACTCCCTCCAGGCGGAGCGTCATCTCCTGCCGGCGAGTCCACAGGAGCGTCGGGCCCGCGGTGCGCTCCGACCGGGTCCATCGGTCGCCGTTGCCGTCGAGCATCCAGAAACTGAGCAGATGCGGCTGGGCGAACCACAGCCCTGCGTCACGGCCGAGGTCGACCCAGCGCGGCTGCATGCGCACCGATTTCGTGTACCCGATGTCGAGCCGCGCCGGGTATTCGTCGAGTCGGATCGTGTGCCCGTCCTCGCGCCAGCACAGCGTGATCAAGAAACGCGACTTCGGTTCCCGCGTCACCGTCACGGCGTCCGGAATCCCCAGTTCGCCCGGCACCAGGGGTTGGAATCCGGCTTCTCGTCGGGCCTCACCCAGCGAGAGCGACGTACCGCACCCCGGGACATGAGCACCGGGCGACGGCAGCGCCGAGGGGTCGTACCGGACCTCCACCCCGCCGAAGCCGAACCAGTCCGCGACCGCCGCTCGCACCGGAGGTGTGAGCGCCAGCACGGTCAGCACTCCGCACATCCCCGCCGTGAGCATCCGCCACCGCTTCCGTATCCAAAGGCGAGCCCGCCGCACCCGGACAGGGCGCGGCGCCGGCTCGGCCACCGGTGCCGGGATCGACTCGGCGAGTATCTGCGCCAGCACCCGCTCGGCCATCGACTCGGCACCGGGGCCCAGACCGTCCAGGGACCTGCCCAGCGCCCGCAGCTCATCCGGCAGCCCAGGACGACCCGCGCGGGGCCCACGCTCCTCGCCGGGGCCGCGGCTCCCGTCGTCCTCGCGACGCGGTTCACTCATGCTCATCACCTCCCTCCCGCGGGTCCAGCTCAGCCGGAAGAATCCGCTTCAACTTCCGCAGCGCACGATTGAGCCTCGACTTCACCGTGCCGCGCGGCCAGCCGAGCGCCTCGGCTGTCTCCGCCTCGTCCATCTCCAGCAGATACCGATACGTGACGACCAGCCGATGCTCCTCGCTCAGCTCCTCGAGCGCGGCGAGCAACGCCGTACGCCGCTCGTCGTGGACGGCCGCGACCGCCGGATCCGTGGTCTCCGGTATCAGCGGCTCGGCCTCTGCCAACGTCGCTTCCCGCCCCACGACCGAACGCTGTCGCACCGCCGAGCGCACTGTGTTCCTCGTCTCATTGGCGACGATCGCGAGCAGCCACGGCTTGAACGACGAGTCGTCCCGAAACTTCCCCAGGGCGCAGTACGCCTTGAAAAAGGCCTGCTGTACCACGTCCTCCGCGTCCGCGCCCGCCCCGAGGGCCCGGGCTGCCCGCAACGCCAGCCCGGTGAAGGCGCGCACCAGCACCGCGTACGCCTCCACATCTCCGGCGCGCACACGAGTGATCACCGCACGCTCGTCGTCGACGACGCGGCCCCCCTCCAGGACCTCCCCCTGTGTCCTCACATCGTTGATACACCGCACCCCGCGTATCGGTTCCCACCCGTCGCACAGGTTTTCCGCACTCGCTCCGCAGGCGGGTCCGAAGGGAGATCCCGAAGCCAGGTGCAGGCGATACACGGGGCGGGTGGGCGGCAGCGCTCCGCACACGGTTCGGCACTTGTCGTGCACCCGTCGCCCACCTGTTTCCAACCAATGAGAGACACCTGAGAGAATGAGGAGCATGGCCTCTGATCGTCCCCGCGTGCTCTCCGGAATCCAGCCCACCGCAGGCTCGTTCCACCTCGGCAACTACCTCGGCGCGGTCCGCCAGTGGGTGGCGCTGCAGGAGTCTCACGACGCGTTCTACATGGTTGTGGACCTGCACGCGATCACCGTGCCGCAGGACCCGAAGGAGCTCCGGGCCAACACTCGGCTCGCCGCAGCGCAGCTCCTCGCGGCCGGCCTCGACCCGGACCGCTGCACGCTGTTCGTGCAGAGTCACGTCCCCGAGCACGCGCAGCTCGGCTGGGTCATGAACTGTCTGACGGGCTTCGGCGAGGCCTCCCGCATGACGCAGTTCAAGGACAAGTCCGCCAAGCAGGGCGCCGACCGCGCGACCGTCGGACTCTTCACGTACCCGATCCTCCAGGTCGCGGACATCCTGCTCTACCAGGCCGACCAGGTGCCCGTAGGCGAGGACCAGCGCCAGCACATCGAGCTGACGCGCGACCTCGCCGAGCGCTTCAACGGCCGCTTCGGCGAGACCTTCACGGTCCCGGCGCCTTACATCCTCAAGGAGACGGCGAAGATCTACGACCTCCAGGACCCGTCGATCAAGATGAGCAAGTCGGCGTCGACGCCGAAGGGGCTCGTCAACCTTCTCGACGAGCCGAAGGTCACGGCCAAGAAGGTCAAGAGCGCGGTCACCGACACCGACACCGTGATCCGGTTCGATCCGGAGAACAAGCCGGGCGTCAGCAACCTGCTCGCCATCTACTCCACCCTCACCGGCACAGGTATCCCGGAACTGGAGCAGAACTACGAAGGCAAGATGTACGGTGCGCTCAAGACGGACCTGGCAGAGGTCATGGTGGACTTCGTGACACCGTTCCGGACCCGCACCCAGGAGTACCTGGACGACCCGGAGACGCTCGACTCGATCCTGGCCAAGGGCGCGGAGAAGGCGCGTGCTGTCGCAGCCGAAACCCTCGCTCAGGCGTACGACAAGGTCGGACTGCTGCCCGCGAAACACTGAGCCGCAGCCCTGCCTGAACCGGCTTGCACCGCCACCCGCCCGCCACACGACGACAGGAGTACGACGTGGGGACCGTAACGATCGGCGTTTCGATCGCGGTCCCGGAGCCACATGGCAGCCAGCTCCAGGAGCGGCGCGCGGGCTTCGGTGACCCTGCGGCGCACGGCATCCCCACGCACGTCACTCTGCTCCCGCCGACCGAGGTGGAGAGCGGGTCGCTGCCTTCGATCGAGGCCCATCTCGAGGAGGTCGCCGCCTCGGGGCGGAACTTCGCGATGCGGCTCGCGGGGACGGGAACCTTCCGTCCGCTGTCTCCCGTTGTGTTCGTACAGGTCGCCGAGGGCGCCGAGGCCTGTACGTGGTTGCAGAAGCAGGTCCGTGACGCGTCGGGTCCGGTCGCGCGCGAGCTGCAGTTTCCGTATCACCCGCACGTCACGGTGGCGCACGGCATCGCGGAGGAAGCGATGGACCGGGCCTACGAGGAGCTCGCCGGGTATGAGGCGGCCTGGCCGTGCACCGGCTTCGCGCTGTACGAGCAGGGCGCCGACGGTGTCTGGCGCAAGCTGCGCGAGTTCCCCTTCGGCGGTCCGGCCGTTCCCGCGCAGGGCCCCGACCGCTCGAAGCGGGGCAGACAGCCGGCTCGCTGACGCGAAGCGAGTCGGCCGGTCGTCATCTGACGCGGCTCACATCGGCAGGCGCCGGAACACCGGCCGCGGGACATGCCGCAGGGCCGACATCACCATGCGCAGAGCTCCCGGCACCCACACGGTCTCCGATCGGCGCCTGAGGCCCGTCTCGATGGCCTGTGCCACCGCCTCCGGCGTGGTGGCCATCGGTGCTTCCGCCATGCCCACCGTCATCTTCGACCGTACGAAGCCGGGGCGGACGACCATCACATGCACGCCGGTGCCGTGCAGCGCGTCGCCGAGGCCCTGTGCGAAGGCGTCCAGGCCGGCCTTGCTCGACCCGTAGATGAAGTTGGACCGCCGGGCGCGCTCACCCGCCACTGACGAGAGCACCACCAGCGAGCCGTGGCCCTGGGACTGCAGCGCGCGGGCGCAGACGAGTCCCGCCGATACCGCGCCGGTGTAGTTGGTCTGCGCGACGCGCACCGCGGAGAGTGGCTCCTCCTCGTCGCGGGCCTGGTCGCCGAGGATCCCGAAGGCCAGCAGCACCATGTCGATGTCGCCCTCGGCGAACACCTTGCCCAGCGTCCCCTCGTGGGCCTCGGAGTCGAGCGCGTCGAAGGCGACGGTCCGGGCGTCGGCGCCCAAGCCGCGGAGTTCGGCGGCCGCACGGTCGAGGGCGGGGGACGGACGGCCGGCCAGCCACACCGTTCGGGTCCGCCGGGCCACGAGGCGTCGGGCGGTGGCGAGGGCGATCTCGGAGGTGCCGCCGAGGACGAGCAGGGACTGGGGGGTGCCGAAGGCGTCCTTCATGAGAACCAAACTCCAGAGTGGCGGGACCGAAATCGGTGGGGGCGGGATGGGAACCCGGACGGCCTGAGCGGTGTACCAAAAGTGAATCGGTGCGGAGGGGCCGTGCCAAGTGAGGGGGATGCGACATGCGTGCGACGTGGGGGAGCGGGATTGTCGAGATGTACGAGGTCCCCGGTCACGCCACCAGGTCCCGTTCCGGTCAGAGTCCGAGGCGCCGGGACAGATCCGAGCGGAACACGCCGCTCGGGTCCAACTCGGCTCGCAGAGCGCGGAATTCGTCGAGGCGGGGATACATGGTGGAGAGGAGTTCGGGTCTCAGCCGCGCGTCTTTGGCGAGGTAGATGCGTCCGCCCGCTGCGGCTACCTCCTCGTCGAGTCCGTCGAGGAACGCGCCGAGTCCCGGCAGGTTCGCGGGAATGTCGAGGGCCAGGGTCCAGCCCGGCATGGGAAAGGACAGCCAGCCGGGATCCCCGTTGCCGAAGCGCTTGAGGACTGCCAGGAAAGAGGGGCATCGGCGCTGCGAGATGCGCTGCACGATGCGGCGAAGAGCTTCCTCCTGGCCGTATCCGACGACGAGTTGGTACTGGACGAATCCACTGCGCCCGTAGATGCGATTCCAGTGCGGTACGCCGTCGAGGGGGTGGAAGAACGTGGACAGCTTCTGGATCTCGCCGACGCGTGACGCGGGGGCCTTGCGGTACCAGAGCTCGTTGAAGAGGCCGACGGTCCTCCGGCCCAGGAGCCCTTCGGGTACGAATCCAGGCGCGGCCGGAAACTCCGTGGGGCGGAATGCCAGTGGTGCCCTGCGGGCCCGTGCGGGAACGGCGTCCAGCGGAGCGTGATCACCGCGGGTGAGTACCGAGCGGCCCATCGACGCTCCGCGGGCCAGGAGGTCGATCCACGCGACTGAGTAGCGGTAGAGGTGATCGGTGTCGGTGAGGCGGGCCATCAAGTCGTCGAGGTCAACGGCACGTTCGGTGTCGACCGACATGAACGAGGTTTCGACAGGGAGGAGTTGGATGGTGGCCGTGAGGATGATTCCGGTGAGTCCCATGCCGCCGGCCGTGGCGTCGAACAGCTCGCTGTCGCGCTCGACGATCCGCACCTCGCCGTCAGCAGTGAGCAGTTCCAGAGCGAGCACGTGGCGGGAGAACGAGCCCGAGACGTGGTGGTTCTTGCCGTGGATATCGGCGCCGATAGCGCCGCCCACCGTGACGTAGCGGGTGCCGGGGGTCACGGGGACGAACCAGCCCAGGGGGAGGAGGACTTCCATGAGGTGGTGCAGAGAGACGCCCGCGTCGCACAGCACGGTCCCGCCGGAGGCGTCGATCGCGTGAATGCGGTCCAGGCCGGTCATGTCCAGGACGCTGCCGCCTGCGTTCTGTGCCGCGTCTCCGTAAGCCCGGCCCAGGCCGCGGGCGATGTTGCCCCGATGGCCAGACGTCCCGCACGCACGGACGATGGCTGCCGCCTCGGCGTAGGAGCGGGGGCGCACGATGCGGGCGGCGGTGGGTGCGGTGCGGCCCCAGCCGGTCATGGGGACGGTGTCGAGGATGCCGCCGGAGCGACCGTCGGGGAAAGGCGACTCGGCGGGGGGAGTGCTGGGTCCGGGGACGGTCGGCGAGACGGGTGCAGGTGCAGCCTTGGGCGCAGGGGTGGACGGCGCGGCTGGGGCGGCTTGGCCGGTGGGTGTGACGGCAGGGGCGGCGGATGGTGTGCGGGCAGTGAGGGGAGCGGGATCGGCAGCCATGAATGCGACCGTATCGCCCATAGATGGGGCCTTCGCCCTAAACAGACCAAGCCCTCACCGAAATGGGTGATTGAAAGGGTGTCACCCCAAATTGTCTGAGTTATGCGTGTTTCGGCCCGCAGAGTGAGCCACATGGACGATATGGACCGCCGATTGCTGTCGGCACTGCGCGACTGCGGAACGGACCGGCGCGTGGCAGCGGTCGCGCGCGCACTGTCCTGGAGCGGGGAACACGGAGCGCTCTGGCTCGGCGCGGGGCTGCTGGGGGCGGCGGTTGACCGGGAGCGGCGGGGGGCGTGGCTGCGCGGTACGGCGCTGACCGCCGCGGCTCATCTGGCCAGCATGGGGGTCAAGCGGGTCGTCCGAAGGCCGCGGCCGGGGGCGGAGATCGGTGGGGAACCGCTCGTGCGGACGGCGGGGCGACACTCCTTCCCCAGTTCGCACGCGGCTTCGGCGGCAGCTGCCGCGGTTGCGTACGGGGCGTTGCGGCCGGCGGGGGCGCGGCTCGTCCCGCCGTTGGCGGCGGCGATGTGCGTCTCGCGCATGGTCGTCGGGGTGCACTACCCGTCGGACGTGGCTGCTGGGGCGGCGCTCGGGGCGGTCGCCGCGCGGCTCGGGGCGCATTGGGTGGCCAGGGGTGCCCGGCGATGACGGAACGGACTGAGCGAAGGGAAGGGGTGGGGGACGCCATGGGTGCGGGGGGAGCGGGAGACGGACCGGCGTTGGCGCATGCTTCCGCCGAAGGGCGGCGGGTGTCGACCGCGGCGTTGTTGGAACGGCCGCGGGAGCAGTCCGTGCCGGGGCCACGCGCGGCGACGACGCCCGGATTGGCGGCCGGGCTGTTGAGGACGGCGAGGCCTCGGCAATGGGTGAAGAACGTGCTGGTCGTGGCCGCTCCCGCGGCGGCCGGTGAGTTGTTCTCATGGCATGCGGCAGCACAACTGGCGCTGGTATTCCTGCTGTTCACCGCCGCCGCCTCAGCGGTGTATCTGATCAACGACGCGCGGGATGCCGAGGCGGACCGGGCGCACCCGGTCAAGCGGAACAGGCCCGTGGCCGCGGGGTACGTGCCGGTGGTGGTGGCCTATGCAGTCGGGGGCGGGCTCGCGGTTCTCGCGCCGCTGGTGGCCGCTGCGCTGTGCACCCCGATGACGGCGGTGCTGCTGACGGCCTACGTCGGGATGCAACTGGCGTACTGCATCAGCCTCAAGCACGTTCTCGTCGTCGATCTTGTCGTGGTGACCACCGGGTTCCTGATGCGGGCCATGATCGGCGGGCTCGCGCTGGGGATTCCGCTGTCGCGGTGGTTCCTGATCACGACAGGGTTCGGGGCGCTGTTCATGGTGTCGGCCAAGCGGTACTCCGAGGCCGTGCAGATGGCCGGGAAGGCGGGGGCGACGCGGGCCTTGCTGGCGGAGTACACGACCGGCTATCTGCGGTTCGTCTGGCAGCTTGCCGCAGGGGTGGCGGTTCTCGCCTACTGCCTGTGGGCCATGGAGGAGGGCGGAGTGGCGAGAGCCAGCATGTTGCCGTGGAGACAGCTGTCCATGGTGGCCTTCATCCTCGCCGTCCTGCGCTATGCGGTCTTCGCCGACCGTGGCACGGCCGGAGAGCCGGAGGACGTCGTTCTGCGGGACAGAGCACTGGCCGTGATCGGTCTGGTGTGGGTGGCGATGTACGGGCTCGCGGTCGCCAACTGGTGAGTGTTTCGACTGGGGGCGTGTCGGGCGGGGGAGTGCGTGGGGAAGGCGCGTCCCGGGAGGGCGTGCCTCGGGAGGGCGTGCCTCGGGAGGGTGTGCCTCGTGGAGACGTGGGGGAGGAGCTGTCGTGGTGGGTTCGGCGGTGGTGGCAGATGAAGGGGCTGGGGCGCGAGCTGGTGGGGTTCGCGGTTGTGGGGAGCTGCGCGTACGTCGTCGACCTGGGGCTCTTCGTGTGGCTGCGGGGGCCGATGGGGTGGGATCCGATCACCGCCAAGTCGCTGTCGTTCCTGGCCGGTTGCACGGTCGCGTACGCGGGGAACACGCTAGGTACCTATCGGCGGGCGGCGGTAGAGGTGCCACGGCTGCGGCAGTACGGGGTGTTCTTCGCGGTCAATGTGGCGGGAGCGCTGGTGCAGTTGTTGTGTCTCGCCGTGTCGCATTACGGGCTCGGGCTCACGTCGCAACGCGCGGACACGGTGTCCGGGGCGGGCCTGGGCATGGCGATGGCCACGGTCTTGCGGTTCTGGGGTACTCGGAGCCTGGTCTTCCGGGTGGTGAGTCCGGCAAGACGTGCGAGAAGGGCCAGGGAGGGCAGGCTCGGATCATGGACTGGCTGAAAAGACTTCCCGGCATCGGGCCGATCGTCGAACGGCTCATGCGTACGCACGCGTGGTGCGCCTACGAGCGGCTCGACCAGGTGCACTGGACGCGGCTCGCGGCGGCGATGACGTTCATCAGCTTCCTGGCGCTGTTTCCGCTGCTGACCGTGGCCGCGGCGATCGCGGCCGGCACGCTCAGCACGGAGCGGCAGAAGTCTCTGCAGGACAAGATCGCGGAGCAGGTGCCCGGTATCTCGGACCAGTTGGACATCGGGGGTCTCGTCGCGAACGCGGGCACGGTGGGTCTGGTGGCGGGGGCGTTGCTGCTCTTCACCGGCATCGGGTGGGTCGGCTCGATAAGAGAGTGCCTGCGCACCGTCTGGGAGTTGGAGGACCCGGAGGAGAACCCGGTCATGCGCAAGGTCACGGATGCCGGGGTCCTGGTGGGGCTGGGCGGGGCCGGGCTTGCCTCGCTGGCGGCGTCGATGCTCGCCTCGACCGCCGTGGGGTGGACGGCGGATCAGCTGGGCATCGCCGACGCCGGATGGGGCGGCGCGCTGCTCAGAGCGGTGGCGTTCGCGATCGCCGTGCTCGCGGACTTCCTGCTGCTGCTCTATGTGCTGACGCTGTTGCCGGGGGTTCACCCGCATCGGTGGGAGCTGGTGACGGCGGCGCTGATCGGGGCGGCGGGGTTCGAGCTGCTGAAGCTGTTGCTGGGCAGCTATATGAAGGAGGTGGCGTCGAAGAGCATGTACGGGGCGTTCGGTACGCCGGTGGCCCTGATGCTCTGGATCAACTTCACCGCGAAGCTGCTGCTGTTCTGCGCGGCCTGGACGGCCACGCGGGGGCGGTCCGGCTCAGAAGTGCCGGACGAGGCCGAACCGGGGGTGGAACCGCCGGGGGCGGCGCGGGCCGGCGCCGCCTGAGCGGACGGCGCCGCCTGAGCCGGACGGCGTCTGGGCCGGCCGGGGTCTGGGCCCCGGGCCGGACGGTGTCTGTGCCGGCAGGCCGGACGGTGTCTGGGCCCCGGGCCGGACGGTGCCTGGGCCCCGAGCCGGATGGCGGTGGCACCTCCGAGCCGGACGGCGCCTGGGCCCCCGAGCCGGATGGCGGTGGCACCTCCGAGCCGGACGGCGCCTGGGTCACCGAGCCGGATGGCGTGGCACCTCCGGGACGGATGGCGGTGGCACCCCTGGGCCGGACGGGGGTGGCACCGCTGGGCCGGAGGGCGTTGGCACCCCCCGGAGGGGCGTCAGCGTCGGGGGATGCGGCGTACCAGTTCGGGCAGGGGCCAGCGGCGGTTGACGAGGAAGGCGGCTCCGGCCAGGAGGATCAGTGCGCCGGCCGTGATGGCCAGGGCGATACCGATGCCGCTGGTGCCGCTCTGGACGGAAGCGTGAGCGGTCGACGCCTTGCCGGGTGCGGCAGCTCCCTTGTCGCCCTTCGGGCTGGCGGAGGAGCCGTCGGCGGCGCCGGTGTCGGCGCTCTTGGGCGGGACGAGCTGTCCCACCGGGGTGACCTTGCCGTCGGACTGGAAACCCCAGTCGAGGAGTCGGGCCGCCTCCTGGTAGACCGCCTGGTTCTCGCCGGACTCGGGGTTCATGACGGTGACGAGGAGGACCTTGCCGTTGCGTTCGGCGACGCCGGTGAAGGTGGCGCCGGCGTTGGTGGTGTTGCCGTTCTTGACCCCGGCGATGCCCTTGTAGGGGTCGAGGCCCATGTCGCCGGTGATGAGACGGTTGGTGTTCTGGATCTGGAAGGAGCTGGTGGTCTTGCCCTTCTTCTGCGACTCGGGGAACTTCGCGGTCGCCGTCGCGCAGTATTCGCGGAAGTCCCTCTTCTGCAGGCCGGAGCGGGCGAAGAGAGTGAGGTCGTAGGCCGAGGAGACCTGGCCGGGGGCGTCGTAGCCGTCGGGGCTGACCACATGGGTGTCGAGGGCCTGAAGATCGTCGGCGTGGGACTGCATGTCCTTGACGGTCTGCGGGACACCGCCGTTGAGGGCGGACAGCACGTGGACCGCGTCGTTGCCGGAGCGGAGGAACACGCCGAGCCACAGGTCGTGGACGGTGTAGGTGTAGTCCTCCTTGACGCCGACCATGCTGGAGCCCTCGCCGATGCCGGCCAGGTCGGAGGGGACGACCTTGTGCGTCTGCGTCTTGGGGAACTTCGGGAGGACCGTGTCGGCGAAGAGCATCTTGAGGGTGCTGGCGGGGGGCAGCCGCCAGTGCGCGTTGTGCGAGGCGAGGACCTGGCCCGACTCGGCGTCCGTGACGATCCAGGAGCGAGCGCTCAGATCCTTGGGCAGGACGGGGGCGCCGTTCGCCAGATTCACCTGTGTGCCCGGCTTGCCCAGTTGCGTGCCGCCCACTGTCGACATCGAGGCCGGCGGCTTCGCCTTGCCTTTGCCGGACCCCGGCTTGTCGTCGGCCAGTGCGGGCGAGGCGCAGCAGACCGAGACGAGAGTGGCGGAGGCGGCGACCGTGGCGGCGACGGCGGACCATCGCCCGGCACGCCGAGGACCGGAAGGCTTCAGACCGGAAGGCTTCAGACCGGAACACTTCAGACTGGAACGCTCAAGACGGGACTCGGTCTTGGCGGAGACGGTCGTGAAATACGACTCATTCGAGGCAGGCACGGTCGTGAACGTACATGGCTGGGACCGGTAAGTCTCCGCCGAGGTGTCCTGTGTCTCCTGCTCCCCACCCCGGCGGCGGCGCGGAACGAGGACTGGCGATACTGAGGGCATGAAGCTCAGCCGCCCCGTCTCCTGGTTCCTGCTCGCCTTCGGTGTCTGGAGCTGGGTCATCTGGGTCACTTTCGTCAAGAACCTGTGGAAGGACGGGAGCGGGCTTGCCTTCGACGACGCCGGCGACCCGACCGCCTACTTCTGGGTGCACCTGACGCTCGCCGTTGTCTCCTTTGTCTTGGGGACGGTGGTTGGGGTCATCGGGTTCCGCGGACTGCGCGCCCTGCGTCGGGCGTGACGTGAAGAACACAACGGGGGGAGCGGCCTTGTGATCGCCGTCGTAGTGATCGCAGGGCTCGCGTCGCTCGCGGCGTTCGCCGGTCTGCACTGGTACGCGTGGCGCCGCTTGGTGCGCGACACCACGGCTCGCGCAGGTCTTGCGCGGCGCGCGGGCACGGTCGTGTTCGTCGCGGGGCCGTTGCTGATGTTCGCGGCGGTGGCGAGTGAGCGGGCCGGTGCGCCGTTCTGGTTGCAGCGGGTCCTGTCCTGGCCCGGGTTCCTGTGGATGGCCTTCTCCATCTATCTGGTCCTCGCGGTCCTCGTCGGCGAAGTGGTGCGTCCCCTGCTGCGGCGTTACCTCGACCGCAGGTCCGCACCGGGCGGCGCGGAGTCGGGGCCTGTGCAGGAACCCGTACTGGTTCCGGGGCGTGAGCCCGACGAACGGCCCTCGATGCCCACTTCCAACCCCAACCCCAAGCCCACCCCCAACGCGACGCCCGTCACGCCATCGGCCGCGTCCGACCCCTCTCGTCGGCTCTTCGTCTCCCGTGTCGTCGGTGGTGCCGCCGTCGTCGCGGCCACCGGGATCGTCGCGAACGGTGCGTACGGGGTGTTGCGGGGGCCGAAGGTGAAGCGGGTCACGGTTCCGCTGGCCCGGCTGCCGCGTTCTGCGCACGGGTTCAGGATCGCGGTCGTCAGCGACATCCACCTGAGCCCGGTACTGGGCCGGGGATTCGCCCAGCGGGTGGTCGACACGATCAACTCCACGCAGCCCGACCTGATCGCGGTCGTCGGAGACCTGGTCGACGGCAGTGTCGACGACCTGGCGTCGGCCGTCGCGCCGCTCGCGGGGCTGCGGGCACGGCACGGCACCTACTTCGTGACGGGCAACCACGAGTACTTCTCGGGCGCCGAGCCGTGGGTCGAGCACGTCCGTGAGATCGGCCTGCGGCCCTTGGAGAACGCGCGCGTGGAGCTGAGCGCGTTCGACCTGGCCGGGGTGAACGACGTGACCGGCGAGAACTACGGCGACGGGCCCGACTACGACAAGGCTCTCGGTGACCGCGACCCCGGCCGCGCCGTCGTCCTCCTCGCCCACCAGCCCGTCATGATCCACGAGGCGGTCAAGCACGGCGTCGACCTCCAGCTCTCGGGTCACACCCACGGCGGCCAGCTCTGGCCGGGCAACTTCATCGCCGACGCGGCGAACCCGACGCTCGCGGGCTTGGAGCGGTACGGCGACACGCAGTTGTACGTGAGCCGGGGCGCCGGTGCGTGGGGCCCGCCGGTCCGGGTGGGAGCGCCCTCGGACATCACGGTCGTCGAGCTGGCATCGAAGCGGGCGTAGACAGACACGGCCGTAGGCAGCAGAGGCGTAAGCAGAGGCGGGCCTAAGCAGAGACGGGCCTAAGCAGTGGTCCGGGGAGGCATCTCCCGGGTCTCCGGGTCTCCGGGTCTCCGGGTCTCCGGGTCTCCGGGTCTCCGGGTCTCCGGGTCTCCGGTCTCCGGGTCTCCGGTCTCCGGGTCTCCGGGTCTCCGGGTCTCCGGGTCTCCGGGCCTCCGGGTCTCCGGGCCTCCGGTCTCCGGGCCTCCGGGTCTCCGGGTCTCCGGGCCTCCGGGTCTCCGGGCCTCCCGCCTCCGGGCAACGCCCTCCGGTCTCCAGGCCACCGATGGACCCCAGAAATGCCCCCACCGTCCCCCCGAAAGACCCCGGCCCGAAACAGGCTCGAAACCCCCTTGCTCACAAGCTCCTCACAGGGTTTCTCTCGGTCTTCAAAACCTCACCACCTCCCCTTCCCAGGGCTCAAACTCCTGTGATTCAGTGATCCACGTCACTGGGGAGGGGCGCGATGCGGTCGATTCGCATGCGGATTTTTGCGACGTTCATGGTGCTTGCCGCTGCCGGAGCCGGCGCCTGGCAGTTGCTTCCGGAGCGGGACGAGCCGGGGAAGACGATCACCGTCGGGACGACCGACGCCGTGACGTCGCTCGATCCGGCCGGTGCGTACGACGCCGGATCGTGGGCGCTGTACAGCAACGTGTTCCAGTCACTCCTGACGTTCGACGCGGGTGGCGCCGCGCCCGTGCCGGATGCCGCGAAGCACTGCGGGTTCGTCGGCCAGGGGCTGGTTACGTACCGTTGCGAGCTGCGTGACGGACTGACGTTCCCGAGTGGTCGGGCGGTCACGGCCAAGGACGTGAAGTTCTCCTTCGACCGGGTCAAGGCCATCGACTCGCCGGTGGGCCCGTCGACCCTGCTCGACACGCTCGGCAAGGTCGAGACGAGCGGGGCGCGGACGGTGACCTTCCAGTTGTCCTCGCCCGACGCGACGTTCCCGTTCAAGGTCGCCACGGGCGCCGGTTCCATCGTCGACAGCACGCAGTACCCGGCGCACAGCCTGCGCACCCGTACCCGCGTCGACGGCACCGGTCCCTACAGCCTCAGCTCGTACGCGCCGGGAAAGCAGGCGAAGCTCGTCCCCAACTCCCGCTACCAGGGCGCCGTCAAGAGCGTCGGCAAGCCCACCACCCTGCGCTATTTCAAGGACTCGGCCGCCCTTGAATCCGCGTGGAAGGCCCGTTCGGTCGACGTCGCCGCGCGACAGCTGCCGCCCGCGCTGCTCGCCTCGTACGCGCCGAGCGACAAGGGTGAGCGGCTCACCGAGGTCGAGAGCGCGGAGACCCGCAATCTCGTCCTCAATGTGCGGACCGGCCGCCCGTTGCACGACAGACGGGTGCGGCAGGCCCTCGCCACGCTCCTCGACCGGGACCGGCTGGTCGCCTCGACGTACCAAGGCACCGTCGACTCCCTCTACTCCCTGATCCCGCGCGGCATCACCGGGCATACGACGGCGTTCTTCGACGCGTATCCGAAGCCGGACGCCGCCCGTGCGCGCACGCTGCTCCAGGAGGCCGGGGTGAGCGCGCCGGTCCGCTTCGAGTTCGCGTACTCGCGCGGCGCCGCGTCCGCGTCCGAGGCGAAGGAGATCAAGCGGCAGCTGGAGGCGAGCGGGCTGTTCAAGGTGAGCCTGCGCTACTACGAGTGGACCGACTTCCAGACGCGGTACGCGAGCGGGAAGCTCGACGCGTACGCGGTCGGGTGGCTGCCGGACTTCCCTGATCCGGACACGTTCACCGCGCAGTTGGTGCGCACCGGGTCCGGGATGCACAACGGATACAGCAGTAAAGAGGTCGACGGCCTGATCCAGGCCAGTCAGCAGTACGAGGACCGCAGCCGCACCATGGGTGACTTCCGCAAGCTTCAGGAGGCGGTCGCGCGCGACGTTCCGCTCATCCCGCTGTGGCAGCGCAAGGAGTACGTGCTGAGTACGGAGGACGTCACCGGCGGGCAGTATCTGTCGGACGGGACCGGGGTGTTCCGGCTGTGGCAGCTCGGCTGGATCTGACCGGCTCCGACGAGGAGGCCTCACTCGCGTGAACCCCACGCACGGGAACCCCACGCACGGGAACCCCACGCACGGGAACCTCACTGGCGGGACCCCTGTCAGCCACAGCCGAGCCCACAGGCCCTTCGCCCACAGGTCCCTCGCCCGCAGGCAGCACCACCGTCACCCGCACCCCCGCCCCCGGAGCCGTTCGCACGGACACCTCTCCGCCGTGGGCCGACACCACCCCCTCCACGATCGCCAGGCCCAGACCGCTGCCCGCGCCGCCGCCCGCCCGGAAGAAGCGGTCGAAGATCCGTGCCGCGTCCTCCTCGGCGAGTCCGGGCCCCTCGTCGGCCACGCTCAGCCGGACCGTACCGTCCGCGCGTTCGAGCGTGACGCTGACGGGGGCGTCCTCCGGTGTGTGGGTGCGTACGTTGGCGAGAAGGTTCCCCAGGACCTGGCGCAGGCCCGACTCGTCGGCGCGGACGAGCAGCGCGCCGTCCGCGGTGACCTGGACCGGCCGGTCCGGCTGCTGCACGCGCAGGTCGTCGGTCGCCTCGCGGACCAGCCGGCTCAGATCGACGTTCCGCAGGCGCAGTTCGGGTCCCTGGTCGAGGCGGGCCAGGGTGAGGAGCTCGTCGACGAGGCGGCCCATGCGGTCGGCCTCGGCGTGGACGCGGCCCAGGGCGCGGGTGCGTTCCGCCGGGTCGCGGAGCATCCCCTTGTCGTAGAGCTGGAGGTAGCCGCGGATCGCCGCCAGTGGTGTGCGCAGTTCGTGGGAGGCGTCCGCGACGAACCGCCGCAGTTGCGCGGAGCTGCGCTCGCGGGTCTCGAAGGCCGTCTCGACCTGGTGGAGCATGGAGTTGAGGGCGAGCCGCAGCTGTTCGACCTCCAGGGCGGTGTCGTGGTGCGGCGGTACGCGCCGGGCGAAGTCGCCGTCGGCGATGGCCGACGCGGTCTCGACCATGTCTTCGAGGGGCCGCATGCGGTGGCTGACGCCGATCATCGTGAGGACGGCGAGCAGAGCGAGCAGGCCCGTGCCGAGGGCGATGTCGAGCCTGAGTGCCTTGTGGATGCCGGTCTGGACGTTGGCCGTCGAGGTGGCGAGCAGCACGGTCGTGCCGTCGGCGAGGCGGGCGCCCACCGCGCGGTACGGGTCGCCGTGCACGGTGACGTCGCGCGGCTCGTCGGCGGTGGCGAGCGCCTTCGGGTCGTCGACCGCGGAGGCGAGGTCGCGCTGGCGGGCGGTGGGTCGCAGGGCGCCGACGTTGATGGGCGCGCCGGCCCGGTCGACGGCAACGAACACGGTTTCGTTGCGCGGCAGTGAACTCGCGCCCGCGTGCGTCGAGTTGGGGCCGGGGGAGAGTTTGTCGAGGGCGATGCCCAGTTCGCTGAGCGACTCGATCTGTTTGAGGGTGAGGCCGGTGCGCTGGAGCGAGGTGCGTGACGAGGTCAGCTCGGCGTCGACGTTCGCGAGGAGGTAGTGGCGCATCCCCATGAGGCTGACGGCGGTCGCGGCGACGATGCCGAGGGCGAGCAGCGCGACGTTGACGAGGGTGAGCTTGGCGCGCAGGGAGTGGAACCGCCCACTCCGCACGCGCGCGCCCCGGCCGCAGACTTGCCGGCCCCGGCCACGGCCCCACAGGCGCGGCGCCCCGTTCACGCCCCACCCGCAAGCCCGTCCCCGACCCCCCGCCGCGTCGTGATCAACGGCGGTCCCAGCGCTTCGAGTTTGCGCCGCAGGTAGCTGATGTACGTCTCGACGACGGTCGACTCGGCGGTGTGCTCGTACTGCCATACGTGACGCAGGAGTTGTTCCTTGGGCACGACGCGGCCGCCGTTGCGCACGAGGAAGCGCAGGAGCGCGTACTCGGTGGGGGTGAGCTGGACCGTGCGGCCCGAGCGGTGGACGGTGTAGGCGGTCTCGTCGAGTTCGAGGTCGCCGTAGCGCAGCGGCGGGCGTTCGGGCAGGACGTCGGCGGGCCGGGTGCGGCGCAGGACGGCGCCCAGCCTGGCCACGACCTCGTCGATGTTGAACGGCTTGGTGATGTAGTCGTCGCCGAAGCCGAGCGCGCCCACGATCTCGGCGGGGGCGTCGCGCGCGGTCAGGAAGACGAGAGCCATATCGGGCCTGCGCGCCCGAAGTTCGCGCCCGAGGGCCCGGCCGTCGCCGTCCGGCAGCATCACGTCGAGGAGCGCGGCGTCGGGCCGGGTGCGCGTGGCGAGGGCGAGGGCCTCGCGGACGGTGCCCGCGGTCATGACCTCGAAGCGGTGGTAGCGCAGGGTTATCGCCAGGACGTCGGCGATGCTCGGTTCGTCCTCGACGATGAGCACGGTGGCTCCGGCGGGGCGCTCCGATTCGTGTGCAGACCCGTTGCTCGCAGGCCCACCATGCGCACCGTTCGCAGGCCCACCATGTGCACCGTTCGCGGGCCCACCATGTGCACCGTTCGCGGGCCCGGCATGCGCAGCGTTCGCAGGCCCAGCATCCCCACCGTCCGCATGCGCAGCGTCCGCAGGCCCACCGTTCATACCCCCAGCGTTCATAAGTCCAGTATCGGCGCGCCCGCCCCCGCTCAGCCCGGCCCGCCCCTTGGAGTTCCTTGAGAGTCATGGCCGCGCCGTGCCGCCGTGCGCCCGCGCCCACGGATGCTGAGGCCGAGGCAGGCCCGGGGGAACCCGCGGAGCCCGCGCCGCAGTTGTGGCCGCGCTCCCGGCGACGAAGACCGAAGGAGTGGCAAACGTGACGGCATTGGCACGGTGGTGCTACCGGCACCGCCTGGTGGTCCTGGTGCTGTGGGTGGGGGCGCTGTTCGGCCTCGGGGCCGCGGGCACCTCGGCGGGGACCGACTACTCGAACGTGTTCTCCCTCCCCGACACGGACTCCAAGCAGGCGTACGACCTGATGACGAAGGCGTTCCCGCAGAGCTCGGGCGACACGGACACCGTGGTATGGCGGTCGTCCGGTGACCAGGGGCCGGTGACGGACTCGGCCGTACGGTCCCGGATCGAGCCCGCGCTGAAGGAGATCGCCGGCATGCGGGGCATCGGCCGGGTCGCGGGCCCCTACGAGAAGAACGGCGCCGCGCAGATCAGCCGGGACGGCCGTACCGCCTACGCGCAGATCACCTTCACCGGCCAGGCGAACGAGGTCCCCAAGGACCTGGTCCAGAAGGTCGTCGACACGGCTCAGGGCGCCGAAAGCGACGGCCTTCAGGTCGAGTTGGGCGGCCAGGCCATCACCCGTATCCAGGAGCCGCCCACCGGTGTCTCCGAGGTGGTCGGCATCGCGGCGGCGGCCGTCGTGCTCTTCCTGGCCTTCGGTTCGCTCTTCGCGATGCTGCTGCCGATCGTCGTGGCGATCATGGGTGTGGGCAGCGGCATGATGGCGACGATGCTGCTCAGTCACGTGACGAACGTGCCCGAAGTGGCCCCGCTGCTCGGCTCGTTGATCGGTCTCGGCGTCGGCATCGACTACGCGCTCTTCATCGTCACCCGGCACCGGCGCGGCATCCAGCGGGGGCTCGACCCTGAGGAGTCGGCGGTGCGGGCCCTCAACACGTCGGGGCGCGCCGTCCTGTTCGCGGGTGGCACCGTGTGCATCGCGCTCGCCGGAATGCTGGTGATGAACCTGCGCTTCCTGGACGGTGTCGTCATCGCCACGTCCCTCACGGTCGTGCTCAGCGTCCTGGCGGCGATCACCCTGCTCCCCGCACTCCTCGGCCTGCTCGGCCCGCGTGTCCTCAGCAGCAAGCAGCGGCGGAAGCTCGCGGCGGCGGGGCCCGATCCCGCCGAGGCGAGCGGTCCCGCGGCGCGCTGGTCGGCGTATGTGCAAAGGCGTCCGCGCGCGATCGCGGCGACGGCGCTGGTCGTCATGGCGGTGCTCGCGCTGCCCGTACTGTCGCTGCGGCTCGGCGCCACCGACCAGGGCAACAACCAGGAGTCGACGACGACCAGGCAGGCGTACGACCTGCTCGCGGAGGGCTTCGGGCCCGGCTTCAACGGGCCCCTTCAGGTCGTCGTGCCGGGCGGCGCCGACACCACGGAGCTGGTCAGGACGATCCGCGCGACGGACGACGTCGCGCAGGCCGCCGCGGCCCCGCCCGTCGAGGGCGTCACTGTCATCCAGGTCGTGCCGGAGACGTCCCCGCAGTCCGTCGGGACGGACCGGCTCATCGACCGGCTGCGGGACGACGTGATCCCCGAGGCCGGTGTCGAGGCGCACGTCGGCGGGGTGACGGCCGTCTTCAAGGACTTCGCGTCGGTGACCGGCGACCGGCTGCCCTACTTCGTGGGCGCCATCATCGGGCTCGGTTTCCTGCTGCTCCTGATCGCGTTCCGCTCGCTCGTCGTGCCGCTGACGGCCGCGCTGATGAACCTCATCGCGGCGGCCGCGTCGTTCGGTGTCCTGGTGGCGGTCTTCCAGTGGGGCTGGGGGACGGAGTTCCTCGGCATCGGAAAGGAGGGGCCGATCACCGCGTTCCTGCCGGTGATCATGTTGTCGCTGCTGTTCGGCCTCTCGATGGACTACCAGGTGTTCCTGGTGAGCCGGATGCACGAGGAGTGGGTGCACACCGGGGACAACGCGCGGGCCGTGCGCGTGGGTCTCGCCGAGACGAGCCGCGTCATCAACTGCGCTGCCCTCATCATGATCTGCGTGTTCTCGGCGTTCGTCCTGAGCGGCGACATGGAGGGCGCGATGGCGGGCATCGGGCTGGCGGCGGCCGTCGCGCTCGACGCGTTCATCCTGCGTACGGCGCTGGTCCCGGCGGCGATGCATCTCCTCGGCCGATCCAACTGGTGGCTGCCGGACTGGCTGGAGCGGCGGCTCCCGCACCTGGCCGTGGAGCCGGCCGAATCGTCGGCCGCGCCGCCCGGCGCACAGCCGACCGAGTCCATCGAAAGCGCCGGCCTCGTCAAGCTCGCGGAGCCCATGGAGGGCAGCAGTACCGGCGGAGCCACGGTCGTCCACGGATTCCTGCGCACCCCCGACGGCGACCCCTTGGACGGTGCCTCGGTGACCCTCGTGTCCAGGGGCGGTCGCCAGCTCGACCGCGTCACGTCCCTCGCCGACGGCTCGTACATCGTGTCGGTGCCCGCGCCGGGGGCGTACGTCCTGGCGGTGACGGCGCACGGAGTGGCGCCGCGCGCCCGCCACATCAGCGTCGGGGGCGGTCCGCTGGTGTACGACGTGGAGCTGACGGACGACGGCGCGGATCTGGTGAACTGACATCCGCGGCAAGGGTGTTGGCAGAGGCGTTGCCCGGGGGGTCGGCGGGGGTGTTCAGCGTGAACTGCCGAACGCCGGGCACCCCCGCCGTGGCCACGCAGGCCAGGCTCACGGCCGCCGCCGCGATCCACAGCGGGGTCGCCTCGCCCCAGGCGTCGGCGGCGAGCGGGGCGAGGACGTAGCCGAGGGGCATCGCGGCCAGCGAGAGCAGCCAGTCGTACGAGGTGACGCGGGCGAGGACCGCCTGGGGAACGGCCGCCTGGACCGCCGTCGACCAAAGGGGGTTGAAGAAGCCGAGCCCGGCCGAGGCGACGCCGAACGCGGCGGCGACCGCCGGGGCCGGGGTGTGCAGGGCGAGCAGCCCCAGCGGCAGGACGTACGTGGTCAGAGCCAGGTTGCCCACGAGGATCGGGCGGCGTGGGCGGGCCCGCCCGGACAGGAGTGACCCGAGGAGCAGGCCGACCGCGCCCGCCTGGGCGATCACGATCCAGGCGCCGTCGCCGCCCAGTTCCTTGACGGCGACGGCCGGTCCGAGGGTGGCGAACACGGCCGCCGCGCCGTTCCAGGTGGCGTGGGCGACGAGGCTCGTCCAGTACCAGTCGCGCGAGCGCACCTCGTGCCAGCCCTCGACGAGGTCGGACCGAAGAGAGCGGTGTTCCTCGCCGGGTGCCGATGCGCGGTTGAGCGTCAGGGTGGCGAGCAGGGCGGCGCTGACGGCGAACGAGGCGGCGTCGAGGACGAACGCCCACCCGGGTCCCGCGGTCAGGACGAGCACCCCGGCGAGGGCCGGACCGCCCGCCAGTGTGGCGCTGCGGACCACGCCGAGCGCGGAGTTGGCGGCCTGCCGGTCCTTCTCGTCGACGATGCCGACGATCAGCGAGGAGAGCGTCGGCATGGCGAAGGCGGAGGCGGCGCCGCCGATCGCCTCGGCGACCGCGATGTGCCACAACTCCGGTGTCCCGGAGAGGAGTTCGATGCCTACGAAGAGCTGGCCGGCGCAGCGCACGAGGTCGGTGGTCAGGGCCACGGTGCGGGGGTTGAAGCGGTCGGCGATCACGCCGCCCAAGGGGAGGAGGACGAGTCGCGGCACCATCGCGCAGCCCAGGACCAGCGCGAGCGCCGAGGCGGAGCCGGTGGCGTGCAGTACGGCGAGGGCGAGGGCGGAGGGGATGACGGCGTCGCCGACCAGGGAGAGGAGGCGACCGAGGAAGAAGCGGCGGAAGGCCGGGTTGTGCCGGAAGGGATGCGGCATGCCGAGGAATATATTTCGGTGCCGAATTATTTGTCAACGAAATATTTGCCTCTGGAAGATCTGGTACCAAAATATCTGATAGCGAAATATCTGATGCCGAAGGATCCAGCCCTAGACTGCCCTCATGGAACGCGACTGGACCGATGGGCATCTGGCGCGCTGGCTGCCGGTCATGCCGGGCCTCGACCCGGACATCGAGGGCGCGGTCACGCGCGCGGGCGAGCTCACCCGGCATCTGCGCAAGGTCCGCGAACAGGCCCTGGTGGACGTGGACCTGGAGCGCTACGAGTACGACACCCTGCACAAGCTCGCGGGCCGCGAAGGCCGCGCGACGCCCTCGGAACTCGCCTCGGACCTGGGCCTCGCCCCGGCCTCCGTCACCGGCCGCCTCGACGGCCTCGAACGCCGCGGCCTCGTCGTCCGTACGCCGTCCAGGACCGACCGGCGCCGGGTCGACGTGGCGCTGACCGACGAGGGCCGTGTGATCTGGCGCAAGGCGATGGACCGGCTCGGCGGCGAGGAGCACCGCGTCCTCGGCGCCCTCGACGCGAAGGAGCGCAAGGTCCTCTCGGACCTGCTGCGGCGCGTGATGGTGGCCGCGGAGTCAGGCCCGGGCGGCCGCCGGTCCTGAGGTCGCCGTCGTGCGCCGCGCCCGGCCGAGCCTGACGGGCATCCCAAGGCCCTCAGTCCTGACGCCGCCTGCGCCCACTCGGCTGCTCCCGCCCTCGCCGCCGCAGCGCCAGCAGCCCTCCGCCCGCAAGCACCGCCACCGCAGCCGAGCCGCCGAACGCCCAGTCGTCGGTGCGAGACATGGTCACGGCGGCCGCGGCGGGAGCGCCCCCCGCGCCCGCGGCCCCCGCACGCGGCTTCGCCGCCGCCGCGCCCTTGGGCTGCTCGCTCAGCGGAGTGACGAGCGTGCCGACCGGATCCGCCTTGCCCGCCGCCGCGAACCCCCAGTCGAGCAGCGCCGCCGTCTCCTCGTACACCGCTTCGTACCCGGATCTGGGGTGCATGACGGTGACGAGCAGGGTGCGCCCGCCACGCGTCGCCGCGCCGGTGAACGTGTTGCCGGCGTGCGACGTGTAGCCGTTCTTCACGCCGATGAGCCCCTGGTACGCGGCCACGCCCTGCCCGGTGAGGAGGCGGTCCGTGTTCTGGATCTGGAACGTCTTCCTGCCCCCGGCCGGGAAGTCGGCCGTCTTCGTGGCGCAGTAGCCGCGGAAGTCCTCGTTCTTGAGCCCGGCGCGCGCGAACAGCGTCAGGTCGTAAGCCGACGACACCTGCCCCTTGTGGTCGAAGCCGTCGGGGCTGACCACATGCGTGTCGTTCGCCTGGAGGTCGTTCGCGCGGGCCTGCATCTGGCGGACGGTCTCGCCCACCCCGCCGTTCATGCCGGCGAGCACGTGCACCGCGTCGTTCCCGGAGCGCAGGAACACGCCCTGCCACAGCTGCTCGACGGTGTACGAGGTCCCGGCCTGGACGCCGACGAGGCTGCTGCCGTACGGGATCCCGGCGAGATCGGCGGCGGTCACCTTGTGGACCGAGGCCCGCCCGAACTTCGGCAGGACCGTGTCCGCGAACAGCATCTTGAGCGTCGAGGCCGGAGGCAGCGCGCGGTGCGCGTCGTACGAGGCGAGGACGTCGCCGCTGTCCTGGTCGGCGACGAGCCACGCCTTCGCGGCGAGTCTCGGCAGCCGGGGCGCGCCGGACGCCACCTGCACACCGGACCTGCCGAGCCGCTCCCCGCCGACGGCGGGTGTCGCGGCCACGGCGCGCTGTCCTGGCAGGGTGACGGAGGCCGCGGCGCCGAGACCGAGGGCGAGCGCGGCGCGACGGCTGACGTGGGGCGATGAAGAGGAGCCGGGCATCAGGCGACCGTACAAGCCGCGCATGAACCAAAGGTAAGAGACCCCCGCCGACCCCCGAAGCCCCAGCCCCCGAAGATCAGCCCGCCCCGTTCCCCGCCCCGTTCCCCTTCTCCCGAGCCGCCGTAGACGCCTCCGTCATCCCCGGCAGGAAGTCGGTGAACAGCTCGTGCACCTCGAGGACGAGCGGCCGAAGCACCCGGAACCGGGCGAGGGCGACCCCGCGCGTCGTCAGGCGTGCCCCCCTTTCGGCGAGGCGCCGGCTGCGCTGCCGGTCCTCGGAGCTGTCGAAGACCCAGTACAGGACGAGCCCCATCTGGGAGAGCCACATCAACTCCGGCAGGATCGCCGCGAGTTCGGCCGGGACCTTCGCCTTCGAGCCGGCCAGCACCTCGCGGTGGACGTCGATCGCCGTCTCGCGGGCGTGCTCCGACTCGGGCGAGAAGGGGCTGAGCGGGCTGGTCGGGTCCGCGGCGGTCTTGAAGAACTGGGCCGCGAACTCGTGGTACGGCTCCGCGATGTCCAGCCAGGCGCGCAGCACCCCGGCGAGCCGCTTCTCCAGGTCGGTCTCCCGGTCGAGCACGGGTCGGACGGCCGCCCGGTGCTCCGCGGCGATCTGGTCGTAGAACCCCTGGATGAGGTGTTCCTTGCCGGCGAAGTAGTAGTACGCGTTGCCGACGGAGACCCCCGCCTCCTTGGCGATGGCCCGCATCGTCGTCTTGTCGTAGCCCCGCTCCCGGAACATCCGCATCGCGGTCTCCAGGATCAGCGCCCGCGTCTGCTCACTCTTGGCGGGACTTTTCGCGGAGCTCGCGGCGGGGCTCGTGGCAGGACTCTTCGCAGCGCTGTCGGGGGTCTCTTTCTCTGCTGGCACGCTCAGAGCCTAATCGGGCACGTGGCAGCCACTGTCGCAGGCCGCGGGGCCGTAGTAGGTCCAGCCGTCGACGCGGTCGTAAGTCCAGCCGTCCGCCCTGCGGTACGCGCCGCCGCCGGCCTTCCTGACCTGCTGGTCCCGGTGGGCCTGGCGGTACTTGGCGGCGCCGAGGACCGCTGCGCGCGCCAGCCGGGCGCCCGCGGGGGTGCTGAACTTGTGGGACAGGGGCCGGTACTCGGACAGGGCCCACAGGGTGACGACCCAGGCGGCGGGACCCCGGTAGATCTGGCCGCTGTCGCCGACGAGCGTGATCTCCGAGAGCGTGGAGACGTGGTCGATCCCGGGGCAGCGGCGCCGGGCCTCTTCGGAACCGGCAGGCACCAGGTCGAGCGGGACGAGCTGCCGCTGCCGGGCGAGCCAGTTCCGCAGGAACGTGCAGAGCGGGCACTGGGCGTCGTAGAGGAGGACGAGCCGGCGGACCGGGGCCCCCGTGGTGCCCCGGTCCGCGACCTCGCTCATCGCCGTCACGCCCCGGCCACCGGCGGCGCGGCCCAGCCCTGCGGGGGAACGGGCGGCTGCTGCTCCCGCTCCATCACGCCCCGCCGCCGGATCTTGTTGAGCACCCACACGTTCCCCAGGTGCATGACGCCGAGCACGAGGAGCACCACGCCGAGCTTCGTCGACAGGGCCTCGAAGATGCCGCGGGTGTCGGCGATGGTGTCGTCCCCGCTCAGGTAGAGCGCCACGAAGCCGAGGTTGACGAGGTAGAAGCCGACCACCAGCAGGTGGTTGACGGCGTCCGCGAGCTTCTCGTTCCCGTGCAGCACGTCGGCGAGGAAGATCTTCCCGTTACGGCTCAGGGTGCGCGCCACCCAGATGGTCAGGCTGATGCTGACGACGAGGTAGACGACGTATGCAACGACTGTGAGGTCCATTTCCCCACCCCTCCTTGAACGCGTTCAAAAACGCTGTCGAGAAGGACTCTAGACTTGTTTTTGAACATGTTCAAGCGAGGGTCGGCCGACGCCGGAGTCGGGCGGGATCAGCGGGGATCGGTGAACCCGGGCATCAACTCCTTGCCAGTTCAGGGCGCTTGAGATAGTCCGTGAGGCCGATGACGTTGCCCCAAGGGTCCGCGATCTCCACGACGTAGCCGGTGGAGGTCGAGAACGGCGGGTCGATGGACGGGATCCCGGCTTCCGTCAGTGCGCGGGCGGCGGCCTTGGCGTCGCGCACCTCAAGCCATACGCGCGGGCCCGGCCAGGGAGGCGGCCGGCGGCCGAAGTCCTCCTCCGCGCGCAGGAGTACGCCGGGTGTCTCCTTGCCGGCTTCGAGGAGCGCGATCCCGGCCTCGTCGAGGCGGAACTTCACACGGAAACCGGCCCGCTCGTAGAAGGAGACCGCCTCGCCGAGATCGCCGACGGGGAACAGCACGTTGTCGAAGCCGAGCAGCTCTAGCTCAAGTGACATTCCGTCAGATTAGCCATGTCCGGAGCGAACCGGACGGCACATCGTCAGCGGCGGATACGTGGCGCGCCGGTCACGGACGTCATCAGGGAGTACAGGGAGGTCGTCGCCGTGATGAACAGGATGTTGTTCTTGGGGCCGCCGAACGCGATGTTCGAGACCGGCTCCGGGACGTTGATGCGGCCGATCCGCGTGCCGTCCGGGTCGTAGCAGTGCACGCCGCCGTGCATGGCGGCGGCCCACAGCCGTCCGCCGTCGTCGAAGCGGATGTTGTCGAAGCGACCGTCGTCGCCGCTGGTCTCGGCGAAGACCTTGCCGTCGCTCAGGCTGTCGCCGTCGTCGAGTACGTCGAAGACGCGGATGCATCCGGCCCGGGTGTCGGAGACGTACAGCTGCCGCTCGTCGGGCGAGAAGACGAGGCCGTTCGGCGCCCCGAAGCCGTCGGCGACCTGGCGCACCTGGCCGGTGGCGGGGTCGATCCGGTAGACGTTGTTGGCGCCGATCTCGGACTCGGCGCGGAAGCCCTCGTAGTCGCTGGTGATCCCGAAGTCCGGGTCGGAGAACCAGACCGAGCCGTCGGAGCGCACCACCGCGTCGTTCGGGCTGTTGAGCCGCTTGCCCTCGAAGCGGTCGGCGAGGACGGTGACGCGCCCGTCGGCCTCGGTGCGGGTGACGCGGCGGCCGCCCTGCTCCGCGCTGATGAGGCGTCCCTCGCGGTCGAGGGTGTTGCCGTTGGTGTGCCCGGCGGGGGCGCGGAAGAGGCTGACCGCGCCGGTCAGTTCGTCCCAGCGCAGCAGGCGGTCGTTGGGGATGTCGCTCCAGATGAGCTGACGCCAGGCGGGCAGGTAGACGGGGCCTTCGGCCCAACGGCTGCCCGTGTGCAGGGTGGTGAGGCTGTCGTCCCCGAAGGCGCACCGTCCGGTGCGGAAGCGCTCGTCCAGAATCTCGTACACGCTGGGCTGGTTCTGGCCAGACATGATTATCCCCCAAGAACTGTAGGCCGAATGACATCCTGTCGTACGGGACTATGGCAGAACGGGATACGGTTACGCCATGGTCGGCGGAGTGAGAGCGAGAAGCGGAGTGAGAGCGGGAGTGGGGCACAGTGGCTGTGGATGACATGGACCGGAAGCTGGTCGCGCTGCTTCAGCGGGACGCGACGACGGCGTACGCGGCGCTCGGCAAGGAGGTCGGCCTCTCGGCGGGCGCGGCCCACGAGCGGGTGCGCAAGCTGCGCGAGCGGGGCGTGATCCGGAGGACGACCGTCGACGTGGACCCGGCCGCGCTCGGGCAGGGCGTGCTCGCCTTCGTGATGGTCGAGTCGTCGTCCTGGATGGGCGAGTCGGCTGGGGAGTTCGCCGCGATCCCCGAGATCCAGGAGGCGCACGTGATCGCCGGCAGTGCTTCGGTCCTGGTGAAGGTGCGCACGCAGACCACGCAGCAACTCCAGGACGTACTGCGGCGGTTGTACGCGATCGAGGGCGTCAGCGGAACACAGGCGACGGTGGCCCTGGAGACGTTCTTCGAGCGCCCTGTGGCAGCAGGCCCGTGACAGCAGGCCCGTGACGCACCGAGGGCCCCGCCCCCGGTGCGAAACCGGAAGCGGGGCCCTCAGGGTTGTGCGGGATGTACGACCGGGAAGGTCAGTAGCGGCGCGTGATCAGCGCGCGCTTGACTTCCTGGATCGCCTTGGTGACCTCGATACCGCGCGGGCAGGCGTCCGTGCAGTTGAACGTCGTGCGGCAACGCCACACGCCGTCCTTGTCGTTGAGGATCTCCAGGCGCTGCTCGCCCGCCTCGTCACGCGAGTCGAAGATGAAGCGGTGCGCGTTGACGATCGCCGCCGGGCCGAAGTACTGGCCGTCGTTCCAGAACACCGGGCACGAGGACGTGCACGCGGCGCACAGGATGCACTTGGTCGTGTCGTCGAAGCGCTCGCGGTCCTCGGCGGACTGCAGACGCTCACGCGTCGGCTCGTTGCCCGTCGTGATCAGGAACGGCATGACGTCCCGGTACGCCTGGAAGAACGGGTCCATGTCGACCACGAGGTCCTTGAGGACCGTGAGGCCCTTGATGGCCTCGACCGTGATCGGCTTCTCCGGGCTGATGTCCTTGATCAGCGTCTTGCAGGCCAGGCGGTTGCGGCCGTTGATGCGCATGGCATCCGAGCCGCAGATGCCGTGCGCGCAGGAGCGCCGGAAGGTCAGCGAGCCGTCGAGCTCCCACTTGATCTTGTGGAGGGCGTCGAGGACGCGCTCCTTCGGATCGATGTCGAGCTGGAAGTCCTCCCAGACCGCGTCCGCGGAGACCTCCGGGTTGAACCGGCGGATGCGGAAGGTGACCGTGATGAGGTGCGAGCCGTTGTCCGCCTCGAGAGCCTCGAGCTTGTCCATGGTCGGGGTAGCCATCAGTACTTACGCTCCATCGGCTGGTAGCGGGTCTGGACGACCGGCTTGTAGTCCAGACGGATGGACTCGGAGCCGTCGTCGCCGACCTCGCGGTACGCCATGGTGTGGCGCATGAAGTTGACGTCGTCGCGGTTCGGGAAGTCCTCGCGGTAGTGGCCGCCGCGGGACTCCTTGCGCGCCAGGGCGGAGGTCGCCATGACCTCGGCCAGGTCGAGTAGGTTGCCCAGCTCGATGGCCTCCAGGAGGTCGGTGTTGAACCGCTTGCCCTTGTCCTGGATCGAGACGTTCTTGTACCGCTCGCGCAGCTCGGCGATCTTCTCGACCGCCGTCTTGATCGTCTGCTCGGTGCGGAACACCATCACGTTGGCGTCCATGCACTCCTGGAGCTCGTTGCGGATCACCGCTACGCGCTCGGTGCCCGTGGAGTTGCGCAGGCGCTCGACGGTCTCGACGACGAGGGACTCCGGGTTCTCCGGGAGCGCCACGTAGTCGTTCTTGGCCGAGTACTCGGCGGCCGCGATGCCCGCACGACGTCCGAAGACGTTGATGTCGAGCAGCGAGTTGGTGCCGAGGCGGTTGGCGCCGTGCACGGACACGCAGGCGACCTCGCCGGCGGCGTACAGACCGGGGACGACGGTGGTGTTGTCCGAGAGGACCTCACCCTCGACGTTCGTCGGGATGCCGCCCATGGCGTAGTGCGCGGTCGGCTGGATCGGGATCGGGTCCGTGTAGGGCTCGATGCCGAGGTACGTGCGCGCGAACTCCGTGATGTCCGGGAGCTTGGCGTCGAGCTGCTCCGGCGGGAGGTGCGTGAGGTCGAGGTAGACGTGGTCGCCCTCGGGACCGCAGCCGCGGCCCTCACGGATCTCCGTGTAGATGGAGCGGGACACGACGTCACGGGACGCGAGGTCCTTCATGACGGGCGCGTACTTCTCCATGAAGCGCTCGCCGTCCTTGTTGCGGAGGATGCCGCCCTCACCGCGGGCGCCCTCCGTGAGAAGGATGCCCATGCGCCAGATGCCGGTCGGGTGGAACTGGAAGAACTCCATGTCCTCCAGCGGCAGACCGCGCCGGTAGCAGGCCGCCTGGCCGTCACCGGTCAGGGTGTGCGCGTTCGACGTCACCTTGAAGAACTTGCCGGTGCCGCCCGAGGCGTAGATGACCGACTTGGCCTGGAAGATGTGGATCTCGCCGGTCGCCAGCTCGTACGCGACGACACCGGCGGAGTGCTTGACCCCGTCGATCTCGGTGATGAGCTGGTCCAGGACGTAGAACTCGTTGAAGAACTCCACGCCCTCCTTCACGCAGTTCTGATACAGCGTCTGAAGGATCATGTGGCCGGTGCGGTCCGCGGCGTAGCAGGACCGGCGGACCGGGGCCTCGCCGTGGTTGCGCGAGTGGCCGCCGAAGCGGCGCTGGTCGATGGTGCCGTCCGGGGTGCGGTTGAACGGCAGGCCCATCTTCTCCAGGTCGAGGACGGAGTCGATGGCCTCCTTCGCGAGGATCTCGGCGGCGTCCTGGTCGACCAGGTAGTCACCGCCCTTGATCGTGTCGAAGGTGTGCCACTCCCAGTTGTCCTCTTCCACGTTGGCGAGCGCGGCGGCCATGCCGCCCTGCGCCGCGCCCGTGTGGGAGCGGGTGGGGTAGAGCTTCGTCAGGACGGCGGTGCGGCTGCGCTTCGTCGACTCGATGGCCGCGCGCATGCCCGCGCCGCCGGCGCCGACGATGACGGTGTCGTACTTGTGGATCTTCATGAGTGGTTACCTCAGCCCCGTGCCTATCGGATGTTCGGGTCGAAGGTGAAGATCACCAGCGTGCCCAGCAGGATCGTGAACACCGTGGCGGTGTACAGGAGGCCCTTCAGCCACAGGCGCGTGTTCGGGCGCTCGGCGTAGTCGTTGATGACCGTACGCAGGCCGTTCGCGCCGTGCAGCATCGCCAGCCACAGCATCAGGAGGTCCCAGCCCTGCCAGAACGGCGAGGCCCAGCGGCCCGCGACGAACGCGAAGCCGATCTTGCTCACGCCGCCGTCGAGGACGAGCTGGATGAGCAGGTGGCCGAGGACCAGGACGACGAGGACGACGCCGGACAGGCGCATGAAGAGCCATGCGGCCATCTCGAAGTTGCCGCGCGTCGAGCGCGGGGTCTTCGAGGTGCGCTTGCGGGGGGCCTCGATGACGGGGGCCGGGTTGTCGACGTCGTAGAGGGCGACGACCTCGACGGGTCCGACGCCGGGCGTCTTCGCAGGGGTGGTGTCAGCAGACATGTCTGGCGTCAGCTCCCGAAGAGTTCACGGACGGCGTGGCCGAGGACCGGGTAGAGCGCGCCCACCATCAGCACGACCCAGATGCCGACGACGGTCCAGAGCATCTGCTTCTGGTAGCGCGGCCCCTTCGACCAGAAGTCGACGGCGATGACACGCAGGCCGTTGAGCGCGTGGAAGAGGATGGCGGCGACGAGGCCGTACTCGAGGAGCGCGACGATCGGCGTCTTGTAGGTGGAAACGACGTCGTCGTACGACTCGGGGGAGACGCGGACGAGAGCGGTGTCCAGGACGTGTACGAACAGGAAGAAGAAAATGAGGACACCGGTGACTCGATGAGCCACCCACGACCACATGCCTTCCCGGCCGCGGTACAGCGTTCCAGCCGGCACGGAAGAACCCTCCGGGAGCGGGGATTGGGGCCGCGCCGGCTTCTCTGTCGGTCGGGCCCGGCCGGGTACGGTCCACCGGCCGCTCGTCATCGTATCGACGAGTTGTCGGCTCGCTCGCCCGGGGGCCGCCGGTGTGATCAAACAGGCAATCAAACAGCCACGTACGGGCTATCGGATGCACTGTCGGGACGCCCGGAATCCGCTGGTTCCTGCGGGTCTATCGCTTCCTGGGGCTCTGAACGGGCGCCGAGTGACCGTACGAGCCGGGCGAGTCGTCCCCGGGCGAGTCGGCGCAGTTCGTCCCAGGACAGGACGCGCTCCTCCTCGGGATCGTTGCCAAGGCGTGACCGGATTCCGGCCAGAAGCTGGTCGAGGGCCTCGTCGGGCCCGTAGCCGTCGAGGCAGATCACGAACGCGTGACCGAAGCGGCTCTCGTACGCGCAGTGCGCGGCGCCGAGCGCGGTGTGCGCGACGGAGTACGAGCCGTGCGGCGGCAGGGGGAGCGTCTCGCGGGCCAGGGCCTCGTCGAGGTCGGCCGGCGCGAAGTCGTAGACCGCCTCATCGGCCGCGGCGAGCAGCGCGCCGAGGTCCGGGTAGGGCCGGTGGGCGACGAGGCGGTGGGCCCAGTGGAGTGAACCGCAGCAGGTCAGGAGAGCGCGCTCGGCCTCGGCCGCGGGCAGCGTGTTGAACCGCGTGAGGCCGTGCGGGGACGACTGCATGGGCGACGAACGCCCTGGTGAGGACTGCACCGGTAGGGCGGCATGTCCGGGGAGGCGGGAGAAACGATGCGAAGGCAGCGTGCGCTCCTCGGCGAGACGTGGGACGTGACTGGCCTGACACTGGGACGAGATGTGAGTCAGGAGTTTCACGGGACATGTGGTGAGGGTGTGACGGATGCGCGTCCACGCTAGCGATCCGGGCCAGGAGCTGTCTGGCGGATGCACCGATTTCACCCGGACGGGAGAGTTTGGGGGCGTGTGGTGGACAGGAGGTCGGGGGAACGGGGCCGTACGGTCACCCGTACGGTCACCTCCCAGGACGCGGAATTCGATGTCGAGGTTGCTGTCGAGGTAGCTGTCGAAACCGGAGGGCGGTCACTGATGGGTACGCGGAACCGAGCGAAGATCGGTGCGGGAGTCGTCACGGCGGGGACGGTCGCGCTGACCATGGTCCTCGGCGGCTGCGCCGGCGGCGGGGGCGGCACCGGCGCATCCCGTGCCGAGTCCCCCTCCGACGGAAAGACCGCGTCCCCGGCCTCGGCCCGGACATCGGCGGAGCCCTCGCCCTCGAAGTCGTACGCCCTGTCAAAGGCCCCGCAGACCATCCCCTCCGTGCGCGACTTCACGGCCGCGCGCGGGCCCGGGTGGCGCCCCGCCGGCGGCCGCGTCGTCATCGGGGACGAGAAGCTCTCCGACGAGGGCAAGCTCATCGCCGACGAGCTGAAGCTGAAGTACGCGGGCAAGGTCAAGGCCGGCGCCGGTGACGTGGAGCTGGCGCTCGGCGGGAGCGGGAACCAGGAGTCGTACACGATGACCGTCCAGGACGGTCGGGTGCGGATCGTGGGGCCGGGTGACGCGGGTGTCTTCTACGGCACGCGCACGCTCAAGCAGGAGGTGCACGGCGGGGGGACCGCGCCGGAGGGCGTCGTGAAGGACGCGCCCGCGAAGCCGCAGCGCGGATTCATGGTGGACATCGCGCGCAAGCACTTCACGGCCGGGTGGATCAAGGACCGGATCCGGGAGATCGGCGACCTGAAGTACAACCAGTTCGGTCTGCACTTCTCCGACGACCAGGCCTTCCGCATCCAGTCGGACTCGCACCCCGAGATCGTCTCGCCCGACCACCTCACCAAGGCGCAGGTCCGCGAGATCGTCTCGCTCGCCGCCGAGCGGCACATCACCGTGATCCCCGAGATCGACTCGCCCGGACACCTCGGCGCCGTGATCGCGGCGCACCCCGAGCTCCAGCTGCGGAACACGGCAGGGGCCGCGACGCGCGGCGCCGTCGACATCTCGAACCCCGAGTCCGCGAAGATCGTCGACGATCTGCTGCGTGAGTACGCTCCCCTCTTCCCCGGCGCCTTCTGGCACCTCGGCGGCGACGAGTACCAGGCCCTGACGGTGAAGAACCCCGAGGCTTCCTTCCCGCAGCTCGCGGCCGCCGCCAAGAAGAAGTACGGGGCGAACGCGACGGTCGCCGACCTCACGACGGGCTGGCTGAACGACCGGGCCGCCACGATGAAGCCGTTCAACCGCTCCCTCAAGGCGTGGAACGACGGGTTCTTCCGGGGTGGTGTCGTCCAGGCCGACAAGAACCTCGAGGTCGCGTACTGGACCGGCAAGGAGATCGGGGCGCGCCCGCCGGAGGAGTACCTGGCCGAGGGCCGCAAGATGACCAACTACAACGACGAGTACCTCTACTACGTCCTCGGTCAGCCCAACGACTTCGTGTACCCGACCGGGCAGCGGATCTACGAGAGCTGGACCCCGCTCGTCGTGCGCGGCACGACGCCGGTGCCCGCGAAGTACGACAGCCAGATCCTGGGCGGCACGTTCGCCGTGTGGAGCGACCTGGCGAACTCCCAGACGCAGGCGCAGGTCGCGCAGGGCATTCGCCTGCCGCTGGCGGCCACGATCCAGAAGCTCTGGTACCCGGGCAAGCCTCCGCTGACGTGGCCCCAGTTCGTGGCGCTCGCGAACCGGCTGGGGTCGTGAGCGGCTGAGCAGTGGACAGCACGGTGGCTCGAACCGTATGTTCCGCTGGCCGGTGATCGACGCGCTCTGGGGAGATGCGCGCGACCGGCTCACCTTGAACCCGTGGGGGGTCCGTCGTGTCCACAAGTTTTGCCGTGCTCAAGTCGCCGGTCGGTGTCTCGAAGGCTGTCGTCGTCCTGCTGGGGGTGACGGCCGCGATCGACCTGTTCGCGCTGTGGGTGGGGTTCGAGCAGCGCAGTCTCGCGGCGGACTTCGTGGCCGGGCACTTCTCGGCGGGCAATGAGGCGGACGCCGACCGCATCGACTCGCTGTACTCGGCGGCGGGCGTCGCGCAGCTGTGTGCCCTGGTGGCGACCGCGGTCGTCTTCATCGTGTGGTTCCGGCGGGTGCGCATCAACGCCGAGGTGTTCCGGCCCGACGGGCACAGCAGGTCGCGTGGCTGGGCTTCCTGGGGCTGGTTCGTGCCCGTCGTGAACCTGTGGGCGCCGCGCCAGGTCGCCACCGACACCTGGGACGCCAGCGTTCCGGAGGCCGGCCTGATCCCGCAGAAGCACGCGCACATGGTCATCAACCGCTGGTGGTCGCTGTGGCTGGTGAGCAATGTCATCGGCCGCTTGGCGGGCAGCCAGTACGACAGGGCCGAAAGCATCGGCGAGATCAAGACGGCCACGGAGATGCTGATGCTCTCCGACGCGCTCGACATCGCCGCCGCCGTCGCGGCCGTCCTGTTCGTTCGCTCCCTGACCCGCATGCAGAACGAGAAGGCCCTCCGAGGACCCGCGCCCGACCCGGAGCCCTTCGGCCACGGTCCGGCGTAATCGCCGGATCTGGGTTTTCGGTGGCGCGTTCGCGGATGGCTGTGGTGTATTCGGCCCGAGCCGAGATCAGCCGTTTTCGAAGGCACCGGGGGGACACCGGCATGGGTTACTGGGGCTATTACGTCGTGGCCAGGAGTGAGCGGCCGCTCGCCGAACTCGACGCTCTGGGCGGGGCGCGGGACGGGCTCACCCTCCTGGAGCGGCGGGCCGACGGCTGGCAGGTCTGGGAGTGCCCCGACGGCGGGGGCCGGCGCCACGACGTCGGCAGCATGAACGCGCTGGCCGCCGAGACCGGCGCGCCCGCCCTCTTCGGATACGTCATGGACAGCGACTGCGTCGTCATCGAGGCGGCCGCGCCCCAGAGCGGCGCGTGGACGACCTGTCTGGCGCGCGAGGCCATGGCCGGATACCTCTCCGAGGACGAACTGACCCTGGAGGACTACTTCCTGGAGCCCGCCGACGCCGCGCGGCGGGCGGTCGCGTGGGCCGCGGAGTGCGGCCGCACCGTCGAGCCGGGTCCGCTCGCCGACGTCCTGGGCCAGGACCCCGACCCGTTCGCCGAGCCCCTCTTCTTCCGCTTCCTGGACCGGCTCGGCGTCGCGCCCCTGTGACGTTCCTGCGTCCCGGCACGCAGTAGAGCCCAGTAGGGACGAAATGCCGGGTGGGCAGGGGAAAGGGCGTACTTCATGAGCCTGGTGGAGCTGATCGCGCAGGCCGATGAGCGGGGTCTCGCGGCCAGCGGTCTCGCCTGCCTCGACCGCTGCGTGCCGCTGCTGGGAGCCGAGGACGACGAGGTGCTGCGCCCGCTGTGGGGCAGCCTCGCCGAGGGCGGCCCCGAGTGGGGCGACTGCCTGGCGCAGGCGCGGGCCGCGATCCCGTCCGGGCCGGACGACGCCGCGGACGAGGCGTCCGGGCTCGCCCGGCGCATGCTGGACGCCGTGCCGGACACCCCGTCGGCACCCGCGCTGCGCGAGTGGGCCGACGCCTGCTCGGTCGGCGCGCTGCAGATCCACCGCATGCTGGACACGATGGAGGACAGCGAGGGCTCGGTACGGTCCCGGCGTGAGGGCCGCACGGACGGCATGTCTCCGCTGGTGGCGGCCGAACTGCGGCGTCAGATCAGGATCCTGGAGCTGCTCGCGGGCCGGGGCGCGGGCGGTCTGCGCCAGGCGCTCGACGTGTCGACGGAGGGCCGGCGCATCCTGCGGGCCGTCGTGTCGCGGCGGGCGCGGGGCCGCGTCTGATGCACCGGGTCTCCGGGCCCGCCGCAAGGCCCTGAACGGAACCGGGCCCGGCCGCCCCCTCCTGCGGTCGGGTCCGCTTCCGTGGAAGGTAGTGAGTAACCCATTCGGGCGCGGCGGCGCAAGTGCGGGCGCAAAGCGGACAAGGCGCGAGGGCGCCCCGCCCCCGACCGAAACGGCCCTCGCCGCGCGGTTCCCCGGGTGTCGGGAGCCGCGCGGCGAGAGGTTCTGCAGGTGGTGCCGGGTACGTGGTGCTACGGCGCCAGCGTGGTGCCCAGGTGGGCGCCGGCCGGGGTGCCGAGCTGCGTCAGGCCGATGTACTTGGACGTCGACAGGCCGAGACCCGTGCTGTTGCTGGGGACGTACAGGAGCGTGCCGTTGCCGGCGTCCTCGCCCGCGGCGCCGATCACCAGGTCCGCGCGGCCGAAGCCGGTCAGGTCGGTGAGGGAAACGGCGGAGCCCAGGTTGTCGTTGGTCTCCGTCGAGCCGGGGACACCGGGTTCGTCCTGCGAGACCGCGAGCGATCCGGTGCCGGTGAGACCGGTCGACGAGCCCTTGAACAGCAGCGACGTGCCAGCGTTGGAACGGTTGCTGGTGCGGGTGATGTCCTCGTTCGGGGCGCCGGCCAGGACGTCCGCGTAGCCGTCGGCGTTGTAGTCGCCGACCGAGACGGAGGCGCCCAGGGCGTCGCCGGACTCGGCGGCGCCGGGGACGCCGGAGGTGGCCTGGTGGATGACCTTGGCGCCGGTGGCGGTGAGGCCCGTGCCCGCGGTGCCGTAGACGGCGGTGACCTGGCCGCCCGCGTACGCGCCGGACTCGGCGGTGTAGGGCTGGCCGATGACGATGTCGTCGACGCCGTTGCCGTTGATGTCGCCGGCGGCGATGGAGCGGCCGCCCTTCACGGTGAGGGTGCCGGCCTTGGTGAGCCCGTTCCGGCCGCCCTTGAACCAGACGACCCGGCCGATGGACGTCGAGTCGCGGTAGTTGAGCGCGACGTCCGCGTAGCCGTCCTTGTTGAAGTCGCCGCTGGTGGCGTCCTCGTAGGAGAGGGCCTTGTCGCCGCTGGTGATGTTGGAGCTGGACTCCTGGCCCTCGGCGTAGCGCGCGGTCCAGGTGCCGCCGGTGCCGGAGGAGGACGCGAAGACGTCCGCCTTGCCGTCGGCGTTGAAGTCGCCGACCGCCACGGCGGAGCCGTACTTGGCGCCGTTGGCGTAGAAGCCCTCGTCGAGGTTCATCTGCGAACCGGTCGTGAAGGACGGACCGTTCAGGATGGTGACGGCGCCGCGGTCGGCGTGCGACGACGTGTCGTCCTCGCCGGGCTGGCCGATCGCGAGGTCCGCGTAGCCGTCGCCGTTGATGTCACCGGTGGCCACGGCGGCGCCCCACTGGTCGCCGCCCTCACCGGCGCCGGGCACGCCCGGGCTGGACTGCGTGAGCGAGATCTTCTTGGCGCTGTCGGGGCCGCTCGCGCCGCCTGGCACGACGACGACGCGGCCGCCGCTGGAGGCGCTGGGCAGGCCGGTGACGAGGTCGCTGATGCCGTCGCGGTTCACGTCGGCGGTCGGGACGACGGAGCTGCGGCCCGCCCCGGCGGCGAAGGAGCGGATCGTGCCGAGCCGGTCCTCCAGCTGCTTGCCCGGGCACTCGGTGGCGTACGCGTCCAGGTGCCCGGAGATGGTGCGCAGCGTCGCGGTCTCACCGGTCTTGTAGACGCCGGTGTCGGCGGCGGCGACGAGGTTCACCGAGGCGTTCGGGTCGACGCCGTACTGGCCGAGCTTGTACGCGGCGACGCGCGCGGCGGACTCCATCGCGGCCCGCGAGGGCTTGGAGTTCACGAAGTTGCCGAGGACCGCGATGCCGGTCGAGTACGAGTTGAAGCCGTACGTGTGCGCGCCGAGGACGGGCTCGTCGATGCCGCCCTCGCGGCCCTCGAATATCTGGCCGCACTTGTCGACCAGGAAGTTGTAGCCGATGTCCTTCCACCCGTTGCCGTCCGGCGCCGGCTTCACGTGGTACGCGTAGTCGGCGCGGATCAGCTTGGCCGAGTCGGCGCAGCTGTAGTCGTTCGCGTCCACGGTGTGGTGGATGAAGACGGCCTGGATCTTGTCGATGTACTCCGGCGGGCTGTAGTTGACCGCGAGAGAGGTGTCCGGCTTCCACTCCGACCGCATGATCATCGGCGGCTGCTTCACCGTGGAGGGCGGGGCCGGGGGCTTGGTGGGCGTCGGCGACGGGCTGGGGCTCGCGCTCGCCGAGGCGGAGTCCGACGGGCTCGGGGAGCCGGCCGGAGCGGAGTCGCTGGGCGAGGCCGACGGCGAGGGGCTCTCCGAGGGGGAGTCCGAGGGAGCCGGCGAGGAGGGCTCGTCGAGGTCGGTGGTGTACGCCGCGTTCTGCGGCCCACCGGAGGCGCCGGATACCTGGGCAGCCTTGGCTTTCCTGGCCTCCTTCGAGGTGACGCCCGGGTCGACCATCGCCAGGGTGAGCCCCTTGGGCAGCGCGGTCGACGATCCGTCGGCGGCGACCACGCGCGCCTCGACGCCGTCCGAGGGCCCGACCCACCGGGACTCGGACATGCCCCGCACGCCGTGCTCGCTCTCGGCGGTGTCGGGGTCGGGCAGGTGCGAGTCCGTGTTCACGGACACCCAGTCGGTCCACTTCCCGGTCACGCTGCTGCGCGTGCGGACCTGGGCGGTGCCCTTGAGGTCGGCGCTCTGCTTGTCCCAGGTCACCCCGACCAGCGAGAACGGCTCGGTGCCGGTGCGCGGGAGCTCCCGCTTGCTGCTGCCGTCGGCCCGCAGCGCGGCGGAGCGCACCTTGACCGGCCGAGGAGTCGTCGCGGAGGGGCCGGAGCCACCGGATGCCTCCGGGCTGGCGACGGCGTAGGTCACCACACCCGCGCCACCGAGGACGACGGCCCCCACCGTCACCCAGGCCCTGCGCTTGAGACTCAGCGGTTTGTACGCATGTGATCTGCGCGCACGCGAATTTCGCGGGCTCAAATGCCCCACCCCTCGAAGAAGTTCACAAATGCCACACCCGTCACGCGGGTAGTTGTTCTCTTCAGCGATCGACCATCGGGAAACGTCACTGGTTGTGCGGTTGTGCTGCAGGTCACCTGGAATCCATCGGGAAATCGCCCCGTAATTACCTGTACGTCACCGGATCACCCACCCCCGCCCCCACCCCGTCCGCGCCCTGTCCGCGCTTAGGGTCGCGGAGTTCCTGGCCGTTCCAGGGGCACCCCACTCACCGAGAGTTGACGGACATGCTGAGGATCGAAGAGCTGGAGGCCGCGCTGCCGTCGATGACGCAGTGGCGCGTGGAAGCGGGGCGTAGCGTCGACTGGGCTGCCCTTGAGGCGGCCCTCGGGACGGCGCTGCCCTCGGACTATCGGGCCCTGGCGGAGGCGTACCCGGTACTGGTCATCGATGACTTCGTCATGGTGTCCGTACCGACGCCCGGTGCCGAGGTGGCGTGGGCGTCAGCGTCCAGGAACGACGAGATCCTTCAGGATCTGTACGAGATGGACGACACCGAGGGCTACGTTCCCTTCCCGCAGCCGGGAGGCCTGATCGGCTGGGCGGATTCCAATTCGGGGGACTCCTTCTACTGGAGGACGAGTCCTGTGGACCCGGACGCATGGCCGGTGGTCGTCCGCACGGACAACGCTGACTGGATCGAGTTCCCGGTCGGCGCCGTCGAGTTCCTGGCCGGCGTGTACGGGCGCACCATCGACGTGCCGGGCATGCCCAGGGATTTCCCCAGCGATTTCCCGAAGGTGCTGGGCCTGAGTGAGTGACCGCGTCGACTGATCGGCAACTGATCCGCAGGCGCATGTGAACAGCGATCGCCCCCAGGGTTTCTGGGGGGCGATCGCTGTTCAGTCCCCCTCCGGGGCTGACGCCGTCAGGGCCTCCGCGATCGTCGTCAGGTTGGCTCGTGCGTTCTTTGGAGAGTGCCGGGGCGGTCGGGGACCGGCGGGCTCGGGTCCGGGCCCGCGCCACCGGTCCTTGCCCGTCAGGCCTCGGTCCCACCTGCGGTGATGTCCCCGGTTCCGGCCCCCGACGCTTCCACCAGCACCTCCCCGGCCGGCGTCCGCACGTACAGCACCGACCGCCCGGCACGCCATCGCTCCACAAGGCCCGCGTCCAGCAGCACCCGCAGGTGCCTGCCCACCGACCCCAGCCCCTGCCCGGTCACGGCGACCAGCTGGGTCGTGCTCATGGGAGTTCCGAGGAGGACCAGCAATCCGGCCCGTGTGGTCCCGATGAGCGCGCCGAGCCCGGCCGGGACAGGTCGTCGGTCGTGGTCCTCGGCGAGCACCCCGAGGCACGGGTAGACGACGGCGTACCGCTCCCGTCGCTCCCATGACACCCAACTCGTCCTAGGCGTCACCGGCATGAACAGCAGGTCGGCCCCGGCGGCGATCTCCCGCGGCGGATTCATGTTCAGGTTGACCTGGAACCGGCTCCCCCCGAGCCACCGTGTCCCCGGCTTCAGCGAGTCAAGGACGGCCGCCCAGCCGCCCTCGCTCACGTGCGTGGTCCGCGCGACCATGTCGGCCTCGAGAACGCGCCGCCGCCGCTCCCAGTGCGGCCGTACGGTCTCCTGCCAGACGTACGTCAACAGCGCGGTCGCCCGCTCGGGCAGGTCGTCCCGATCCAGGGTGGCGGGGAGCGGGCCGTCGAGGCACACGCGGAGGTTGGCGCGGGCCTCCCCGGCCCCGGCCGCCCGCACCCGGGCCACGGTCTCCTCGAAACTCTCGCCCTCGCACGAGGTGGGGCAGAAGAAGTCGGCGATCCAGGACGTGCCGATGGCCACCTGTACGAGGAGTGCGGCCACCGGGTCGGCTGCCAGGCGCGCACGGTAGCCGGGCAGGTGTGTGCGCAGCCAGGCATCCTCGCCCGGATGGGCACCGGTCCCCGCGTGCAGCAGCTTCAGGCACGCGAAGGTCTCGGCGAACGGCGAGAGCACGAACCGGCTGCGGGCGAGGGTGTCCGCGTCGATCTGCCACAAGCCCATGCGTACGTACGACCTTTCGCGTATCGGCGAAACAGTAAACACGACCCCCAGTCCGCTCCCAGACTTCGATGCATGCGCAGCTACCGCACCCTGTTCCGCACGCCGGAGTTCACCCCGTTCCTGCTCTCCTTCGCCACTTTCGCCGCCGCCCAGACGATCGGCGGCCTGGCCCTGGGCACGCTGGTCTTCCGGGCCACCGGCTCCCCGTTCCTGTCGGCGGTGAGCATGTTCGGGCCGCAGCTGGCGCAGTTGCTGGGGAGCGCGTTCCTGCTCTCGGGCTCCGACCGACTGCCCCCGCGCGCGGTCCTGTCCGGCCTCGCCGTCGCCTTCGCGGCCGGCACGGCGGTCATCGCGCTGCCCGGTCTGCCGGTCTGGGCGGTGTTCGCCGTCGTACTCCTCCAGGGCCTGGTCGCGTCGCTGGGCGGGGGAGTGCGCGGAGGGCTGCTCAACGAGATCCTCCCGAAGGACGGCTATGTGCTCGGCCGTTCGGTGTTCAACATGCTCTGGGGCCTGACGCAGATGGCCGGTTTCGCGACGGGCGGCGTACTGCTCGCGCTCCTGTCCCCACGGACCTGCCTGCTCCTCGCGGCAGCGCTGTACGTGATGTCTGCCGTCGTCACCCGCTTCGGCCTCACGGCGCGGGCACCGCGTTCCGCCGGCCGCCCGTCCGTCGCGGCGACCTGGCGCACCAATGCCCTCCTGTGGTCCTCGCGCCCCCGCCGCCTCGCGTACCTGGGCCTGTGGGTCCCCAACGGCCTGGTGGTGGGCAGCGATTCGCTCTACGTCTCCTACGCTCCCGGAGCCGCCGGCACGCTGTACGCGGTCGGGGCGCTGGGCATGCTCGTGGGCGACATGGCGGTGGGCCGCCTGGTGCCGCCCGCGGTGCGCCCCCGTCTCGCGACCCCGCTGAGGCTGCTCCTCGCGGCTCCCTACCTGTTCTTCGTCCTGCGGCCGGGAGTGGCGCTGTCGGCGGTGGCCGTCACCGTTGCCTCCGTCGGTTTCGCCGCGAGCCTGGTCCTCCAGGAACGTCTGTTGTCCCTCACGCCGGACGACCTCGCGGGCCAGGCCCTCGGCCTGCACGCCACCGGCATGGCCGCCCTCCAAGGCATCGGCGCTGTCCTGGCGGGCACACTGGCCCAACTCGCCTCCCCGGCCACGGCGATGACGCTGATGGCGGCCGGTTCGGTCACCGTGACGCTGACTCTCGCGGCGCTGGGCAGGCGGGAGGAACGACGGCCGGCCGACCTACGTGAACCCGCCACTACGAATTAGGGCGTTCCTTACAGGCGCCCTAATGAGAGGAGCGTCCCGCCCCACTTCCGTCCGCCGAGTCTTCGATTCATGTGACCGTGACCTCGTCCTGTCCGCGACTCGAACGAAGCCCGGTGCCGGGCGAGGACCGGCGGTCTCGGGTCTGGGCCTGCCTCACCGGTCCCCGCTCCGTCAGGCTTCGGAGCCACCTGCGGTGATGTGGCCGAGGAAGATCCCCCAGGGGCTCGACGAGAAGGTCAGGGTCGGGGTGGTGGGGTCCTGCTTTGAGTCCCGTACGTGGACGGTCGTCGGCGAGCGCTGGGTTGCTATCTCTACACAGGCTTCGCCATCGCCACCGCTGTACGTCGACTTCCGCCATTCCAGGGCGACTTCGAGGCAGGCTTCGCCCTCGCTGCCGCTGTAACTGCTCTTGAACCAGACTAGTTCGGTATTCATGCCTCTCCTGCCAGTAGGCGTTGGACAAGTTCCAACGATGCCTCGGTGTCGAGAGCCTGAGCCCGCAAGGCACCGTACCTATGGCTCATGACGCTGACGTCCTCGGGCGAGGTGAGGAAGTAGCCGCCCTGCTGGCCCTCCACGTATCCGACGGTTCGGTGATCCGGAGTCTCCAGCAATGTCATGGGGCCGTCGACGCCGGCATGGGACTCTCGCGTCCCCGGCATGATCTGGAGCTGTACGTTGTGCAGCTGTCCCAGCTCGGCGAGGTGTCTGAGCTGGCCATCTCGCACCTCTCGGCCGCCGAACATCCTGCGCACGACGCACTCCTCCAGCACGAAGGTGAGTCGGCAGTATGGCTTGCGTGTGTGCAGGCTCTGGGTCACCAAGCGAGCTCGCACGTTTCGTTCGATGGCATCGTCCTCAAGGCTGGGACGCCGTGAGCGGAACACGGCCCGCGCGTACTCCTCCGTCTGGAGCAAGCCGTGCAGGAAATGCGCGACGTACACGTGCAACGCCAGCGCCGTAGCCTGCAGATCTACGTAGTCCTGCGCCCACGCCGGATGGTCCCTCTCCGCGACGTGTCGGGCCAGTTGCTTCAGAAGGCCCTGCGCGCCCAGCGCGTCGTCCACCGCCACGATGTACGCTGGCTGCGGTGGCCGTTCCGAGCGTTCGACCATCGCGATCATCGACTCCGAGTACGGGATGCGTGCCGCGAGTTCGCCCCGCGATATCCCCCGCTATTCCCTCAGGTACCTCGACTGCTCGCCGAAGATCAGGAGGGCGGGCGGGGGATGGTCGTCGTGGGGCATCCAGCCTCCAGATATACAGCGCGGAGCGCCATCGCACGGATCGCACAACGGGCCTACCCCGCTGCACTGTTGGGCAAATCCTCCGGCCAGGGTGGACGTGCGGCGGCAGCGTGGTGCGCATGACGAAGAACATGCGGCTGCTCCCGTGGAAGACGCCCGACGGGAAGCCCTGCTATCTGTCCTCCGGCGGGGAGGGGCACCTCGCGCGGCTCGCCGACGAGGTGGAGGCCATGCAGCTCGATCTGGGTGAGGAACTGCTCGGCCACGCCCGCGGGATGCTGGCCGAACCGGACGTGCCGGTGGAGGAGTTCCGGTTTCTGAGCGCGCGGCTCACGGAGGCGCTGGACGACGCGCTGCGGGTGGCCGCACGCGTAGAGATGTCCGAAAGTTCCGGCCGCTCGCGCGCTGAGGACGGCGTGTTGTAGAACCAGCCTGGTTTCCCCGAGGGGAACGGGAGGAGCCGAGAGGCGAGCGCAGGAGGTGGGAGGCGGTCATGGAGATGGATGAACTCGTCGATGCCGTATCGCGGTTGGTCGGCAGTGGCGCCCAGCGCTACGAGTGCGGCGAGGACGGGCATGGCGCAGGGCACGTATGCCTCGCCCTTTCCGAAGAGCTCGACCTCCTCGAACTGATCGAGGGGATCAGCAACCGCTACGGGGCCTCCCGCAACCTCGCCATGCGCGGCTACGCCGATCCCACTGTCGACGCGACGACCGGGCTCCCCGTGCTCACGGCCTTCGGTACTGACGTGATCGGCATGCGGGCCTGGGCGCACGCCGACCAGTGGATCGGGGCCGGGACGGTCCGGGTGGGGGACGGCATACGGCACGTCGTCCTCGTCGCCGAGCGGGACGTGCCCGTTGTGGAGGAGCTGTCCGACGACGCTACGTGGGTCGAGCGGGTCGTGGCCGTGACCGGGTGGGCGGGTGAGGCCCGTACGGTCGACTGGGATGCGGTGGAGGCGCGGCTCGGCACCCGGCTGCCCACGGACTTCAAGCAGCTTGCCGAGATATTCGGATACGGCGCCTTCGACGGCTTCCTCACCCTCTACGTGCCCGGGTCCGATGTCCCCGGCATGGACTTCGTGGAGCACGCGGAACATCTGGCCGCGTTCGCGGCCCGCTCGGGCACGAGCCTGTGGCGGCCGTACGGCATCCATCCCGCGCCCGGCGGACTCCTGGAGTGGGGGGCGTCCGAGCAGGCGGACCAGTTCTACTGGCTCACCGAAGGCGACGACCCTGACCGCTGGCCCGTCCTCGCGTCGCAGGACATCGCCGACACCTGGACGCGATTCGACGGCACCGCCGCCGAGTTCGTCTTCCGCATGCTCACCGAGCGCTCGCATCCGCACTCGGTCGCCCGCTATTACGACACGCACTGGTTCCAGAGTTACGAGTACGAAGAAGAGTAGGGACGCGTCCCCCGTAAACCGATGGCGGGCGCGGGCCGCCTCGGCGACCATGCGGCGTATGACCGACCAACCCGCACGATGGAGCCAGGCGTCCGTCTACCCCGACATGTGGGCCGACCCGGACGACGACCCCCGCAGCAGCGAAGGCGTCAGCGCGGAGGGCGAACTGGAGACGCTCCGGACCTTCCTGGCGGACTACCGCCTGACCCTGCGCATGAAGTGCGAGGGCCTGGAACCGGAGCAGCTCGCCCGGCGGTCGGTGCCGCCGTCGACGATGTCGCTGCTCGGCCTCCTTCGCCACCTCGCCGAGGCGGAGCGGGACTGGCTCAACTGGATCACCGACGGCGAGCCGCTGCCGAAGCTGTACGGCGAGCCCGACGGGGACTTCAACGGCGCCGTCGCCGAGCAGGCCGTGATCGACGCCGCGTACGCCGCTCTCGAACGCGAGCAGGCCGCGACGGACGCTGCGCTGGCCGGGCACGCGGATCTGGGCGAGCGTCTCGGGAAGGACGGGATCGCGGTCCGGGAGCTGATGGTGCACCGGGTCGAGGAGTACGCCCGCCACTGCGGCCACGCCGACCTGCTGCGCGAGTGCATCGACGGGAGGGTGGGCCAGTGACGTCACCCGTGTGTGGGGCGTTCCAGGTAACGCCTCCACAGTCCGTGGCTGCATTGCTAGCGTCGCAGCCATGGAGATGAAGACAGTCACGATAAGGCTTCGTCCGGAGGAGCTCGACGCCGTGCGCCGCCGCGCGGAGGCGCAGGGCAAGAGCCTTCAAGCGCACATGCACGACACCCTGCTCGCGGAGTCCGTTGAGGCGGACCGGCTGTTGCGCAGATCCGTACGGGAGGGGTCGGAGCAGTACGCCGAGGCATTCGCGGAGTTCGACCGCGACAACGACCGGCGTCTCGCCCAACTGCGTGAGGCAAGCCGGAGCTCGGAGCGGGAGATCGGCGAGTGGTGATCCGTATGGATCTGCCGCAGTTGCTAGCCGTGGCTGAGACGTTGCCACGTGACCCACAGGTGGACGACCTCGGCATCCTGACGTGCGCCTGTGATCGGGTTTCCGCCGTCGCACTCGAGCGCGAGGTCTATCCCACCCTGCGCTACAAGGCAGCATCCTTTCTTGAGCAGTTGGCCCGCCACGACCCTCTGGAGCACAGCAACCTGCAGTTCGCCTGGCTGGCCGTGCGCGAGTTCGCACGTCTGAACGGCTATCGACTGGAGGCGGAGCCCAAGGATGCGCGGGACCTGGTCCTCCGGATCCGTAATTACGAGGTCGGCCTTCAGGAGGCAGCCAGAACGCTGTCCTCCTGGTGGAAGGCAGTCGGCTGATTCGCTCTGCTCGGACACGCGACCGCCGGGTCCGCCCGGTTGCGTCAAGTGACTGTTCGCATACGCAAGTTGCGGTACGGTGAACGCGAAAGCACGCCTCACATGAGGCGGCCCTCAACGCCGGTTCCAGCCAGCGAAGAGGGCCTTCATCACCAGTGGAAGAAGCCACCGGAAAATGCTCCGTCATGCTATCGCGCCTGCCCGTTTCTTCAGCCAGGTGCCGAACGAAATCCTCCGCCATCCGCGCCTCTCGTCGGACGCCGTACGGCTGTTGACCTGGCAGTTGTCGCTCCCCGACAACGCCAAGGACCCGTTGTCGAAAACCGCCCGTCAGGCCGGGATCGGCAAGTGCGCCTTCAACCGCGCCAAGGGCGAACTGAAGCGCGAGGGCTATCTGCACGAGTGGCGCCAGCAGGGTGTCCGTGGACTGTGGTCGACCGTGCAGCTCGTCTCCAATGTGCCGCTGAAACCGGAGCAGGCGCTCGCCTTACGGGACGGTGCTCCGGCGGGCGGAAACCCGGCCGCCGGTGATCCGACAGGCCGGACCGTCGGCCGTCATCCAGAGAAACCCGTTCTTGAGAACACCCCCCACCATCCCCAGACGCCCCCGGAGCCGGAGGCGCCCGAGGTGCCCGCAGCTACGGATGCTGGGCGCCAACTCATCGCCACCATCATTGACTTGGAGCCGAGGCTCCGCTTGCCTCGCGGCATGCTGCCGCAGCTGGCGGCACTGGCGAGCGCCTGGCTGGAGGCGGGGCACACACCAGGCGGCGTACGGGCGCATGTGCGGCGCAGCTTGCCAGGTCCCAAGCAGCCGATCCTCAAGCCCGGCGGCCTGCTCCGGTACATCCTGAGCGATGTACCACCCGCGCCCGTCGAGGAAGAGTCCCGCTGCCCCGGACCCGTACAGCCACGCATCGCCCAACTGTGGGAATGCGAGGGCGTGCACACGCAGGCGCGCCTGTTCCGGCCGGAGGGCGACGAGGAGTTCTGCGGCGAGTGTTTGCGGGGACAAGTGCCGGTTGAGGGCTGGTGACTCCGCGTGCCGGGGCTGTTTGCTCCCAACGCCCACCATGCTGGCGCAGATGAGCGACTCATGATGACGCTGCCTTTTGCGCAGCGGCGCACCCCACGGTGATGAAGTGTTTGGGGCCGAGAATGCGGAGCGCGTCGGCGTAGGCCTTGTCCGCGAGAGTGGATGCTTCGTGGGTGTCGCCTTGCAGCGCCAGGCAGTGAGCCAGCCCTCCGCTCGCTTGAATGGTCCAGGGGTGCTCCGTGCCCAAGTACGCGGTACGAATGTCGACCGTTCTTCTGAACTCGGCGACCGCTGTCTCCTGATCGCCATGTGCCCAGGCCGCGAGTGCAAGATTGTGCCGAGCCGCAGCTGTCCGAGGATGGTCAGGTCCGAAGAGGCGAACGTGAGCGTCAAGAGCGACCTGTGCTCGCTCCCACACCAGGTCCCAACTGAGTTCCTGCGCTTCGACATCCGCGATGGCATCTGATGCTGGGGCGGCGACAGTTGATCGCCACGGGCTCTCCGGGGTCCGGGCTACTTGGGCATGTCGCATTGCAGCCGCACTGACCAGAAGGGCACGTGCGGCGACATCATCACTGCGCTCACCGTGAAGGTTGGGCACCAGGTCTGTCAGCTGGTGTGCAAGGCGTAGCGATACTCCGTAGTTGCCCAGTCGGAATTGGTTGTCGGCGTGCTCAAGCACCGTCTCCACGGTCTCAGCGTGCGTCGACCCCAGGACGCGTTGCCTGATTTCGCCCGCCCTATGGAGGAGTCGGTTGGCTTCGGCGCTCCGCCCACTCTTGGCGTAACACGACGACAATTGAACACACGCGTCGGCCTGAAGCAGCGGCGAATCCTCTGCCCACGTCGTCGCCGCATCCAGAGCCTTCTTGAGTACGGGCTCCGCTCCGGCGAAGTCTCCACTCATGTTCAGGATCTCCCCCAGTTTGAGGGCGTCAGCGACTGCCGCGGCGTCCTCGGCCACACCCTCTCCGGGAATGGCCTTGACTACTCCTGAAGCGAAGGGCAGGGCGTCCGCCCAACGCCCTGCGGCGTCGTATGTGTCCCGCACCAGGCGTGCTGCGTCCAGCACACTGCCAACGGTGAAGCCGTTCTCCAGCAGCGCCACCAGGTGCGGTTCCGACAACCGCGCCGTGCTCGCGTCTTCGCCAAGAAGTACGGCCCGGCTGACGAGTGTGGCGGCTGCCCCGTAAAGCTCTGCTCGCTGTCCTGCGGGTACGCCCGCTTTGATCGTTTCCAGTAAGAGGCCGTGCGCGGTCACACACCGTACTCGCCGTCCATCTGGGCCGCCCGGTACCTCGAAGAGGTCTACCAACGATGCCGACAGCAGGCCACGCAGCCCTGCTTCGACGCGCTCTGCCGCAAGCCCGGGTACGCCTACCGCGACCAGCGCCGACGGAGCGAGCAGCGCCAGAGGAACCGGAGCGTGCCCCCAGCAGGCCAGCAATCTTAATACGGCTGTGGCTTCAGGTAGGCCACGTTGCGTCAGGGCGTCGAGCGAGAGCTGCCAGGTGCGGCTCAGCCGCTCCCGAGCGCCGCTCTCCAAGCCGGCGCCCCGATCCAACAGGGTGACGGGATCCTCGCCCAGCCGTTCCAGGTATTCCTCGACCGTCCAGATTTCGAGCAGCTGTTGGGACAGGAAGCCACCGGCCAGGGTGAGCGCCAGGGGATGACACCCAAGTCGCTGCGCCAACCGCAGCGTTGCTTCGGGCTGGTGGTCTCCGGGCGCCAGGTCATGCAGTAGGTGCGCTGCCTCAACCACCGGCAGGACGCCAACCCGGTGCATCCGTGCTCCCGCGCCGGTCCAGGCGGGATCAGCAGCCTGACGGGAGGTCACCAGCACTGTTCCCCGCGGAGAGCTACGCAGCCATCCATCCCGAAGGGGCTGTGGGTCGTCAGCGTTGTCGAGTACCAGCAACCACGGTTCCGGGGACGCGTCGAGCCGTTGCCACACCAGATCGGCCGCGGCCCGCTGTCCCTCCTGCGCGGCCCGCACCTCCTCGGGCGAGGCACCCCTGTCCGCTGCCACCGCCAGCATTCCGGCGCGAAGCTGCAACTCGGTCGAGGCGTCCACCCACAACGCGACCCGGGAAGCGGCGGACTGATCGAACAACCACCGTGCCACCGCGGTCTTCCCGCACCCCCCGAACCCGTGCAGCACATGCACACCGCCGGCGGCGTCCAGTGCCGCGAGGAGCTCCTCACGCAGCTCCTCCCTGTCGCGCAGCGCCGCACGCAGCGGCGCCGACGACGCCACCCTCACTGAGGCAGGGCCATTGGCCGAGGTTGACGTGCCCGGCGCGCCATGGTGGTGGTGTTCGGTGATCTGGATGTCCCGCTCGGACTGGAAGATCCGCCCCTGCCCGTACGCCGCAGCACGCAGCGAAGCGTCCTCGCTCATGCGTCCTCCACCCCGCTGATCCGAACATCGCGGCCGGCTTGGTAGACCCGCGCTTCACCGGAGGCGGTGGCATGCTGCGTCACGGCGGGCACCCCAGCGTTGTCCGGGGTCAGTTCGACAAGCATCGCCCGCAGTTCCTCGACGAGCTCGGGATGGGCAGCAAGGAGTCGGCGAATCCGGCCCTGCCACTCGGCCCTGACTTCAGCTTCGGCTTCCCGGTCGCCTACGGCTTGAGCGCCGAGCAGGTCGTCTCGGGTCACACTGATTTCATCGGCGATGGCCGGCGCTCTGTCGGGCCGAGCACGCTGCCACAGCGAGACGAGCCCGTCTCTGATGCTGTGCCAGGTGTCGGTTGTCAGCATGGTGACCAGCGTCGTTCCTGCGGTGCCCGCTAACGCTGCGATCTCCGGATCCATGACCGTCCCCCTCCATCACACATCGTGGACAGCATCACCCTAGGACAGTGAGCGCGAACCAAACACGGGCTGACGTGAGGAGTGGGAAGGCTCGGTGCGGCTGTAGGTCTGCTCCCGTCCGCAGGATTGCCGGGACGCGGAAGCCGGTGCCTGGCACGGACTGCCGTGGGGCCGCGTTGCAGCCCTGTTTCCGGCTCCTGAAGGATGGGGCGGAAGGGTGGGGTGGGTCATGACGGAACGGGCGAGGGCTAGGGCTACGGCTCAGGGCGTGGGCGGGGCGCAGGTCAAGGGCGGTGCCCGTCGGCCGTCGCCGGGCCGGGCGCGGTTCATGGGTGTGCTGCTGATCCTGGTTTCTGTGGCATCGGCGGTGCTCTGCTACATCGCGTTCTCTTGGTGGTTGCCCTCCGACAGGGATCGCTACCGGGACTACGTGGCAGCCGAGCGCTGCCCCGTCGGTGCGACGGCGACCAACTGCCTGAGCACCTGGCATCTCACCGTCGTGAAGAAGGAGATCAAGAGCACCGGGAGGACTTCCACCTATAAGGCGACGCTGAAGGACGGGGACTCCTGGCAGGGAGTCGTGGACTTCGGTGACCCGGGGCCGCTCCTGGAGCACCTGAAGCCGGGCGACAAGGTCACCGCCACCGCCTGGCGCCGCGACATCGTCGTACTGAGCAGGGACGGCGTCCGGCAGAACACCTCGGAGGCACCCCGTGACGAGATCCAGATGAATGCCGCCATGGGCATGCTCGGCGCGTTCTTCGCGGCTCAGGCGTTCGCGTTCGGTGCGGTACGCCTGGTCAGCCCTCGCGCCTACGCGCCCTTCACCTGGAACCCGTACGGCAGGCGGTTGCTCATCGCGAGCGCCGTCGTCTGCTTCGGGGTAGGGCTCCCGGCGGTGTGGATCGGCATCCCGTGGTGGACCGTGCCCGCCCTCGGACTCCCTGCCATGGCGTGCGCGGCGGTGCTGATGTACCCCCGCTCTGTGGGTCCGACCGCAGGCGGGGGCAGGTGACCGGGTCGGTCGGACCGGGTTGGTTCCGGGGCCGGGAAGGCAAGGCGTAAGGTCCGGGAGATGACTTCGCCCGGGTCCCGCATCGGCAGACACCAGATCCCCGGTCTCCTTCTGATCATGATCCCGGAGTCCCGGGACGGGATCGAGGCCGTGGCGGGGATGTCCGCGGAACAGGCCGTCTCCGGGGATCTCGGCTGGTTCGATCCCTACGACTTCCTGCGCGACGTGGTCTTCCGCGACCTGGTCCGGCCCGAGCTGCTCATGCCCGAGGCGGAGCGTGACACCGGACTGCTCAGCCGATGTGCCGAGTTCGCCGAGAACCTGCTCCTCAACTCGACCCAGCCCGTGGCGTCCGCCGTGTTCTATCAGCTGGTGGAGCCGCTGTACGCGAGTGAGGAACTCCTCGTCGCGGCCATTCCCCTGATGCAGCCGGAGATGCTGCGCGTCACACTCGAGGACATGGCGGTGGACCGGCTCTCGGTGCCGGCGCGCGCCGCCTTGGCGGATTACCTCCACTGATCGCCGCGGAACCTGTGCAACCCGGCCGCGCCCTGGAGGCATAGCGCGGGACGCGTCGGCTCCAACAGCGTCGCCCCCCGGGCCCCCGGCCCCAGAGACGATCAGCAGCCCCAAAGGTTGTACGGGCTTGGCCAATTGGCCATGTGAGAAGCGACATGTGTGTGACGCGTGATGCTTCGGTGACGTCATCCGCTGGGCCAAGCGGGGGCGCGGATCCGGCTCCCCGGGACCTGAACGAGGGGCGGACATCATGGGTGTGGGCCACGAACCCGAGCCGAAAGCGGCGGACATGCGACGGCACGCCGCGGGACTCGTCGCGCACGCCACCGCGCGCAACCGGCTCCCGCTCGACTACACCGTCACCAGCCTCCGCGTCGCCGACTTCCTCATCGACGGCCTCCGTAAAGGGACTCCGGACCAGACGGCGGTCGCGGGGGCCCTGTTCGGCATCGGCGCGTACGTGGGGGAGGTGCTCGTGCGGCGCGCCGGCGCCGCATGGGTCGACTTCGGCGCCGCCCAGCGCGCCTACTTCGGCCAGCCCGTCGGCGTCCGCATGCCCGACGGGCGCGTGTGGAACCCCCTCGGCAAAGTCGTCAACCGCTTCGAACTCGGCCGCGAGGAATCCCTCCAGACCTTCTACCTGACCCTCCACGGGCGCGGCGGTGACCGCGGGAAGGGCGTGAGCTGCGTCGCCAAGTGACATTTCCGTGGGCCGGGACGCTGATGACCGTGGGGGCATGGACATGATGACCTGTGCCGCGTCGGTTCGGTACGCGGACGTACGAAGAGGACAACGGTTGGGCCAGGGTGGGGAGCCCCGTCGCGCGCACGCCCGCGACGAAGAGCTGAGCATGGCCGTGGCGCGGGCGCAGGAGGGGGACGAGGCCGCCTTCGCGGTCGCGTACCGGCTCGTGCAGCCCGGCCTCCTCGGATATCTGCGGGGCCTCGTCGGCGACGAGGCCGAGGACGTGGCCGCCGACGCCTGGCTGGAGATAGCCCGCGACCTCGGGCGCTTTCGCGGGGACGGCGCGGGGTTCCGCGGCTGGACCGCCACGATCGCCCGCCACCGCGCCCTCGACCTGCTGCGGCGCCAGAAGGTGCGTCCGCGCCCCTCCGGCCTCGAACAGGACATGCTCGAACTCCCCGGCACCTACAGCACGTCCGATCAGGCCCTTGAGACGATCTCCACCGAACAGGCGCTCACGCTGATCCGCGATCTCCCGCGCGACCAGGCCGAGGCGGTGCTGCTGCGCGTCGTCGTCGGGCTCGACGGACCCGCCGCCGCGCGCGCCCTCGGCAAGCGCCCCGGCGCCGTGCGGACGGCCGCGTACCGGGGTCTCAAGAAGCTCGCGGACCGGCTCGGCGCGCGAGGTGTGACGGATGACGGCCCCACGACGCTGGGGGAGTCGAGATGACTGAGAACCCATCTGTGCGCGATGCCGGGCCGCCCGGTCCGGACGGCGGCGGAGGCTTCGAGATCCTGCTCGCCGCCGCCGTGCGTTCCGCGAAGCCGCGGGACGGCGGCGAGGAACAGGCCGTGGCCGCGTTCCGCGAGGCCCGCGATCAGGGGGCTCACTCGGCCAGGACGCGACGCCGCGACGACTGGCGTCCGCGCAGGCGCGGACTGAACCGCTGGTCGGTCCGTACGGCGGTGGGCGCACTGCTCGCGAGCGTCACGCTCGGCGGCGTCGCGATGGCCGGCATCGGTGCCGGCGGTGACGCGCCGGGCGACGACGGCGAACGGCGGGCCACGCCACGGCGGAGCGCCACCGACATCCCGGAACGGCATTCCCCCGACGAGATCCGGCCACCCGGCGCGGCGCCCGCCCGCCCCGGCACCACTGCGCCCGGCCGGTCCGGCGATCACCCGGACCAGGCCGGTGACACCCTCGCCAAGTGCCACGCGTACGGGTCCGTACGGGACCGGGGCGCGGCGCTCGACTCGCCCGCCTGGCAGCGCTTCCTCGCGGAGGCGGGCGGAGAGGCGTCCGTGGACGCGTACTGCGCGGCCGAGGCGGCACGCCAGGAGACCGGTGACGGCAACAGCGGCAACAGCGGCGCCGGCGCCAACGCGCCCGCCGGGAAAGCCGACGGCCCTCAGAACGGGCACGCGAGCCCGAGCGCGATGCCGGGAAGAAGCACCGCCGGCCCGATCCCGGGAAGAGGTAAGAAGAAGTAAGGAGAAGTGGAAGAAGTTGGCAGGAGCCGTGAGAATCACGGACACCGCCGGGACGGCCGAGGCCGCCACCCCCCACAGGAGAGGCCCCGGCCGTCGCGCGGTACGGGCCGCGCGGCGGCCCGTACTACCTTCAGCGCCGCGCGTGCGTTTTCTGTCACACCGCGTTGTGTCACGTGATAGTTGCGGGTTGTACAAACGTGGACGGGGAGCCGTATCAGGCCGTAGCGTGCTGGTTCGCGCCGGTGAGCGGCGCAGGGGTTTAAGCGCAAGGGTGGCGCAGTGCTGGGGGACGACGCGGAGCTGACGGCCGCGGTGCATGCGGCGCAGGACGGGGACGAGACCGCGTTCCGGACTGTGTACCGCGCCGTGCATCCGCGCCTGCTCGGGTACGTACGGACACTCGTCGGCGAACCGGACGCGGAGGACGTCGCGTCCGAGGCCTGGTTGCAGATAGCCCGGGACCTCGACCGCTTCAGCGGGGACGCCGACCGCTTCCGCGGCTGGGCCGCACGCATCGCCCGTAACCGCGCCCTCGACCACATCCGCATGCGGGGGCGCCGGCCCGCGATAGGCGGCGACGAGACCGAGCTCACCGGCCGACCCGCGATATCCGACACCGCCGACGAGGCGATGGAACTCCTCGCCACCGGTGACACGCTCGCGCTCATCGCCCAGCTTCCGCAGGACCAGGCCGAGGCCGTCGTCCTGCGCGTCGTCGTCGGGCTCGACGCGAAGAGCGCCGCCCAGACACTCGGCAAGCGTCCGGGCGCCGTCAGAACGGCCGCGCACCGCGGCCTCAAGCGCCTGGCCGAGCTGCTCGGCGCGGAAGGTTCGCAACCGCATACGGCGCAGGCGGGCCGGGACGGCACGCTCGACGCGGTACCGCCCCCCAGAGAACCGCGCGGGCATGCGGTGACGTCCGCCGGTGTGACGCATTCGCGGACGCGGACGCAGAAGGACATGTGATGGCCGACGAGCACAACAAGTGGCTGGACCGGGACGCGGCCGAGCGTCTGCTGCGCGGTGAGCCCCTGGAAGCCGTCGACGCAGCCACCCGCGCCCGGGCCGTCCGCCTCACCGAGGCGCTCGACGCGCTTGCCGTGACACGCGTAGACGGAGGCGAACTGCCGGGCGAGGCGGCCGCGTTGGCCGCGTTCCGCAAGGCACGGGAATCCGTCGCGCAGGAGCCGGGCGCCGCGGCCCTGAAGGCACGCCATGCCAGGCCCCGCGGGGCTCTCGCCGCGGCCTCCTCGCTCCACGGATCCGTGGGCCGGGAGAACGACGCGAACGCGAACGCAAATGCCGGCGCCGACGGGCACGCCGCCTCCGACGTCGGCAGTGTCCGCCTCGCGAGACCCGACGCGCGGCCCGTCCGCTGGGGTCGCCCGGTCCGGTTCGGGATGGCCGCCGCGCTCGCCGGATGCATGATCGGCGGTGTGGCCGTCGCGGCCGGAACCGGAGTGCTCCCCTCGCCGTTCGGCGGCCGGAACGAACCGGGCCCCGCCGCCAGCGTCTCCGCCGCCGCGTCCCCCGAACAGCCCCTCGCCTCACCGTCGCCCGACATCTCGGACACCGACGGCGGACGCTCGGGCAGCGCCACCCCCGACGGCCACGCGCACGAGCCCGGCTCTGGCGCACCGTCGCAGGAGGACACGGCGGGCCGGCCCGACCCGGCGGCGACGCAGCCGGGCGCCGGCCTGCGCGAGTCGGACGCCTCGGACCGGGAGGCGTGGCGGCAGCGCCTGGTCGACGCCTGCCGCAAGTACCGCGACGGCGACCTGAGCGACTCTCAGACGGGGCGCCTCAAGGCCGCCGTGAAGCGCATCGCCACGAACAAGCGGGACCGTGACCCCAACCGCTTCTGCGCCCGCGTCCTCGCGAAGGCCGACGAGGCCGGCAGCGGCGAGGGCGACGACGGCAACAAGGGCGACGGCAACAAGGGCGACGACAAGAACAGCGGCAAGGACGGCGCCGCGGACAGCCAGAACGGCGGCGGCTCCGGCGCCGTGCCGACCGTCTCGTGGATCCCGTCCGAGCCGGTCGGCGACAACTCGCGCACCGAGCCGACGACGCCATCCGCGACGGCCACGGCCTCAGCCACGTACAGCGCCGCGCCCGCTCAGTCCTGAACTGTTCCTGAGCCGCCCCTGAACTCGCTCGGGGTTGACCTGCTCAGACCCGCCCTGACCTGCGGAGACAAATAATTTCCGAGACGGGTGTGACGCTTTTGGACTCCGGGGCGCAGTAACAAGTGAGCCGACTGGTCATCGGCCGTGCACGAGCCGCGGGTTCCCCCCGTACCTTCGGCTCTGTGCCACTGGCGCGGGCGGGACACGTTCCCCCGGTCCCGCCCGCGCCCCACTCTCACTCCCTCGCCCTCTCCCCGCAGGTCACCAGTAGACGACGACCTTGTCGCCGTTGCGGACCTGCGCGAACAGGGACGCGATCTTCCTCTCGTCCCTGACGTTGACGCACCCGTGCGAGGCCCCGCTGTAGCCGCGGGCCGCGAAGTCGGCGGAGTAGTGCACGGCTTGGCCGCCGCTGAAGAACATCGCGTACGGCATGGCCGTGTGGTAGATCGTCGAGACGTGGTGCCGGGACTTCCAGTACACGTGGAAGACGCCCTCGCGGGTCGGCGTGAACTGCGAGCCGAACCGCACGTCCGTGGTCATCAGCGCCTTGCCGTCGATCATCCACGTCAGCGTGCGGCTGGTCTTGCTGATGCAGACGACGCGGCCCGTCATACAGCGCCGGTCCGGTTTCGCCGCGGGCTGCCCGCCGGACGCGTACAGCTCGTCGCGCGTCGGCGTGTGCGTCATCTTCACCAGCCGGGCCCACGTCACCGTGTCCGTGTTCCCCGTACGCGGCAGGCCCCGCTTGCCCTGGAAACCCTCGACCGCCTTGGTGGTGGCCGGGCCGTAGTTTCCGTTCGGCCCCTCGAAGAGCCACGCGAGCTGGCGCAGCCTGGCCTGGAGTTCGCGCACCTTGCCGCCGCTCGCGCCGCGGGCCATGAGGATCTTCGGCGGCGGCGTCGGTCTGACCGACGGGGTGCGGGAGGGAGCGGCGCCCGGCTTCTTCGTGCCCGGATCCTTCGCGTCGTCGGAAGGAGTCGGTGACGCCGAGCCGTTGGCGCTCGGCGGCGGCTGCTTGCCTCCCGTGTCGACGGCCTGTGTTTTGCAGCCGCCGGCCAGGGCGATGACCCCGGCGACGGCGAGTGATCCACGCATGACGGTCGCACGCATCCGGGCCCCCGCAGTCTCGTCACTCGTCCGATGTGCCAACAGAGATGTTTCCCGCGCGCGTCCGGTTGCGAACTCGGCGTAAGTGCCGCGCATGGTGGGATGGAGAAAAGGTGAAGGACGGGCTGTGAGCAAGGTCCCAGCCTGCGGCTCTCCATGGCTAGCAGGCGCGCCGCTACAGTCCGTCGCGAGGGTAGACCCAACTGGCAAGTAACATCCGAGCTGGAGGCACAACCATGGCGCGCGAGTCTGAGTCAGGACTGCCCATCGAGCCGGTCTACGGCCCTGATTCGCTGGCCGACTGGAACGCGGCCGAGAAGCTCGGCGAGCCCGGCAAGTACCCCTTCACTCGCGGTGTCTACCCGTCGATGTACACCGGCCGCCCGTGGACGATGCGCCAGTACGCCGGCTTCGGCACCGCCGTCGAGTCCAACGCCCGTTACAAGCAGCTCATCGCCAACGGCACGATGGGTCTGTCCGTCGCCTTCGACCTGCCCACCCAGATGGGCCACGACTCGGACGCCCCGATCGCGTCCGGCGAGGTCGGGAAGGTCGGCGTGGCCATCGACTCGATCGACGACATGCGGATCCTGTTCGGCGGCATCCCGCTCGACAAGGTGTCCGCGTCGATGACGATCAACGCCCCGGCGGCGCTGCTCCTGCTCATGTACCAGCTCGTCGGCGAGGAGCAGGGCGTCCCCGCGGACCAGCTGACCGGCACGATCCAGAACGACGTGCTGAAGGAGTACATCGCGCGCGGCACGTACATCTTCCCGCCGAAGCCCTCGCTGCGGCTGATCGCCGACATCTTCAAATACTGCAAGGCCGAGATCCCGAAGTGGAACACGATCTCGATCTCGGGCTACCACATGGCGGAGGCCGGTGCCTCGCCCGCGCAGGAGATCGCGTTCACGCTCGCGGACGGCGTCGAGTACGTGCGCACGGCCGTCGCGGCCGGCATGGACGTCGACGACTTCGCGCCGCGCCTGTCCTTCTTCTTCGTGGCCCGTACGACGATCCTGGAGGAGGTCGCCAAGTTCCGTGCGGCCCGCCGGATCTGGGCCAAGGTCATGAAGGAGGAGTTCGGCGCGAAGAACCCCAAGTCGCTGATGCTGCGTTTCCACACGCAGACCGCGGGCGTGCAGCTCACCGCCCAGCAGCCCGAGGTCAACCTCGTCCGCGTCGCCGTCCAGGGCCTCGGCGCGGTGCTCGGTGGCACGCAGTCGCTGCACACCAACTCCTTCGACGAGGCCATCGCGCTGCCGACCGACAAGTCCGCGCGCCTGGCCCTGCGCACCCAGCAGGTCCTCGCCTACGAGACCGACGTGACCGCCACCGTCGACCCGTTCGCCGGGTCGTACGTCGTCGAGAAGATGACGGACGACGTGGAGGCCGCCGCCCTCGAACTCATGACGAAGGTCGAGGACCTCGGCGGCGCGGTCAACGCCATCGAGCACGGCTTCCAGAAGAACGAGATCGAGCGCTCCGCGTACCGCATCGCGCAGGAGACCGACTCCGGCGAGCGCGTCGTGGTCGGCGTCAACCGCTACCAGCTCGACGCCGAGGAGCCCTACGAGCCGCTGCGCGTCGACCCGGCGATCGAGGCCCAGCAGGCCGAGCGCCTCACGAAGCTGCGCGCCGAGCGCGACCAGGCGGCCGTGGACGCGGCGCTCGCCGCCCTCAAGAAGGCGGCCGAGGGCGAGGACAACGTCCTGTACCCCATGAAGGACGCCCTGCGCGCCCGCGCCACCGTCGGCGAGGTCTGCAACGCGCTGCGCGACGTGTGGGGCACGTACATCCCGACCGACGCGTTCTGAGACCGTGTCCGAGGCCGCGTTCCGAGGGCGTGTTCCGAGGCCGCGTATCACCCTCTGACCAGGGAGTGTCGTATGGCCATATAGGCGTGCGACACTCCCTTTCATGCTCGGTGTCATCAATCTCCCGACCTATCTGGCCGGTCTCGTCCTCATCGTCCTGCTGCCAGGACCGAACTCCCTCTACGTGCTCTCCGTGGCCGCCCGCAAGGGCATACGCACCGGATACGCGGCCGCCGCCGGTGTGTTCACCGGGGACACGGTCCTGATGACACTCGCCGCGCTCGGCGCGGCCTCCGTGCTGCAGACGACGCCCGTGCTCTTCCTCGTCGTGAAGTACGCCGGAGCGGGCTATCTGACGTGGATGGCGATCGGCATGATCCGGTCGGCGCGGGCGCTGTGGAAGCAGCGCGGAGAGCCCGCCGCGGAGAGCGAGCCGCAGCCGGTGACCGGGAGCGGCGAGGAGCACCCGTACCGCCGCGCCCTGATCGTCAGCCTCTTCAACCCGAAGGCGATCCTCTTTCTGATCTCCTTCTTCGTGCAGTTCGTGGACCCGCACTACGCCTACCCGGCGCTGTCCTTCGTGGTCCTCGGCGGGCTGCTCCAGACCGCGAGCTTCCTCTACCTCTCCACCCTGATCTTCAGCGGCACCCGCCTGGCCGGAGCCTTCCGGCGCCGCAAGCGCCTCTCGGCGGGCGCGACCACGGCGGCGGGCGTGCTGTTCCTGGGCTTCGCGGTCAAGCTGTCCCTCGCGGGAGCCTGAGGCCCCCGGGCTGCTTTCGGCCTAGCCCCTGCGGGCGCGGCGTACGGCCCGGGTGACGATCGGCGGCAGCAGGTCCACGGCGATACGGCGGGCGCGGCTGCGCTTGCGTACGGGGGCCTGCTGCGGGGCGGGGGCCGCCTTCGGTTCCTCCGGCGCTTCCACCTGGTGGCGAGAGCGCGGGAACGCGGGCGCCTTGACCGCCTTCGACTTCACCCGCACGAGGCGGTGCCCGGCCGCCTGCTGCACGCTCAGCGCGATGTCGTCGCGCTCCCTGAGCATGTCGAGGAGCTCGCCCTGGAGGGGTTCCGGGTCCTCCCACGTGGCGTACAGCTTCTGGGTGCTCAGGCAGAGCGGGCGCAGGCCGCGGTTGAGTACGGCCTCCCAGGCGGCGACGGAGACGCCCGGTGTGTGCTCCGAGCGGAAGTCGTCCAGGACGACGATGCCGCCCGGGGCGAGCAGCTCGCGGGCGGCGCCGATGTCGCCGTACACGTGCTCGTAGAGGTGTGAGGCATCGATGTGGACGAAGCGGCAGGTGCCCGGGTCGACCTCGGTGGAGATCACGGAGCTGGGCGCCTGGACGACCTTCGGCAGCTCGTCGTGGAACGAGAGGTAGTTCTCCTCGAAGGCCCGCCGGGTCAGTGAGGCGTACGACTTGGTGGATTCGGCCTGGTTCGCATCGTCGGGGGCGTCGCCCTCGAACAGGTCGCACACGGTGAATTTCTCGGCGCGGTGCAGGTGCCGGCCGAGAAGGACCGCGCTCTTGCCCATATAGACGCCGAGTTCCAGCAGATCGCCTCGGACCTCCCGGCGCGCCTGGCCTTCGAGGAGCCAGGTGAACAGGAGTTGGTCGAGCGGCGGGAACCAGCCGGGGACGTCGTCGAGGTGGACCGGGCGCCGGGCGGTGGTGTGCACAGCAGTCATGGGACGCGAACCTATGAGCTCCTGATCGACAGGGTCAAGGCGCTCACAGATCGCATCCGCCAATCGGGCAGCAAACTCCACCAGGTATGAATCCTCAGTGAATCCTGGCGGAAGTGGGGTTCAGTCGTTTGCGCAGGAAAGGTGCAAGCGGCTTCTCGACGAAGCGGTTCAGGAGCCACGCGAGGACGAGCATCGCGACCACCGTGAGGGTGAACGTCGCGGCCGAGGGCAGCCCGAGACGCCGGTGCAGCACCTCTATCGTCACCCAGCCCAGATGCTCGTGGACCAGGTAGAACGGGTACGTCAGCGCACCGGCGACCGTCAGCCATCCCCAGTTGATCCGGTTCAGCAGACCGAGCGCGATCGCGCCCACCGCCACGAAGCCGAGGGTCACTATCAGGATGATCGCGCCCGACCCGCGGTACGAGAAGAAGTGAGGATTCGGTGCGTGCCACAGCGCGGCCACCGCGTAGTGCTGACCGATCAGCCAGCTCACGAGGACGATGCCCCACGCGGTCATGTCGCGGCGGTCGAGGTGGAGCAGGTACAGGCCGACGCCGCCGATGAAGTAGGGCGCGTACTCCGGCATCAGGATGACCTTCAGGGCCGGCTCGCCGGAGGCCTGGGTGATCGCGGCGGCGAGCGTCCACACGGCGCAGAACAGCACGATGCGGCGCCGGTTCGCGCCCGGCAGGACGATGAACAGGGCGAACAGCGCGTAGAAGCGGACCTCGGCCCACAGCGTCCAGCAGACGCCGAGGACCCGGTCCACACCGAGCGGCTGCTGAAGCATCGTCAGATTGAGGAGAGCATCGCTGGGCGAGACCGCCTTGTACGCGACCACGGGCAGCGCGAAGACCGCCGTCACCAGGATCACCGCCGCCCAGTAGGAGGGCAGCAGACGGGACGCGCGGGAGGCGAAGAACGAGCGCAGGGGCTTGCCCCAGCCGCTCATGCAGATCACGAAGCCGCTGATGACGAAGAAGATCTGCACCCCGAGGCAGCCGTAGGCGAACCACTGGTGCAGCGTGGGGAACTGGACCTTCGGTGATGTGCCCCAGGCCAGGGACACCTCGCCGTCACGGCCGCCGTAGTGGTACGCGGCGACCATCAGGGCGGCTATCAGCCGCAGGCCGTCCAGGGCTCTCAGCCGCGGTACGTGCGCGCGCGGTCGCGCGCTCCGCGCCGTGGCGTCCGCTCCCGGAGAAAGCTTGGGGAGCGTCGTCTCCGAAGTGCTCATCCGAGGGCAGCCCGCTTGAAGGAGCGCGCACGGCGGGCGACCCGGCGCACCGTCGCGTTGCGCGGAATGAACGCGAGCTGGGCCGGGACGGCACCGGGCAGCGCGAGCGACGTGAGCCGGCGGCGCTTGAAGTAGCGCCACGTGTGGTCGTTCAGATGCGTGGAGAGATAGCGCTCGGCCGCCGCCCGCAGGTCCGGGTAGATCTTCGGCTGCATCGCGAAGCCGACCGCGCGCACCAGCTGGTTCAGCTCGGCGGTCGCCGTGCCGGACTCCTGCGCGGTCACGGCCGCCTGCTCCGACAGCTCGGGCAGCAGCGCGTCGACGATCGTGACCGGGACGCGGTTGCTGTTCTGGTACGGCGCGAGCCGGTCGAGGAGGGTGCCGGTGCCGATGCGGGCGACCGGGATGCCGTAGAGCGCGGACGCGGTCAGGAGCGCCGTCGAGAAGCAGCCGACCACCAGGGCCGGGCGCATCCGCTGGTACAGGACCTCGGCGAGCACGGGCGTGTCGAGGACGGTGAGCTCGGCGCCGAGCTTCTCCGCCTCCGCCTCCAGCGTGCGCGACCAGGTGGCCGGCGCCGTCGGGTGGGGCTTGAAGACGATCCGCGTGTGGCCGAGGGCGACCGCGCCGCGCATCATCCGCACGTGCAGGTCTTCCTCCTCCTGCGCGGTGAGGATGTCGAGCGCGGACAGGTACTGGCCGAGGAGCACCGCCGGTCCGGGGTCGACGGGCGGCAACTCGCCGCTCACGTCGCCCAGTTCGGCGAGCACCTTGACGAAGACGTCCGTCGGGACGATCTCCGGCTCCACGCCGAACTCCGTGAGGAGCAGCGGCTTCAGGTCCGGCACGAGGTCCAGGTGCAGCAGCCGCCGCACACGCGTGCCGACCAGCGGGTCGAGCTTGTTGCGGGTGGGGCCGTAGCTCATCAGGCCGTCCGCGTACACGTCGACGGGGACGCCGGTGAAGATCTGGGCGATCGCCATCGCCGGGTTGACCTGGATCGACTCCACGGCCAGCTCGACGTCGTCGTCGCCCAGATCCCAGGCGAGGCGCAGGTGGCGCTCCCACAGCGGTACGTCGTCGGGGCGCGGGGCCCAGCCGCCGGGGTGGAACGGCGCGATGGTCTCGTTCCACGACACGACGTCGTCGAAGCGGCCACGCAGCCGCTCGAAGCCCGGCATCTCGTCGACGGAGGGCGTCGTCTCCGGGGTCGCCGCGTTGTTGGCGACGAGCAGGATGCGCCGGTCCGCGGGTGCGTAGCAGTCCGCGTCGAGGGCCGCGGCGAGCGTCGCGGTCCCGTACAGCGTGGAGGCGAGGAAGATCTGCGTGGTCACGCGGCAGCCACCCCCGCCGTGGCGGGCCGGCGCCGCAGCCGGCGCAGGCGCGTCGCCCGCTGCACGTCCATCGAGTCGAGCGCGTCGTCGAGTACGTCCTGCGGCATGCGCTTCAGCGCCGCGGAACTCAGTGTCTTCAATTTGCGCGCCACTGCAGGTTCGAACCTTTCGATGGATCCCAAGTGGTGGGAAATAATCGCGCAGTACGTACGGACGGCCTTCGGGAGAAGTTTTTCCGCGTCCTTGTCCTGCGCCGTTTCCGCCACCACCTGGTCGAACGCCTTGATGAAATCGAGCTGGCGCACGTCGCCGATCTGTGTCAGCGACGAGGCGACACCGCGCCGGTAGAACACGCCGAGAAGTCCCACCGCGGCAAAGGATTCCGCCTCGCGGTGCAGCCGCCAGATCCACGGCCTGTCCTCGGCCGTGCGCAGGCCGTCGGTGAAGTGGAGGAGGCCGGCGTCGGCGAGCCGCCGGTGGTACATGCCGGCCCACGCGTACGCGTAGTCGACGGATGTCGAGCGGTCGGCGGGCAGGATCGCCTCGCGCGGATTCATGACGACACCGCGCCTGCCGGTCGGCACGCGGTGGACGGTGCGGGCCCGCGCGGTGCACTGGACATGGTCCGTACGGACGAAATCGCAGCCCAGGCCTTCGATGGAGGCGAGCAGTTGCTCGTAGTATCCAGGGGCGAGCCAGTCGTCGCCGTCCAGGAATGTCAGGTACTCACCGCGCGACGCGTCGAGTCCGGTGTTGCGCGCGGTGGCCAGGCCTCCGTTCTTTTCGTGTCTGACCAGGACGGCGCCGGGCAGCTCGCGCTCGGCGCGCGCGAGAATGTCCGGGGTCTCGTCCTTCGAACAGTCGTCGACGAGAATGAATTCGAAGTCGTCGCGCGCGTTGGCACGAAGACTTCTGAGGGTGTCGGGCGCGTATTGCTGCACGTTGTAGAACGGCACGATGACGGAGAGCTTGACCACGTGAAGGACGCTAGGCGGCGGCCCGGCATTCGTCTTGACCGATGGTGAGATGTCAGGTGAACGACGCGTGGCGGAATAGTGAACCCGCCTGCTTCCTGGCCGCATCCCGGGCGGATTCGCCATTCGTCGGTGCGCTGTTAACCGTTTGTTGCACTCCGGTTGGGCCGCGGTCCTAAATCGCTTCCTAGCTTCTTGGGTGTGCCAGCAAGTACCTCTGAGACCCGACGGGTCGCCGTGCTCGCGGACTCCGACACCCGGTGGAAGTGGGGCGCGCTCACCGCGCGCCGCATCAGCCCCGACGAGAGCCCGCTCAACGGATTCCTCCTGCGCGGCCGGGCCACCCCCACGCCCCGCCAGCTCGACGAGGTCGGCGTCCGCGCCGACAGCCTCGACGAAGTCACCGCCGTCGAATTCCTGCGCCGCATGGAGCAGGAAGCCGACCGCTACGACGTCGTCGTCCTCGCCCTTGTCGGCGGCGCCGTGCAGGCCATGCTCCACGGCCTCGCGCGGGCCTGGCAGGGCAGGGCCGAGCGGCCCGTCGTCGTCACCGGCTACGTGGGCGTCGTCTACGAGAAGCTCGCCGACGGCCTGCTCCTGCGGCACGGCGCCGACATCGTCCTCGCCAACTCCCGCCACGACGCGGACCGCTTCCGCGCCGTGTACGAGGGTGTGGACGCCGACGCCTCCTCGGTGACCGAGTGCGCGCTGCCGTTCCTCGGCGGCACGCCCTACGAGGAGAAGCACGACCCGTACACGGTCGTCTTCGCCGCGCAGCCCTCCGTGCCGGACAACCCCGCCGACCGCGCCTACCTGCTCAAGCGGCTCGTCGGACACGCCCGGCTGCACCCCGAGCGCGAGGTGCTGCTCAAGCTGCGCAGCAAGCCGGGCGAGCACACCACGCACATCGAAGAGGCGCCCTACCAGAAGCTCGCCCAGCGGATCGACGGCGGACTGCCCGCCAACTTCCGCCTCGTCTACGGGCACATGGGCGAGGTGCTCGACCGCACCGACCTCCTGGTCACCGTCAGCTCGACGGCCGCGCTCGAAGCCCTGCACCGGCGCATCCCCACGGTCCTGCTCACCGACCTCGGAGTGCGCGAGGCGCTCGGCAACCACCACTTCACCGGCTCCGGGTGCCTCGCCTCCTGGGACCAGCTCGACGCGGGCCACCTGCCGAAGGCCGACGAGGAGTGGGTGGCCGGCCAGGGCGTCGCGGCCGACGGGACGTACGACACCGCCTTCGACCAGGCCCGCGCCCGGGTCACCGGCCTGACCGGAGCCGACCGGCTTCCGCCCCTGGCCCCCTACTACAGCCTCACCACCGCCCCCGGCTATCTGCCGCGCATCCTCGCCCGCCACCACCTCGCCCCCGACGGGACGCCGCTGCCCGGCGCACCCGCCGCAGGCAAGGAGCCCGGCCCCGTCCGGCAGATCGTGCGCCGCGCCGCACGTGGCGCCTACCGGCACGGAGTGCAGCGCGTGGCGCCCGTCATCCGGCGGATGGGCGAGCTGTGAACGCCCGTACCCCTCAAGGAGACCTGATGACCAACCCGGAAGCGGGCACAGCGGCACCGGTCCGCCGCGTCCTCGCCGTGATCCCCGCCCGTGGCGGCTCCAAGGGAGTGCCCGCCAAGAACCTCGCCCCGGTCGGCGGCGTGCCCCTCGTGGCCCGCACCGTCCGCGAGTGCCGCGCCACCCGGCTCGTCACGGACGTCGTGGTCTCCACCGACGACACCGCGATCGCCGCCGCGGCCCGCGAGGCGGGTGCCGAGGTCGTCCTGCGGCCCGCCGCCATCGCCGGTGACAAGTCGAGCTCCGAGGCGGCCGTGCTGCACGCCCTCGACGCCCACGAGGCCCTCCAGGGCGCGGCGGTCGACGTCGTGCTCCTCGTCCAGTGCACCAGCCCCTTCATCGTCCGCGAGGACATCGACGGCGTCGTCAACGCGATCGTCGAGAAGGGCGCCGACTCGGCCCTGACCGTCGCCCCCTTCCACGGGTTCGTGTGGCGCGACGCCGATGACGAGCCGGCCGCGCCCGCGATCGAGCGCGCCGCCGTCGAAGGCGGCACCGACACGCTGGTCGCCCCCGCCGCCACCAGCGGCGGCTACGGCGTCAACCACGACAAGTCCTTCCGCCAGATGCGCCAGGACCGCCCCCAGGACCTCCTGGAGACCGGCGCGGTCTACGCCATGGACGCGAGCGGCTTCCGCGAGGCCAAGCACCGCTTCTTCGGCCGCACGGAACTCGTCCGCACCGACCCCGCGCGGGTCCTCGAGATCGACGATCCGCACGATCTCGCCCGCGCCCGGGCCCTCGCGCCGCTCTTCGACGCGCACGGGCCCGGCTCCCTCCCGACCGCCGAAGACATCGACGCGGTCGTCCTCGACTTCGACGGCACCCAGACCGATGACAAGGTGCTGATCGACTCCGACGGACGGGAGTTCGTCACCGTGCACCGCGGTGACGGCCTCGGCATCGCGGCCCTGCGCAAGTCGGGCCTGCCGCTGCTGATCCTGTCCACGGAACAGAACCCGGTCGTCGCCGCCCGGGCCAGGAAGCTCCAGATCCCGGTCCTGCACGGCATCGACCGCAAGGACCTCGCACTGAAGCAGTGGTGCGAGGAACAGGGCATCGCGCCCGAGCGCGTGCTCTACGTCGGCAACGACGTCAACGACCTCCCGTGCTTCGGCCTTGTCGGCTGGCCCGTGGCGGTCGCGAGCGCCCACGACGTCGTACGAGGCGCCGCGCGCGCGGTCACCACTCTCCCCGGTGGTGACGGCGCGATCCGAGAGATCGCCACCTGGATCCTCGGCCCTTCTCTCGATTCCCTCAACAAGTAAGGAACTCCCCAGTCATGAGCACCAACTCCCGCCTGCGCACGTTCGGTTCGAAGACGGCCGGCCCCGGCCGGCCCGTCTACATCACCGGTGAGATCGGCATCAACCACAACGGCGACCTCGACAACGCCTTCAAGCTGATCGACGTGGCCGCCGAGGCCGGCTGCGACGCCGTCAAGTTCCAGAAGCGCACCCCGGAGATCTGCACCCCGCGCGACCAGTGGGACATCGAGCGCGACACCCCCTGGGGTCGCATGACGTACATCGACTACCGCCACCGCGTCGAGTTCGGCGAGGACGAGTACCGCCAGATCGACGAGCACTGCAAGAAGCGCGGCATCGACTGGTTCGCCTCCCCGTGGGACACCGAGGCCGTCGCCTTCCTGGAGAAGTTCGACATCCCGGCCCACAAGGTCGCCTCCGCGTCGCTCACCGACGACGAGCTGCTCCGCGCCCTGCGCGCCACCGGCCGCACCGTCATCCTCTCCACCGGCATGTCGACGCCGAAGCAGATCCGTCACGCGGTCGAGGTCCTCGGCTCGGACAACATCCTCATGTGCCACGCCACGTCGACCTACCCGGCGCAGGCGGAGGAGCTGAACCTGCGGGTCATCAACACCCTCCAGTCCGAGTACCCGAACGTCCCGATCGGCTACTCCGGTCACGAGACCGGCCTGCAGACCACGCTCGCCGCCGTCGCCCTCGGCGCCACCTTCGTCGAGCGTCACATCACCCTCGACCGCGCCATGTGGGGCTCCGACCAGGCCGCCTCCGTCGAGCCGCAGGGCCTCACCCGCCTCGTGCGCGACATCCGCACCATCGAGGCGTCCCTCGGTGACGGCGTCAAGAAGGTCTACGAGTCGGAGCTCGGCCCGATGAAGAAGCTCCGCCGCGTCGCGGGCGTCGTCGCCGAGTCGGAGATCGCCGTCGCCGCGGGCGAGCCGGTCGGCGTCTGACCGTCCGACGTCCGCCCGTGTGGGCCGGCGCCCAGCCCGGCGCCGGCCCACGGGCCCAACCCCCCACAGGTCCCTCGGAGGGCCCATGTCGCCCATGTCAGCAGCACGCTCCGGACGCCGCTCCGGAACCCTGTGTTTCGTGGAGAGCCCCGTCCAGCTCCTCAACGTCCTGGAATGGGCGCATCGCGCCGAGAGCACCGACAAGACGGACCGGATCACCCTGGTCGTCCTGTCGCCCACGGACCCCATGACCCGCGGCCAGCTGCGCCGCATGGCCGACCTCGCCCGCGACGAGGGCCACACCGTCCGCTGGGAAGAGGCGCGCGGCGGCACCACCGCGCCCTTCCACACCATCGGCGGACTCGCGGGCGCGCTGCGCAAGGCCGCCCGCATCGTCATCGGTGACCCCTTCTCCCGCTACGTGCAGCTCCTGCTGACGATCACCCGGGCCGCCGAACTCGTCGTCGTCGACGACGGCACCGCGACCATGGAGTTCGTCTCCCAGCTCGCCCGCGGCGAACGCCTCGTGCGCTGGCACCGCCGCGGCGGCCGGCCCGGACCGCGCGACATCCTCTTCGCGCCCGTCTCCGCCGCCGCCCGCCGCCGCCTCACCCCCGACGGCACCCGCCGCACCGTCGAGGTCTTCTCGGCCATGCCGATCGACTCGATCCCCGACGGCGTCCGCGTCACCCGCAACGAGTTCACCTGGACCCGCGCCCGCTTCGGCCCGCCCCGCATGACGAAGGGCGCCGACCTCGTCGGCACGTCCCTCGTCGAGACCGGCGTCGTCGACCCGGACCGCTACCTGGAGGCCGTCCGCGCCCTCGCGCGCACCCACGGCGCGACCCGCTACTTCGCCCACCGCCGCGAGAGCTCCGACAAGCTGCACCGCCTCGCCACCGAGATCGGCCTCGAAGTGGTCCGCCCCGACCTCCCCCTCGAACTGATCGCCCGCCGCGGCCCCATCGGCCGTACGATCCTCAGCTTCCCCTCGACGGTCGTCCACACCCTGCCCCTGGCCCTCGCCGGCACCGAGGTCCGCGTTGCCGTCTGCGACATCGACCCCGCCTGGCTGACGGAGAACGCCTCGCCGCGCGCCCAGGGCTTCCTCGCGGGCGTCACCGGCACGGCACGGGACGTCCACCGCCTCGCGTCGGTCGCCCCGGCGGTGTGAACGTACAGCCGCACTTGGCAATACCTTGGTGATCGCATAGCCGTGCGGAGGGCAACGGAGCGGTGTCCGGGCGGGTCAAACCCACCGCACCCCCCACTCCGTATCCGTACAGAGCGCCAGAGGAACCCGTGACGCACCCCCGACACCGCCTGTCCAAGAGACGCCGCTACGTCGCCATGTCCGCCGCAGGCGTGGCACTGGCCGCCACCGGAGCGATCGTCGCCCAGTCCGCGACAGCCACCACGCTCCCCGCGGCCAAGACGTACACAGGCCGCGCCTTCGACACCTGCACGGCCCCCTCCCTCTCTGCCATGAAGGCCTGGAAGACCGGCTTCTACGGCGCCGCCGCGGTCTACGTCGGCGGCAAGAACCGCGGCTGCGCCCAGCCCAACCTCACCGCGTCCTGGGTGAAGTCGGTCAGCACCGCCGGCTGGAAACTGATCCCGCTCTACGTCGGCGCCCAGCCGCCCTGCCAGTCCGGCGCGAACCCCGAGAAGATGACCGCGTCCACCGCCGCCTCGCTCGGCGCGAAGGACGGCGCCGACGCCGTCACCAAGGCCGCCGCCCTCGGCATGAAGGCCGGCTCCCCGCTCTACCTGGACATGGAGTCGTACGACACCGCGAACACGTCCTGCAACAACGCGGTCCTCACCTACGTCCGCGCCTGGGACAAAGCCGTGCACGCCAAGAGCTACCGGACCGGCTTCTACGGCTTCCGCAGCTCCAGCGCGAAGGCCGTAGCCACGGCCACGAACCGTACGGACATGCCGGACGTCCTCTGGTACGCGCTCTGGGACAAGGTCAACACGACCACCACGGACTGGCCCTTCGCCTCCACCCTGTACACCGGTCACCGCCGCGCCCACCAGTACATGGTGAACAGCAAGGAGTCGCGCGGCGGCTACACGATCACGGTGGACCGCGACGCCTGGGACGCCCCGGTGGCGATCGTCGGCTGACTTACCGCCGACTGACGGCCGAGTAACCGCTCGGTCGCCGGAGTTCGGCAGATCTGGGCAACCGGCCGATGCCCGCAGCCCAGGTCACAGCTGGTGGCATGGAGAGCCGGGCCGCCCAGATCTGCCGAACTCCGCCGATATCTGCCGGGCCCCCGCCAGACCAAACGGATCTCAGAGCGAAAGAGCCTGCATACCCACCCAGAGTGGAGCGCATGCGCGCTCCGGCCGGATTTCTTACCCCAATCCGGTTGAACTTTTGTTGATCGTGAGGCGGCTGCCCCCTGCCCCGGCCTACCCTTCAAAGGGTGAACCAATTGATGTCCCGAGAGTCCGAGGCCGGCAAGGCCGGGGAAGCGGTCCCCGCCGGAGCGCTGCCCGGCACGCTGTCCGAAGCGCTCCGTGCCGAACTGGTTGCCTTCCGGCGTGACTTGCACATGCACCCCGAGCTCGGCAACCAGGAGTTCCGCACGACCGCGGCGATCAGGGCCCGCCTGGAGAAGGCCGGGCTCACGCCACGCATTCTGGACATCGGCACGGGCCTCGTCTGCGACATCGGCACCGAGGAGGGGGAGTGGCGGGGCGGGCCCCCGATGCTCGCCCTGCGCGCGGACATCGACGCGCTTCCCATCCCGGACACCAAGGCGAGCTGTGCCTACCGATCCACCGTGCCCGGCCGCGCCCACGCCTGCGGTCACGACGTGCACACGACGGTCGTGCTCGGCGCGGGCCTGGTCCTCGCCGAGCTGCACCGGCAGGGCCGGCTCCCGCACCCCGTACGCCTGATCTTCCAGCCCGCCGAGGAGGTGCTGCCCGGCGGCGCCCCCGACGCCATCGAGTCGGGCGTGCTCGAAGGCGTCGGGTCGATCATCGGCGTGCACTGCGACCCGAAGGTCGACGCGGGCCGGATCGGACTGCGGCACGGCGCGATCACCTCGGCCTGCGACCGGCTCGAGGTCGCGCTCGACGGGCCCGGCGGGCACACCGCGCGCCCCCACCTCACCACCGACCTCGTGACCGCCGCCGCGAAGGTGGCCACCGAGGTCCCCGCGCTCGTCGCCCGCCGCATCGACGCCCGTTCGGGCCTCGCCGTGACCTGGGGACGTATCGAATCCGGCCACGCGTGCAACGTCATCCCGCAGCACGCCGAGCTGTCCGGCACCGTCCGCTGCCTCGACCTCGAAGCCTGGCGGCAGGCGCCCGACCTGGTGCACGGCGCGATCCAGGAGATCGCCGACCTCTACCGCGCCAAGTCGGAGATCAACTACATCCGCGGGGTGCCGCCCGTCGTCAACGACCCGGAGGTCACCGACCTCCTGACGGCCGCGATGACGCTGCGCCGCGGCCCGCACTCCGTCGAGGACACCCAGCAGAGCCTGGGCGGCGAGGACTTCTCCTGGTATCTGGAGCACGTCCCCGGCGCCATGGCCCGCCTCGGGGTGCGCACCCCCGGCGAGCGCGGCGGACGCGACCTGCACCAGGGCGACTTCGACGCGGACGAGTCGGCGATCACGGTGGGGGTGGAGCTGTTCACGGCGGCGGCGCTGATGGACGGGGCCGCACGGGCGCAGGGGGCGTGAATCGGTGCGGGGCAAGGGTCGGTGTGGGCGGCACGTAACCCACCCGACCCACCCCCGTAACGCCCCGTAGACCGGGCTGCCGGGCGTCGTTCGCGTCAATCCGATAACGGCTGCGGAACAGCCCTTTATCTGACATCTACGCGCGTTACGATCCGTCCGAAAACCAGCGCCGGGAGCCCGGCGCTCAGGTCAGGTCGAAGGAGCCTCCCTTGCGCCGGGTAGCCAAAATCTCTGCCGCGTGTATAGCCACCGCGGCACTCGCTCTCACCGCCACCGCATGCGGCGGCACTTCCTCGGACAACGAGTCCTCGGGCTCGTCGGACTCCGGCAAGAAGGGCGGCGTCAAGATCGGCCTCGCCTTCGACGTCGGCGGCCGTGGCGACCACTCCTTCAACGACTCCGCCGCGCGCGGTGCCGACAAGGCCAAGAAGGAGTTCGGCGGTGACCTCAAGGAGCTGACCGCCAAGACCTCCGACACCGAGGCCGACCGCGAGCAGCGCCTGTCCGACCTGGCCGACGCCGGCTACAACCCCATCATCGGGGTCGGCTACGCGTACGCCACCTCGATGACCAAGGTCTCCGCGAAGTACCCGAAGACCACCTTCGGCATCGTCGACTCCGTGGTGAACGCCAAGAACACCGACTCCATCGTCTTCACCGAGGAGCAGGGCTCCTACCTGGCCGGCGTCGCCGCCGCGCTGAAGACGAAGAAGGACCACGTCGGCTTCATCGGCGGTGTCGACGTCCCGCTGATCAAGAAGTTCGAGGCGGGCTACGTCCAGGGCGTCAAGGCCACCAACCCGAAGATCAAGGTCGATGTCCAGTACCTGAGCCACGGTTCGGACACCTCCGGCTTCGCCTCCCCGGACAAGGGCAAGGAAGCCGCCCAGGGCATGCTCGACAAGGGCGCCGACGTCGTCTACTCGGCCGCAGGTTCCTCCGGCAACGGTGCCATCGAGGCCGTCTCCGGCACGAAGGGCGCCTGGGCGATCGGCGTCGACTCGGACCAGTACAACATCCCGGGTCTCGCCAAGTACAAGTCCTCGATCCTGACTTCGGTCGTCAAGAACGTCGACATCGGCGTCTTCGACCTGATCCAGTCGGTCAAGGACGGTTCGCCGAAGACCGGCACCAACACCTACGCCCTGAAGGACGGCGGCGTCTCGCTCGCCACCTCCGGCGGCTACATCGACGACATCCAGGCCAAGCTGGACGCCGCCAAGGAGCAGATCGCGAGCGGCAAGGTCAAGGTCAAGACCACCCCGTGACCTGAGGCCCGCAGGGCCCGGCTCGGCGGGGGGAGTGGCGAAAGCTCCCTTCGCCGGGCCATAACAATGTGTCAACTCTACGCGTGTAGCTAAGAGTTGGCGTATTACCGTCGCCGACGCGCCCCCGCGCGGCTCCGCGCGACCGTTCCCCCCTTCCGTACGTACGTCCTGTCCCCCGAGGAGAGTGCGCCATCAACGCGTCCAGCCCTCCCGCCGTCGAACTGCGCGGCATCACCAAGCGCTTTCCCGGCGTCGTCGCCAACCGCGACATCGACATCACCGTACGGCGGGGCACCGTCCACGCCCTGTGCGGTGAGAACGGCGCCGGCAAGTCGACCCTGATGAAGATCCTCTACGGCATGCAGAAGCCGGACGAGGGCACCATCGCGGTCGACGGCACCCAGGTCACCTTCGCCACGCCCGCCGACGCCATCGCGCGCGGCATCGGCATGGTCCACCAGCACTTCATGCTGGCCGACAACCTCACCGTCCTGGAGAACGTCGTCCTGGGCGCCGAGAAGCTGCACGGCATCGGCGGCAAGGCGCGTACGAAGATCCGCGAGATATCCGAGGCGTACGGCCTCGGGGTGCGCCCCGACGTCCTCGTCGAGGAGCTCGGGGTCGCCGACCGGCAGCGCGTCGAGATCCTCAAGGTCCTCTACCGGGGCGCCCGGACGCTGATCCTCGACGAGCCCACCGCGGTCCTCGTGCCGCAGGAGGTCGACGCGCTCTTCGACAACCTGCGCGAGCTCAAGTCCGAGGGCCTCACGGTCATCTTCATCTCCCACAAGCTGGGCGAGGTCCTCTCCGTCGCGGACGAGATCACGGTCATCCGGCGCGGGACGACGGTCGGCACGGCCGACCCGAAGAACACGAGCACCAAGCAGCTCGCCGAGCTCATGGTCGGCAGCGAGCTGCCCTCGCCGGAGACCGAGGAGTCGACGGTCACCGACACCCCGATGCTCCACCTGGGCGGGGTGCGCCTCACGCAGACCGACCTGGACGGCGTCGAGCGCGTCATCCTCGACGACGTCAGCTTCACCATCCACCGCGGTGAAGTCCTCGGCATCGCGGGCGTGGAGGGCAACGGCCAGTCCGAGCTCGTCGAGGCCATCATGGGCATGCGGACCGCGGACCGCGGCACCGTCGCCCTGGACGGCGCCGACGTCACCCGGACCCCCACCCGCAAGCGCCGCGAAGCCGGCGTCGGTTACATCCCCGAGGACCGGCACCGTCACGGCCTGCTCCTCGAAGCGCCGCTGTGGGAGAACCGGGTCCTCGGCCACGTCACCGAGCGCCCCAACTCCAAGGGCGGGCTGCTCGACCTCAAGGCCGCCCGCGCCGACACCGAGCGCATCGTGCGCGACTACGACGTCCGCACCCCCGGCATCGAGGTCACCGCGGCCTCCCTGTCCGGCGGCAACCAGCAGAAGCTGATCGTCGGCCGCGAGATGAGCCACGCGCCCAAGCTGCTGATCGCCGCCCATCCGACCCGCGGTGTGGACGTCGGCGCGCAGGCCCAGATCTGGGACCAGATCCGCCGCGCCCGCCGCGAGGGTCTCGCCGTGCTGCTCATCTCGGCCGACCTGGACGAGCTGATCGGCCTGTCCGACACCCTGCGGGTGATGTACCGCGGCCGCCTGGTCGCCGACGCCGACCCCGCCACGATCACCCCGGAGGAGCTGGGCTCCGCCATGACAGGTGCGGCCTCCGGCCACCTCCAGCACACGGAAGACGCCGAAGGCGGGGACGCCCGATGAAGACACTGATATCCCGGGGCAGGTCCCGGATCGACAAGGAGCGGCTCATCCTCGCGGTCGCCGCCCCGCTCCTGGCGATCATCGCCGCCCTAGTCGTCACCGCCGTGATCATCGCGGCGACCGGCAAGGACCCCTTCGCCGCGTTCAGCGACATGGTGACCTACGGCTCCGCGAGCGACAGCCAGGTCTACATCCTCAACAAGGCGACGACGTACTACCTCGCTGGTGTCGCGGTGGCCATCGGCTTCCGCATGAACCTGTTCAACATCGGCGTCGACGGGCAGTACCGGATGGCCGCGTTCGTCGCCGCCGTGCTCGGCGGGGCGCTCACGCTGCCCGGCTGGCTCTCCATCCCGCTGATCCTGCTCGCCGCCATGGCGACCGGTGCCCTGTGGGCCGCCATCGCGGGCATCCTCAAGGTGACCCGCGGTGTCAGCGAGGTCATCTCGACGATCATGCTCAACTCGATCGCGACCGCGATCATCGCCTACCTCCTCCAGCCCGAGCAGCTCGGCCAGCTCGACGAGGCGGGCACCCTGGTCTCCACCAAGCCGCTGCCCGAGTCCTCGCACTTCTTCATGATCGACGCGGGACCGGCCGGCCAGGTCTGGGGCTTCATCGTGATCGCCGTGCTCGTCGGCATCGCGTACTGGTTCGTCCTCGGCCGCACCCGCTTCGGCTTCGACCTGCGCACGGTCGGCCAGTCCGAGTCGGCGGCCGCCGCGAGCGGCGTCAGCGTCAAGAAGATGGTCGCCACCAGCATGGTCATCTCGGGTGCCGTGGCCGGTCTGGTCGGCATGCCGACGCTGCTCAACGACAGCCACCAGTACGACAACAGCTTCCCGGTGGGCCTCGGCTTCACGGGCATCGCGATCGCGCTGCTCGGCCGCAACCACCCGGTCGGCATCGCGCTCGGCGCCCTGCTGTGGGGCTTCTTGGAGCGCACCACCAACCACCTGGAGTTCCAGGGCTACGACAAGGAGATCCTCGGCGTGATCCAGGGCGTCATCGTCCTGTGCGTCGTCATCGCCTACGAAGTCGTACGCCGCTACGGGCTCAAGCGCCAGCAGCAGCGGGTCGGCGCCGAGCTCGCCGCGCAGGCCGCCGCCGTCCGCACCGACAAGCAGGAGGTGGCCGGATGAGCGCCACGAAGACCGACACCCCGCCTCCCGCGGCCCCTGCGGCGAGCGGCGCCAGGAAGGCCCGCGGCCGGCTCTCCACGGGCCAGACCCTGATGATCGTCGTCGGTGCGCTGTTCCTGGTCTCCGCCGTCCGCGTCATCACGGGCGCCGACCAGCTCACCTCCGGCGGCCAGATCAGCGCCGCGCTCGGACTCGCCGTGCCCATCGGCCTCGCGGCCCTCGCGGGCCTGTGGTCGGAGCGGGCCGGCGTGGTCAACATCGGCCTCGAAGGCATGATGATCCTCGGCACGTTCGGCGCCGGCTGGCTCGGCTGGCAGACCAGCCCGTGGCTCGGCCTCGTCTGCGGCATCGGCTTCGGTGTGCTGGGCGGCCTGATCCACGCCGTCGCCACCATCACGTTCGGCGTCGACCACATCGTCTCCGGTGTCGCCGTCAACCTCCTCGCCCTGGGCGCCACCCAGTACCTCGCCAAGCTGTTCTTCGCCGAGGGCGACCCCGCGGCCAAGGGCGGCAACCCCAAGCAGTCGCCGCCCGCCGAGTCGCTCGGCGACGTCACGATCCCGGGCCTGTCCAGCGGACTGCACTCCATCGAGCAGCACCACTGGTTCCTGGTCTCCGACCTCGCCGGCATCCTCGGCGGCCTGGTCACCGACGTCTCCGTGATCACGATCCTCGCCGTGCTGCTGTTCGTGGGCAGCTGGTGGGTGCTGTGGCGCACCTCGTTCGGCCTGCGCCTGCGCTCCTGCGGCGAGAACCCGGTCGCGGCGGAGTCTCTCGGCGTCAACGTGTACGCGCACAAGTACGCGGCCGTCGCCATCTCCGGCGGGCTCGCGGGTCTCGGCGGCGCGTTCCTCGCGCTCGTCACCTCGCACAGCTACCTGGAGGGCCAGACCGGCGGGCGCGGTTACATCGGCCTCGCCGCCATGATCTTCGGCAACTGGCGGCCGGGCGGACTCGCCATGGGCGCGGGCCTGTTCGGCTTCTCCGACGCGCTCCAGCTGCGCAACGGCGGCGAGACCGTCCACGCGCTGCTGCTCCTGCTGGTCGTGCTGCTGGCCCTGCTCGCGGGCTGGAAGGCGTACCGCAAGGCCATGATCCAGGCCACGATCAGCGCGGTGATTGCCGTGGTTGTCCTGGTCTGGTACCTCCTGACGGATGAGGTGCCCGGCGACTTCGTCGGCGCCACCCCGTATGTCGTCACGCTCCTGGTGCTCTCCCTGTCCGCGCAGCGGCTGCGGATGCCGAAGGCCGACGGCATGCGCTACCGGAAGGGCCAGGGCAAGTGACGGAAGCCGGCTGGGAAGCACTCAGGGAAGCGGCCCGCGAGGCCATGTCCCGCGCGTACGTGCCGTACTCGGCCTTCCCGGTCGGCGCCGCGGCCCGCGTGGACGACGGCCGTACCGTGTCGGGCTGCAACGTCGAGAACGCGTCGTACGGGCTCGGCCTGTGCGCCGAGTGCGGGCTCGTCTCGCAGCTCCAGCTCACCGGCGGCGGCCGCCTGACGCACTTCACGTGCGTGGACGGCAAGGGCGAGATCCTCATGCCCTGCGGCCGCTGCCGCCAGCTCCTGTACGAGTTCGGGGGCCCCGAGCTGCTCCTGGAGACGACGTCGGGGATCCGCCCGCTCGGCGAGATGCTCCCCGACGCGTTCGGACCCCAGCACCTCAACTGACCTACGGCCCCGCCCAGTTGGGCGGGGCCGCTTTAAACGGGTCGCTCTATGCGCGTAGAGTCGGCCTGCTGTCACCTGCGGAAGGACAACCATGGACGTCATCTCCGTCATCCGGACCAAGCGGGACCGGGGCGAACTCAGCGACGAGCAGATCGACTGGGTCATCGACGCGTACACGCGCGGCGTCGTCGCCGACGAGCAGATGTCGGCACTCGCCATGGCGATCCTCCTCAACGGCATGAACCGTACGGAGATCGCCCGCTGGACCGCCGCGATGATCGCCTCCGGCGAGCGCATGGACTTCTCGGCCCTGTCCCGCCCGACCGCCGACAAGCACTCCACCGGCGGCGTCGGCGACAAGATCACGCTGCCGCTCGCCCCGCTGGTCGCCGCGTGCGGCGCCGCCGTCCCGCAGCTCTCCGGGCGCGGCCTCGGCCACACCGGCGGCACCCTCGACAAGCTGGAGTCCATCCCCGGCTGGCGCGCCCTGCTCTCCAACGACGAGATGCTGAACGTCCTCGACACCGTCGGCTCCGTGATCTGCGCGGCCGGCGACGGGCTCGCCCCCGCCGACAAGAAGCTCTACGCGCTGCGCGACGTCACCGGCACCGTCGAGGCGATCCCGCTCATCGCCTCCTCGATCATGTCGAAGAAGATCGCCGAGGGCACCGGCTCGCTCGTCCTCGACGTCAAGGTCGGCACCGGCGCGTTCATGAAGACGATCGAGGACGCCCGCGAACTCGCCTCCACCATGGTCGAGTTGGGCACCGACAGCGGCGTGCGCACCGTCGCCCTGCTCACCGACATGTCGACGCCCCTCGGCCTGACCGCGGGCAACGCCCTCGAAGTCCGGGAATCCGTCGAGGTGTTGGCGGGCGGCGGCCCGGCCGACGTCGTCGAGCTCACCCTCGCCCTGGCCCGCGAGATGCTCGACGCGGCGGGCATCAAGGACGCCGACCCGGCGAAGGCCCTCGCCGACGGCTCCGCGATGGACGTCTGGCGCCGCATGATCGCCGCGCAGGGCGGCGACCCGGACGCGGCGCTTCCCACGTCCCGTGAGCAGCACGTGGTGGTGGCCGGGAAGTCCGGCGTCCTGACCCGCCTCGACGCGTACGGCATCGGCGTCGCCGCCTGGCGCCTCGGCGCGGGCCGCGCCCGCAAGGAGGACCCGGTGCAGGCCGCCGCCGGCATCGAACTCCACGCCAAGCCGGGCGACCCGGTCACCGCGGGCCAGCCGCTGCTGACCCTGCACACGGACACGCCGGAGCGCTTCGAGTACGCGCTTGAGTCCGTCGAGGGTTCGTACGACATCTCGGCGCCGGGGACGGCATTCGAGGCCACGCCGGTGGTGCGGGAACGTATCGGCTGACCTGCGGTTTCCTCGTGCGGGTGAACGGGATCGGTAAACCTCGACCGGTCCCGTTCGGTCACCCCAGCAAGGCCGCCACCACCACCAGCGCCGGCACCGAAGCCAGCGTCGACAGCAGGATCGACTCCCTCGCCAGCTTCTCCGCGACGCCGTAGCGCGACGCGTACGTGAACAGGTTCTGCGCGGCCGGGAGTGCCGACGTCACCACCACGTCCAGGAGTGACGCGCCCCGCAGGCCGAAGACGCCCGCCGCGAGCACCCACGCCACCGCGGGCTGGCCCACCGACTTCAGGGCCACCGACAAGAGCACCGGGACCCGGTCCGCACCGCGCCGGGCCGGCAGCGAACTCCCGCACAGCGAGATCCCGTACGCGAGCAGCACCACCGGCACGGACATCTTCCCGATCAGATCGACCGGGTCGAAGACCGGCCCCGGCACCGTCCACCCCGTCGCCGCCACGATCACGCCCGCGAGCGCGCCGACCGCGATCGGGTTGCGCAGCGGCGTGACGAGCCGCCGCCACAGCGACTGCTTCTCCCCGGCCTCCGACAGATCGAGGACCGTCATCGCTATCGGCGTCACCACGATCTGCTGGAAGAGCAGCACGGGCGCGACCAGCGAGGCGTCGCCGAGGACGTATACGGCGATGGGGATGCCGAGGTTGCCCGAATTGACGTAGCTGGAGCACAGGGCGCCGATCGTCGTCCGGCTCACACCCCACCGGCGCGCGGCACCCACCGCGATGAACACCCCGGCGGCGGCGGCCGTGCTCAGCGCCGTCACCAGCAGCCGCGGCGACAGGATCACCGAGAGGTCGGCCTTCGCGAGCGTGGTGAACAGCAGAGCGGGCGTGGCGACATGGAAAGCGAGCTTGGTGAGGACCTCGCGGCCGTTGTCCCCGAGGTAGCCGCGCCTGCCGATCAGGAAGCCGACGGCGATGACCACCGCGATGACGGCGAACCCGTTCAGCACCCCTGCCACGATGCCCCCTGCCGGCGTCGTGCGGACGGCTGAGCAGGTACGTGATCAAGGAGCATCCCCATAGCGTCGGAGGGCACCCGACGCGGGGTCAACGTGATGCGCGCGACACCAGCGCAGCATGATGCACGGCACTAGGGTCTTTCGTTTGGATCATGCCGGGCTCGCGGGGTCTGGCACGCACATCTGCGGCGTTGTCGTCAGTCGCCGAGTCCCCCAAGCTCTCGGCTTCGCTCGAGCAGGGGGACCCCCATCGCGTCGACTCCCTCCTCCGCCTTGCAGCTGCACGCTCCCCCAAGCTCTCGACTGGGCACGAGCAGGGGGGACCCCCATGCCCCCGCTCCCTGATCCGGCCTGATCCAAACGAAAGACCCTAGGCGCGTGGCCCGACCGCCGATGAGTTCGCGGCGGCGCGCCGGTCTCTCTTGCGTGGCTGCTCTCCGACTTCCCGACCTGGCTCTCGCCGGCTCTCTGGGCCGCGGCGACGTGCCGCACCTGTGCGACCAGGTGCGCATGGCGTGCGCCCGCGCCCCCGCACGCGAGATCGTCTGCGACATCGCGGCTGTCACCACGGCCGACCTCGCCACCGTCGACGCGCTCGCCCGGATGCAGCTCGCCGCCCGAAGAGCCGGGTCAGGACTGCGGCTGCGCGATCCGTCCCCGGCCCTGTGGGCCCTGCTTCAGCTGGTCGGCCTGCCCGGGCTAGGCGGTCTTGTCGTCGAGATGGAGCGGCACACCGAACAGCGGGAAATAGCGGGCCGTGTCCAGGAAGCAGTGGAGTCCGGTGATCCGGCCCTCTGAGATCTCCAGGACCTGGACGGCCCACGCCGAGAACCCGCCGTTGTCCGGGTCGGGCTTGTAGTGGGCGAACCCGGGCGAGCCGTTGGCCTCGACGGGCACCAGGCGGCTGTCGGCACATGAGGCGCCGATCGTCGTCATGAAGCCCGTGATGTCCGGCGTGCCACGCAGCCACAGGTCGAACGGCGGCATCGTCATGACGGCGTCCTCGGCGAGCAGCGCCGTGAGGGCCTTCATGTCGTATCCCTCGAACGCGGCGACATAGCGCTCGAGGAGAGCCTGGTGCTCCTCGTCCAGCTCGCCGTCCGCGCTCTTCTTCTCGGCCGGCACCTCGGCGAGCGTGGCGCGGGCCCGCTGGAGCGCGCTGTTCACCGACGCCACCGACGTGTCGAGGAGCTCGGCGACCTCCTGCGCCTTCCAGGCCAGGACCTCGCGCAGGATGAGCACGGCCCGCTGCTTGGCCGGCAGCTGCTGGAGCGCCGCCACGAACGCGAGGCGCACCGACTCCCGCGCCACCGCCGCCTCCGCCGGGTCGTGCACGGTCGGCAGCACGCGCGCGTCCGGCATCGGCTCCAGCCACACGTTGTCCGGCCGGGGCGTGAGCGCGGCCTGCGCCAGCGGCGCCGCCGCCGTCAGGTCCATCGGACGGGCCCGCTTGTTGCCCGCGTTCAGCATGTCCAGGCAGACGTTCGTCGCGATGCGGTAGAGCCAGGACCGCAGGCTGGAGCGGCCCTCGAACTTGTCGAAGCTGCGCCAGGCGCGGACCATCGTGTCCTGCACCGCGTCCTCGGCCTCGAAGGCCGAGCCCAGCATCCGGTAGCAGTACCCGGTCAGCTCCACCCGGTACTTCTCGAGACGGACGTCCAGCTCAGTGGTTGTTTCTGCGATGTCACTCATGTCCACACCCCGCCCTGCGGCTTCTGGCAAGTCCCGAAAGTCCATGCAAGTCCCAGCACTTCGGAAGCTACCGCAGTGCACTGACAACGGCCCCCGGACCGGCGAAATATGCCGCTCCGGGGGCCGTTCTCAGGGTGATGCGAACGCGGTCAGTGCGCCGCCACGAGCGTCTGCCGCTGCTGCACCCGGGCCGCGTGCGAGCCCCACAGGGTCACCGACACGACACCGAGCACCGCCACCAGGCCGAGGGCCACGGTCCCGGCCCAGCCGCCCGCGTGGAAGGCCACCGCGCCGAGCGTGCCGCCGACGCTGGAGCCGATGTAGTACACGGACTGGTACAGCGCGGACGCCTGCGCCCGCCCGTGCGTCGCCGTGTGGCTGACCGAGGACGACGCCACCGCGTGCCCGGCGAAGAAACCGGCCGTGATCAGGACGAGGCCGAGCAGCACCAGGACGATCGAGTCGCCGAGCGAGAGCAGCAGCCCGGACGCCGTCGTGCCCACCGCCAGGTACAGGGCCCCGCGCCGCCCGAGCCGCGCGACGAGCTTTCCGGCCGCGGCCGAGGAGACCGTACCCACCAGGTACACCAGGAAGATCGAGCCGATGATGCCCTGCGGGAGCGAGAACGGCGCGGCCGTGAGCCGGTAGCCGATCACCGTGTACACGGCGCCGAAGACCGTCATGAACAGGGCGCCGATCATGTACAGACGGCACAGGAGCGGGTTCGCGAGGTGGCCGCGCACCGTGCGGGCCAGGGCCCGCGGCCGCAGCGAGCCCGGGGTGAAGTGCCGGGGCCGCGGCAGCAGCAGCCGGAACGCGACCGCGCACGCCACGGCGATCACGCCGATCGCGGCGACCGCCGCGCGCCAGCCCCACTCCTGCGCGACCCACCCGGTGATGACCCGGCCGCTCATCCCGCCGATGGAGTTGCCCGCCACGAACAGGCCGATCGCGGCGACCAGTGCCTTGGGCCGCACCTCCTCCGCGAGATACGCCATCGCGGAGGCCGGCAGACCGGCGAGCGCGGCGCCCTGGAGGGCCCGCAGCGCGATCAGCGCGCCGAGCGAGGGAGCGAAGGGCACGAGCAGGCCGACCGCGACCGCCACCGACAGGGACGCCGTCATCACGGTGCGCCGTCCGAACCGCTCGGACAGGGCGCTGAGCGGCAGTACACACAGGGCGAGCGCGCCCGTCGCGCCGGACACCGACCAGCTCGCGGCGCTCGCGCTGACGCCGAAGTCCGCGGAGACGAGGGGGAGCAGGGCCTGCGTGGAGTAGAGGAGGGCGAAGGTCGCGACCCCGGCCAGGAAGAGGGCGAAGCTCATCCGGCGGTAGCCGGGCCCGCCCGGGTTCAGACGGGTGTCGGGGGCTTCGGGGGACGACGGGGTACGGGCGGCGACCGCGTGGGTGGCGGCCGCCCCGCTACTGGCAGGAGGCATGTCTCGACGGTAGGACTCCGTGTTTCATGCGTCCAATGCATGAAAACGCCATAATCGATCCCATGGCGCATAAGCAGAGTTCAGAGGCTCGTCTGTCACCGGCCAGTGACACGGAAGACATCGTGACGACGCTCGCGCCCCGCCTGTCGTACTTCGCCGCGGTCGCCCGCACCGAGCATGTCACGCGGGCCGCCCAGGAGCTCGGGATCCCCCAGTCGACGCTGTCGCGCGCCCTGGTCCGCCTCGAACAGGACCTCGGCGTGGAGCTGTTCGCCCGCCACGGACGCACGGTCTCGCTCACCCCGGCGGGCCGTACGTTCCTCACGTCCGTCGACAAGGCGCTCGCCGAGGTCGGCCGCGCCGCCGAGTCGGTACGGGCCGACGCCGACCCCACCTCGGGCAAGGTCGCCTTCGGCTTCCTGCACACCATGGGCTCCGAGACGGTCCCCGGCCTGATCCGCGCCTTCCGCGCCGACCACCCCGGCATCCGCTTCAGCCTCGTCCAGAACTACGGCGAGGCGATGCTGGAGCGCCTGCGCGCCGGTGAGCTCGACCTCTGCCTCACCTCGCCCGTCCCCGACGAGCCCGGTCTCGTCGCGCGCCGCCTCGACGAGCAGCGCCTGCGCCTGGTCGTCCCCGACGACCACCGCCTCGCGGGCCGCAAGCGCGTGCGTCTCTCGGAAGCGTCGGACGAGCCCTTCGTGACCCTCGAACCCGGCTACGGGCTGCGCCGCATCGCCGACGGCCTGTGCGCGGAGGCGGGGTTCAGGCCGCGCGTCGCCTTCGAGGGGGAGGAGACCGAGACCCTGCGCGGCCTGGTCGCGGCGGGCCTCGGCGTGGCACTCCTGCCGCCACCGGCCGTACCGCGCCCCGGAGTTGTGGAGCTGACCGTGACCGGGCAGCGGGCGGTACGGGAGATCGGCGTGGCCTGGCTCGACGGGCATCCGGACACCCCGCCGGTCGCGGCGTTCAAGAAGTTCCTGCTCTCCCGGCGCGGCAAGCTGCTCTCCGAGTGGACCCGCGCCGAGGAGTAGTCACCGCGCGAGCGACCTGCCGAAGCCCGCGGCCAGCGGCATCCGAAGACCCAGCGGCGGCGGCGCGGCGAGCGCGTCCTGCACCGGGCGCGAGAAGGGCCGGCCGAAGAGCGAGCCGAGGACGAAGTCGCCGGCCAGGGCCTGGACTTCGGTGCGGTGCTGGTGCAGCCCGTGACCGTCGGAGTGCACCTCGAAACGGCAGATGTCGCGGTTGGACTTCTTCGCGCGGGCGGCCAGGCGGAACGACAGCTCGGGATCCGTGCGCTCGTCGTTCGTGCCGTGCACGATGAGGACGCGGCGGCCCGCGAGCTGCTTCACCGGTTCGAGGGCCGCGGCGACGTCCTCCTCGGGCAGCCAGGGGGCAAGCGCGAGCACCGAGTTGACGGCGCTGTGCCCGCCCGCGTGCAGCGCCGCGCGGGCGCCCATGTCGACCCCGACGAGGCAGACGGGGACGTCGCCGTAGCGCCGTACGACCTCGTCCGCCGCCCAGTCCGCGTCGCGCGCGAGCTGCGCCTGCGCGCCGTTCCACCCGCGGCTGCGGTAGTGCACGACATGCGCCGCAAGGCCGTCCCGCCGTCCCTCGCGCACGAGGGCCCGCCCCAGGGTCCGTACGGTCGCCGAGGCCAGCGGTGACGGTCTGCGCGCGGAGGTCTCCTCACCCGCGGGAAGCAGCAGGACCACGCCGCTCACCGTCGCGGGAACGGGCCCGACCGCCTTCCCGAGCCGGGCCTCACGGACCGTCGTCACTTCCTGTCCCATGACAGAACAGTGTCAGAAGGCCCGGTGTACGCCACCCGTCCGCAGGGTCACCGTTACGTATCGACAGGCGGACGCCAGCGAGTATCTACGCGCGTAGGCGTTAGAGTGCGGAAATGACGAGCCAGACCAGCGGAAACTCGCAGATTCCGACCCCCGAGCAGATCGTTCGCGCCCCCAAGGTGCTGCTCCACGACCATCTCGACGGTGGCCTTCGCCCCGGCACCATCGTCGAACTCGCCCTGGAGCAGGGCTACGAGAACCTCCCGGAGACCGACCCCGACAAGCTCGGCATCTGGTTCCGCGAGGCCGCCGACTCCGGCTCCCTGGAGCGCTACCTGGAGACCTTCGCCCACACCTGCGCCGTCATGCAGACCCGCGAGGCGCTGTTCCGGGTCGCCGCCGAGTGCGCCGAGGACCTCGCCGAGGACGGCGTCGTCTACGCCGAGATCCGCTACGCCCCCGAGCAGCACCTCGAACAGGGCCTCACCCTCGAAGAGGTCGTCGAGGCGGTCAACTCCGGCTTCAGGGAAGGCGAGCGGCGTGCCAAGGCCAACGGCCACCGCATCCGGGTGGGCGCCCTGCTCACCGCCATGCGGCACGCGGCCCGCGCCCTGGAGATCGCCGAACTCGCCAACAGCTACCGCGACACGGGCGTCGTCGGCTTCGACATCGCGGGCGCCGAGGCCGGCTTCCCTCCCACCCGCCACCTCGACGCCTTCGAGTACCTCAAGCGCGAGAACAACCACTTCACGATCCATGCGGGCGAGGCCTTCGGCCTGCCCTCCATCTGGCAGGCCCTGCAGTGGTGCGGCGCCGACCGCCTCGGCCACGGCGTGCGGATCATCGACGACATCAAGGTCGAGGACGACGGCACGGTCAAGCTCGGCCGCCTCGCCTCCTACGTACGCGACAAGCGCATCCCCCTGGAGATGTGCCCCAGCTCCAACCTCCAGACGGGCGCCGCGGACTCCTACGAGGCCCACCCCATCGGCCTGCTCCGCAAGCTGCACTTCCGTGCCACGGTGAACACCGACAACCGCCTCATGTCCGGCACCAGCATGAGCCGCGAATTCGAGCACCTGGTCGACGCATTCGGCTACACGCTCGACGACATGCAGTGGTTCACCGTCAATGCGATGAAATCAGCATTCATTCCTTTCGATGAACGACTGGCCATGATCAATGACGTCATCAAGCCCGGGTATGCCGAGTTGAAATCCGAATGGCTGTTCCGTCAGACCGTCTCGACCAGGGGCTCTGTCGCGCAGTAGCGTCTCTTTGTGCGAATCCGAAGCGGCCGGGAGTAATAACTCCCGGCCGCTTTTCCGTGTATTTCGCCGGTTGCGACGAGCCGTGGCGCATGTTTACGGTCGTGGACCGCTCAAGCCCCCGTTCACGAGGACTCATTTCATAATGAAGCAGTCTGCTGTCAAGACCCTCGGTGTCGCCGCCCTCGGTGCCGCCTTCGCCGCCGCGGGCGCCGGTGCCGCCTCCGCCGCCCCCGCCCTCCCGGACGCGGGCTCCGCTCTGGACACCGTGACCAGCACGCTCCCCGCCGAGCAGGTCGCCCAGGTGCTGCCCGCCGGCACCGAGTCCCTCACCGCCGGCAAGAACGCCGTCGCCGGTGGCCTGAACGCCGCCGCGCCCGCCGTCCAGAAGGCCCTCCCCACCAACGGCAGCGACCCGGTCTCCGGGCTCCTCGGCGGCCTCCCCGTCAACTCGCTGCCCGCCGGCGGCGCCCTGCCCATCGGCTGACCCACCCGGCACGGCACACACACGGACACACAGGAGGGGCGGCCCCCCCCCCCCGGGGGGGCCCCCCCCGGGGGGGCTCCCCCCCCCCGGGGGGGAAAAAACCCGCGGGGCCCCGCGGGACCCCCCCCGGGGGGCGGTTGGCCCGCCCGG
>NZ_JBIVFF010000012.1:0-17442 GCF_044748025.1 Streptomyces sp. NPDC090032 | reverse complement strand
GGGGCGCACCCGCGCGAGCGGGTGCGCCCCTCCTGTGTGTCCTACGTCAGCCCGCCTTGTCGTACATCAGCCTGCGGGCCCCGTCGTCACCACGCCTGGCGGACTTTGCCCTCGCTCGGCAGCAGGATCCACAGCGCGATGTACAGCAGGAACTGGGGACCCGGAAGCAGACACGAAAGCACGAAGATCACGCGCATCGTGGTCGCGGAGGTGCCGAAGCGCCTTGCCAGCGCTGCGCACACTCCGCCGATCATCCGTCCGTTCGTGGGGCGGGCAAGGGCGGTCATGGTGGGCTCCTTCGCGAACCGTAGCGGTGAGGCGCCTCCTTGGCCGGGACGGCCGAGGCGTCTCTGATGCCTTCAAAACTACGGAGACGAACCGGGCGAAGCGTCAGCTCACGGGGCGATGCCGACCCTGGAAATCGTCGGGGTCCGCCCCTGAGAGGGCTCCTCCCGGGGGAGGGCGGTGATCTCGGTCCTGCGGCGGAGCCTGCCCCTGAGGGTCGGCACCACGGCCGCGTGCGCGAGGGCCACGCCCAGCGTGTTCAGGAACAGCGAGTCGATGTCCACGACCTGCCCCGGCACCCCGGTCTGCAGCAGCTCTATGCCGAGCGAGAGCAGCGCTCCCGCGGCGACCGTACGCACCAGCGAACCAAGTGGCGAGACGACGAGCCGCCCACCTGCGATCGGCAGCAGCACCCCCAGCGGGGCGAACAGCACCAGCTCCTTGCCGATGCGGCGCACCGCCTCGGCCGGGCCGAGCGCGAGATCCGCCCTGATCCCGGCGAACGGATGCAGGTTCGCGGCGCTGACCCACGGCACGTCCAGTGGTCGCAGAGTGATCCAGCAGACGAGAAGCAGATGCGCGGCAAGGAGGACTACCCCGGCCGTACGGAAGTGGAGGACGGCCTTGGAGCCGCCCGGGCGATGGCGCTGCACGCACCCCAAGACGCGGCGGGCGGCACGATCGGTTCCGCGTCGCCGGCGTCCGCCCGCGACGGCCGCGCCCGCCTCGGTCAGCCGACCGTCTCGGCGGGCGCCGGGACGGTCCCCGGCCGCGTCCGCATCTCCGGGGAGCAGTCGTACGCGCGCAGGGCGTCGTCGCCCGGCCCGCCGAGCACGACCTTGTCGTCCTTTGCCGTGGCCCCGCCGTTCGCATACGTACACACGATCTGGGCCAGCGCGTACGGCGACAGGTCGTCCGGCGGGACGCTCAGCCGCAGCGCGTTGTCGGGGTCACCCTTGCCCGGCCCCGAGACGGTCATCCCGGGCCTGACGTCCGTCGTGTACCCCGCCTGCCGCTCGTCGCCGCCCGGAGACTGCTCCAGCTCGTCGAGCAGTGCCTGCGCGAGCCGCACCCGGTCCGAGGCGCCCTGCCCCTTCGGCAGGGTCACCGACCGGTCGACGCTCACCAGCTGCGACGTACAGACCAGATACACCTGCACGGAGAACTCGCCGCCCGAGCGTGACCCCAGATCCGGCCCCGACAGCGTGCACGGCACCCGCGACGGCGCGGCGCCGAAGTCCGTCGGAACCTCCGTCGGCCTGATCCCGCACCCGGCGAGCAGCGCGGCGAGAACGGCCGCGCCCGTCAGCGCGTAACGGCGCCTTGTCCTGCGTGCGGTCATCGCGCGCCGCCCTCCTCACCGGAGCCGCCACCGTCGGCGCCCTCGTCATCGGGCGGCAGGGTCAGCGGCGACGCGTCGAGCGGCAGCCGGAACGTGAACACGGCGCCGCCTTCAGGGGAGTTGGCGGCCGTGATCTCGCCGCCGTGGATGTGCGCGTTCTCCAGGGCGATGGAGAGCCCGAGCCCGCTGCCCTCCGAACGCGGCCGCGACGCGCTCGCCTTGTAGAACCGGTCGAAGACGTGCGGGAGCACGTCCTCGGGGATGCCGGGCCCGTGGTCACGGACCTCGATCACCAGGGCCGAGTCGTCAAGACGCACGGACACCCGCACCGGCGAGCCGCCGTGCTTGAGCGCGTTCCCGATCAGGTTCGCCATGATGACGTCGAGGCGGCGCGGGTCGATCCGCGCCATGATGCCGCGCTCCGCGTCCAGATCCACCGCGTCGAGCCAGGCGCGTGCGTCGATGCAGGCCGTGATCTGGTCGACGATGTCGACGCGGTCGAGGACGAGCCGGGCGGTGCCCGCGTCGAAGCGGGTGACCTCCATGAGGTTCTCCACGAGGTCGTTCAGCCGCCGGGTCTCGCTCACCACGAGCCGAACCGCGGGCTCGATCATCGGGTCGACCGAACCGGTCTCCGCGTCGAGCTCCTCCTCGAGTACCTCTGTCACGGCGGTGATCGCCGTCAGGGGCGTACGCAGCTCGTGTGACATGTCGGCGACGAAGCGCCGCGACGCCTCCTCGCGCGCGCTCATGTCGGCGACCGTCTTCTCCAGATTCTCCGCGGTCCGGTTGAACGTCCGGGAAAGATCGGCCAGTTCGTCCGTACCGGACACCCGCAGTCGCGTGTCCAGCTTCCCTTCCCCGAGCCGCCGGGCCGCCCTCCCGAGCCGGTGCACCGGCTTGAGCACCGTCGTCGCCGCGGCCTGCGCGAGCAGCGCCGAACCGACCAGCGCGAGCGCCGTCGCGATCCCGAGCGACCAGGCAAGGGAGTTGAGATCCTTCGCCTCCGGCTCCAGGGACTTGAGCATGTAGCCCGTCGGCCCCCCGTCGATCACCCGCGCCCCACCGACCAGATACGGCGTGTCATTGCTGACGATCCGCTGCCAGTACAGGTGGTACGGATGCTTGTTGCCGTCCGTGAGGGGCTGCTCCCTGTTCACCGCGTCCCGCAGCGAACGCGGCACCTCGGCCAGCGTGATGGCGTCCAGATCGGAGTTCCCCGCGATCCGCCGGCCGTCCTTGTCATCACTGATCAGCAGCACACTGAAGTGCTGACTGCTGCTCGCCATCAGGTTCGCCGCATGCTGCAACTCGCCCTGCGTCGGATGCTCGGGCAGCGCCGCGGCGCGATTCTGCATCTCCTGCTGGAAGTCGCTGAGCGCCGCGTCCTGCGCGCGGGTCAGCACCGCCTCGCGGTTGAGCCAGTACGCGATCCCGGACGCCGACACCGCCGCGGTCAGCGCCACCAGGGCGAAGACGACGACGAGCCGCAGCCGCAGGCTCGTGAAACGCAGGCCGGCGAGTATCGCCTTCTTCGCCGCGGCCCATCCCTGCAGCCGGTCGTGCGCATCACTCACTGAGGCGTATCCAGCCGGTAGCCGACCCCGCGCACCGTTCGGATCAGCGTCGGCGACGACGGCACGTCCTCGACCTTCGCGCGCAGCCGCTGCACACAGGCGTCGACGAGCCGCGAGTCACCGAGGTAGTCGTGCTCCCACACCAGACGCAGCAACTGCTGCCGCGACAGCGCCTGTCCCGGCCTGCGGCTCAGTTCGAGCAGCAACCGCAGCTCCGTGGGCGTCAGTTGGAGGTCCTCGCCGTTCTTCGTGACCGTCATCGCGGCCCGGTCGATGACGAGACTGCCGAACGACGCGGCGTCGTTCGCCTCCCGCTCGCCCCGCCGGAGCACCGCGCGGATCCGCGCGTCGAGCACCCGCCCCTGCACCGGTTTCACGACATAGTCGTCGGCGCCGGACTCCAGTCCGACCACCACGTCGATGTCGTCGCTGCGCGCGGTGAGCAGGATGATCGGCAGCTGGTCCGTGCGCCGGATGCGCCGGCACACCTCGAACCCGTCGATGCCGGGCAGCATCACATCCAGCACGATCAGATCCGGCCGCTGCTCGCGCAACAGCTTCAGACCGTCCTCGCCGGTGGCAGCGGTGGCAACCCGATGGCCCTGGCGCGTAAGGGACAGCTCCAGGGCCGTTCGGATGGCGTCGTCGTCCTCGATCAGCAACAGGGAAGGCACAGACGCCATTCTGTCCCATCGCACGGCTCAAGTTCGACCGTTGGAGCGCTCCCAAGCTCGTAATGAGGCGGCTTCGGGCCGCATCCACACACGACTCGCACACCCCCGGGCCCTGTGACAGGTCTGTGACAGTCGACGGACACCGTCATGAAGTGACCCGGGCAAGCTTTTGGACATCGCAAGGACGCAAGTCCTTACGAACCACGGGAAACCGAGACTCCACGACGGGGGGCGCGAGATGAACACGCTGCACAGCACCACCACTGGCGCAGTTGTCACACGTCTTCATGACGCTCTCGTGCGGAGTCCCGGTTCCGGGAAGCACGAGCTGTCCGGTGCCGTGAGCGGGCGGGGGTGCGCTCGCGGCACCGGGCGTCAGCACACCACGTACATGACGGTGGTTGACGCTAACCAGGCGGTATCCGACGGGGGAGCCGCGTACGGGGAGGAATCGGGGGAGCGGAAGAAGTCCCTGTCGGAGGCCGAGTTCACCGCCTACGTCCAGGAACGCCGCGCCTCCCTGTACGCAACCGCCTACCACCTGACCGGTGACCGGTTCGAGGCCGAGGACCTGCTCCAGAGCGCCCTCTTCTCGACGTACCGCGCCTGGGACAGGATCAGTGACAAGGCGGCGGTCGGGGGCTACCTCCGCCGCACCATGACCAATCTGCACATCAGCGCGTGGCGCCGCCGCAAGCTGAACGAGTACCCGACCGAGGAACTGCCGGAGACGGCGGGCGACACGGACGCGATGCGCGGCACGGAGCTGCGCGCGGTTCTCTGGCAGGCCCTGGCCCGCCTCCCCGAACTGCAGCGCACGATGCTCGTCCTGCGCTACTACGAGGGTCGTACGGACCCCGAGATCGCGGACATCCTCGACATCAGTGTCGGCACGGTGAAGTCCAGCATCTGGCGCTCCCTGCGCCGGCTGCGCGAGGACGAGGTCCTCAGCTTCGGCCGTGACCTGGAAGAGTCCTTCGGCGAGCTGGTGGCCTGAAGGCAGGGGGCGGGCCGTCGCTCCGGGGGGACGCGACGGTTGTACGGGGGAGTGGTACCGGGGGGATCACGGGGGATCTTCACGGGGGAATGAAGCGGGACCGGAGGGCCGGGGGGTCTCTCCGGTCCCGCTTTTTATGCGTACGGCCTGTTCTCGCGCCTACGGCTCGGGTGTTGTGCGTACGGCCTGGTTCTCGTGCGTACGCGAGTGCGGAGCGCTCACGCCTGGGCGCGGGCCTTCACGCAGCGGCCCGCGGCGGCCGCGGCGAGGCGGCCCAGGGCCTCCTCCTTGCCGCACGCGTGGGCGCCGAGTGCCGTCTGGCGGGCCACGATGCCGCGCTCGGCGCGCATCAGGCGCCAGCCGCGGCGCAGCAGGAACGGCACGGACTTGCGGCCCTCCCTGAGGTCCCGTAGCAGCCGGCGGCGGAACGTCGTGGACGGGCGGCCGCGCAGGCACAGCGCGTCGGCGAGCAGCCCGAGGTCCCGGCAGCGCTCCACGATGTCCGCGGCGAAGATTCCCTCCGCGATGAACAGGGGCGTGCGCTCGATGTCGAGCGTCTCCTCGCCCACCCGCGCACTGGTCGCGATGTCGTAGACGGGGACGCGGGTGCGGCCCGTGCGGCACAGCTCCGCGATCGCAGCGACGGCCGTCTCCGTGTCCCAGGAGTGGGGCGAGTCCCAGTCGATGTCGGAGCTGCCCGGCACCAGCGGCAGCGTCGGGTCGCCGTTCTCCTTGTAGAAGTCGTCCAGGCACAGCACGGGAAGCCCGGAGCGGGACGCGAACGACGACTTGCCGGAGCCTGAAGGGCCTGCCAGCAGGACGACCCGGGTCGGTATCGGGGGATGGGAACTCACGAGACACCAGTGTGCGGCATCCCCCGCCCCCGGTGGACCCCGCGGGTCGGCCTTTGTCGCACAGCCGCGGCTCAACTACTGTGCGTACGCGTACGATTACTCGATCTGCGGCGGCGGGCCAACCGGCCGCCGGTACCGGAAACGGGCGGCACCTCATGGCACGACACTCAGCGAAGAAGTCCTCGGCGGCCCAGCGTGCGCTGCTGCGCGCGGGGCTCACCCTCACCGCCGCGGGCGCGGCGCTCGGCGGGGGTGCGGTGAGCGCCGGTGCGGCGGAGCCCGCCGCCGCACATCTCGCCTCACCGGTCGGCGACCTCGACGCCGCGGCGGCCGGGGGAGCGGTGGCCGGGGCGCTCCAGTCCGCTTCCGGCGGGGGTCTTGCCCCCGTCAAGCATCTGAGGCTCAACCCGCTCTCCGGCACCGGGGTCGACCCGCTGGACAACGCGGTCGGTACGCAGGTCGCCGACTTCAAGCCGGTGACCACGGCCGTCGCGACCGGCCCCCTGACCAAGGGCGGCGCTCTCGCCGACCTCCCGCTGGTGGGACCGGCCACTTCGCTGCTGCCCGGTTAGGGCGTCGGTGGCGTCAGGGCATGCCGGAGCCCCGGCCCTCCTGGACGGAGGAGGGCCAGGGCTCCGGGTTCCGGATCGGCGTCGGGTCGGGTCGGGCTCTGGGGGCCGGGCCTAGTACGAAGAGCCCGATGCGCCCAGCGAACCCGTCGGGTGCCACACCGTCTTCGTTTCCAGGAACGACGTGAGCCGGTCCGTGCCCGGGTCCGTCGTCCAGTCCGTGTCCACAGCCTGTGGACGGCGTACGCGCTTCAGGTTGTCCGCAGCCGCGATCTCCAGGTCACGGGCCAGGTCGGCGTCCGCGCCCGTCAGGTCGATCGCGTTCACGTCCTGGTGCGCGGCCAGCGGCGGAGCGATCTCCGACGTCCTGCCGGACAGGATGTTCACCACACCACCCGGCACGTCGGACGTGGCGAGGACCTCGCCGAGCGACAGCGCCGGCAGCGGGGACGTCTCGCTCGCGATCACCACGGCCGTGTTGCCCGTCGCGATCACCGGGGCGATCACCGAGACCAGGCCCAGGAACGACGACTTCTGCGGGGCCAGCACGGCCACCACTCCGGTCGGCTCGGGCGTGGACAGGTTGAAGAACGGGCCCGCGACCGGGTTCGCCCCGCCCACGACCTGGCCGATCTTGTCCGTCCAGCCCGCGTACCAGACCCACCTGTCGATCGCCGCGTCCACGACCGCCGCCGCCTTCGTCTTCGACAGGCCCTCGGCGTCGGCCACTTCGCGCACGAACTGGTCGCGGCGGCCCTCCAGCATCTCGGCCACGCGGTAGAGCACCTGCCCGCGGTTGTACGCCGTCGCGCCCGCCCAGCCGCCGAACGCCTTGCGCGCCGCCACGACCGCGTCACGTGCGTCCTTGCGGGACGACAGCGGGGCGTTCGCCAGCCACTTGTCCTTCGAGTCCGACACCTCGTACACCCGGCCGCTCTCGGAACGCGGGAACTTCCCGCCCACGTACAGCTTGTAGGTCTTCAGGACTGTGAGTCGCTCAACAGTGCTCATTTATCGCGTGCCCTCCGGGCTCGACGGGGCGAGGTATGCCTCCAGGCCGTGGCGGCCGCCCTCGCGGCCGTAGCCCGACTCCTTGTAGCCGCCGAACGGCGAGGTCGGGTCGAACTTGTTGAACGTGTTGGCCCAGACGACGCCCGCCCGGAGCTTGTTCGCGACCGAGAGGATGCGCGAGCCCTTCTCCGTCCAGATGCCGGCCGAGAGCCCGTACTGCGTGTTGTTCGCCTTCGCCACCGCCTCCTCCGGGGTGCGGAACGTGAGGACGGACAGCACCGGGCCGAAGATCTCGTCCCGCGCGATCGTGTGCGCCTGCGTGACGTTCGTGAAGAGCGTCGGGGCGAACCAGTAGCCGCTGTCCGGGAGTTCGCACGGCGCCGACCAGCGCTCCGCGCCCTCCGCCTCGCCCGTCTCCGCGAGCGCCTTGATCCTCGCGAGCTGCTCCGCGGAGTTGATCGCGCCGATGTCGGTGTTCTTGTCCAGCGGGTCGCCCAGGCGGAGCGTGGTGAGGCGGCGCTTCAGCGCGTCCAGAACCTCGTCCGCCACCGACTCCTGGACCAGGAGGCGCGAGCCCGCGCAGCAGACCTGGCCCTGGTTGAAGAAGATGCCCGTGACGATGCCCTCGACCGCCTGGTCGACGGGCGCGTCGTCGAAGACGATGTTCGCGCCCTTGCCGCCGAGTTCGAGCGTGACCTTCTTGTCCGTGCCCGCCACCTGGCGGGCGATCGCCTTGCCGACCGCCGTCGAGCCGGTGAACGCGACCTTGTTCACGTCGGGGTGCGCCGTGAGGGCCGCGCCCGCGTCCCCGTAGCCCGGGAGGATGTTCACCACACCCCTGGGCAGGCCTGCCTGGCGGCAGATGTCCGCGAAGAACAGGGCGGACAGGGGGGTCGTCTCGGCCGGCTTCAGGACGACCGTGTTGCCCGTCGCCAGCGCCGGGGCGATCTTCCACGCCAGCATCAGCAGCGGGAAGTTCCACGGAATGACCTGGCCCGCGACGCCCAGCGGCGCCGGGTTCGGGCCGAGGCCGGCGTGGTCGAGCTTGTCCGCCCAGCCCGCGTAGTAGAAGAAGTGCGCCGCCACCAGGGGGAGGTCCGCGTCGCGCGTCTCCTTGATGGGCTTGCCGTTGTCCAGCGTCTCCAGGACCGCGAGCTCGCGGCTGCGCTCCTGGATGATCCGCGCGATCCGGAACAGGTACTTCGCGCGCTCGGCGCCCGGCAGCGCCGACCACTTCTCGAACGCCTTGCGGGCGGCCTTCACCGCGCGGTCCACGTCCGCCTCGCCCGCCTGGGCGATCTCGGAGAGGACCTCCTCGGTGGACGGGCTCACCGTCTTGAAGACCTTGCCGTCGGCCGCCTCGGCGAACTCGCCGTCGATGAACAGGCCGTAGCTGGGGGCGATGTCGACGACGGAGCGGGACTCCGGTGCGGGTGCGTACTCGAACGTCATGGGTCAGTCCACCGTCACGTAGTCGGGGCCGGAGTAGCGGCCGGTGCTCAACTTCTGGCGCTGCATCAGCAGGTCGTTGAGCAGGCTCGAAGCGCCGAAGCGGAACCAGTGGTTGTCCAGCCAGTCGCCTCCGGCGGTCTCGTTGACCAGCACGAGGAACTTGAGCGCGTCCTTGGTCGTCCGGATGCCTCCGGCGGGCTTCACGCCTACCTGTACGCCCGTCTGCTCGCGGAAGTCACGTACCGCCTCCAGCATCAGCAGGGTGTTCGCCGGGGTGGCGTTCACCCCGACCTTGCCGGTCGACGTCTTGATGAAGTCCGCCCCGGCCATCATGCCCAGCCAGCTCGCCCGCCGGATGTTGTCGTACGTCGACAGCTCGCCCGTCTCGAAGATGACCTTCAGGCGCGCGGCGCCCGAGGCCTCCTTCACGGCGACGATCTCCTCGTACACCTTCAGGTAGTGGCCCGCGAGGAACGCTCCGCGGTCGATGACCATGTCGATCTCGTCGGCGCCGGCGGCCACCGCCTCGCGGACGTCCCCGAGCTTCACCTCCAGGGCGGCGCGGCCCGCCGGGAAGGCGGTGGCTACGGAGGCGACCTTCACGTCGCTCCCGGCCACGGCCTCCTTGGCCGTCGCCACCATGTCCGGATAGACGCAGACGGCGGCTGTGCGGGGAGTCGTACGGTCGGTGGGGTCCGGGTGCACGGCCTTCGCGCCGAGCGCGCGGACCTTGCCGGCCGTGTCGGCGCCTTCGAGGGTCGTCAGGTCGATCATCGAGATCGCCAGGTCGATGGCGTACGCCTTGGCCGTGGTCTTGATCGACCGCGTGCCTAGGGATGCGGCGCGAGCCTCCAGGCCGACCGTGTCGACTCCGGGCAGCCCGTGAAGGAAGCGACGCAGCGAACGGTCTGAGGCGACCGCGTCGGCGAATGCGGGTGCGGGTGCAGTGGGCATGGTCACGAGGGGAGCATATCTACGCGCGTAGCTGCTGTACAGGGGGAGGGGGGAGTGGGGGGTCTGGGGGCTTTTTGGGTGCCGGCCTGTGGGCGGTGCGCTCAGGTGCGTTTTTGGGCGTGGGCTCGAGGGCGCTGCTCAGGTGCGTTTTGGGTGCGGGGCCACGGCCCCTCCCGTTTCGTCGGTGCCTGGCCCTCCGTTGGGGCTTTCTCCTGGCGGCGGGTCTTGTCTTGTGCGTGGGTGATTGTCGGTCGGGCTCTTTCCCGGGTTCCGTTGGGTGTGGTTGTTCTCAGGCCGTAATGAACGTTCTTCTCGGCTTCAGGCATCATCGGTGTATGAAGACCCCGGACTCCCAGCCCTCTGTCACGGAACCCGTGGCCGCGGAGCGGGCCTACCGTTCTCCTGCCGGAATTGCCGGTGGTGTCCTGCTGCTCGTGATGGGGGCCTGGCTCGGTTTCGACGCACTGGTCAATGGCGACGCACGCACCGCCTGGCTGGCCGTCGCGGCGCTGCTCGTCCTTGTGCCGCTCGTCGTCGCGTTCACGGTCAGGCCCGCGGTGTACGCGAATGAGGACCGGCTCCGCATTCGTAATCCGTTCCGCGTGATCACCCTGCCCTGGGCGTCCGTCGCGGATCTGCGGGCCAGTTACTCCAGCGAGGTCTTCACCGAGGGCGGGGACAAGTACCAGCTCTGGGCCATCCCCGTGTCCGTGCGCGCCCGCAAGAAGGCCAACCGGCGCACCGGTGGGCGTAAGAGCAGTGGCCTGGCCGGGGCCGCCGACTTCGTGCCTCGTAAGGCCGCCGGCGATCAGTCCCTCGACGAGATTCGGGAGCTGGCCCGGGACGGCGCCGACAGGCCGTCGGCGCAGGGTGAGCCTTCGATCCGCTGGGCCTACGAGATCGTCGCGCCCGTGGTCGTGGGTGCGGTCCTGCTGGCTGTGGTGCTGGCCGTCGGCTGATTCGGGTGTGGCGAAGGCCGGGGCGGATTCCGCCCCGGCCTTCTGCTTGCCTTTTCAGATTCCTGCCGCTGCCGACAGGTCTTGCTTGATCGCGTTCAGTACCCGTGTGCCCTCTGCTCGGGCCGAGGCCAGGTCCGAGGGTGCCGCTACGGGGATCACTGCCTCCAAGTAGCACTTGAGCTTGGGCTCCGTGCCGCTCGGACGGACGATGACCCGGGCGCGGTACTCGCCGTCCAGCGTGTAGCGCAGACCGTCCGTGGGCGGGAGGGTGCTTGTGCCGTGGGTGAGGTCCTCTGCCTGCACCACGGCGAGGCCCGCCAGTGCGTTCGGCGGTGTCTCGCGGAGTGCGGTCATTGCCTTCGCGATGATCGTGAGGTCCTCGACCCGTACGGAGAGCTGGTCCGTCGCGTGCAGGCCGTGGGCCAGCGCCAGGTCGTCGAGTGCGTCCAGGAGGGTGCGGCCCTGCTCCTTGAGCGTCGAGGCCAGCTCGGCGATCAGCAGCGCGGCCGTGATGCCGTCCTTGTCCCGTACGCCCTCGGGGTCCACGCAGTAGCCGAGTGCCTCTTCGTAGCCATAGCGCAGGCCGTCGACCCGGGCGATCCACTTGAAGCCCGTCAGGGTTTCCTCGTAGGGGAGGCCGGCTGCTTCGGCGATGCGGCCCAGGAGGGAGGACGACACGATCGACTCCGCGAAGACGCCGCTCGCTCCTCGTGCCACCAGATGGGCCGCCAGCAGCGCGCCCACCTCGTCGCCTCGCAGCATGCGCCAGTCGTCGTCGTCCTTCACGGCCACTGCGCAGCGGTCCGCGTCCGGGTCGTTCGCGATGATCAGGTCCGGGCCGGCTGCGCGGGCCGTCGCGAAAGCGAGGTCCATCGCGCCCGGTTCTTCCGGGTTCGGGAACGCCACCGTCGGGAAGTCCGGGTCCGGGTCCGCCTGCTCGGTCACGAGCGTCGGCTCGGGGAAGCCCGCTCGCGCGAACGCGGCCAGCAGGGTGTCCTTGCCGACGCCGTGCATCGCCGTGTAGACCGTGCGCGCCGTGCGCGGGGAGTCCGGGGCCAGGACCGCGTCCGTGCGGGCCAGGTAGGCCTCCAGGACGTCCTCGCCGAGCGTTTCCCAGCCGGAGTCCGGGCGGGGTACGTCGTGGAGGGTGCGGATCGCGTCGATCTCGGCCGCGATCTCGGCGTCCGCGGGCGGCACGATCTGGGAGCCGTCGCCCAGGTAGACCTTGTAGCCGTTGTCGCGGGGCGGGTTGTGGCTGGCCGTGACCTCCACGCCCGCGACCGCGCCCAGGTGCCGTACGGCGAAGGCGAGGACCGGGGTGGGCAGCGGGCGCGGCAGCACCGCGGCGCGCAGGCCGGCGCCCGTCATGACGGCCGCCGTGTCCCGCGCGAAGTCCGCCGACTTGTGGCGCGCGTCGTACCCGACGACGACCAGGCCGCCCGCCTCGCCCTTGCTCTTCAGGTAGGCCGCGAGGCCCGCCGCCGCGCGGATGACCACGGAGCGGTTCATCCGCATCGGGCCCGCGCCGAGCTCGCCGCGCAGGCCCGCGGTGCCGAACTGGAGCGTGCCGGCGAAGCGCTCGGCGAGTGCCGGGGTGTCGGCGCTCTCGATGAGCTTCGCCAGCTCCTCTCGGGTCTCCGGGTCGGGGTCCTCGGCCAGCCAGGCCTCGGCCCTGGCGAGCAGTTCGGTGTCCTGCAAGGTCACGGTTCGTCCAGCCTCTCGCGTGTCTCTACGGGATCAGATGCGGCCCAGGACCTTGCCCAGGAGCTCGCCCATGCGGGTGGCGGAGTCGCGGCCGGCCTGGAGCACCTCTTCGTGGTTGAGGGGCTCGCCCGTCATGCCCGCCGCCAGGTTGGTGACGAGGGAGATGCCGAGTACCTCGGCGCCGGCCTCGCGGGCCGCGATCGCCTCGAGCACGGTCGACATGCCGACGAGGTCCGCGCCGATCGTGCGGGCCATGCGGATCTCGGCCGGCGTCTCGTAGTGCGGGCCGGGGAACTGCGCGTAGACGCCCTCTTCGAGGGAGGGGTCGATCTCCTTGCACAGGGTGCGCAGGCGCGGGGAGTACAGGTCGGTGAGGTCGACGAAGTTCGCGCCGACGATCGGCGACGTCGCCGTCAGGTTCAGGTGGTCGCTGATCAGGACCGGCTGGCCGGGGCGCATGCCCTCGCGCAGACCGCCGCAGCCGTTGGTCAGCACGATGGTCTTGCAGCCCGCGGCGACGGCGGTACGGACGCCGTGCGCGACGGACGCGACACCGCGGCCCTCGTAGTAGTGCGTGCGGCCGAGGAAGACGAGGGCGCGCTTGTCACCGATCTTGTACGAGCGGATCTTTCCGCCGTGGCCCTCGACGGCCGGCGGCGGGAAGCCGGGCAGCTCGGTGACGGGGAACTCGCTCTCGGGGGTGCCGAGGGCGTCCACGGCCGGTGCCCAGCCGGAGCCCATCACGAGGGCGACGTCGTGGGTGTCGGCGCCCGTGAGCTCGCGCAGGCGCGAGGCGGCGGCGTCGGCGGCGACCCGGGGATCGAATCGGGTAGCGCCCTGGATGTGGTCCGGAGTAACAGATGCGTTCACGCGATCGAGGGTAGCCGCTTCGGTCCTACGCGCGTAGATGACAGACCTCACGGGATTGGGATCGTTGTCTTGTCGTTTCCGACGAAGCCTGTTCAGCAGGGGCGCTTGCGCAGTTCCATCACGTAGTCGTGCGGGGCTCCGGCCGATTCCGCCGCGTCCGCCAGTTCGCCGAGATAGCGGGCCGAGGGGAACCCGCCCTCGTATCCGTTGAGCACGTACACCCAGGCGGGTTCCTCACCCTCCAGCGTGTCCACGCGTACGCGCATCCGCCGGTAGATGTCGAGCCCCACGCCCTCCCAGCGGTCCATGGAGTCCTCGTCCATCGGCGCGATGTCGTAGAGCGCGACGAAGACCTGTGAGCGGGGCGCCTCGACGAGGGTCGCGAGCGCGCCTTCCCAGCCCATGTGCTCGCCCCCGAACGTCAGCCGCCAGCCGCTGAGCCAGCCCGTCGCGCGCATCGGCGAGTGCGGTGCGCGGCGCGTCATCAGCCGCGCGTCGAGATTGCCGGCGTATGCGGCGTAGAGCGACATGTGGTCGAGGGTACGGCAGGTGCGGCTGGGGTCCCTCCTGTGACAGAAGACCCCTCCGACGTGGGGCGCGCACGGACGGAGGCCCCCAGGGCGAAAGCACTTGAAGCGTGCGGGACAATGGAGTACGTGACTCGGATCGTGATCATCGGTGGCGGACCTGGCGGATATGAGGCGGCCCTCGTGGCTGCCCAGCTCGGCGCGGAGGTGACCGTCGTCGACTGCGACGGCCTGGGCGGGGCGTCGGTGCTCACCGACTGCGTTCCGTCCAAGACCCTGATCGCGACGGCCGAGGTGATGACCACCTTCGACTCGTCGTACGAGGAGCTGGGGATCATCGTCGCCGACGACACCCCGCACATCGACAGCCCCGCGCGGGTCGTCGGTGTGGACCTCGGCAAGGTCAACCGGCGTGTGAAGCGCCTCGCGCTCGCCCAGTCCCACGACATCACCGCCTCCGTCACCCGGGCCGGCGCCCGCGTGATGCGCGGCCGCGGCCGCCTGGAGGGCCAGCAGGCCGCCGACGGCTCCCGCAAGGTCGTCGTGCGCACCGCCGACGGCACCGAGGAGACCCTCACCGCCGACGCCGTCCTCATCGCGACCGGCGGCCACCCGCGCGAGGTGCCCGACGCCCAGCCCGACGGCGAGCGCATCCTCAACTGGACCCAGGTCTACGACCTCGACGAGCTCCCCGAGGAGCTCATCGTGGTCGGCTCCGGTGTCACCGGCGCCGAGTTCGCCGGCGCCTACCAGGCCCTCGGGTCGAGGGTGACGCTCGTGTCCAGCCGCGACCGCGTCCTGCCCGGCGAGGACCCGGACGCCGCCGCCGTCCTCGAAGACGTCTTCCGCCGTCGCGGCATGAACGTCATGGCCCGCTCGCGCGCCCAGTCCGCGAAGCGCGTCGGCGACCGTGTCGAGGTCACTCTCTCCGACGGCCGCGTCATCTCCGGCACCCACTGCCTGATGGCCGTCGGCGCCATCCCGAACTCCAGCGGGATGGGTCTGGAGGAGGCCGGGGTCAAGCTCAAGGACTCCGGGCACATCTGGACCGACAAGGTCTCCAGGACCACCGCTCCCGGCGTGTACGCCGCCGGTGACGTGACCGGCGTCTTCGCGCTCGCCTCCGTGGCCGCGATGCAGGGCCGCATCGCCGTCTACCACTTCCTCGGCGACGCGGTGACCCCGCTGAACCTCAAGACGGTCTCCTCGAACGTCTTCACCGACCCCGAGATCGCCACGGTCGGCTACACGCAGGCCGACGTCGACGCCGGCAAGATCGACGCCCGCGGGGTGAAGCTGCCGCTGCTGCGCAACCCGCGCGCCAAGATGCAGGGCATCCGAGACGGCTTCGTCAAGATCTTCTGCCGGCCCGGCACGGGCATCGTGGTGGGCGGCGTGGTCGTCTCCCCGCGCGCGAGCGAGCTGATCCATCCCATCTCGATCGCGGTCGACAACAACCTCACGGTCGAGCAGATCGCGAAGGCGTTCACCGTGTACCCGTCACTTTCGGGCTCGATCGCCGAGGTGGCGCGTCAGCTGCACACGCGGAAGACGGCCGACGAAGCCTGACGGCCGCGCATTCACCGGGCACGATCAACTTCCCGCAGGTCACAGCCTGTTGTGACCCATGCGGTGGGCTTAGGCGCGGGAGATAGGCGCCTATACCACTTCGTGCAGTTCCGTGCGAACAACTTCTGTTATTCGGCGCAAACTGCTGAAAGCAGACGGTCGTTGGGGTTACTGTCAGTTTCGTGTTCGCTGCAGAACGTCGTCAATTGATCCTCGAAATGGTGCGGGCCAATGGAGCGGTATCGCTCCGGGAGCTCGCCCGCGTCGTCCAGACCTCCGAAGTGACCGTACGGCGGGACGTGCGCGCACTGGAGGCAGAAGGACTCCTCGACCGCCGGCATGGCGGTGCGGTATTGCCGGGCGGATTCACGCGGGAATCCGGCTTTCCGCAGAAGTCACATCTCGCGACCGCAGAGAAGACGGCCATCGCCGACCTCGCCGCAGGCCTCGTCGAAGAAGGCCAGGCCATCGTGGTGGGGGCGGGTACGACCACGCAGGAGCTGGCCCGCCGGCTCGCACGCGTACCCGGCCTGACCGTCGTCACCAACTCCCTTCTGGTGGCACAGGCGTTGGCCCATGCCAACAGGGTCGAGGTCGTCATGACGGGCGGCACTCTGCGCGGTTCCAACTACGCCCTCGTGGGCAGCGGGGCCGAGCAGTCCCTCCAGGGACTCAGGGTCTCCCGCGCCTTCCTCTCCGGCAGTGGACTGACCGCCGAACGCGGCCTCTCCACCTCCAACATGCTGTCGGCCTCGGTCGACCGCGCGCTGGTACAGGCCGCCGCGGAGGTCGTCGTCCTCGCCGACCACTCCAAACTCGGCACCGACACGATGTTCCAGACGGTGCCGACCGATGTCATCACGCGCCTCGTGACGGACGAACCGCCCAGCCACGACGACCGCGCCGTCACCGAACTGCAGGCACTCGCCGACCAGGGGGTGCAGATCGCGATCGCCGGAGCCTCGGCGACCGGAACCGGGCCGGCGGGGGGAGATCCCGTCCCGGCGCGGCAGGGGCGCCGGGACGTACCTCTGCCGGGCCAGCGCCGCACCCAGCTCCCGGGCGGCCCCCAGCTGCGCAGCGCGTCCGCCCTCGACCAGGCACCCCCTGAGCGCGCGGCAAGGGTGGCCGACCTCCGGCGGCGCTGAGCGGCACTCCGGGTGGGCCGAGCCCGGTGTGGAGCGTTCTCCTTACGGCTGAGGGTTGCCGTCGGACGGTCGCCTAGCCCGCGGTGATGCCTCGCAGTGTCAGCCGGAGCAAACGATCCGCCAGCTCCGGGTCGTCCGGGGTCTCCTCCGCGGCCAGCGCGATCGCGTTGGTCAGCTGAAGCAGATCGCCGATCGACACGTCCGCGCGCACGGCACCCGCCCGCTGCGCCCTGGACAACAGGGCCTGGCCCGCCTCGCGCATCGGCGTGCTGCACCGCGACAGGGCCGAACTGGCGTCGTGCGACGCCGACATGAGGGCCCGTGAGAGCCCGCGGTACTCACCCGCATGAGTGATGATGTCGCGCAGCCATGCCACGAGCGCCGAGCATGGCTGCGGGTCCGCGAGCAGTGCCCGCGAGCGCGCAAGCAGATCGTTCACCGCGTCCTCGAAGACCGCGCTCATCAGCGCGTGGCGGTTCGGGAAGTGCCGGTAGAGCGTCCCGATGCCGACGCCCGCGCGCCGCGCCACGTCCTCCAGGGACGCGCCCGTGCCGTGCTCGGCGAACGCCGCACGCGCCTGAGTGAGCAGCCGCTCGTAGTTCCGGCGTGCGTCGGCCCGCATGGGGCGTACGGAAGGGGCCGGGCGGGCCCGGTCCGTCTGGTCCGTGCCGGTCGTCATCGGTCCTCCCTGGTCGTGCGCGCACTCTCCAGGATGCCTGATCGCGCGGCGGCCGGACCACGGAGCCGGAATGACGCGAGCGCCCGGTGGACCGTGTTCCGGTCCGCCGGGCGCTCGCGTCAGGCCCACTGACAGCCAGGCCCTCTGACAACAGGCCTACTGACAACAGGTCAGGGTCAGTCCTTGATTTCGCAGATGGTGGCGCCGGAGGTGATGGAGGCGCCGATTTCGGCGCTGAGGCCCTTGATGGTGCCGGTGCGGTGGGCGTTGA
>NZ_JBIVFF010000011.1:0-338093 GCF_044748025.1 Streptomyces sp. NPDC090032 | reverse complement strand
GTTGAGTTCTCAAGGAACGGACGCTTCCTTTGTACTCACCCGAGAGACTCTCTCAGGCTTTCCTCCGGGCAGTTTCCCTTCGGTCTTGCGTTTCCAACTCTACCAGATCCGTTTCCCGTTCCGTTTCCGGTTCGGAATTCATTTCCGGTGGCCGTTGGGGGCCTTTGCCTTTCGGCGTGTCCACTACGTTAGCGGATTTCCCTGGAGCCTCATAATCGAGTCCCGCGGATTCGAATTCAGGCATGCAGGCACGCCGAATAAGCCCCCGCTGAGGGGAAGTTGTAGGTAGTGGTTTGGCCGCCTTCGGCTGCTGGCAGATTGCCGTAACCGGGTCAAGCGGCTCGGGCTACATTACGGATCCCCAAGAGGCGAGTCAAGTTGATCGGCGGCGCGGCGTATGCGGCCGATACGGGCTCACCGTTGGGTCGTTGACGGTCCAGTAGCGCCAGGGGTGGACGCCTCCCTCGCCGGCCACGCCCGTGCGCGGACCGTTCCGTACCTGGTCGCGTGGCGTGGGCGTGCCCGCGAGGATCGCGAGCGGGGAGTCCGGGGAGGCGCAGACGTCGGCGCCGTTCAGTGCGCGGTCCACGTCCAGCGCCGTGGCGAGGCGCGCCGGTCCTTTGGCCAGTTCCTTGTCGTAGCGGGCCGATAGTCGACGTTTGCGCGCGAGGTCGGCGCCCTTCGTGATCTCGCCGGCGCGCAGCAGGACCCCGCTCGCGGTGTCTTCCGGGCCGCACACCAGATTGAGGCAGTGCCACATGCCGTAGGTGAAGTAGACGTACGCGTGTCCGGGCGGGCCGAACATCACGTCGTTGCGGGCCGTGCGGGAGCGGTACGCGTGGGAGCCCGGGTCGTTCGGGCCGTCGTAGGCCTCCACCTCTGTGAGGCGTAGCTCGATCGGGCCTTCGGGGGTGTTGCGCACGAGGGTGCGCCCCAGGAGATCGGGGGCGACCTCCAGTACAGGCCGGTCGAAGAACTCCCGTGGGAGGGGCGTACGGTCAGGGGCCGCGATCATGGCGGACGAGCGTAGTCCAACGGAGAAGTGCGGTGAATCGGCGTGGACGGGTAGCCCTCCGGCTCCGTGCTTGCCAGGGTGAGCCGCGCGGAACCGGTCACCGGTCCATCGCGTTGATAGAGATCAAGGATCGCGACAGGAAGACACGGGCCACGGGTTGTGGCACGGGGAGGAGTGGAGTCATGGGGTTCAAGCGGCTGCTGGCGAGTCTGGGTGCGGGCGGTGCGTCGGTCGAGACGGTGCTGACCGAGGTCAATGTGGTGCCGGGTGGCGTCGTCCAGGGTGAGGTGCGGATTCAGGGCGGGTCCGTGGACCAGGACATCGAGGGGCTGTCGGTCGGTCTGCAGGCGCGGGTCGAGGTCGAGGGCGCCGACCAGGAGACCAAGCAGGACATCGAGTTCACGAAGCTGCGCCTCGGCGGGGCGTTCCAGCTGCAGGCGAACGGGGTGCACGCGGTTCCGTTCGGGCTCGAGATCCCGTGGGAGACGCCGGTCACGACGATCGACGGGCAGCAGCTGCGCGGCATGAACATCGGTGTGACGACGGAGCTGGAGATCGCGCGCGCCGTGGACTCCAGTGACCTCGACCCGATCAACGTGCACCCGCTGCCGTCGCAGCAGGCGATCCTGGACGCGTTCATCGGGCTGGGCTTCCGGTTCAAGAGCGCCGACATGGAGCGCGGGCACATCCGGGGGACGCGGCAGAAGCTGCCGTTCTACCAGGAGGTCGAGTTCTTCCCGCCGCAGCAGTACCGCGGGCTCAACCAGGTCGAGCTGAGCTTCGTGGCGGACGACCGCGAGATGGACGTCGTCCTGGAGATGGACAAGAAGCCGGGGCTCTTCAGCGAGAGCAGTGACACGTTCCGGTCCTTCGTCGTCGGGCACAACGACTTCCAGGGGACGGACTGGTCGGCGTATCTGCACCAGTGGCTGTCCGAGGTCGGCAGCAAGCGCAACTGGTTCTGACCCCTGTGTGCCGGCCGGTGGCGGCGCTGTCCGCCGCCGGCCAGGCGGGGCATAGGCTCGGCACCGAGAGTTTTCGCCGATCAGGAGGTGCCGACGTGACCGACCTCAAGAGGCCGCCGCTTCCCCATGACTTCCATCCTCAGGTGCCGTCGTTCGCGGTGGTGAGCGAGGATTTCGAGCCGGGCGCGGTCCTCAAGGACGCTCAGGTCTACGCGGCCGGGAACACCTCGCCGCAGCTGCGGTGGGAGGGCTTCCCTGCCGAGACGAAGAGTTTCGCGGTGACGTGCTTCGACCCGGACGCCCCTACGGGCAGTGGTTTCTGGCACTGGACCGTGTTCGACATCCCGGTTTCGGTGACCGAGCTGGCGGCCGGTGCGGGCAGCGGCAAGTTCGAGGGTCTGCCCACGGGTGCGGTGCAGGTGCGCAACGACTACGGGACGAAGGACTTCGGGGGCGCCGCGCCGCCGCCCGGTGACCCGGCCCACCGTTACGTCTTCACCGTGTACGCGGTGGATCAGGAGAAGCTCGGTCCCGACTCGGACGCCTCGCCGGCTGTCGTCGGGTTCAACCTGCGCTTCCACACGCTGGCGCGCGCGCAGGTGATCGCGGAGTACGCGGCTTCCGCGGACAGCTAGCGTTCATTCTCTGTTTGCCCGCCCCCGGTCATGGAAGTGATCGGGGGCGGGCATTTTTATTGCGTTGTCCATCTCGGCGCGCCCGGCCAGAGTTGATCCAAGCCCGCCACGGGGGTGGGCCGGGGACGTACGGGAGGTGGGCGAGATGCGGGACACGCTGGTACTGAACGCCAGCTTCGAGCCGTTGTCGACGGTGACGCTCAACCGGGCCGTCGTGCTGGTGCTGCAGGACAAGGCCGTCGTCGAGCAGGCCCACCCCGGACTCCGTGTGCGTGCGGCTGCCGTGGACATACCGGTGCCGCAGGTGATCAGGCTCTGCAGGTATGTACGGGTGCCTTTCCGAAGACAAGCGCCGTGGTCGAGGCGGGGTGTGCTGGTGCGTGACCAGCACCGGTGCGCGTACTGCGGGCGGCGGGCGACGACCGTGGACCACGTGGTGCCGCGGTCGCGGGGCGGGGCGGACTCCTGGCTGAATACGGTCGCCTCGTGCGCGGAGGACAACCACCGCAAGGCGGACCGGACTCCGGAGCAGGCGGGGATGCCGCTGCTGCGGGAGCCGTTCGAGCCCACGCCGGCCGACGCGATGCTGCTGACGCTCGGGCAGTCCGAGCGGGACGCGCTGCCGGCTTGGCTGGCGCGTACGGCGGCGTAGCGCGGGACGCGGCGTAGCGCGGGACGCGGTGACGCACGGGACGCGGTGACGCATGGAAAAGCCCGCCTCCGGGGTGCCGGGGCGGGCTTCTTCGTGTGCCGGGGCGGGTGTCAGTCGATGGGGGGCTGTTCGCGGCGCTCGGCGCCGGCGGGGGCCGAACCGCCGCCCATCGGGCCGAAGTTGCCCATGGCGCCGGAGAGTCCCTTGAGTGCGTCGCCGATCTCGCTGGGCACGATCCAGAGCTTGTTGGCGTCGCCCTCGGCGATCTTCGGGAGCATCTGGAGGTACTGGTAGGCGAGGAGCTTCTGGTCGGCGTCGCCGGCGTGGATGGACTCGAAGACCGTACGGATGGCCTGGGCCTCGCCCTCCGCGCGCAGGGCGGCGGCCTTGGCCTCACCTTCGGCGCGCAGGATCGCGGACTGCTTCTCGCCCTCGGCGGTGAGGATCTGCGACTGGCGGATACCTTCGGCGGTGAGGATCGCGGCGCGCTTGTCGCGGTCGGCGCGCATCTGCTTCTCCATCGAGTCCTGGATGGAGGTGGGCGGCTCGATCGCCTTGAGCTCGACGCGGTTGACGCGGATGCCCCACTTGCCGGTGGCCTCGTCGAGGACGCCGCGCAGGGCCGCGTTGATCTCCTCGCGGGAGGTCAGGGTCCGCTCCAGGTCCATGCCGCCGATGATGTTGCGCAGGGTGGTGACGGTGAGCTGTTCGATGGCCTGGATGTAGCTGGCGACCTCGTAGGTCGCGGCGCGGGCGTCGGTCACCTGGTAGTAGATGACGGTGTCGATGTTCACGACCAGGTTGTCCTGGGTGATCACCGGCTGGGGCGGGAAGGGCACGACCTGTTCGCGCAGGTCGATCCGGTTGCGGATCGAGTCGATGAACGGGACCACGATGTTCAGGCCCGCGTTCAGTGTGCGGGTGTAGCGGCCGAAGCGTTCGACGATCGCCGCGCTCGCCTGCGGGATGACTTGAATGGTCTTGATCAGGGCGATGAAGACCAGCACCACCAGAATGATCAGGACGATGATGATCGCTGACATCGCGTCTCCCGTGCCCTTCTTGCCGTCGTCGTTCCAGCGGGTCCCGCCGGAAGATCTTGAGGATCTTGCTGGTCGAGTCTGTCAGAACGGGCCCTGCAGCGTGGGGAGTTCAGGCCACCTCCCCGATCACGTCACCATGATCACACAACGATCGCGGTGGCTCCCTCGATGTCGACGACGTCCACCTGACGGCCCGGCTCGTAGCTCTCGGAATCGTCGAGTGAGCGGGCGGACCAGATCTCTCCTGCCAGCTTGATGCGGCCACCGGTGCCGTCGACGCGTTCGACGACGACGGCCTGTTTGCCCTTCAGGGCCTCGATTCCGGTGGCGAACGCCGGCCGCCCGGCGCTGTGCCGGGCCGCGATGGGCCGTACGACGGCGATGAGCGCGACCGAGACGGCGGCGAAGACGAGGACCTGCATCACCATCCCGCCGCCGAGCCCGGCGGTCACGGCGCCCGCGACGGCGCCGGCGGAGAGCATGCCGAACTCGGGCATCGCTGTGATGAGGAGAGGGATTCCGAGCGCGGCCGCCCCGATCAGCCACCACACCCATGCATCGATGTCTGCCACATGGTCATGGTAGGACCGCAGTTCCCTCCGGGGACAGGGTGCCGTGGGAGCGGAGCGGCCGACGCCGGTCAGCCCAGCGGGAGGCCCGTCGCGGTCCAGCGCTCGCCACGCTGCTCGACGACGAGCGGGAGGCCGAAGCAGCGGGAGAGGTTGCGGGAGGTCAGCTCCAGCTCCAGGGGGCCCGCGGCGAGGACCTTGCCCTGGCGGATCATGAGGACGTGCGTGAAGCCGGGGGCGATCTCCTCGACATGGTGCGTGACCATGATCATTGAGGGGGCGATCGGGTCGCGGGCGAGGCGGCCGAGGCGGCGTACGAGGTCCTCGCGGCCGCCGAGGTCGAGACCGGCGGCGGGCTCGTCGAGGAGGAGGAGCTCGGGGTCGGTCATCAGGGCGCGGGCGATCAGGGTGCGCTTGCGCTCTCCCTCGGAGAGCGTGCCGAACTTGCGGTCCAGGAAGTCGCTCATGCCGAGGCGGTCGAGGAACGCGCGGGCGCGCTGCTCGTCGATGTCCTCGTAGTCCTCGTGCCAGCCGGCGGTCATGCCGTAGGCAGCGGTGAGGACGGTCTGCAGGACGGTCTGGCGCTTGGGGAGCTTTTCGGCGAGCGCGATGCCCGCGACGCCGATGCGCGGGCGCAGCTCGAAGACGTCGGTGCCGGGCTTGCCGAGGGTCTCGCCGAGGATCGTGGCGGTGCCCTGGCTGGGGTAGAGGTAGCTGGAGGCGACGTTCAGGAGGGTCGTCTTGCCGGCGCCGTTCGGGCCGAGGATGACCCAGCGCTCACCCTCCTTGACCGACCAGGAGACCTGGTCCACCAGAGCCCGGCCCTCGCGGACCACGGATACGTCCACCAGCTCCAGTACATCGCTCATGAGCGCGTTGTCTCCCATTGCAGTCTCGGCTGTCGCGTGCGTCTTGTGGACGCATCCCCCAAGGGAAAACCTACGCCACCGGTCGAGGGGTCCAATCCATCGGCCGGTCTTTAGGGTGGAGCCCATGCTTTCGGAACCACGCTCAGGTCGGCTGGCCTCATGGGGAAATGCCCTTTTGGCCGGGTTTGTTGCTCCCGATGACGCCGCGCTCGCCATAGTCGGCGAGGACGCGGTGCACCGGGTGGAGGGGCTGCCCGGCGAGTCGGCGCCGGTGGGACTGACGCTCGCCCTGGGGCGGCTGCGCACGCTGGGGGCGACCGGGCTGCGGGTGGCGCTGCCCGCGCCGGGCCATCCGCTGGGCCTGAGCGGTCCTCCCGAGTTCAACGCGCGCGCCCTCGACGCCGAGGAGGCCGTCGTGTGCCAGGGGGCCGCGCTCGGGCTCGTGCCCGAGGTGTACGAGGCCGGGCCCGCCGGCGACGTCCATGTCGACGTCCTGTGGCACTGCCTTCCCGTGCGGGAGGCGCCTCCCGCGGACGTGCCCTCTCTCGGTGAGGCCGAGCGGGAGCTCGCGGAGGCACTGCGGGACGCGACGGCTGTGCTCGCGCGGCTCGACGTGGCCGGGTCGGGGCCGGTGTCCGAGGCGGCGGTGGACGCGTACCGGGCGCGGGCGGAGCGGGGGCGCGAGGTTCTCGCGCCGGGTTATCCACCGCGAGCGGTAAGGGTGTTGGAGCTGGCGCAGCGCGTCGGGCTGCTGATCTCGGTGGCGTACGAGAGCGGGCACGGCGGGGCCGTGAGCGCCTCGGAGATGGCGGCGCGGGCCGAGGCACTGCGCCCGGTGGAACGGACGGCCCGGCGAGCGCAGGTCGCGGCGTACAACGCGTTCGTGGAGGAGCGGGAGCGCGGGGGGCGGTGACGCGGGGGCGCGCGTAGGCACGAGGCGCGCGTAGGTACGAGGCGCGCGTAGGCACGGATGCGTCGCCGGAGCGGGTCGGGGCGCGGGAGCGGTGCACGGGGGCGGCAGCGCAGATCCGCCCGAGTGTGCGCTCGGATGTGGCTCAACGCGCCGGAAGGGCCTTGTGGATCGGTGTCCGTGGGGCCCTTCCGGGGGGTGTGTCAGTTGTTCTCGGAGGCGTTGCCGAACGTCGGGTTCAGCAGGCCGATCACGTTGACACTGTTTCCGGTGGCGTTGACCGGGACGTGGACGTGGACCTGGACCAGGTTGCCCGAGCCCACACCTGGGGACTTGGCGGCCAGGCCTTCGGCGTCCGTGTCCGCGAAAGCGGCTCCGGCGGACGCGCCCGCGGCCAGACCGGCGACGGTGACGGCCAGGCCGGGCGGATGACACGGACGGGAGTGACTATGCGCTCATTGGGATCAACTGGCCTGCGGCCGGGGCGGAAACGGGACCGGCCCCCGGGGATACCGGGGGCCGGTGGTCACTGGTGGACCTGAGGCGTACGTCAGTGGTTGACGCCGAGGTTGCCGAAGGCCGGGTTGAGCACACCGATGACGTTCACGGTGTTGCCGACGACGTTGACCGGGACGTGGACCGGGGCCTGGATCACGTTGCCCGAGACGACGCCCGGCGAGTGCACGGCCTGGCCGTCCGCGTGCGCGTCGGTGGCGGAGGCCATACCGGCACCGGCGGCGACGAGCCCACCGGCAACCATCGATACGGCCGCGACCCTCTTCAGCTTCTTCACTTCTTGACCCTCCTAGGCGGTCACTGCGACGAACCGCCGCAGCACGCCCTGGAGAACGCCGGAGCCTCGCGCAGGATGCGCCATCTGGGGGACATACACACGACAGTATGAATCTCAGCCCGGAACGGAACCGACGGAACCATCAGAACCATCCAAACCGTCGCCCCGGAACCGCTTGCCGCCCCTGAGCCGTTCAGCCGGCCGCCCCATGACGTACGGCCCACAGCGCGGCCTGGGTGCGGTCCGCCAGGTCGAGCTTCATCAGGATGTTGGACACGTGGGTCTTGACCGTCTTCTCGGAGAGGACGAGGGCACGGGCGATCTCGCGGTTCGACCGGCCGTCCGCGATCAGGCCGAGAACTTCGCGTTCCCGCTCGGTCAGGGAATTGCCTCTCCCCTGCCCGCCGTTGGTCTCCTCCTGCGAGAGCAGGGCGTCGGCCACCTCCGGCTGGAGCAGCACATGGCCCGCGTGCACCGCGCGGATGGCGCCGGCCAGGGCGTCCGGGTCGACGTCCTTGTAGACGTACCCGGCGGCGCCCGCGCGCAGGGCGGGGACCACGGTGCGCTGCTCGGTGAAGCTGGTGACGATGAGCACGCGCGCGGGGTTGGCGAGCTCACGCAGCTTGCGCAGGGCCTCGACGCCGTCCATGCCGGGCATCTTGACGTCCATCAGCACGACGTCCGGCTTCAGCTCCTCGGTACGGGCGACGCCCTCGGCACCGTCCGACGCCTCCCCGACGACCTCGATGTCGTCCTGGACCTCGAGGAACGTGCGCAGCCCTCGGCGGACGACCTGATGGTCGTCGACCAGCAGCACCCGGATCCTGTTGTCAGCCACCGGGGACCTCCATCTCGATCGTGGTGCCCTTGCCGGGCTCCGATTCCACCGTCAGACGGCCGCCGACGCCACTGGACCGGTCCCGCATCGAGACCAGGCCGAGGTGGCGGCCTGCGTGCCGGACCGCCTTGGGTTCGAAGCCGCTGCCGTCGTCGGTGACGCGCAGGACCGCTCCGGGGCCTTGTTTGTCGAGCGTCACGCGGACGTGCTCGGCGCCCGAGTGGCGCAGCGCGTTGTGCAGCGCCTCCTGGGCGACGCGGAGCATGGCCTCTTCCTGGGCGGCGGGCAGGGCGCGGATACCGGCGCAGTCGAAGGTGACGTTTGCCGAGTGGGCGCGGTCGAGGACCTGGATCTGGGTGCGCAGTGTGGCGACCAGGCCGTCCTCGTCGAGTGCGGCGGGGCGCAACTCCACTACGGCGGCGCGCAGTTCGTCGGCGGCTTCGGCGGCCAGTTCGGCCACGTGCTGCAACTCGCCCTTGGCGCGGGACGGGTCGCGGTCGACGAGGGTCGCGGCGGCCTGGGCGGTCAGGCGCAGGGAGAAGAGCTTCTGGCTGACGGCGTCGTGCAGTTCGTGGGCGAGGCGCGAGCGCTCCTCGGCGATGGTGAGCTCGCGGCTGCGCTCGTACAGGCGGGCGTTCGTGAGGGCGATGGCGGCGTGCTGGGCGAGGATCGTCAGCAGTTCCTCGTCCTCCATGGTGAAGCCGCAGCCTCCTTGCGGCTTCGGGCACTTCTTGTTGGCGAGGAAGAGGGCGCCGATGACCTCGTCCCCGTCCCGGACGGGCAGGCCGAGGAAGTCCGACATGTCGGGGTGCGCGGACGGCCAGCCCTCGAAGCGCGGGTCCTTGCGCACGTCGCCCAGGCGCTCGGTCTTCGCCTCGCGCAGCATCGCGGCGAGGATGCCGTGCTGGCGCGGGAGCGGGCCGATGGCCTTCCACTGCGCGTCGCTGACGCCGTCGACGACGAACTGGGCGAAGCCTCCGTGGTCGTCCGGCACTCCGAGGGCCGCGTACTCGGCGTCGAGCAGCTCGCGGGCCGACGCGACGATCGTCTTGAGGACGTCGCGCACCTCGAGGTGTCTGCTCATGGCCAGCAGCGCGGAGCTCACCGCGGAGAGGCCTGATCGTGGGCCGTGACTCATGACCTCAAGGTACCGGCGGGGTGTGACAGCGCGTATCGGGCCTGTGGCGGCTGCCTTCTGGTCCGCTGGACGTAGGGCGAAGGGCCCCGGTGAGGTGCGGCCCGCGGACGAGGCGCCGGGGGCGGGCGGGTTCCTACGTTGGAGGCGGATCGAAGCACGTACGGCACAAGGGCGGCCCGACGGGCCCGAGGGGACGGATGTCATGCCGGTGGCGATCATCACGGGGGCTTCGAAGGGGCTCGGTCGCGCGCTCGCCGTGGCTCTTGCGCGGCGCGGCTGGGATCTGGTGCTCGACGCCAGGTCCGGAGCCGTGCTGCGGGAGGCGGCGGACGAGGCGGGTGAGTACGGGACGCGGGTGGAGGCGGTGCCCGGGGATGTCACGGACGCGGTGCACCGCGCCGAGCTGGCGGCGAGGGCACGCGGTCTCGGGGGCCTCGATCTGCTGGTGAACAACGCGAGCGCGCTGGGGGCCGAGCCGCTGGTGAGCCTCGACGCCCTGCCGCTGGAGGGGCTGCGGCGGGCGCTCGAGGTCAATGTCGTGGCGGCGCTCGGCCTGGTGCAGGAGGCGCTGCCGCTGCTGCGGGAGTCGGCCGGGGGCGCGGTCGTTTCGGTGAGCTCGGACGCGTCGGCGGAGGCGTACGAGACGTGGGGCGGCTACGGCGCTTCGAAGGCTGCGCTCGATCAGCTGTCCGCGGTCCTCACGGTGGAGGAGCCGGGGCTGCGGGTGTGGGCGGTGGATCCGGGCGACATGCGCACGGATCTCTACCGGGCGGCGGTGCCGCTCGACGACGACTCGGACCGGCCGCTGCCGGAGACGGTGGTGCCGGCGTTCTTGCGGCTCCTCGACGAGCGGCCGGACAGTGGGCGATATGCCGCCCCCTCTCTTCTGGAGGCGCGGTGACGGTCCCGGTGCGGGTACCGGAGGAGTTGTCGGCCAGGGTGCCGGCGGAGCAGCGTGGGCCCGGACTGGGCAGGGACTCGGTGCGGCTGCTCGTCTCACGCGGCACGGACGTCACGCACCGGGACTTCGCCCAGTTGCCTGGAGAGCTGCGGGCCGGGGATCTGCTCGTGGTCAACACGTCGCCGACGCTGGCCGCGGCGGTCGACGGGCGGATCGGGCACGCGCGCGTAGTGGTGCACTTCTCGACGCGTGGCGATGACGGGCGCTGGGCTGTCGAGTTGCGGGACCCGGACGGGTATGGCACTACGCGCCCGCGTGCGGGCGGTCCGGAGGGGACAGTGGCGCTGCTCCCCGGAGACGTACGCCTCGTATGGGAGGAACCGCTGGCGGCCGGTGCGGCGCGGTTGTGGTGGGTGCGGGTCACTGGGGACGTGCCCGCGCTGCTGCGGCGGCACGGCAGGGCCATTCGCTACTCCTATACGGAGCGTGATCAGCCGCTCTCCGTCTATCAGACGGTGTTCGCACTGCCGTACGCGGACGGGGCGGGCAGTGCGGAGATGCCGAGCGCGGCGCGTCCGTTCACGGCGCGGCTCGTGGCGGAGCTGGTCAGCAGGGGGGTGCAGTTCGCGCCGATCACGCTGCATACGGGGGTGGCGTCGGCGGAGTCGCACGAGCCGCCGTATCCGGAGCCGTTCGAGGTGCCGGAGGCGTCGGCGCGGCTGATCAACGCGGCGAGGGCCGGAGGCGGGCGGGTGGTGGCGGTCGGTACGACGGCCGTACGGGCCGTGGAGTCGGCCGCGGGGCCGGACGGGGTGGTGCGGGCGGCCTCCGGCTGGACGGACCTCGTGGTGACACCGGAGCGGGGCGTGCGGGTGGTGGACGGGCTTCTCACCGGGCTGCATGAACCGGAGGCATCACATCTGCTGATGCTGGAGGCCATCGCGGGCATCGCGGCTATTACCCGCACATACGCGGAAGCGTTGCGACATTTCTACCTGTGGCACGAGTTCGGGGACGTCAACCTGATACTTGCTGACGAATCCGGTCACATAGCGCGTTGCAGTGGCAACGCTTGGTGAGTTCGTTACGTGCTCGATGTGAGCCCGCACATAGGACGCACGTCACGTACGAAGGCGGCTAGGAATTAGCTGTGGGCTGCTACACCGGGGCAGGACGGGCGAAACGGACCTCTGCGGGGAGCCTGATCCACTACCTGGCTTCGTACGTCACATGATTGCCACGCAATTTTGCGGCCGCTAACAATGGCACTCGTTGCTCGACAGCGTGGGCCTCTACCCACAGCGTTCATGACCGAAACATGAGCGGTCCTGCTTTGGACCGGTGAGCGACTTCCCCGATTCGAAGAGGTCCTCCATGTCCAAGCTCAGCTTCTCCGGTCATAGTCCCCTGACGAAGACCCACAAGTTCTCGATCGCCGGTATCGCCACGCTCGGCGCCGCTGCCCTCGCGTTCACGCTGGTGCCGGGCAATTCCAACGCGGAGGCCGAAACGATTTCGACGGCTCCGGTCGCCTTCCAGGTGCCTGCCGGCAAGCCCCAGATCAAGGACGTCCACGCCAGCGTCACCAACCAGCTGGCCACCGCCGACCAGCAGGCCAAGAACGCGGCCGCCAAGCTGAAGGCCGCTCAGGACGCGGCCTCGGCGAAGACGAAGGTCGACGCAGCTGCAAAGGTCAAGGCCGAGGCCGCCGCCAAGGTGAAGGCCGAGAAGGACCGCGCCGTCAAGGAGGCCGCCAGCCGCGCCGCCGCCCGCAAGCCGGTCTACGCGAACAACCTGGACGGCTGGATCCGCGAGTCCCTGGCCATCATGAAGGCCAAGGGCATACCCGGCTCCTACAACGGCCTGCACCGCAACATCATCCGTGAGTCGTCCGGTAACCCGATGGCGATCAACAACTGGGACATCAACGCGATCAACGGCATCCCGTCGAAGGGTCTGCTGCAGGTCATCCCGCCGACCTTCGCCGCGTACCACGTCCCCGGTACGTCGTGGAACATCTACGACCCGGTCGCCAACATCACCGCCGCCGCGAACTACGCCGCGGACAAGTACGGCTCGATGGACAACGTGAACAGCGCTTACTGAGGCCCTCCCTGGACCTCAGGGTCTCTCTGAACGCCGAAGGGCGGCACCCCGTGCGGGGTGCCGCCCTTCATCCGTGCGCGGGTCACGCTACTTGCGCATGACCTCCGGCTCGTGGCGGCGCAGCAGGCGCGCGACCGCGAAGCCGCAGATGACACCGAGGGCGATCAGGATCGCGAGGTTGATCCCCCACTGACTCACCGAGTGCTCCCACAGCGGGTCCAGGTCGTTCGGGTGCGCCTGGTCCCACGGCGGCATGAGGTGCGCGAGGTCCAGCGTCGAACCGGCGCCAGCGATGGCCCAGCGCGACGGCATCAGCCAGGCGAACTGCTCCAGGCCGGGCGAGCCGTACACCTGGAACAGGATGCCGGTGAAGACGACCTGGACGATCGCGAACATGACCAGGAGCGGCATCGTCTTCTCGGCGGTCTTCACCAGCGAGGAGATGACCAGGCCGAACATCATCGACGTGAAGCCGAGCGCGATGATCACGATGCACAGCTCGACGGCCGGCGGCATCATCAGGCCCTCGGCCGGCAGGTCGCGCGGGAAGAAGCCGATGGCGCAGATGATCACGCCCTGGATGGCCGTGACGACGCCGAGGACGATCACCTTCGACATCAGGTACGCCGAGCGGGACAGGCCGGTGGCCCGCTCCCGTTCGTAAATGACGCGTTCCTTGATCAGCTCACGTACGGAGTTGGCCGCGCCCGAGAAGCACATGCCGACCGCGAGGATCAGCATGATCGTGCCGGCGTCGCCGTTGAACCGGGACGGCGGCTTGGGCGGGGCCAGGCCGAAGTCGGCCGGAATCACCGTGCTGACCACGCCGAGGACGGCCGGCAGGATCACCATCAGGCCCAGGAAGCCCTTGTCGGACGCGATCACCGACGTGTAGCGGCGGATCAGGGTCCACAGCTGCGAGCCCCAGCCCTGCGGCTTGGGCGGCTTCATCGCCTGCGGTGGCGGCATGTGTACGGACTGTGCGGCGACGGCGTCGATGTCCGCGGCGTACATCTGGTAGTGCTGCGAGCCCTTCCAGCGGCCCGCCCAGTCGTAGTCGCGGTAGTTCTCGAAGGCCGAGAAGACGTCGGCCCAGGTGCCGTAGCCGAAGAAGTTCAGGGCCTCCTCGGGCGGGCCGAAGTACGCCACCGAACCGCCGGGCGCCATCACCAGGAGCTTGTCGCAGATCGCCAGCTCGGCGACGGAGTGCGTGACGACGAGGACCGTGCGGCCGTCGTCGGCCAGGCCGCGCAGTAGCTGCATGACATCGCGGTCCATGCCCGGGTCGAGGCCGGAGGTCGGCTCGTCCAGGAAGATCAGCGACGGCTTGGTGAGCAGCTCCAGGGCGACGGAGACACGCTTGCGCTGGCCACCGGAGAGGGAGGTGACCTTCTTCTCCTTGTGGATGTCCAGCTTGAGCTCGCGCAGCACCTCGTCGATGCGCTGCTCGCGCTCCTGCTCGCTGGTGTCCGAGGGGAAGCGCAGCTTGGCCGCGTACTTGAGGGCCTTCTTCACGGTCAGTTCCTTGTGCAGGATGTCGTCCTGCGGGACCAGACCGATGCGCTGGCGCAGCTCGGCGAACTGCTTGTACAGGTTCCGGTTGTCGTAGAGCACGTCACCCTTGTTGGCGGGCCGGTAGCCGGTGAGCGCCTTGAGCAGGGTGGACTTGCCGGAGCCCGAGGGGCCGATGACCGCGATGAGCGACTTCTCCGGGACGCCGAAGGAGACGTCCTTGAGGATGTCCTTTCCGCCGTCGACCGTCACTGTCAGATGGCGGGCGGAGAAGGAGACCTCACCGGTGTCGACGAACTCCTCGAGGCGGTCGCCGACGAGGCGGAAGGTCGAGTGGCCGACGCCGACGATGTCGTTCGGGCCGAGCAGCGCGGAGCCACCCTTGTCGATCGGCATACCGTTGACGTACGTGCCGTTGTGCGAGCCGAGGTCGCGGATCTCGTAGCGGCCGTCGGGCGTCGCGTGGAACTCGGCGTGCAGGCGCGAGACCTGGAGGTCGGAGACGACCAGTTCGTTCTCGAGCGCACGGCCGATCCGCATCACGCGGCCGAGGGCCAGCTGGTGGAACGTGGTGGGGCTGCGGTCGCCGTAGACCGGCGGCGCCCCCGCGACACCGCCGGGCCCCTGCTGGGGCGGGATGTTGTGCGCCTGCTGGGGCGGAATGTTGTGCGCCTGCTGCGGCTGCTGCCAGCCCTGCTGGGCGGGCATCTGCTGCTGCGGCGGGGCCTGGTGCGGCCAGCCGGCGTTACCACCCTGCGGCGCGGCGTGCGGCTGCTGCGCCGGCGCCTGCTGCGGGTGGGCCTGCTGCGGGTGGCTCTGCTTCTGCACCTGCTGGGCCGCCGGCACGGCCGCGCCGGCGGCGCTGCCCGAGAGGTTGACCCGCGGGCCGTCCGTCGCGTTGCCGAGGTGCAGCGTCGAGCCCGGGCCGATCTCCATCTGATGGATCCGCTGGCCCTGCACGAACGTGCCGTTGGTGGAGCCGTGGTCCTCGATGACCCAACTGCGGCCGCTCCAGCTGATCGTGGCGTGACGCCAGGAGACCCTGGCATCGTCGATCGCGACGTCCCCCTGCGGATCACGTCCGAGTGTGTATGGCCTGGACGGGTCGAGCGTCCAGGTCCTTCCATTCAATTCCAGTACGAGTTCCGGCACTCCATGCCCCACTGAGTTGTCCCCCGAGCTAGCCCCCATCTTGGGGAGTCTAGGGATGTCGAACATCGTGGGGAACTATTTCAGGCGGAGCCCCCTGACCGAAAGTCGGGCCTTGCGGCAGGCCTTGTGAAGACCGTCTACGCGCCTGTACGCCCAGCCCGTTGACGGGGCAGATACAGCCCCGGAGAGTGGTAAGCGCCCACAAGTGCCTACGGATCATGCGCGAATGGGACATCCGATACATCGCGGTACGGTTCGGGGGCCCTGATGGAGACCGTTGTGCGGGGGAGCCGACGCGAGGGCGTGTGCTGGAGCGACGTACTGCTCTCCGCGGTCGCCTCCGTGAGCTGGGCGTTCATCGGGATGGCCGCGGTCGCCGCGGCCGGCCTCCATCTGCTCGGTGCGGATTCCGTGGGTTCGCTCGGCCCGATGACGGCCGCGGTCGTGGCACTTGGGGTGGGTGGGAAAGTAACGCCGTCGGGAGACGTCTCAGCCTTCGGACTGGACGGCGCGCAGGCCCGCACGGCGATCGATATCGCGCCGCTCGGCGTGGGTCTGACGGGCGCCCTGCTACTCGGCTGGATCTTCCTGCGTTCCTTGCGTGGAGCGGGAGTTGAGGCCACGCCGGCCGAACTCGCGGCACGCGTGGGGAGCGTGGTCGCGCTGTTTCTGGCGATGCTCGCAGGGCTCTCCTGGGTGGGTCACGACCTCATCACGATTGACGGCGGGAAGCTCGGGCTGGACCGGATACCGGACGGGGATCTGCCGGGCGGCATCACGGACAAGCTGCCGGGCGGTCTCGACCTCGGAGGGCTGCTGCCGAACCACATCGGCGGCCTCGTGGACGCGAAGGCGACCGTCGGGTTCACCGTCGAGAGCGGGGCCTCACTGCTGGGCGGAGCCGCGTGGGTGTTCGGCGTCCTGCTGCTCGCGCTGCTCGCGTCGCGCCGGACGCCACTCCCCCGCGCCCTCGACGCAGTGCACCGGGTGGCCCGTCCCGCCGTGTCGTCGCTGGTCACGGTGTTACTGGTGGCGGTTGCCGCGGGGCTCGCGGCAGCGGCGTACGCGATGATCGGCGACGCTCATCCGGGGCGGATCGCGGGCGCCGCGCTGCTCGGGGCGCCCAACGGGGTGTGGCTCGGCATCCCCCTCGGCCTCCTCGTTCCCTGGGACGGCAAGGCGACGGGCGCCCTCGCCCAGACCCTTCCTCATCCCGTCGACGAGCTGCTGCGGATGCGTACGAACGAGCCGGTGACACTGAGCCGTCTTGCCGAACTGGACGGCAGGATATGGCTGTTGGCCCTCGCGACCGTTCTGATGATGGTGCTCGCGGGCGTGCTGACCGCCGTACGCACACCGGCCGTGACCGGCGGGCCCGGGGCGTCGCGGCCGATGGGGGCCGCCGCCTTCGCCGGGCGGTGCGCGCTGCGGCTCGGGGCCGTCACGGCCCTCGACCTGCCGCTGCTCGTGCGACTGACCGACGTGTCGGCGGACGCCTCCCTGTCCGTACTCGGCTTCGACGCGTTCGGAGCCGGGATCGAGCTGCACGGACATCTCGGTATGGCGCTGCTGCTCGGGGCCGCTTGGGGAGCGGGGTCGGGGGCGGTGGGGGCGCTGCTCGCCTACGGGGCGGGTGCGGCGGGGCGGCACGCGGGAGCGCTGGGCGGGGGCGGGCTGAAGCCGGAGGATCGGGAGGAGTCGGGGGAGCCTGCGGAACCGGGGAACGGCGTGGTCCGGCGCGCCCGGACCGAGGAGGCGGGGCCGTACCGGCCGAGCGCTCCGTACCGGGCGTCGCCGGACGGGACCAATCCTTGGACCAACCCTTATCTGAAGCCGCCGGACGAGCGGCCGGACGATCCACCGGTTGATGTGTCCGGTGCGCCGACGGTGGTGGGGCCGGTCAGGCCACCGGTGCCGCGGCGTCCACAGGGGCGGCCCGCGTCCGGGTCCGGGTCCGGGTCCGGGTCCGGGTCCGGGTCCGGCAAGGGTCGATGGCCCGTACCGCCGCCCCCGCCTCCCCCGCCGCCACTGCCACCCTCGCCGTCGCCATCGTCGCGGCCGTCGCGGCCGTCGCGGCCGTCGTCGCCGTCGTCGCCGGAGGAGGAAGGGCCGCCGCCACCCCGGAGGGGCCCGCGCGGCTGAGCCGGGTACGGGCTGTGGAGGTGAACCGGCCGGTCGGAGGGCGCATCCCACGTGTCCGCCACGCGGACCACCGCCGCGCCGCGTGACGCGGGCCGGATACCGTGGGACCACCATGAGTGCTTCGCAGCCCCGCCACCCCGCTGACGTCCCGGCCGCAGTTCCGGACGACGTCCCGACGCTCCTCGTCAAGATATTCGGCAAGGACCGCCCCGGCATCACCGCCGGGCTCTTCGACACCCTCGCCGCCTACTCCGTCGATGTCGTCGACATCGAGCAGGTCGTCACCCGTGGCCGCATCGTGCTGTGCGCCCTGGTGACGGAACCGCCCCCCGGTCTCGAGGGCGATCTGCGGGCCACCGTCCACAGCTGGGCGGAGTCCATGCGGATGCAGGCCGAGATCATCTCGGGTATCGGCGACAACCGTCCGCGCGGGCTCGGCCGCTCCCTCGTCACCGTGCTCGGCCACCCGCTGACCGCGGAGACGACGGCCGCCATCGCCGCCAGGATCACCGGCACCGGCGGCAACATCGACCGTATCTTCCGGCTCGCGAAGTACCCCGTGACCGCGGTCGAGTTCGCCGTTTCCGGCACCGAGACCGAGCCGCTGCGCACCGCGCTCGCGACGGAGTCGGCGGCACTCGGCGTCGATGTCGCCGTCGTCGCGGCCGGCCTGCACCGGCGCGCCCAGCGCCTCGTCGTGATGGACGTCGACTCGACGCTCATCCAGGACGAGGTCATCGAGCTCTTCGCGGCCCACGCCGGCTGCGAGGACAAGGTCGCCGAGGTCACCGCTTCGGCGATGCGGGGCGAGCTGGACTTCGAGCAGTCGCTGCACGCGCGGGTCGAGCTGCTCGCCGGGCTCGACGCGTCGGTCGTCGACAAGGTCCGCGCCGAGGTACGGCTCACGCCCGGCGCGCGGACCCTGATCCGCACGCTGAAGCGGCTCGGCTACCAAGTAGGCGTCGTCTCGGGCGGGTTCACCCAGGTCACGGACGATCTCCAGGACCGGCTCGGGCTCGACTTCGCCCAGGCCAATACCCTGGAGATCGTCGACGGAAAGCTGACCGGACGGGTCACCGGCGAGATCGTGGACCGCGCGGGCAAGGCACGGCTGCTGCGCCGGTTCGCCGCGGAGGCCGGGGTGCCGCTCGCGCAGACCGTGGCGATCGGCGACGGCGCCAACGATCTCGACATGCTGAACGCGGCGGGGCTCGGCGTCGCCTTCAACGCGAAGCCCGTGGTCCGCGAGGCCGCGCACACCGCGGTGAACGTGCCGTTCCTCGACACCGTCCTCTACCTCCTCGGCATCACCCGGGAAGAGGTCGAGGCGGCGGACGCCCACGACGACTGAGCCGGTCGCTGCCCACGACGACTGAGCCCGTCGACGCGCACCACGCCTGAGACCGGTCGACGCGGAAGATCACTGATGCGGCGGGCCCGGGTACCCATTGGGTACCCGGGCCCGCCGCATATCAGCATCCGGCCGCCGGTCAGCCGGTCAGCGGGTCAGCGGGTCAGCGGGTCACTCGGACGGGGCCCAGTAGTCGACGAGGGTGGCGGTGCCCGGCTCGAGGGACTTCCAGGAACCGGTGAAGGACAGGACCGCGAAGGCGGAGGTCGGGAAGCCGCGCCGGGCCATCCGCGTCCCCGCGTCGCCCTCCGCCTGCCCCGAAAGGATTTCGACGAGCCCCTGGATCCCGGGGTTGTGGCCGACCAGCACCGCGTTCCGCACGTCGTCGGGGGTCTCGTTCAGCATGGCGATGAGCTCACCGGGCGAGGCTTCGTAGATCCGCTCCTCGTACACCGTCCTGGGCCGGTGGGGCAGCTCGTGGACGGCGAGCTTCCACGTCTCGCGGGTCCTCGCGGCGGTCGAGCAGAGGGCCAGGTCGAGGTCGATACCGGAGTCGGCGAGCTTGCGGCCGGCGACGGGGGCGTCTTTTCGGCCCCTCTCGGCGAGCGGCCTCTCGTGGTCGGAGACCTGGGGCCAGTCCGCTTTCGCATGCCGGAAAAGGACAATCCTGCGGGGTTCTGCGACGCTCATGGGTCCCAGCTTCGCATGAAACCGGCCATGGGGCGCAGGGAGTTGACGCGCTCGACCTGCACGGGTGAAGCGCCTCGCGGGCCGCTCACGGGGCCGTGTGCAGCACCGCCTGCTGGATACGGTCGAGGAGCCGGCCGACCGACGGGTCGCCGGTCGCGGCGTGCGCGTCGGCCGGGTTGAGTATCAGGAGCAGGAGCACGGCGAAGGTGATCGCAGGCAGGGCGATCGCCCACCACGGGAGCCTGACGTCGACGCCGCCCGCTCGGGCCGGGTGGGGCCGGGTGTGCGTAGGGGCCGACATGACGCCTCCGGTGTCCTCGAGATACACGCTGCCGTGATCCGCGGTGCTCGCGGTCACATCTCGAATTTACGGAAGGCCGGGCCCTCAACCCATCCGGTGATCCACCCAGTTGACCCTGACACTGACCCCCTAGGGGATAGGGGTGCCAGCACCACCCTCCCCGGCCGCGAACGGGCCGGGGACCGCTGTCATGGCGAGGCGGCGACCGCGACGGCGGCGACGGTCACGGTGAGGCGATCGAGGCGATGACCGCGATGATCACGGTGATGGCCAGCATCGAGCCGAGCACGATGAGGAGCTTCTTCTGGCCGTTCTGGGGGTTCGGGTCGAGCACAGGCGACATGCGGTCAGTCTCGCACCCTTTGCCCCGACTGCCGGAGCCGGGGTGGGCCCGCGGCCGGGGGGAGCCCGCGACCGGGGGGAGCCCGCGGCCGATGTCAGGCCGCCCCGGCGGTGGCGGGCTCGGCGGGGGCGGCCTCGTCCTCGACCGTACAGTTGCGGCCGGCGATGACGCCCACCACGATCTGCGGCACCATCAGGGCCGCCATGAGCGCGATCGGGACGCCCCAGCCGCCGCTGTGCTGGTAGAGCACGCCGACGAGCAGCGGTCCCGGGATCGAGATCAGATAGCCGGTGCTCTGGGCGAAGGCGGAGAGCTTGGCGACGCCCGTGCCGGTCCGCGCCCGCATGCCGACCATGGTCAGGGCGAGCGGGAAGGCGCAGTTGGAGATGCCGAGGAGGATGGCCCACGCCCAGGCGCCGCCGGAGGGGGCGAAGTAGAGGCCCGCGTAGCCGGCGAGGCCGCACACGCCGAGGGCGATCACGATGGGGCCCTGGCTGGGCAGGCGCGTGGCGAGGCGCGGAATGACGAAGGCGAGCGGTACGCCCATCGCCATGGTGACAGCGAGCAGCACGCCCGCGGTGCCCGCGGAGACTCCGGCGTCGCGGAAGATCTGCGCCATCCAGCCCATGGTGATGTAGGCAGCGGTGGCCTGGAGGCCGAAGAAGACGGCGAGCGCCCAGGCGGTACGGCTGCGGGTGATGCGCAGGCCGTCGTCCTGCTGCGGGGCGCCGACGGTGTTGCCGCCCTTGGCTCCCCGTTCCCGTGCGAGCGGGACCCACGGCACGACGGCGGCCACGGCGAGCGCCGCCCAGAGGGCGAGTCCGCTCTTCCAACTGCCGCCGAGCGCGTCCGTCACGGGCACGGTCACGGCCGCCGCGAGGGAGGTGCCGAGCGCGAGGGCCATCGAGTAGAGGCCGGTCATGGAGCCCACGCGGTCGGGGAACCAGCGCTTGACGATCACCGGCATGAGGACGTTGCTGACGGCGATGCCCATGAGGGCCAGGGCGCTGGCGACGAGGAAGCCGACGGTGCTGCCGGTGAACGGGCGGATGACCAGACCGGCGGCGATGGCGACCATGCCGGCGCACACGACGGCTCCGGGGCCGAAGCGGCGGGCGAGCCGCGGCGCCATCACTCCGAAGATCGCGAAACAGAGCGGCGGTACGGAGGTGAGGAGGCCGGCGACGCTGCCGCTCATGCCGAGCCCGTCGCGCACCTCTTCGAGGAGGGCGCCGAGGCTGGTGATGGCGGGTCGCAGGTTCAGCGCCGCGAGGACGATGCCCACCATCATCAGGCGCACGGCCCACGCGCGCGTGGGGGCTGTTTTCGCTTCGGGTGCGCTCTCGGTCCGTATCGGGGTCGGGGTCAACGTCGGGGTTTCCTCACTAGCCATGCCCCCATCTTAGAATCATGGGATGATTGGGTGTCCAATCGGATTGCGTCACACTTGGCGCGGCCCCCGGCCCGCGCCCGTTCCTGCCCGCCCCGGTTCGCCCCGGACATCGCACCAAGGACCGTCATGCCGCTGACCTCCCCCAGGCGCTCGGCTCTCTCCGAGCAGGTCATCGCCGAACTGCGCGCCCAGATCTCGTCGGGCGAGTGGCCGGTGGGCTCCCGCATCCCGACCGAGCCCGAGCTGGTCGAGCAGCTCGGCGTCGCACGCAACACGGTGCGTGAGGCCGTGCGCGCACTCGCCCACAACGGCCTGCTCGACATCCGGCAGGGCTCGGGCACCTACGTCGTCGCGACCAGCGAGCTGGCGGGCGTGATGCAGCGCAGGTTCGCCGACGCCGACCCCCGGCACATCGCCGAGCTGCGTTCGACCCTGGAGTCCAGCGCCGCGAGTCTTGCCGCGCAGCGCCGTACCGAGCGCGAACTCAAGCAGCTCGACGCGCTGATGGTGCGCCGGGAGGACGCCTGGGCGTCGGGCGACGCGGAGGCCTTCGTGGCGGCGGACGCGACGTTCCACCTGGCGGTCGTGGCCGCGTCCCACAACGACGTCATGACGGCGATGTACGCGGACCTCGGCGAGGTCCTGCGGGACGTCCTGCGCGTGGACGTGGGTGAGGAGCTGACACCCGAGAACCACATGGACCACACGAGTCTGCTCGACGCGATCCGGGTGGGCGACGCGGAGGCCGCCGCGGCGGAGGCGGCGCGCTACCCGTTCCTGTGCCTGCCGGGCCGGCCGGCACATCAATGAGCACAGGCCCAGCGCCTGGAACGCGTGGCGCCTAGCCGTCGACCTTGGCGTGGCTGATCCAGGCCGAGCGGACCTCTTTCCAGCACCGGCCGGTGAGCCGCACGGTCTCGGCTGCCTCGGCCCGGACCTGCCCGCCGTCGCTGTCTATGTCCCACCAGCGCTCGCACTCGACGTGGAGGCTGACCGCGTCGGTCGCCGGATACGGGTTGTGGCAGTACGCCGTCACGTCCGAACCGGCGACGGCCACCCGGCAGTCCGCTCCGAAGGGTTCGGTCCTGCGGTCGTCCCCGGCGTCGCCCACGCGCGCGTAGGGCGCGGTTCGGGCGGTGTGGGAAGCGGCGTCGTACGGCACCGCGATGAGGAGCACGAGGGCTGCGAGTACCGGGGCACCGCGCTGGAACAGGCGCACAAGGGGGACCTCCTCGGCCGTACGGGAGAGGGGGAACGAACGCCTTCCCAGCCTGCGTGCTCACCCCGCGCGCCCGCCCGGCCATTAGGCCGAACGGGTGACGCCCCGCTCCCCCGCGAACTGCGGGAAACGGGGCGTCGGCCACGTACGGGTGATCAGGCGCCGATCGCGTGCAGCCCGCCGTCGACGTGGATGATCTCGCCGGTGGTCTTCGGGAACCAGTCGCTCAGGAGGGCGACGATGCCCTTGCCGGCCGGCTCCGGGTCCTCCAGCTTCCACTCCAGCGGGGAGCGGCTGTCCCAGACGGCGGCGAGCTCGCTGAAGCCGGGGATCGACTTCGCGGCCATGGAGCCGATCGGGCCCGCCGAGATCAGGTTGCAGCGGATGTCCTGCTTGCCCAGGTCACGCGCCATGTAGCGGCTGGTGGCCTCCAGCGCGGCCTTGGCCGGGCCCATCCAGTCGTACTGCGGCCAGGCGAACTGCGCGTCGAAGGTGAGGCCGACGACGGACCCGCCCTCGTTCATCAGCGGCAGCAGCGCCATGGTCAGCGACTTCAGGGAGAAGGCGGAGACGTGCATGGCGGTGGCCACGGACTCGAACGGCGTGTTCAGGAAGTTGCCGCCGAGCGCGTCCTGCGGCGCGAAGCCGATGGAGTGCACGACGCCGTCGAGCCGGTCGCCGAGCTGCTCACGGACCTGGCCCTCCAAGCGGGCGAGGTGCTCGTCGTTCGAGACGTCGAGCTCGAGGACCTTGACCTTGTCGGGCTGGGGCAGCTTCTTGGCGATGCGCTCGGTCAGCGTCGGCCGCGGCCACGCGGTGAGGATGATCTCCGCACCCTGCTCCTGGGCCAGCTTCGCGGCGTGAAAGGCGATGGAGGACTCCATCAGCACGCCGGTGATGAGGATCTTCTTGCCCTCGAGGATTCCAGCCATGGTGTTCAGTGACCCATTCCCAGTCCGCCGTCAACGGGAATGACGGCTCCAGTGATGTACGAGGCGTCGTCCGAGGCGAGGAACCGCACCGTCGCGGCGATCTCCTCCGGCTGCGCGTAACGGCCGAGCGGCACCTGCTTCACGATGCCCTCGCGCTGCTCGTCGGTGAGCGCCTTGGTCATGTCGGTGTCGACGAAACCGGGCGCGACGACGTTGAAAGTGAGGTTGCGCGACCCGAGCTCACGGGCGAGCGAGCGCGCGAAGCCGACCAGACCAGCCTTCGACGCGGCGTAGTTCGCCTGTCCCGCGGAGCCGAGGAGGCCGACGACGGAGGAGATCAGCACGACGCGGCCCTTCTTGGCGCGCAGCATGCCGCGGTTGGCACGCTTCACGACCCGGAAGGTGCCGGTGAGGTTGGTGTCGAGGACCGACGTGAAGTCGTCCTCGGACATACGCATGAGGAGCTGGTCCTTGGTGACGCCGGCGTTGGCCACGAGGACCTCGACGGGACCGTGCTTCTCCTCGATCTCCTTGTAGGCCTGCTCCACCTGCTCGCTGTCGGTGATGTCGCACTTGACGGCGAGGAAACCGGCCTTCTCCAGCTCGGCCGCGTCGCCCGAGCGGTATGTGATCGCGACCTTGTCGCCGGAGTCGGCGAATGCACGGGCGATAGCGAGGCCGATGCCCCGGTTTCCTCCGGTGACGAGAACCGAGCGGCTCAACGGATCACCCTTTCGATAGCGGGTCTGGTACCTCGAAAACCTATCGGTACCGCCCGGGATACGGAGAATCGGCCACCGACAGTGGCGACGGACAGTCACTGTCGGGTCCCTACAGAAAAGTGTGGCCGCGGGGCCCGCCGACGCGACATGATCGGGGCTGACCGGTGCCCGCACGCGGGAGCGGCCGGCGCCCAGGGCTCCTGACGGCGCTTGTGACAGCACCACCGAACAGCACCACCGAAGTGCCACCGACAGTGCCTCCGACAGCAGGGAGAACATCCGTGCCCCATTCGATCGATGAAGCCTTCACGGCGCTGCCGCTGCGGGCCCTCGCCGATGCCGCGCTGGCCCGCGCGCGGGCTCTCGGCGCCGACCACGCGGACTTCCGCCTGGAGCGGGTGCGCAGCGCGGAGCGCCGGCTGCGGGACGCGCGGCCCGCGGGCTCGTCGGACACCACGGACCTGGGGTACGCGGTACGGGTCGTGCACGGCGGCACATGGGGCTTCGCCTCGGGCGTCGATCTGACGATGGACGCGGCCGCGAAGGTGGCGTCGCAGGCCGTCGCGATGGCGAAGCTGTCGGCGCAGGTGATCAAGGCCGCGGGTTCGGACGAGAGGGTGGAGCTGGCCGCGGAGCCGGTGCACGAGGACCGGACGTGGGTGTCCTCGTACGAGATCGATCCGTTCTCCGTGCCGGACGAGGAGAAGGCCGGGCTGCTGGCCGACTGGAGTGCGCGGCTGCTCGGCGCGGACGGCGTCGACCATGTGGACGCCTCACTCCTCACCGTGCACGAGAACAAGTTCTACGCCGACACGGCGGGGACGGTGACGACGCAGCAGCGGGTGCGGCTGCATCCGCAGCTGACAGCGGTCGCCGTGGACGGGTCGAGCGGCGAGTTCGACTCGATGCGGACGCTTGCGCCGCCGGTGGGCCGGGGCTGGGAGTACCTCACCGGGACCGGCTGGGACTGGGACCGCGAGCTGGCGGAGATCCCGGAGCTCCTCGCCGAGAAGATGCGGGCGCCCAGCGTCGAGGCGGGCCTGTACGACCTCGTGGTCGACCCGTCCAACCTGTGGCTGACCATCCACGAGTCGATCGGCCACGCGACCGAGCTGGACCGTGCGCTCGGCTACGAGGCGGCGTACGCGGGCACGTCCTTCGCCACGTTCGACCAGCTCGGGAAGCTCAAGTACGGCTCCGAGATCATGAACGTGACGGGTGACCGCACCGCCGAGCACGGCCTCGCGACCATCGGGTACGACGACGAGGGCGTGGCCGGGCAGTCCTGGGACCTGGTCAGGGACGGGACGCTCGTCGGCTATCAGCTGGACCGCCGCATCGCGAAGCTGACGGGCTTCGACCGGTCGAACGGGTGCGCCTACGCGGACTCCCCCGGCCATGTGCCCGTCCAGCGCATGGCGAACGTGTCGCTCCAGCCGGACCCGGGCGGCCTGTCGACCGAGGACCTGATCGGGGGCGTCGACCGCGGGATCTACGTCGTCGGCGACCGGTCCTGGTCGATCGACATGCAGCGCTACAACTTCCAGTTCACGGGGCAGCGGTTCTACCGCATCGAGAACGGACGGCTCGCCGGGCAGCTGCGCGATGTCGCGTACCAGGCCACGACCACCGACTTCTGGGGTTCGATGGCGGCGGTCGGCGGCCCGCAGACGTACGTACTGGGCGGCGCGTTCAACTGCGGCAAGGCCCAGCCGGGGCAGGTCGCGGCGGTGTCGCACGGCTGCCCGTCCGCCCTCTTCAAGGGCGTGAACATTTTGAACACCACGCAGGAGGCCGGACGTTGAGCCCTATGAGTCCTGGAACGAACAAGCCGCACGAGATCGTCGAGCGTGCCCTCGAGCTGTCCTCGGCCGACGGCTGCATGGTCATCGCCGACGAGACGTCCACCGCCAATCTGCGCTGGGCGGGCAACGCGCTCACCACGAACGGGGTGACGCGCGGGCGCACCCTCACCGTCATCGCGACCGTCGACGGCAAGGAGGGCACGGCCTCCGGGGTCGTCTCCCGCTCGGCCGTGACCGCGGACGACCTCGAACCGCTGGTGCGGGCCGCCGAGGCCGCCGCCCGGAGCGCGGCGCCCGCCGAGGACGCCGGGCCGCTGGTGTCCTCAGTGCCGCACTCCGGCGACTTCACGGACGCGCCCGCCGAGACCTCGTCGGCCGTCTTCGCGGACTTCGCGCCGGCCCTGGGCGAGTCGTTCGCCCGCGCCCGGGCAGGAGGCCGCGAGCTGTACGGCTTCGCCAACCACGAGCTCGTGTCCAGCTATCTCGGTACGTCGACGGGCCTGCGGCTGCGGCACGACCAGCCGAACGGGACGCTGGAGGTGAACGCGAAGTCGCCGGACCGGACGCGTTCCGCGTGGGCCGGCCGCTCGACGCGCGACTTCAAGGACGTCGACCCGGGCGCGCTGGACGCCGAGCTGGCGCAGCGTCTGAACTGGGCGCGCCGCCGCGTCGAGCTGCCCGCGGGCCGCTACGAGACGCTGCTGCCGCCGACCGCGGTGGCCGATCTGCTGATCTACCAGATGTGGTCGGCGGCGGCCCGGGACGCCGTCGAGGGCCGGACCGTCTTCAGCAAGCCCGGCGGCGGTACGCGCATCGGCGAGCGGCTGACGGAGCTGCCGCTGACGCTGCGCAGCGACCCGAACGAGCCGGGCCTGGAGTCGGCGCCGTTCGTCCTCGCCCATGCCTCGGGCGACAGCGCCTCCGTCTTCGACAACGGTCTGCCGCTCACGGCGACGGACTGGGTGCGCGAGGGCGAGCTCGCCCGTCTGACGACGACGCGGCACAGCGCGGGCCTCACCGGTCTCCCGGTGGCGCCGGCGATCGACAACCTCATCCTGGACGGCGGCGAGGACCGCTCGCTGGACGAGATGGTCGCGGCCACCGGGCGCGGGCTGCTCCTGACCTGCCTCTGGTACATCCGCGAGGTCGATCCGGCGACGCTTCTCCTGACCGGGCTGACCCGGGACGGGGTGTACCTCGTGGAGGACGGCGAGGTGGTGGGCGAGGTGAACAACTTCCGGTTCAACGAGTCGCCCGTCGACCTGCTGGGGCGCGCGGTGGAGGCCGGGCGGACGGAGAAGACGCTGCCCCGGGAGTGGAGCGACTACTTCACCAGGGCTGCCATGCCGGCCCTGCGAGTGCCGGACTTCAACATGAGCTCGGTCAGCCAGGGCGTCTGACCCCGTAACCTGGTCGGGCAGCATCCATGTCTTCCAAGGAGATACGAGAACCGTGACGGACATCGTCGACGAACTTCAGTGGCGCGGCCTGCTGGCCCTGTCCACTGACGAGGACGCATTGCGCAAGGCGTTCGCGGACGGTCCCCTCACGTTCTATTGCGGGTTCGACCCGACCGCGCCGAGTCTCCACCTCGGCAACCTGGTCCAGATCCTCACCATGCGCCGGATCCAGCTCGCGGGGAACCTCCCGCTGGGTCTGGTCGGCGGGGCCACCGGCCTGATCGGCGACCCGAAGCCGAACGCCGAGCGGACGCTGAACGCCCCGGAGACGGTGGCGTTGTGGGTCGAGCGGCTGCGCGGGCAGATCGAGCGGTTCCTCGATTTCGAGGGCCCGTACGCCGCCCGCATGGTCAACAACCTGGACTGGACCTCGGGTCTGTCGGCGATCGACTTCCTGCGGGACATCGGCAAGTACTTCCGGGTCAACAAGATGATCGCCAAGGAGGCCGTCTCCCGACGGCTCAACTCCGACGCGGGCATCAGCTACACCGAGTTCAGCTACCAGATCCTCCAGGGCATGGACTTCATGGAGCTGAACCGTCGGTACGGCTGCACGCTGCAGACCGGCGGCAGCGACCAGTGGGGGAACCTCACCGCGGGCACCGACCTGATTCACCGGGTCGAGCCGGAGGCGTCCGTGCACGCGCTGGCCACCCCGTTGATCACCAAGGCGGACGGCACCAAGTTCGGCAAGACGGAGTCCGGCACGGTCTGGCTCGACCCCGAGCTGACCACCCCGTACGCCTTCTACCAGTTCTGGCTGAACGCCGACGACCGCGATGTGTCCAAGTTCCTGCGGATCTTCAGCTTCAAGTCCCTTGAGGAGATCGAGGACCTGGAGCGGCAGACCGAGGAGCGGCCGCAGGCGCGGGCCGCTCAGCGGGCGCTGGCCGAGGAGCTGACGACCCTGGTGCACGGCGCCGACCAGTGCGCCGCCGTCATCGCCGCGTCGAAGGCGCTGTTCGGGCAGGGCGACCTGGGCGAGCTGGACGAGGCGACCCTCGCGGCAGCCCTGTCCGAGCTGCCGCACGCGAAGGTCGACACGCTCGGCCCGGTCGTGGACCTGCTCGCCGAGGTCGGCCTGGTGGCGAGCAAGTCGGCCGCCCGGCGCACGGTGAAGGAGGGCGGCGCGTACGTGAACAACGTGAAGGTCGCCGCCGAGGACGCCGTGCCGGCCGCGGACGAACTGCTGCACGGCCGCTGGCTCGTGCTGCGCCGCGGCAAGAAGAACCTGGCGGCGGTCGAGGTCGCCGGCGCCTGAGCGCGCAGGACCGAGGTCACAGCAGGAAGGGCGGCTCCGCATCTGGTGCGGGGCCGCCCTTCCTGCTGTTTCAGGCTCGCTGTTTGTTGCCTCGCAGGGCCACCCAGGCCATGTCTCCGAGCCACACGATGACCACGGCTCCGGCCAGTTGGAGCAGGTGACGGGTCCAGTCGATGCCCTTGGTGTCGTTGACACCGATCCAGGTGGCGACCGAGTTGCCCAGAATGCTGCCGATGATTCCGAAGACCACGGTCAGCCACAGGGGAATCTGCTGCTTACCCGGCAGGATCGCCTTCGCGATCAGTCCGAGCACCAGACCCACGATGATCGCCCACAACCAGCTCATGTCGTCGCCTCCTCTGTGGCGCGCTGTGCGCATCTGCGCTCAGTCTCGGCTTATCCGCCATACGGCGCATGTCGGGCGCATCCGTACGCGGTACGGCGCAGCAAGTACGCACGGGCCGGGCCCTCCCCGGTCTCGAACGCGGAGGAAGCCGGGCGTACGGTGGAGGCAGTCCGGACCGGGGAGAGTCCGGCATGGCAGGCAGGCGGTGGAATGTGATGCGGAAGCAGAGCAGCGGCGAGGTCTTCCGGATCACCGGGGCGAGGCAGGGCCTCTCCGACGACGTCCGCGGCAGGCAGCGCCGCTACGTCATCTCGATGTCGGTCCGCACCCTCGCCGTGATCCTCGGCGCGGCCCTGTGGAACGTCGAGCGCCCGGTCGCGATCGTGGCTCTGGTGCTCGGTCTGTTGCTCCCCTACGTCGCCGTGGTGATCGCCAACGCGGGCCGGGAGAACGTCCCTTCGCTGCCGTCGACGTTCGTGACCGCGCCGATGCGGCCGATGCTCACGGCGCCCGCCGCCACCGCCCCCGCGGAATCCGTTCCGGAGGACAACACCGGAGCGCACGACGAGGAGCGGCGTGATCACTTGGGTGACCGCGGCTGACCACCGGCGATGCGCAAAGCTCAAGAAAAGCTCAGATCAATCATGTAGTTCCGGTGCCGGGCGGCCGGTCCCCCATGACATACTTCGTACGCGCTCCGCATCCCCCGTCGGAGCGACGGACCGACGCCGGGCAGCTCCCCCCGTGGCTGCTCGGCGTCGCCTTTGTTTGGGCGCGTAAGTGTTTGGGGCGGTACCTGTGAGTGACGAAAACCCGATCTGTTCCGCCAAGGGCTGCCGCGTCGACGCGGTCTGGGTGCTCGCCTGGAACAACCCGAAGCTGCACACGCCGGAGCGGCGCAAGACGTGGCTCGCGTGCGACGAACACCGCGAGCATCTCTCCCAGTTCCTCGGCGTGCGCGGCTTCCTGAAGGACGTCGTCGCGCTCAAGGACTGGGAGTCCGGGGACCGCGAGGGCTGAGCGCCCCGGGTCAGCCGCCGATCGCGGACATCGGGCGCTCGGGCTGGAGGAACTTCGGGTCGTCCAGGCCGGAGCCGGCCTTCTTGCCCCACATGGCGAGCTTCCAGATACGGGCGATCTCGTCGTCCCCGCTGTCCGAGCGCAGGGCCGCGCGCAGGTCCGTCTCCTCGCTGGCGAACAGGCAGGTGCGCACCTGTCCGTCGGCGGTGAGCCGGGTGCGGTCGCAGGCCGAGCAGAACGGGCGGGTGACGGAGGCGATGACGCCGACGCGCTGCGGTCCCCCGTCCACCAGCCAGCGCTCGGCGGGGGCGGAACCCCGCTCTTCGGAGCCTTCGGGCGTGAGGTCGAAGCGCGTGCGCAGGGACGCCAGGATGTCACCGGCGGTGATCATGCCGTCGCGCTTCCACCCGTGCTGGGCGTCCAGGGGCATCTGCTCGATGAAGCGCAGCTCGTAGTCGTGCTCGACGGCCCAGGCGAGGAGGTCGGGTGCCTCGTCGTCGTTCAGCCCCGGCATCAGTACGGAGTTGACCTTGACGGGGGTGAGGCCCGCCGATCCGGCGGCTTCGAGGCCGTCGATGACGTCCTTGTGGCGGTCGCGCCGGGTGAGGGTCTTGAAGACGTCGGGGCGCAGGGTGTCCAGCGAGACGTTGACCCGGTCGAGGCCGGCCTGCTTGAGGGCGGCGGCGGTGCGCTTGAGTCCGATCCCGTTCGTCGTCAGGGACATCTGGGGGCGGGGCTCCAGCTGGGCCACCTGCTCCACGATGCCGACGAGGCCGGGGCGCAGCAGGGGCTCGCCGCCGGTGAACCTGACCTCCGTGATGCCGAGCTGCGTGACGGCGATCCGGATGAGCCGGACGATCTCGTCGTCCGTGAGCAGATCGGGCTTGGCCAGCCACTGCAGGCCCTCTTCGGGCATGCAGTACGTACACCGGAGATTGCACCGGTCGGTCAGCGAGACGCGGAGGTCGGTGGCCACTCGGCCATAAGTGTCGATCAGCACGTGGGCCCCCTCTCCGATACGGATCTGATTATCCGAGCCTACGTGATGGGTCCGACACCGGCGGGCTCCAGATCCCACGGGAGCGGGACGGCCGCGTCGTAGATCCGTACGAGGATCTGCGACGCGGCCGTCCGTGGCCCGAGGTCAGTGGGCTCCCGTGCCGGTGAGGGAGCGGACTTCGAGCTCCGCGTACTTGCCGGCGTCCGCCTTCTCCTTGGAGAGGACCGTGCCGAGCCAGCCGAGCAGGAAGCCGACCGGGATCGAGATGATGCCCGGGTTCTCCAGCGGGAACCAGTGGAAGTCGGCGCCCTTGAACATGGACGTCTTCGGGTTCCCGGACACGACCGGCGAGAACAGCACCAGGAAGACCGCGGTGAACAGGCCTCCGTAGATCGACCAGAGTGCGCCCTGGGTGGTGAAGCGCTTCCAGAAGAGGCTGTAGAGGATCGTCGGCAGGTTGGCGGAGGCGGCGACCGCGAAGGCGAGCGCGACCAGGCCGGCCACGTTCAGGTCGCGGGCGAGGGCTCCGAGGCCGATGGAGACGATGCCGATGAAGACGGTCGCCCAGCGGGCCGCCTTCATCTCCTCCTTCTCGGAGGCCTTGCCCTTCTTGATGACGTTCGCGTAGATGTCGTGCGCGAACGAGGAGGACGAAGCGAGGGTCAGGCCCGCTACGACCGCGAGGATCGTGGCGAAGGCGACCGCCGAGATGGTCGCGAGGAGGATCGCGCCCCACGACGAGTCGACCCCGCCGAGGTGCAGCGCGAGCAGTGGCGCCGCGGTGTTGCCCGCCGGGTTGGACGCGATGATCTCGTCCGGCTTGATGAGGGCGGCGGCACCGAAGCCGAGCGCGATCGTCATCAGGTAGAAGGCGCCGATGATGCCGATCGCCCAGTTCACGGACTTACGGGCGGCCTTGGCTGTGGGGACCGTGTAGAAGCGGATCAGGATGTGCGGCAGTCCCGCGGTGCCGAGGACGAGCGCGATGCCGAGCGAGATGAAGTCGATCTTCGACGTCGACGTGGCGCCGTACTTGAGTCCGGGCTCCAGGAACGCGGCGCCCTTTCCGCTGTTGGACGCCGCCTTGCCGAGCAGGTCGGAGATGTTGAAGTTGAACTTCAGCAGGACCAGGAAGGTGAGCAGGATCGTGCCCGCGATCAGGAGCACGGCCTTGACCATCTGGACCCAGGTGGTGCCCTTCATGCCGCCGATGGTGACGTACACGATCATCAGGACGCCGACGAGGGCGACTATGCCGACCTTGCCCGCGTCGGACGTGATGCCGAGCAGCAGCGAGACGAGGACGCCCGCACCCGCCATCTGCGCGAGCAGGTAGAAGATCGAGACGACGATCGTGGAGGTGCCGGCGGCGGTGCGGACCGGGCGCTGGCGCATCCGGTAGGCGAGGACGTCGCCCATCGTGTAGCGGCCTGAGTTGCGCAGCGGTTCGGCGACCAGGAGCAGGGCGACGAGCCAGGCGACGAGGAAGCCGATGGAGTACAGGAAGCCGTCGTAGCCGAAGAGGGCGATGGCGCCCGCGATGCCGAGGAACGACGCGGCGGACATGTAGTCGCCGGAGACGGCGAGTCCGTTCTGGAAGCCGGTGAACTGGCGCCCGCCCGCGTAGAAGTCGGCGGCGCTCCTCGTCTGGCGGCCCGCCCAGACGGTGATCACCAGGGTGGCGAGGACGAACACCGCGAACAGCGAGATGATCAGCGGCCGGTGCTCGCTCGCCTCACCCGCGGCGAGTACCTGCGTGACTGCGGGGCTCATGCGCCGCCCTCCATCCGGGACTTGATCGCCTCGGCCTTGGGGTCGAGCTTGGTGGCGGCGTGGCGGGAGTACCACCAGGCGATGAGGAACGTGGTCAGGAACTGGCCGAGACCGAGGACCAGCGCGACATTGATGTTGCCGAAGAGCTTGGTGCCCATGAAGTCGCCCGCGTAGTTCGACAGCAGTACGTACAGCAGGTACCAGGCGATGAAGGCGATGGTCAGCGGGAAGGCGAACGAGCGGTGTGCGTGGCGCAGTTCGGCGAACTCCGCACTCTCCTGCTCCGCAATGAATTCCTCCGTGGAGGGCGCCTCCGTGGAGGGCGGTGCGGAACGGGTGTCGGGGCCGCCCTTCGACGGTGGCGGTGCATCGGTGGCCACGGAGTCTCCTCGCGGTGCGGGTGCGGCGGGTGGGACGGACATGTGGTTCTCGGGCCTCACGGTGATGTGGATCATCTGTGGCCGGGAGGCGATGGTAGGGCTACCCGGGGTGATCCGACAGGGGGCGGGGATCGCGTGCGTGCCCCCTGCTCAACGTCACGGGGACACACGCGCACCGGTTCAACTCCTTTGCCCGATCATGCGTTTTCTTCGGGAATTCATTGCTGGCCTGCGAGGACCCGGGATACGTTCACCCGTGCACCACGCGTCATGTACCTGCCCGAGCACCACTGTGTTCGGGCTTTTCCATATACGACGGATGATGTGGAGATCCCATGGCTCATCTGCGCTCCAGACGCCGCCTGGCCCTCACCCTGCCGCTCGGCCTCGCGCTCACCGCGTCCCTCGGCTTCCTGCCCGGCGCCGCGTCGGCCACACCGGCCAATTCCCCTGCGGCCACGGCTGGTTCGGCCACCGCCGACGCCGGGGCACTCGCGTACGTCGTGAACACCCGGACGGACCACCGCACGCTCGGCTCCGTGAAGAAGGCGATCGCCGAGGCGGGCGGGACCGTCGTCGCCTCGTACGACCGGATCGGTGTGATCGTCGTCCACGCGTCGAACCCGGACTTCGGGAAGCGGATCCGCACCGTCAAGGGCGTGCAGTCGGCGGGCGCCACGCGTACGTCGCCGCTGGTGGCCGCCGGTACCACGGACGAGGGCGACGCCCAGGTCCTGTCGAAGGCCCAGGCCAAGTCCCTTGCCGCGCAGGCCGGTTCGGGCGACGAGCCGCTGGAGGCCGACCAGTGGGACCTGCGGGCGATCGGCGCCGACAAGGCCGCGAAGATCAACCCGGGCAGCCGCGACGTCACCGTCGGCGTCATCGACACGGGCGTGGACGACACCCACCCGGACCTCGCCCCGAACTTCTCCGCGTCGCAGTCCGCCAACTGCGTCGGCGGCAAGGCGGACACCTCGCCCGGCGCGTGGCGCCCGTACGACCCGGCCGAGGACTATCACGGCACGCACGTCGCCGGTGAGATAGCCGCGGCCCGCAACGGCATAGGCGTCGCCGGGGTCGCTCCCGGCGTGAAGGTCGCGGGCATCAAGGTCAGCGACCCCAACGACGGCCTGTTCTACCCGGAGAACGTGGTCTGCGCGTTCGTGTTCGCCGCCGACCACGGCGTCGAGGTCACCAACAACAGCTATTACGTGGACCCTTGGCTCTACAACTGCATGGACGACCCGGACCAGAAGGCCATCGTCGACGCGGTGAACCGGGCCCAGCTGTACGCCCAGAAGAAGGGCACGCTCAACCTGGCGTCGGCCGGCAACTCCAACGACGACCTGGACTCGGACGCGCTCGTCGACGACTCCAGCCCCGACGACTCGACGCCGGTCCACCGCACGATCGACCCGCACAAGTGCTTCGACATCCCGACGCAGCTGCCGGGCGTCGTCACCGTCAGCGCTTCGGGCCCGACGGGCGCCAAGTCGTACTACTCCAGCTACGGCAAGGGCGTCATCGACATCGCGGCGCCGGGCGGCGACAAGTTCCAGATCCCGGACACCCCGTCGAAGGACGGTCGCATCCTGTCGACGATGCCGGGCGGCCAGTACGGCTTCCTCCAGGGCACGTCGATGGCGTCGCCGCACGCCGCGGGTGTCGCCGCGCTCCTCAAGTCGGCACACCCGAGGGCCACTCCGGCCCAGCTCCAGGCGCTCCTCAAGGCCGAGGCCGACAACCCGGGCTGCCCGTCGGACCCGTACGACGGTGACGGCGACGGTGTCGTCGACGCCACCTGCGAGGGCGGGAAGCGCGTCAACGGCTTCTACGGCTTCGGCATCGTCGACGCGCTCGACGCCGTCAAGAAGTGATGCGGTCCCGCGACCCGAAGGCCGTCAAGCAGCCCTGCACCAGCTGCACTTGGCGTGGCGCCGACTGCGTGGCGCCCCGCGCATCCCGAACGCAACGAACTCAGGAGACACCATGACGGCGCCCCTCGCGCGCTCCCGCTCCATCCGCCGTTCGATAGCCATCCCGGCCGGGATGGCCATGGCCACGGCTCTCGCGTTCCTGCCGAACGTGACCGCGTCGGCCGCGGGACAGGCCCCGCAGGGTCCTGCGGCGCCGGCCGCCACGGACGGCCCCGCGCTCAGCTATGTCGTCAACGTGCGCTCAGGACACGGCACTTCGGCCGCCGTCCAGAAGGAGATCACGAAGGCCGGCGGCACCGTCGTCGTCGCGTACGACAAGATCGGTGTCATCGTCGCGCACTCCTCGAACCCGGACTTCGCGAAGACGATCCGCAAGGCCCGCGGGGTCGACTCGGCGGGTGCCACGCGCACCGCGCCGCTGCCCGCCCAGTCCACCGGCGACCTCGGCACCCCGAAGGCCCTGACCGCCGCCCAGCTGGGCGCCACGGCCGGTCAGGCCGCCGCCGGGCAGGACCCGCTGGAGCCGTTGCAGTGGGACCTGCCCGCCATCAAGGCGGACAAGGCGCACGAGAAGTCCCTCGGCAGCAAGAAGGTCACCGTCGCCGTGATCGACACGGGCGTCGACGACACCCACCCCGACATCGCGCCGAACTTCGACCGCGGGGCGTCCGCGAACTGCGTGTCGGGCAAGCCGGACACGACGGACGGCTCGTGGCGTCCCAGCGCCTCGGAGAGTCCGCACGGCACGCATGTCGCGGGCGAGATCGCGGGCGCCAAGAACGGCGTCGGCATCACGGGTGTCGCGCCCGGCGTGAAGGTCTCCGGCATCAAGGTCGGCAACCCGGACGGCTTCTTCTACACGGAGGCCGTGGTGTGCGGCTTCGTGTTCGCGGCCGAGCACGGTGTCGACGTCACCAACAACAGCTATTACACCGACCCGTGGTACTTCAACTGCACGGACGACCCGGACCAGAAGGCCCTGGTGAAGGCCGTCGCGCGGGCCTCGCAGTACGCGGAGAAGAAGGGCGCCGTGAACGTCGCGGCGGCGGGCAACGAGAACTACGACCTCGCGTCCGACGAGATCACCGACCCGTCGAGCCCGAACGACACGACGCCGGGCGACCGTGTCGTCGACCCGTCCAAGTGCTTCGACATCCCGACGCAGCTGCCGGGCGTCGTCACGACCGCGGCGACCGGGGCCAAGGGCCTCAAGTCGTCGTTCTCCAACTACGGTCAGGGCACCATCGACATCGCGGCCCCCGGCGGCGACTCGACGGCCTACCAGACCCCGGCGCCGCCCGCCACGAGCGGCCTGATCCTCGGCCCGCTGCCCGGCGGCAAGTGGGGCTACATGGCCGGTACGTCGATGGCGTCCCCGCACGTCGCCGGCGTCGCCGCGCTGATCAAGTCGACGCACCCGCACGCGTCCGCGGCGGCCGTGAAGGCGCTCCTGTACGCGCAGGCCGACGCCACGCCGTGCACCGACCCGTACGACATCGACGGCGACGGCAAGGTCGACGCGGTGTGCGAGGGCGGCAAGAACAAGAACGGCTTCTACGGGCACGGCATCGCCGACGCTCTGGACGCGGTGACCAAGTAACCGCGTAGGCATGGCAGTTCAGGTGGGCCGGGCGGCAGCGTCCGGCCCACCTGTCGCGTTCCGGAGACCGTGCGCGATAGTGCCGTCATGACACATGCACCGGTGGGTGAGGGGACGCGCGCGGCCTGGGCGGCGCTTGGTGGCGACCCGGCCCTGACCTCGCACATCGCGTCCGTCCCGCGCGAAGGAGCGCTGCCCTCGCGACTGCCCGCGATCGACCTGGCACGCGCGTGCGTGGGCGCGTGCTCACTGGCCGCGGCCGAGCTGGCCGCCCGGCGCACCGGACGTCCGCTGCCGCGCGTGGTCCTCGACGACGGGGCGCTGGCCACCGCGTTCGTCAGCGAGCGGCATCTGCTGATCGACGGGCGCGCGACGGTCAACTTCGCGCCGCTGTCCCGGTTCTGGCGCACGGCGGACGGGTGGCTGCGCACCCACGCCAACTATCCGCACCACCGGGCGCGGCTGTGCGCGGCCCTCGGGCTCGGCGACGACGCGTCCGTGGAGCAGGTCGCCGCGCTGCTCGCGGAGCGGTCGGCCACGGAGGTCGAGGAGACCGTGTACGCCGCCGGGGGCCTGGCCGTCGCCCTGCGGACCATGGACGAGTGGGCCGCGCACCCCCAGGGGACGGCGGTCGCCGGGCGGCCGCTGCTGGAGCGGGAGCGTCTCGACAAGGCGGCGCCCCGGTCGCTGCCGCTGCTCACGGGTGACCCGCTGCTGCCCGCGTCCGGCCTGCGCGTCCTCGACCTGACGCGGGTCACCGGCGGTCCGGTCGCCACGCGCACCCTCGCGCTTTTCGGCGCGGACGTGCTGCGCGTCGACGCCCCGCAGCTGCCGGAGGATCCGGAGGCGCACGCGGACACCGGGTTCGGGAAGCGGTCCACGCGGCTCGATCTGACGGGCGCGGCGGACCGGCGCGCCTTCGACGGCCTCCTCGCGGGCGCGGACGTCGTCGTGACGGGCTACCGGCCCGGCGCGCTCGACCGGTTCGGCCTCGCTCCCGAGGCGCTGGCCTCGCGCAGGCCGGGGCTCGTGGTGGCGCAGCTGTCCGCGTGGGGTGCTTACGGGCCGTGGGGCCGGCGGCGCGGCTTCGACAGCGTGGTGCAGGTGGCCACGGGCATCGCGGCCGTCGAGGGGTCCGGGGAGCGGCCGGGGGCGCTGCCCGCGCAGGCCCTGGACCACGGCACGGGCTATCTCCTCGCGGCGGCCGTGCTGCGCGCCGTCACCGAGCAACTGGACGAGGGCGGCACGCGCGCGGTGCGGCTGGCGCTCGCCCGGACCGCGCACTGGCTGACGCGGGAGCTCCCGCACGGGTCCAGGGCGGCCACGGAGACGTATGACGCCGAGGACCCGGCGCGCTGGCTGACGGAGACCGACAGTCCCGCGGGGCGGCTGCGCCACGCGCTGCCGCCGGCCGGCTTCACCGGAGGGCCCGTCAACTGGGCGCGCCCGTCCGGGCTCTGGGGTACCGATGTGCCCGAGTGGCGCCATGGCTGAAGCCGGCCGCTCAGGCGGAATGCCGCTGCGCCAGTTGTTTTCGTGGACTTGCCCGGATCTGTCACAACTGGCGAAGATCTTGTGGTGAGTTCCATACGACCGACCACCGAGGTGCCTGCCCCCGCCGGGGACGACACCGGCTCTCCCGTCCGACGGCCCGCCACGCGGGCCGTCGCCGTGCTCGTCCTCGTGGCCGCTGCCGCGGTGATCCCCCTGCTCGGGCCCTCCGCGGCCCTCGACGGCACGGGGGAGGCGGCGGCGCCCGGGGTCACCGAAGTCGCGCTCCTTCGAGCGCTCCTGTTCGCCGCCCTCTGTGTCCAGCTGGGCGAGCTGTTCGCGGCGCGGCTGGCCCGGCGGGTGCCCGGGGCGCCGCCCGGGGACGGGCCGCGCGGCTGGTCGGCGTACGCGCCCTGGGCGGGGTTCCTGGCCGCGCTGGGACTCGCGTCGATCGTGGCGAACGGCAACCTCGTGCCGCACGCGCTCTCCGACCTGGACATCGCCGGGCTCTACGGCACCAGGGACGGCACCCTCGCACTCCTGGAGGTCAACGCGTTCGTGGTGGCGGCGCTGTGCGCCCGCTCACGCCGCCCGGCGACCGCGCTCGTGCCGTCGGCCGCCGTCGTCCTGGCCGAGGCGCTGCGCGCCCATCCGCCCGCCGAGGAGCACACGGCATACCTGGGCTCGGCCCTCACCGTCGTCCATCTGACGTGCGCCGCGCTGTGGGTGGGCGGTCTGCTGCACGTCCTGCGGACGCTGCGCCGGTGGCGTACGACGGCGCCTGAGGCGGGTGCCGCGCTGCTGGGGCTCTACGCGCGCGTGGCGGCCGTTCTGCTCGCCGCCATCACGGCGACGGGCGTGTGCAGCACGCTGCGCCGGATGCCGGTGGGCACGGTCCTCGACCAGCTGGTGACGACGGCCTACGGGCGCACCCTGCTCGCGAAGGTGCTCCTCGTGGCCGTCGTCTCCGTGTTCGCCCTGGCCGCGCGGCGCCGGCTGCGCCACGGCGGCCTGGAGGCCGCGTACGCGCCGGCGCGCGCGGAGGTGGCGGTCCTGGGCGTGACGGTCGCGGTGTCGGCCGTCCTGACCGCGCTGCCGCTCCCGATCCGTTGGTCGTGAACCCCCGCGCGCGGACCGTCAGTTGGTGACGAGGACCTTGAGCGCGGTGCGCTCGTCCATCGCCTTGTAGCCGTCGGGGACGCCTTCGATGCCGACGGTCAGGTCGAAGACGGGCGACGGGTCGATCGTGCCGTCGAGGATGTCGGGCAGCAGCTGCGGGATGTACGTGCGCACGGGCGCGACGCCGCCGCGCAGGGCGATGTTCCGGTCGAACATGACGCTCAGGTCGAGACCGGTGCCGCTGCCGTGCGGAACGCCGACGAACCCGATGGCACCGCCGTCGCGGGTGATGTTCACGGCCGTGCTCATGGACTGCTCGGTGCCGACGGCCTCGATCACGGCGTGGGCGCCCTGGCCGCGGGTCAGCTCACGGACGGCCTCGATCGCCGCGTCCCCGCGCTCGGCGACGACGTCGGTGGCGCCGAAGCGGCGGGCGATGTCGGTGCGGACCTGGTGGCGGCCGAGCGCGATGATCCGCTCTGCGCCGAGCCGCTTGGCGGCGAGAACCGCGCACAGGCCGACGGCGCCGTCACCGACGACGGCGACCGTGGCGCCCGCGCGCGCACCCGCACCGAGCGCCGCGTGGTGGCCGGTTCCCATGACGTCGGAGAGCGTGAGCAGCGCGGACAGCAGGTGGTCGTCGGAGGCGGCGTCGGCGGGCAGCTGGACGAGGGTGCCGTCGGCGTAAGGGACGCGGACCGCTTCGCCCTGGCCGCCGTCGTAGCCGACCGCGCCCCAGAAGCCGCCGTGCTCGCAGGAGGTGGTGAGGCCCTCGGTGCAGTAGTCGCAGACACCGTCCGACCACATGAAGGGGGCGACGACCAGGTCGCCGCGCCGGACGCCGGTCACCTCGGAGCCGGTGTCCTCGACGATGCCGAGGAACTCGTGTCCGATGCGCTGGCCGGCCTGACGGGCCGCCTCGCCGCGGTACGCCCACAGGTCGCTGCCGCAGATGCAGGCCCGCAGGACCCTGACGACGGCGTCGGTGGGGAGCTGGACGAGGGGCTCCGGCACGTCCTCCACGCGCATGTCGAAGGGAGCATGAATGGTGGTGGCGCGCATGAGTGGGGGTCCTTCGTGCTGGTCACAGGCGCCGCTGACGGATCGCGTGCGGGGCGCCTCAGGTGATGGTCGTGCGTCCTTCACGGTACGCCGCGGCGGGGGCGGGCCGCGCGGCGAGGGGGTGTGCGAGCACACCGCGCGCCAGCAGGTACTGGGCGGCCGCGTAGGTGAGCATCACCCAGAAGTCCGGCCGCGGGAGCTGCGGCCAGTCGGCGACACCGGTCGCGATGAGGGTGTCCGACAGCAGGAAGAGCGCGCCGCCCCACCCCGCTGTGCGGCCCAGGCGCGAGGAGCCGTACGCCATGGCGGTCAGGAGCAGGCTGTATCCGGCGACGGGTCCGCGCATGTCGGCCGGCAGGTCCGGCCACAGGAGCGCCACGGTCGTCACGAGCGCGACGCCGTACGCGGCCGCGAGCAGAGTGCCACGCGCGCGTGGTGTGCCCGCGCGCTTGAAGAGCACGAGGTAGCAGACGTGTCCGGCGGCGAAGGAGCCCATGCCCGCGAGGAACGCGACGTCGGCGTCGAACAGCAGGAGCACGTCGCCGCCCCACCCGAGGAGCAGGGCGACGGTCAGGAGCCGGGGGCCGCCGCGCACGACGACGTACGCGGCGAGCAGCGGCATGAGGAGCGGTTTGGCGGCGGTGTGTACGAGGTCGGCCCCGGCGAGCAGGGCGATCAGGTCGACGGCGGTGGCCAGCGCGAAGGCGGCGAGCAGGGGGCGGGCCGCGCGCTCACGGGCGGGTCCCGGCCCCGGGGAGGACGGCTGCGCCGGGGAAGCCGCCTGCGCCGGAGTCGGCGTCACGCGGCGCCCTCGGCCGCCTGCTCGGCGGTCTGGCTCGTGACGGAGGTGGTGGTCGGCGCGGTCCCGTCCTTCGGCTGCCACCCCGGCCCGCCGAACACCCTGCCGCCCCGCTCGCGCCAGCTGCCGGCCGCCTTCAGGTCCCTGGCGATGGCCGCGTACTCGTGTGTGGCGACCCGCAGCGGGTTGAACGTGTCGATGTTCTTGGTCAGGCCGAACACCGGGCGCTCGACCTCGGGCACGAACGACCCGAAGAGGCGGTCCCAGACGATGAGGATGCCGCCGAAGTTGCGGTCCAGGTAGCCGCCCTGGGAGGCGTGGTGGACGCGGTGGTGGGAAGGGGTGTTGAGGACGAACTCGAAGGCGCGGGGCAGCTTGTCGATGCGCTCGGTGTGGATCCAGAACTGGTAGACGAGATTCACCGAGGAGCAGAACGCGAGCGCGGCCGGGTGCACGCCGCACGCGATGAGCGGCAGGTAGAAGGGCCACACCGTCAGGCTCGTCCACGGCTGGCGCAGCGCGGTCGACAGGTTGAACTTGCGGCTGGAGTGGTGCACGACGTGACAGGCCCACAGGATGCGGATGACGTGGTGCCCGCGGTGCGACCAGTAGTAGAAGAAGTCCTGCGCGAGGAGCATCAGCGGGATCGTCCACCACAGGACCGGCACGCGCAGCGGCGTCAGCTCGTAGACCGCCGTGTAGATCGCGACGATCGGGATCTTCCACAGGAGGTCGAAGACGAGGCTGCCGAGCCCCATGCCGATGCTCGTCGCGGCGTCCTTGGTCTCGTAGCCTGCGGCGTCGTCATCGGGATGGATGCGTACGCTCACGATCTCGACGACGGTGAGCAGCACGAAGGCCGGGATCGACCAGAGCACGACATCGGGCAGGTTCGGCGACATGCCTGCACCGTAGGGCCACGGACGGGCCACGGCTAGACGGTGTTACCGACAAGTATTACCAGCGGTAAGACGCTCGTTGTTGGTGCCTTCCGCCATTGATCTCCGCCGGTCTCCGCTGATCTCCGCCGGTCTCCGCAGTTTCCCGCGCCTTCGCTCAGACCCCGGCCGCCCCCAGGACCGACCCCGCCCCGTACGTCACCGCCATGGCGAGCGCCCCGCCCGCCATGTTCCGCCACACGGCGGGCCGCACCGCCGCCGAGCCCATCCGGGCGCTGCTCCAGCCGGTGAGGGCGAGGGCCGCGAGCACGGAGACCACCGTGACGGGCAGCCGCCAGGCGCTGGGCGGCAGGACGATCGCGAGCAGCGGCAGCAGCGCGCCCACGGTGAAGGCGAGGAAGCTCGCCCAGGCGGCGTGCCACGGGTTCGTGAGGTCGTCGGGGTCGATCCCGAGCTCCACGCGCGCGTGCGCCCGCAGCGCGTCGCGCGAGGTGAGCTGCTCGGCGGCCTCCCGCGCCACTTCGGGGCTGAGCCCGCGGTCCTCCAGGAGCCCGGTCAGCTCGACGAGTTCGGCCTCCGGGTACTCGCGCAGCTCCCGCTTCTCCTGCGCGAGGGCCGCCTTCTGCGAATCGCGCTGCGTGGACACGGAGACGTACTCCCCCGCGGCCATCGACATGGAGCCGGCGAGCAGCCCGGCGAGGCCCGCCGTCAGAAGCGTGGCGCGGTCCCCGGTGGCGCCGGCCACGCCGACGACGAGACCGGCGGTGGACACCACGCCGTCGTTGGCGCCGAGCACGGCGGCGCGCAGCCAGTTGAGCCGCGCTCCGAGCGCGCCGCCGTGGGCTTCCTCGTGCGGTGCATCCTGCGCATCGTCAGTCACCCGACGAGCATCGCATCCCGGGTCTTTCGTTCGGATCAGCCCGGCATGATTCAAACGAAAGGCTCCAGGTCACCAGATCCGGACCGACCCTCCCCGGGCGAACACCGGACTTGTCGCGTCCTTCGGCGCCTGTTCGAGGGGTTCGTCCAGTTCCTCGACGGTCGGTCCGACGCGGGCCGCGATCGGGTCGAGCAGACCGAGGTCGAAGCCGTAGACGCGGGCCGTGTTGCCGCCGACCATCGCGGCGACCTCGTCGCGCGGCAGCCCCGCGTACGCGATCCGCAGCCCTTCACGCGTGTACGGGTACGTGCCCTCGTCGTGCGGGTAGTCGCTGCCCCACATGATCTTGTCGAGGCCGATGCGCTCACGCAGCGGTACCTCGTGCGGGCGCATGAAGCTGGCCCCCACGTAGCAGTTGTCCCGCCACACCTCGGACGGTCCCTTGCCCATCGAATCCGCCAGCCCCGCACCGAACTTGGACTCCGCCGTGTCCGCCCGCGTCGAGGCGGCCACCAGGCGCCCGTGGTAGTAGTCCAGCATGTCCAGGACCCCGGGGATCCAGCCCGAGCCCTGTTCGGTGAGGACCAGCTTCAGGCCGGGGTGACGGCGGAACGCACCGCCGAACACCAGGTGCCACAGGGCCCGGTGCGAGAACCACGTCGTCTCCACCATGAACACGGCGCGCGCGGCCGGTTCGTCGCCCAGCGGCGGGGACGCCGAGCCCGCGTGATGGTTGACCGGCACGCCCAGCTCGGCGCAGGTGGCCCAGATCGGGTCGTACGCGGCCGAGTACAGCTCGGGCAGGCCCGAGCCGGGCGGTGTGCCGGGCAGCAGCAGGCCGCCCGTGAGCCCGGCGGCCGCCGCCCACCTGATCTCCTTGACGGCCTCGTCGACGTCGTTGAGGAGGATCTGGAAGACGCCCGCCCTGCGCCCCGGTGCGGCTGCGCAGAAGTCGGCGAGCCAGCGGTTGTGGGCGCGCAGCCCCGCCCAGCGCCGCGTGAACTCCTCGCGCGTCGGGGCCGGGGCCATCAGCGAGGCGGACGGGAAGAAGGGCGGGATCGTGTTCGGGAAGACGACCTCCGCGACGATCCCGTCCTGTTCGAGCTCGGCGATGCGCCGGTCCGAGTTCCAGTTCCGGTCAGCAGTATCCGCGAGCAGGTCGGCGTACGGATTGACGTAGCTCGCCGCCCACGCGTCGAACGCGTCGTGGTGGCGGGACTCCAGATAGGGCCGGTAGTCGAGGAGATCGGCTCCCGCGTGGCAGTCCGCGGAGATGACGGTGTAGCGCTCGCTCATGAGGTCACCCCCAGGGCGGGGAAGTCGTGGTCGGTCAGCCAGTGGCGGCCCACCTCGCGCGAGCGCGCCCAGGACGCCTCGACGGCCGACTGGTCGGTGTCCTGGCCGAGTTCGGCGGGGGTCGGGCCGATGCGGGCGGCCAGTGGGGCCAGCTTCCCGGTGTCGAAGCCGAAGACCTCCGCGGCGGCGAGGCCCAGCATGCGCCGGGTCTCCGTCACCGGGATGTCGTGGAAGGTCTTCTTCAGCCACGCGCGCGTGTCGGGCCAGGTGCCCTCCGGGTGCGGGAAGTCGCTGCCCCAGAGGATGTTGTCGACGCCGATCTCGTAGCGCTGGGCGAGTTCCCGGCGCTTGGTGTTGGTGGCGCAGATGAAGATCTGGCGGTCCAGGTACTCGTGCGGGGGCCGCTTGAGCTCGGCGAACGGGGAGAGCTTCTTGCCCCCGTGCGCGCCCAGGTAGAGGCGGTCCATGAACCACAGGAGGTTCGGCAGCCACCAGCAGCCGGACTCCGCGACGCCGAACTTCAGGCCCGGGTGGCGCTCGAAGACGCCCGACCAGAGCATGAACCACAGGGGCCGCGCGGGCCACCACGTCACCTCGGAGACATAGATCCCGAGATGGTCGCCGTACTCGTGGCGGGGCGCCGCCCCGGAGTGCGTGACCACGGGCATCGCGCACTCGGCCGCCGCGGCCCACACGGGGTCGTAACGCCGGTCGTGGTAGGGCGCCTTGTCGACCCACATGGAGGGGATCATCAGCGCGCCGAGCCCGGACTCCTTGGCCCGGTGGACCTCGGCGACGACGCGCTCGACCTCGCCGGTGATGGGCAACAGGGCCACGCCGCAGTGCCGTTCGGGGTGTTCGGACACGAAGTCGGCGAGCCAGCGGTTGTGCGCCTGGGCGCCCGCCATGCCGAGCTCCGGGTCCTGGTCACCCGAGAGCCCGAGCCCGACGCCGAAGGGCGCCGCCGTCCGGCTGTCCACGGCGTCCGCGTCGGGGAAGACGACCTCGGCGGCGACCCCGTCGCCGTCCAGCTCCTTGAGGCGCTGAGCGGTGTCCCAACCGCCGCGCAGGCCTTGCTCGTTGTCCTGGAACCACTTGGCGGCGAACGTGTCGTTGCGGATGCCGAGCCGCGTCGCCTCCTCACGGCGGGCGCCCCGCTCGCCGAGGAACTCGTCGAAGGCGCGGTGGAAACGGCTGTCCAGATAGGGCCGGTACTCCTCGGTGGGAAGACCGGCGTGGCAGTCGGAGGAGATGATCAGGTACGGATCCTGGTCGGTCATCACATGCCCTTCAGTCCAGAATGAAGCTCTCCAGGTACGCCGGGTTCGCGCGCTCCAGCATCGAGGCGGACCTGGCCTTGATCTGCCGGTCGCTGTGCTCGCTCTCGGGCAGCAGCCAGAAGCGGCCGGCCGCGACGCCCTCGGCGACGAGGTCCGCGACCTCCTCGACCGGTGTGAACTCCACCTCCTGGCCCGCCTCCTTCATCGCGGACTCCCACTGCCCGAGGCTGCGGTACGGGGTCCTGCGCGGCCTCTCCTTGGCGTACCGCTCGGGCCGGTTGCGGTGCGACTCCCACAGTCCGGTGCGCAGCATGTGGGGTCCGGGGAAGAGCACGGAGGCGCCCACGCGCGCGTGCTCCGCCTTCAGGTGCGCGTACAGGGACTCGGTCATGGTCACGACGGCCGCCTTGGTGACCGCGTAGACGGAGGCGGTGGGCAGCGGGGCGATACCGCCGTCGCCGGACGACGTGTTGACGACGTGGCCGGGCGCGCCGCCCTCGATCATGCGCGGCACGAAGGCCTGGATGCCGTGGAAGACGCCCCACACGTTGACCTCGAAGGCCCACTTCCAGTCGTTCGGCTCGTGCTGCCACATGCGGCCTTCGGCGCCCGAGCCGACGCCCGCGTTGTTGCACAGGACATGGACTGCGCCGAACGTGTCGTACGCCGCGTCCGCGAGGGCGAAGACCTGGGCGCGGTCGCCGACGTCGACCACGCGCGCGTGCACGGTGGCGCCGTCCTCGCGCAGGCCGGCGGCGGCCTTCTCCAGGGCGGACTCCTCGACGTCCGCGAGTACGACCTTCAGGCCGTCCGCCGCGAACCGCCGCGCCATCGCGAGACCGATGCCGCTCGCCGCGCCCGTGACCACGGCGACCTGTCCCGCCTCCAGCCGCATCACAGACTCCCCTCGGGCGGCCCGTCGAGGATCTGCTGCGGGTCGTCGTAGCGCTGGTGGATGTACGGCAACAGGGCCTGCGCGCTGACCCGTTCGACGACGCGGCCCTTCTGGTCGGTGGTCTTCTCGCCGATGGTGAGCTCGACCACGGCGCGCACCGGCAGGTCGGCGACCGGGTCGTACATCGACTCCCGCAGGATGACGTCCCCGGTGATCCGCTCCAGCTTGCGGACCTTCTCGTTGCGCAGGCAGTGCACGAGCACCGGCTCCATGTCGAAGCCCGAACCGTCCACCGCGGGAAGGAACTTGAAGTAGAAGTCCGTCTTCAGGGTCGGCTCGGGCAGCGGCAGGGCGCCGCTCACCGCGCCCCGCACCTCCACGAAGGCGATGCCGTGCCGGGCGAGCGCCGCCCGCACCACGAGGCCGTCGCGTTCGACGCTCACCTCGCCGAGCTTCTTCGGCTCGCCGAAGACCTCACGGCCGCCGATCAGGGCGCGCTCGTGCGTCATCGGCATGACCAGCGGATACCAGCCCTCGACGCCGCCGTGCTCGGCGGCGACGGCGACCGAGCCCGCGCCCAGGGGGTAGCCGGGCAGGTCGACCTTGCTGATGTTGGCCCGCACCAGCGGGCGTTCGGTGGGCTTGAGCGGGGGCGGGAGAACCGCCGCGACCGCGTCCGGGTCGCTCTCCCAGACGGCCACCACTCCTGTGGACCAGATGTCGGGAAGCTTCGAGCTCGCGGTGCGCGCGGCGGCGATCTCCGCCTCCGTGCGCGCTCCGTATCGAATGCGTGCCATGTCGTACCACCCTTCGTCGGCGCGGACTTGCGTGGACGGGCGTGCACTTGCGGATGCTCTGTAACACAGTTACAACAGCTTCCGTGAAGGGTAAAGACACGCGCACACATCTCGACAGGGAACAAGTCCTCGCCGCCGCAGCGAAGCTCGTGAAACAGCAGGGCCCGCAGTCCCTGACGATGCGCAAGCTCGCCGCCGAGCTCGGCACCGCCGTCACCTCGATCTACTGGCACGTGGGCAACCGCGAGTCCCTGCTCGAAGCCCTCGTCGAGCGCACCGTCGCCGACCTCGGGGAGATCCGCCCCCGCGGCGCCACCCCGGAGCAGCGCGTCGTCTCCGTCGCCCGTGCCCTGCGCCGGCAACTGCGCGAGCATCCGCACCTCGTCGCGATGGTCCACGAACGCGGCCTGACCGAGCGGATGTTCCTGCCCGCGCAACAGGTCCTCGTGCGCGAGGTGCACGCCGCGGGCCTGCGCGGAACCCGCGCCGCCGGGGTCGTACGGGCGGTGCAGTTCCATGTCGTCGGCCATGTCCTGGTGGAGCGTCAACGTGAGCGCGCGCCCGTGCAGCGGCCCGGCGAGGAGGAGCTGTGGGGCGCGCGGACGGCGGAGGGCGACGCCACGCTGGCTCGTGCGCTCAGCCTTCCGGCCGATCCGGAGAAGGTGTTCGACGCCTCCGTCAGGGCCCTGGTGTCGGGCCTGTTGCGGGCATAGCCGCGGACATGACTGCGGACATAGCGGACGCGGCCGCGGGGCCGGGCGACGGAGGTGTCAGCCATGGCCCGTATCCTCATTGACCATGCTCGAAGACCAGACGACCGCCGCGTCCGCCGCTCCGTGGCCGGCCGCGTATCCGCAGGGATACGCGGTCGTCGACGTGGAGACCACCGGCCTCTCCCGGGACGACCGGATAATCTCCGCAGCCGTCTACCGGCTCGACGCGCGGGGCGAGGTCGAGGACCACTGGTACACGCTGGTCAACCCCGAGCGCGACCCCGGCCCCGTCTGGATCCACGGCCTGACGAACGACGTGCTCGAAGGCGCGCCCCTCTTCAAGGACGTCGCCGAGGAGTTCGCGGCCCGGCTCGACGGCCGCGTGCTGGTCGCGCACAACGCGGTCTTCGACTGGTCGATGATCGCCCGCGAGTACGCCCGCGCGGAGCGCACCGCCCCCGTCCGCCAGCGCCTGTGCACCATCGCGCTGTCCAAGGAGCTCGGCCTCCCGCTGCCCAACCACAAGCTGGAGTCCCTCGCCGCGCACTTCGGCGTCGTCCAGCGCAACGCGCACCACGCGCTCGACGACGCGCGCGTGCTCGCCGAGGCGTTCCGGCCGAGCCTGCGGGCGGCGGCGAGCGGCGGGGTGCGGTTGCCCCTGCTGGAGTGCAGGCCGCTCACGGAGTGGACGGACGGCGCGGCGCGGATCGGCCGGCAGGGCTCGGCCCCGTCGTCGTCCTCGTACGGGGGCGGCGGGACATGGCGCCCCTCGCGCAAGCGGCAGCCGTGCCCGTACCCGAACCCCGGACGGTACGAACCCGGCAAACAGCTCAAGCAGGGCATGCGGGTGGCGTTCTCCGGAGACACCTCGGTCGACCGCGAACTCCTGGAGGACCGCGCCGTCGAGGCCGGGCTGCACATCGCGACGAGCCTGTCCCGGCTCACCAGCGTCCTCGTCACGAACGACCCCGACTCCTACACCTCGAAGGCCGTCAAGGCGAAGCAGTACGGGACACCGGTCATCGACGAGGCCGCCTTCGGGCAGCTCCTGCGCGATGTCGCCCCGGCGTCAGACGGGTGATTGCGCGGCGACTCGCCCGCCCGCCACTCGCCCCGCGCGACCGCGACGCCCACCCTGTGGCGCATGGCACGTTGTGAGGTCTGCGGAAACGACTACGGAATGTCCTTCGAGGTGCACGCGCAGGGCGCGGTGCACGTCTTCGACTGTTTCTCCTGCGCCATCCACCGCATGGCGCCGATCTGCGAGCACTGCCGGTGCCGCATCGTCGGGCAGGGAGTAGAGGTCGAGGGGCACTGGTACTGCGGGGCCCACTGCTCCCGCGCGGAGGGGAGGGTGGGGATCGTCGACAAGGTCTGAGCTCTCCGGCACACCCCCGTGATGTCGCCCCACGACCGAGTTGTACGGTCGTGGGGTGTACCGCTTCCTGTTGTCCCGGCAGTGGGTGATCCTCACCCTCATCACCCTTCTCCTCATCCCGACGATGATCGAGCTGGGCTTCTGGCAGCTGCACCGTCACGAGCACCGCGTCGCGCAGAACGACCAGATCGGTGCCGCGCTCGCCGCGAAGCCGCTCCCTGCCGAGCAGCTCACCTCCCCCGGCAAGCCGGTGCCCAAGGCCGAGATCCACCGCCGGGTGTCCGCGAAGGGGACGTTCGACACCGCGCACGAGGTCGTCGTGCGGCGCCGTACCAACACCGACGACGAGGTCGGCTTCCACGTCCTGACCCCGTTCGTCCTCGACGACGGCAAAGTCCTGCTGGTCAACCGCGGCTGGATCCCGGCCGACGGCGCGCAGACCGCGTTCCCGAAGATCCCGGCGCCCGCGCGCGGCGAGATCACCGTCACCGGCCGCCTCATGGCCGACGAGACGACCGCGGCCAGCGGCATCAAGGACATCAAGGGCCTGCCGGACCGTCAGATCATGCTGATCAGCAGCGGCCAGCAGGCCCAGGCGCTCGGCAAGCAGGTCCTCGGCGGCTTCATCGAGCAGACGTCGCCCGAGCCGAAGGACAACACCCCCCAGCTGATCCCGACGCCCAACCACAGCGACATCGGCCCGCACATGGCGTACGCGGTCCAGTGGTGGCTGTTCGCCGCGGCCGTGCCCGTCGGCTTCGTCGTCCTTGTCCGGCGCGAGCGGCGCGACCGCGCCGAGGCCGCGACGGCACAGGAGACTCCCGCGGGCCCCGAGCCCGCCACCGTGTAGGCCCGGGTCCACCGCCGCACGCGCATTCGCCCTCACCCGCCCGGCCCCCGGTGGGATTGGCGGCCCTGTTCGCCGGGAACCCGGCTCACGTGCACCGACCCCTTGAGGACTACGCGCTCATCGGCGACCAGCAGACGGCCGCCCTCGTCTCCCGTGCCGGCTCCGTCGACTGGCTCTGCCTCCCGCGCTTCGACTCGCCGGCCTGTTTCGCGGCGCTCGTGGGCAGGGACGACAACGGCCACTGGCAGCTCGCCCCGAAGGGCGCGGGCGACTGCACCCGCCGCTCCTACCGCCCCGGCTCCCTGGTCCTCGACTCGGAGTGGGACACCGACGAGGGCAGCGTCCGGATCACCGACCTGATGCCGCAGCGCGACCAGGCCCCCGACCTCGTACGCATCGTCGAGGGGCTCAGCGGTCGCGTCACGATGCGCGGCACCCTGCGCCTGCGCTTCGACTACGGGTCGATCGTGCCGTGGATGCGCAGGGCCGACGGCCACCACGTGGCCATCGCCGGGCCGGACTCGATGTGGCTGCGCAGCGAGCCTGCCGTGCGCACCTGGGGCAAGGACCTCACCACGCACTCCGAGTTCACCGTCGAGGAGGGCGAGTCCGTCGCGTTCGTGCTGACCTGGCACCCGTCGCACGAGCCGCGCCCGGACCTCATCGACCCGTTCGAGTCCTTGCACCGCTCGCAGGAGGAGTGGCAGAAGTGGTCGGCGCGATGCCGCTACGAGGGCCCGCACAAGGACGCGGTGCTGCGCTCCCTGCTCACCCTGAAGGCGCTCACGTTCGCCCCGACCGGCGGGATCGTCGCCGCGCCCACGACGTCGCTGCCCGAGGAGCTCGGCGGCGTGCGGAACTGGGACTACCGGTACTGCTGGCTGCGCGACTCGACCCTCACGCTCGGCGCGCTCGTGTCGGCGGGATACCTGGACGAGGCCAAGGCGTGGCGGGACTGGCTGCTGCGCGCGGTCGCGGGCGACCCGGCGGACCTGCAGATCATGTACGGGCTGGCGGGCGAACGCCGACTGCCCGAGATCGAACTCCCGTGGCTGGCCGGATACGGCCACTCCGTCCCCGTACGCGCGGGCAACGACGCCGTGCACCAGCTCCAGCTCGACGTGTACGGAGAGGTGATCGACTCGCTCGCCCTGGCGCGGCGCGCGGGCATGCCGTCCGAGCCGCACGCCTGGCGGCTGCAACTGGCCCTCGTGGAGTTCCTGGGCACCGCGTGGCGCCGGCCCGACCAAGGGCTCTGGGAGGTCCGCGGACCGCGCCGGCACTTCGTGCACTCGAAGGTGATGGCGTGGGTGGCCGCCGACCGCATCGTCAGCGCCATGGAGGAAGATCCCGGCCTGCCGGGCGATCTCGACGCCATAAGGCGACTGCGCGACGACATCCACCGTGATGTGCTGGAGCGCGGCTACGACCCGGAGCGCAACACGTTCACCCAGTATTACGGCTCGACCGAACTCGACGCGTCGCTGCTGCTCATCCCCCACGTCGGCTTCCTGCCGCCGGACGACCCGCGCGTCCTCGGCACCGTCGAGGCGGTCCGCGACGAGCTCTCCGACAACGGCCTCGTACGCCGCTACAGCGCCGAGGCGACCGGCGTCGACGGACTCACGGGCCGCGAGGGCACGTTCCTCGTCTGCTCGTTCTGGCTCGCGGACGCGCTGCATCTGACAGGGCGTACGAAGGAGGCCCGCGAGCTGTTCGACAAGCTCGTCGCGCTCGGCAACGACGTGGGGCTGCTCTCCGAGGAGTACGACCCGGTGTCGGGGCGCCAGCTCGGGAACTTCCCGCAGGCTTTCAGCCATATCGGCCTGGTGGGGACCGCGTTCACGCTGTTCGGGACCGGCGAGGCAGGATAGGACCCATGGATCTTGGACTGAAGGACCGTGTCTACGTCGTCACCGGAGCCAGCCGTGGCCTGGGCAACGCCGCCGCGCGAGAGCTCGTCGCCGACGGCGCGAAGGTGATCATCAGCGGGCGGGACGAGAAGCAGGTGGCCGAGGCCGCCGAAGCGCTCGGCGAGAACGCCGTGGGCGTCGTCGCCGACAACGCCGACCCCACCGCCGCGCGGCGCCTGATCGATGCCGCGCGCGAGAACTTCGGCGGCTTCGACGGCGTACTGATCAGCGTCGGCGGGCCGGCCGCCGGCTTCGTCGCGGACAACACCGACGAGCAGTGGGAGTCGGCCTTCGAGTCGGTCTTCCTCGGCGCGGTGCGGCTCGCCCGCGCCGCCGCGGCCGAGCTCGGTGAGGGCGGTGTCATCGGCTTCGTGCTCTCCGGCTCCGTGTACGAGCCGATCCCCGGCCTGACCATCTCCAACGGTCTGCGCCCCGGGCTCGCCGGGTTCGCGAAGTCCCTCGCGGACGAGCTGGGTCCGCGCGGCATCCGCGTCGTCGGGCTGCTCCCGGCGCGGATCGACACGGACCGGATGCGCCAGCTCGACGGGCTGTCCGCCGACCCGGAGGCGACCCGCGCGGCCAACGAGGCGCGCACCCCGCTGCGCCGCTACGGCAGGCCGGAGGAGTTCGGCCGCACCGCCGCGTTCTTCCTCTCGCCGGCCGCGTCCTACCTCACGGGCGTGATGCTCCCGGTGGACGGCGGAGCCCGGCACGGCTTCTGAGCCACCGGGCTCCGGGATACGGGCTTCTGAGCTACGGGTCCTGAGCTACGGGTCCTGAGCTACGGGTCCTGAGTGACGGGGTCAACTCACGCGCTCCGCGCGGTGCTTCACCGCGCGGAGCCGTACCTCGGCAGGCAGGGCGGCGAGGCCGGCAGAGTCCCGCGCGTGGCCCAGGGCCGCCTCGCTGATCTGCTGGAGGGCCGCCCCGGGCTCCGCGTGCGGTTCGAGGAGCAGGCCCATGCGTACGCGGGGTGCGGAGCGCCGTCCGGTCAGGACGACCCCGGCGCGCTCCACGCCGTCGAGCGACTCCGCCTCGCTGACGAGAACCCCTTCGAGCGCGCGGCCGCGCAACAGCGCGCCCTCGCCGTCCCCGGTGTCGACGAGGACCTCGGTGAGCCGGCGCCGACGCAGCTGCGCGACCAGCCACCACAGGGCGAGCAGGACGCAGACGGCGAGCACGGCGATGACGACCGGCCACCACCAGCCGTCGTCACGCCACCGGTCGCGGTCCGCCACGCTCAGCAGCACGTCGTGCGGGCCGTCGTGGATCCACCAGGACGGCGGGGGCGCGCCGAGCCCGACGGCGAGGACGGACCCGCCGGCCAGGACGAGGATCAGTCCGGCGAGGCCGACGACGGCCCGGTTCACGGTCCTGAGCACGGGGTTCACCCCTTCTTTCCGGGCCGCGCCACGTGCACGGAGAGGCCGGGCGTGGCGGTAAGCCCGAGGCCCTTGACGGCCTCACCGATCACGGAGTCCAAGTCGGCGCGTACGTCGTCGAGTTGACGGAAGTGCGAAACGGCCCGCACCTCGGCCTTGGAGCGCTTCATCCGGACGCGTACGGACTGCACGCCCGACACCTCCATGGCCCGGTCGCGCAGGACCATGGCGGCGACGTCGCGGTGCAGTCCGGCGCGGACGTCGGTGTGGGTGCGGCGCATCGGCAGGACGGCGCGGAGCCCGGGCGTCGCGGCGAGCACGATCAGCCACAGCCCGAGCACGGCGGCCACCCCGGCGCCGACCAGCACCCACACGTTGTCCAGGGGCCGCTCGGCGAGTTCTCGGGCGAGGGCGCGCCGCCAGTGCATCGCGGAGTGACCGGTGCGCACGGCGGCGATGTCGTACAGCAGGATCCCGGAACCGCCGAGGAGGACGACCGCGACCAGTGCGGCGGGGATCCGGCGCGGTGACCAGAAGCGGCCGGTGCCGTGTTCCCCCTCCAGCGTGGGCAGCGCCTGGTAGGTGGCCGCGGACCCCGACTGGCCGAACTGGTCGAGCTCGCCCTGCCCGCGTTCGACGACGGGCTGGGGCTGTGTGGACTCGCTCATCGGATCCTCCGCTGTCCCGTGCCGCGATCGTGCTCCGAGTGCAGCCGCTCCACCTGGACGGCCACCTCGGGCACCTCCATCCCCGCCAACGCCTTTACCCGCTCGGCGACCTGGCGACGCACGGCGCCGCACCGCGCTCCGATGTCGGCGGGGTAGTCCAGTTCGAGACTGATCCGCACCTTGGCGATGTCGTGATGCACGGAGACGGTGGCGTGCGGGGCGCCGCCGTCAGCGGGAACAGCGGGGAGCGCCTCACGCGCCGCCTGTGCGGCGATCTTCGCGACGACCCGGTCGGCGATCCGGGTCGCGCCGCGGTCCGCGGGCGCGACCTGCGTCGCCACCGGTCACCGCCGCCGATCGCCGCGCGCGCGGAAGAAGTCGCCGGGTTCCAGGTCCCCCTCGAGGAACCGGCCGGCGACGAAGCCGACGGCGCCGAGCGCCGCCACCAGAAGGAAGGCCCCGAAGCCGCCGAAGTATCCGGCGAATCCGAGAGCCATTCCGGCGATCATGCCGATCACGGCCAGGTTCATCGAGCGCTCCTCCTCAAGGGCAACTCACGGGCGGAAGTCACTGGAGCCGGGACTCCGGCTCCTCGTCCTCTTCGTCGGGCAGCTTCACGTCGCTCACCGCGATGTTGACCTCGACGACTTCGAGGCCGGTCATGCGCTCGACGGCCGCGACCACGTTCTCGCGGACGTCGCGGGCGACGTCGGCGATCGACACCCCGTACTCCACGACGATTTCCAGGTCGAGGGCCGTCTGTACCTCGCCGACCTCGGCCTTCACCCCGCGCGACACGGATTTGGTGCCGCCGGGCACGCGGTCGCGTACGGCTCCGAAGGTGCGGGACAGGCCGCTGCCCATCGCGTGCACCCCCATGACGTCCCGCGCGGCGAGGCCGGCGATCTTCTCCACCACACCGTCGGCGATGGTGGTGCGCCCTCTCGCCCCTGCGGATCCCCCGCCCCGCTTGGTCACGCTGGTCCTGCCCCCGGTCGCTTCGCCCGGCTTCTCTGCGGTGTCGCTCATCGCGGGTCGTCCCTTTCGAAGAGGTTCTCTCAGGCCGTTCTCTGGGAGTCACTGCTCTTTCGACCACACTAAGTGCGGTTGCGCCGTCGCGCGCCAGGGATGCGGCAGGCTGGGGCAATGAGCGCTGACCGATGGACGCAAGCAGTACGACACCAGCTCGGGCTCGGCCGGCTGGTACCGCTCGGGGGGCCGCGCGACGGGTGCTGGCTGGCCGAATCGGCGGCGCGGTCGGCGTTGCGCCAGGCGGTCCGACCGGTGCCGGGGGTGCGGCTGGGAAGCCTGCGCATCGAGCTCGCCGACCCCGAAGGCCCTTATGAGTCCGTGGTGCCCGCGCCTCCGAGTGCCCTGCCGCCGGGGCCGCTGAGGATTGTCGCGGAGTGCGCGGCGGCGCCGGACGAACCGCTGCCCACGGCCGCGTCCCGGTTGCGCGCGGCCCTGACCGGCGCGGCGTCCGACGGGCTCGGGCTCGTGGTGGCGGAGGTGGACCTGCGGGTGACGGCGCTGCTCGACGACGGTCCGGAAGCCGAGACCGCCCCAGGAGATGCCTCAGGAGATACGGAGTCAGATATCGCGGACGGCCGGCAGGCGAAGGCTGACAGTGACGAGGAACGGGCCGGGCAGGCCGCGCTCTCCGTGCCGGGGGTGGCACGGCTGACCGGTTCGCTGGGCGGACTGGGGCGCGCGGTGCACATCGAGGAGCCCCCCGGAGACGCGGCCGCCCTGCCCCGGCGCCATGTGCGGATCGAACTGGCCGTGTCGGGCGGGCGTCGGGTGCTCGATGTGGCGCGGGACGTGCGAACGGCGGTCACCGGGGCCCTGGCGGATGATCCGTCAGTGGCCGTTCTGGTGACCGCCGTGAGCTGAGGGCCGGTCCGGGTGGTGCGTGGGCGCGTCAGTCGCCGAGGCCGGCCAGGTCCCGGAGCCGGCGTCCCTGTGCGGCGCGCTCGGCGGTGCGCTGCTCCTCGTACGAGCGTCCGACGACGCCCTGGAGCAGCGCCTTGGTCTCGATGACGGCGTCGCGGGGCGCGGCGATGAGTGCGCCGGCGAGGTCGCGCGCGGCGGCGTCGAGCTGGTCGGCGGGCACGACGAGGTTGGCCAGGCCGATACGGCCGGCCTCGTCGGCGTGGACGTAGCGGCCGGTGACGCAGATCTCCAGGGCGCGCGCGTAACCCACGAGGGAGACGAGCGGATGCGTACCGGTGAGGTCGGGAACCAGACCGAGGCTGGTCTCGCGCATGGAGAACTGCACGTCCTCGGCGGCGATCCGCAGATCGCAGGCGAGGGCGAGCTGGAAGCCGGCGCCGATCGCGTGTCCCTGCACCGCGGCGACCGTGATGAGGTCGCTGCGCCGCCACCAGGTGAACGCCTCCTGGTACTCGGCGATGGTGTCGTCGAGCACGTCGTCGGAGCCGCGCGCCAGGTCGATGAAGGACGGCTCGCCGTCGAAACCCTCGGGCGTGAACGCCTGACGGTCGAGGCCCGCGGAGAACGAGAGTCCCTCCGCGCGCAGCACGACGACGCGCACGCTGCCCGGCAGGGACTTCCCGGCGTTTGCCAACGCCCGCCACAGAGCGGGACTTTGGGCGTTGCGCTTGTCCGGGTTGGTCAGCGTCACCGTGGCGATGGAGCCGTCGACGGTGAGGCGGACCCCGTCCTTGTCGAGTACCGGCGCGAGCGAGCCGGATCCGCTGTCGGGCGAAGCCATGTGTGCCTCCGATGGTGTGCGCAGTCGGTCGAGGACGTGTCGACGCCCTGAAACTACTGCACAGTAACCAACCGGCCGGTCGGCGGACCGACCGGGTGGTCACCATCGAAGCCTGTGCATTGCCCGGGTCAGCCGGCCGCGGTCGCCTTCTTGCCGCGTGTAGCCCCGCCGCGACCTCGCAGCGTGACTCCCGACTCACTGAGCATCCGGTGCACGAACCCATACGAGCGGCCGGTTTCCTCGGCCAGCGCTCGGATGCTCGCACCGGAGTCGTACTTCTTCTTCAGGTCTGCCGCGAGCTTGTCACGCGCGGCGCCGGTTACCCGGCTGCCCTTCTTCAGAGTCTCGGCCACCCGTGCCTCCTCATGGGAAGTGCGCTCTGGACTTCTCATGATCACCCCTCCTGGGCTTCCTGGCCACCCATTCGGCAAGGTCCGTACGACGAGCTTGCGCGGTCGGGAAGCGGCCGACACGAGTGGAACGGAGGGTTCCGGGCACACTCGGTCGGGGCCGGAAACGGGGTTCTCCGCGAAGGGGCAGGTCAGCGCCTCGCCAGGCGGCACAACGGCCCCGGCACAGGCGTGGCGACGAAATCCGTGTAGGACACACCACGGTACGAGGAGATCTCACTCAGATGATGGATCACGGATCGGCCGAATGATCCATACCGAGTGGATCAGGCCTTCGATCAAGCCGTGCTGACGGCCGACCGTGATCGTGCGGGCGCGAACGCGGCCCGCGGGAGCGTCAGGCGAGGCTGACCAGATCCGCGTAGTCCTGGCCCCACAGGTCCTCGACGCCGTCGGGCAGCAGGATGATCCGCTCCGGCTGGAGCGCGTCCACGGCGCCCTCGTCGTGGGTGACGAGGACGACGGCGCCCTTGTAGGTGCGCAGCGCGCCGAGGATCTCCTCGCGGCTGGCCGGGTCGAGGTTGTTGGTGGGCTCGTCGAGGAGCAGGACGTTCGCGGACGACACGACGAGCGTGGCGAGCGCGAGGCGCGTCTTCTCACCGCCGGACAGGACCCCGGCCGGCTTGTCGACGTCGTCCCCGGAGAACAGGAACGAGCCCAGCGTCTTGCGCACCTCGACCAGGTCCAGGTCGGGGGCGGCGGAGCGCATGTTCTCCAGGACCGTGCGCTCGGGGTCGAGGGTCTCGTGCTCCTGCGCGTAGTAGCCGAGCTTGAGGCCGTGGCCCTCGATGACCTCGCCCGTGTCGGGCTTCTCGGCGCCGCCGAGCAGCCTGAGCAGAGTGGTCTTGCCGGCGCCGTTGAGGCCGAGGATGACGACGCGGGAGCCCTTGTCGATGGCCAGGTCGACGTCGGTGAAGATCTCCAGGGAGCCGTACGACTTCGACAGGCCCTCGGCCATCAGCGGCGTCTTGCCGCACGGGGAGGGCTCGGGGAAGCGCAGCTTGGCGACCTTGTCGGAGACGCGGACCGCCTCGAGCCCGGCGAGCAGCCGGTCGGCGCGCTTGGCCATGTTCTGCGCGGCGACGGTCTTGGTCGCCTTGGCGCGCATCTTGTCGGCCTGGGAGTTGAGCGCCGCGGCCTTCTTCTCGGCGTTCTGGCGCTCGCGCTTGCGGCGCTTCTCGTCGGCCTCGCGCTGCTGCTGGTAGAGCTTCCAGCCCATGTTGTAGACGTCGATCTGGGAGCGGTTCGCGTCCAGGTAGAACACCTTGTTGACGACCGTCTCGACGAGGTCGACGTCGTGGGAGATCACGATGAAGCCGCCGCGGTACGTCTTGAGGTAGTCGCGCAGCCAGACGATGGAGTCGGCGTCGAGGTGGTTCGTGGGCTCGTCGAGGAGCAGGGTGTCCGCGTCCGAGAAGAGGATGCGGGCCAGCTCGATACGGCGGCGCTGACCGCCGGAGAGCGTGTGCAGGGGCTGGCCGAGCACGCGGTCGGGCAGGTTGAGCGCGGCGGCGATGGTGGCGGCCTCGGCCTCGGCGGCGTACCCGCCCTTGGTGAGGAACTCCGTCTCCTGGCGCTCGTACTGCTTGAGGGCCTTCGCGCGCGTGGCGCCCGTGCCGCTGGCGATGCGCTGCTCGTTGTCCCGCATCTTCTGGATCAGGGTGTCCAGGCCGCGCGCGGACAGGATGCGGTCGCGGGCCAGGACGTCGAGGTCGCCGGTGCGGGGGTCCTGCGGGAGGTAGCCGACCTCTCCGGAGCGGGCGATCGTGCCGCCGGCCGGGGTGCCTTCACCTGCGAGGCACTTGGTGAGGGTCGTCTTGCCCGCGCCGTTGCGTCCGACCAGGCCGATGCGGTCGCCCTTGGCGATACGGAAGGTGGCGTTCTCGATGAGGATGCGGGCGCCGGCGCGCAACTCGATGGCCGAAGCGGTGATCACGGACAGACTCCTGAGCAGGGAATGGACGGCGGAAGGGCTACTGAGGGCGATGAGCCGTCTAGTGCGTGCGGAGAATGGCCATGGGCCAAGTCTAACGGGACGATGCAAACAGTTTTCCGCCGTACTGTTCCGGGGCCGAGGGGCAGACCGCCGCGAACTGTCCGATAGTGGGCGTTGGGCGGCGGGCCGCCGCCCCTGACGTGCGGCAGAGGGCGGTGCGGCCATGCAGTTCGACGACGACGCCGACCTGGACACCTCCGAGGTCCAGGACAGGCGCCGGGTCCCCGGCGGCCGGCGGACCATCGGCGGCGGCCTCGCGGGTCTGCTCGCCCTTCTGGTCGGCCTCTTCTTCGGCACGGACGAATTCGGCCTCTCCTCCGGCGGCGGCGAACCCGGATCGACCGTCTCGTCCGCGGCCCAGGTCAGCCAGGACTGCCGGACGGGCCAGGACGCGAACAGCAAGGAGGACTGCCGCATCGTGGCGGTCGTCAACAGCGTCCAGGACTACTGGCGTCAGGAGTTCCGCGACCGCAGGGGCACCTACTCCCCCGCGCAGACCGTGTTCTTCACCGGCCAGGTCCAGACGGCGTGCGGCACGGCGACCTCGGCGGTCGGGCCGTTCTACTGCCCGAGCGACCGCAGGGTCTATCTGGACCTGGGCTTCTTCGACGATTTGCGCACCAAGTTCGGCTCCAGCGGCGGCCCCTTCGCGCAGGCGTACGTGGTGGCGCACGAGTACGGGCACCACGTACAGAACCTGATGGGCACGCTCCAGCGCTCCCAGGACGGCCGTACGGGCCAGAACAGCAACGCGGTGCGGGTCGAGCTCCAGGCGGACTGCTACGCCGGGGTGTGGGCGCACCACGCGACGACGACGCCCGACGACAAGACGGGCAAGCCACTGATCACGAACCTCACCGACGCGGACATCCGCGACGGCCTGGACGCCGCGGCCGCCGTCGGCGACGACCGGATCCAGGAGAAGTTCCAGGGCCGGGTGACGCCCGAGACCTGGACCCACGGCTCGGCCCAGCAGCGGCAGGACTGGTTCTACGAGGGCTACCGCACCGGCGACATGGCGCGGTGCAACACGTTCCGGTGACCGGGACGGGCTCGCGGGGCGGATTGTCAGTGCCGGGTGCCAGTCTGGATCCGGCAGCACATTCCGGACCGGCGAGAAGGAGTGAGCACATGAGCGGTACGAACGGCGAGGGGCGTGCGAGTTTCTACCCGTCCTTGCTGTACGCCGACGCGAAGGCCGCGATCGAGCAGCTGACCTCGGCGTTCGGCTTCACCGCCGCGGCCGTGTACGAGGGCGAGGGCGGCTCGGTGATGCACGCCGAGCTGACGTACGGGAACGGCGCGGTGATGCTCGGCTCGAAGGGCCGCGGAGGCCGCTTCGACGAGGCGATGAAGGGCGCGGGGCCGACCGGGATCTATGTCGTCGTGGACGACGTCGACGCCCATCACCGCCGGGCCGTCCAGCACGGCGTGGAGATCCTGATGCCCCCGACGGACCAGGACTACGGCTCCCGGGACTACATGGCCAAGGACGCCGAGGGCAACGTGTGGAGCTTCGGGACGTACGCGCCGCAGATACCGGCCTGATCCCGGGGGCGCGGCGTCACACGCCTCCGGTGTGCACCTGGAAGGCGGCCCTGCGGACGGCCTTGGCGAGCGCCGGGTCCGGGTGGGCGGCGGCCAGCGCGACGAGGACCTGGACGGTGCGCGGGTGCCCGGCCGCCCGGACCTCGTCGAGAAGGGCCGGCACGGTGGGCTGCACGGCGGACTCCAGATGGCGTACGAGGAGCTGGGCCTCGCCGTGGTCCGCGACGGCCGCCGCCGTGTCCACCCACAGCCAGGTCGTCTCCTCGCGGGTCAGCACCAGGTGGACGTCCTCGGGATCAGCGCCTTCGTACTCGGCGAGCCACAGCAGCGCGTAGGGGCGCAGGGGCGGCTCGTCGGCGACGGATCTGACGACGGGCTCGGCGGGGGCTCCGACGACGCGCAGCGCCTCGAAGGCGAGGCCGCGCAGCAGGGCGTCCTCGCCGCGGGCGGCGGCGATCAGCTCGGTGACGGCGCTGCCGACGGGGCGGGCGGCGAGCCAGGCGCGGTACTCGGCGCGGGCCGCGTTCGGGCGCAGCCGTGCGCAGCCTCTGAGCATGTCCTCGGCGGACTGCTCGATGTTGCCCGCCGGGGACTGGGCGGCCACGCAGATCTGCTCCAGCTTGACCCAGACCGCCCAGCTGCCGAGCGGCGTGAGGGTGGCCTGCCCGTCGGCGTAGGTGAGGGCGCCGACGGCGGCGAGGCCGTGCAGGGCCCAGTCGAGGAGCGGGAGGAGGGCGGTGCCGGTGGTGCCCGTGATGCCGGTGGCTGGGCCGGAGGGCTCGGGCTGGGGGCCGTAGGGAATCTCGCAGCGTTCCGTGCGCAGTTCCTCGACGCGCTGGCCGAGCAGGTCGAGGAGTTGCGGGACGGGGACCGGGCCGGCCGAGAGCTGGAGGAGGGAGAGCACCTGCGGCATCGCCTCGACGACCTCGGCGACGGCGGCGGCCTCCAGGCTCTCGTCAGCGGGGTGGGCCAGGGACCAGGCGTCGAACAGCGCGACCCAGCCGCGCAGCACGGCGGTGTCGTCGCGGTCCCAGGCGCGCAGGCGCCAGCCGGGGCGGGCGCTGTCGCCGTGCACCTCGACGAGGCCCGCGAGGCGTGCGGTGTCCCAGTCGGCGCGGACCTGGCGCGGGGTCAGGTCCAGGTCGGCCGCCGCGCGTTCGGCGGTGGGCGCCGAGAGCGCGCCCCTGCCGTCGGGGGCGCCGTGGCCGCTGCCCGGGCTGAGGGCGGCGTCGGCCCAGCGGGCCACGCGGGCGGCGTCGGCGAGGCCGCGGCGGGCCATGCGGGCCAGTTCCCCCGGTGGTGGGGTGCCCTCCGGCGGGCGGGGCGCCGGGCGGGGCGGACGTGTCTGGGTCACCACTCCGTCGGTCCGCACGGGGGCGGTGGCGAGGGTGCGCGGGCGGACGAGTCGGAGCCTGGAGTCGCGCGGGATACGGGACGTCACGGGGGCAGTCTTCCGGTTGACGGTCCGAAAACCCAAACGGAATCGTTCCGGGGCTCATTACGGGGGTCGCGGGAGCGTCCGCGGACCGGCGTGCGCCGGGGGTCTACGCGGGCCTTCCTGCACATCTGTCCCGTGCGGCCGGCGGAGCTACATGAGGGGGGTGAGGAAGCGGCGGAGGGTCTCCTCGTACGTCTGCGGGTCGGCGTTCCACATGGCTCCGTGGGGGGCGTCGTCGACGGTGTGGAGGGTGACCAAGTCGGGGCGCCGGGCGGCCAGTTCGCGGGACAGGGCCCAGGGGGCGATCTCGTCGTCGGGGCCGTGCATCACGAGCGTGGGGACCCGAAGCGCCTCGGGGTGGGCGGCGGTGTCGAGGCGGTCTCCGTACAGCCCTGTGCGCCCTTGGGCGGCGCGGACCGCGAGGGGCAGCAGGGGACCGGGGATGTGGCGGGCCTCGGCGAGGGCACGCAGCGTGACGTCCCAGGCGAGGACGGGTGAGTCGAGGACGAGTCCGGAGATGCGGTCCCGCAAAGCGGAATGCGCCGCCGCGTGCAGTGCCATGGCGGCGCCGGTCGACCAGCCGTGCACGATGACGCGCTGTGCGCCGTAGCGCACGGCGTAGCGGATCGCGGCGTCCAGGTCGCGCCACTCCGTCTCGCCGAGGTGGCCGAGGCCGTCCGGGGAGCGGGGGGCGCCGAGGTCTCCGCGGTAGGCGAGGTCGAGCACGGGGAAGCGCTGGCGGTGCAGGAAGTCCATGAGGACCATGGGGTGCTCGCGCGTGGTGCCCAGGCCGTGGACGGTGATGACCCAGGTGTCGCGGGCGCCGGGGACGAACCAGGCGGGGAGCGCGCCCAGTTCGCCGGGGATGTCGATGTCGGCGTGGTCGAGGCCGAGTGCCGATCCGGGGTCGCCGATGTGCACCTGCGGGGTGAGCCAGGCATTGGCGCCGGGTTCGAGGGAGCCGTGGGTGACGCGCTCCAGGCGCCGTACGACGGCGTCCGCCGCGCGCGGGGCGGAATCGAGGACGGGCCCGACCACGGCGTGGAATCCGTCGCCGCTCAGGCCGTAGGTTCCCCGGCGCAGGGAGGCCAGGTCGCGGGTGAGAGTGAGCCGGCCCGCGGCGATGGCGTGGACGGTCAGGCGCGGCTCGGTGGGCAGCGGTCGGCCGGCGGGCGCCTTGAGGGCGGCGTCACTGGCGAACCGGCCGGCCGCGATCGCGGCTGCGCCGGCACCGATGACTGCGGTGACGGCAGCGGCCGTCGCTCTGGCGGTGCGCACCGTCCCAGTGTCCGCGCCCGGGCATCGACCGGCCAGCGGGGCGGGGCCGCCGGGAGTCGGGCGCCGGTTCAGCCCCGCTGCCCGTACCCCCGCAGCTTCTCCTCCGCCTCACGTAGCTGGCCGGGGGTGAGGAGCGTCGGGGCGTGGTGGGGATGGGCGCTCGCGGTGAGCCAGACGCGGCACAGCCATTCGAGCTGGGCCGTGCGGTCGTAGGCGGCGGCGAGGGTGTCGCCGTAGGTGAGGGCGCCGTGGTTCTGGAGCAGGCAGCCTGTCCGTCCCTTGAGAGCGTCGAGCACGTTCTCGGCCAACCGCTCTGTGCCGTACGTCGCATACGGGGCAACCCGGACGGGTCCGCCGAGGGCCGCGGCCATGTAGTGGATGAGCGGGAGTTCGGGCACGAGGGTGGAGACGGCGGTGGCGTGGACCGCGTGGGTGTGGACGACGGCGCGGGCGGGCGTGGCGCGGTAGACCGCCAGATGCATCGGGAGTTCGCTGGTCGGGGTCAGGGTTCCGGCGCGCCGCCGGCCGTCGAGGCCGACGGCGACGAGGTCGTCCGGGGTGAGCTCGTCGTAGGGGACCCCGCTGGGTGTGACGAGGACGGTGTCGTCGATGCGTACCGAGACGTTTCCCGAGGTCCCGACGACGAGGCCGTCGGTGACGGTGCGCCGGGCCGTCGCCACGAGCGCGTCCCATGCCCGCGCGAGTCGGTCCGCGCCCCGCCCCGCCTCGCCCGTTTCCTGCGCCATGTCCGCATCCTGTCAGCCGCGCGACGGGCCCGCGCGGCTCGTGGGGCCGGGGCACTCCAGTGCGGAGCCCAGGAGTCCGGAAGCGCATGAATCGGCATGAATGCCCGCCTGGAAACGATTGGCTGGAGATAGACCGACATAGAGGTATCTTCCGGTAACCTCCGGTTGGATTTGTCATGCACGTCGCCATTTCGGGGGGAAATATGGCTCGTGGTCACACACCGTCCCGTCGCCGTGCGCACATCACGACCGCGACGTCACTCGCCCCCCTGACGCTCGGAGGGACCGCTCTCGCCGAGGCTCCGGCGTCCGCGGCGGGCGACACGAAGGGACACGACGTCTCGTCGCACCAGAAGAACGTCAACTGGCAGGAGGCCAAGAGCAAGGGCGCACGGTTCGTCCACGTCAAGGCGACCGAGTCCACCACCTACCGCAGCCCCTACTTCAAGCAGCAGTACGACGGGGCCCGGAGCGCGGGCATCATCCGCGGCGCGCCACTTCGCGCTCCCGAACAAGTCGTCCGGCCGGACGCGGGCCTCGTACTTCGTGAGCAACGGGGGCGCATGGCGGGCGGACGGCTGGACGCTGCCGCCGGCGCTGGACATCGAGTACAACCCGTACAGCTCGAAGAAGTGCTACGGCCTGAGCAAGGGGAAGATGGTCTCCTGGATCAGGTCGTTCAGCGACGAGGTGCGGCGCAGGACGAGCCGCCGGCCGGTGATCTACACCAATTACCACTGGTGGAAGAACTGCACGGGCAACAGCAGGGCCTTCGCGGGCAACCACGCGCTGCGGCTCGCCCGCTACGACGAGACCGCCGGGGCCCTGCCTTCGGGCTGGTCGCACTGGACGTTCTGGCAGTACGACAACAGCGGCGGGCTGCCGGGTGACCAGAATCTCTTCAACGGTTCACAGGCCCAGTTACGGAGGTTCGCCCGCGGCTAGCGGAGGGCTCACTTCCGCTTGATTGAGCCACCGTTCCGCTTCGCGGACGCCCCCGCGCCGCCACCCCGTTCCCAACGGAGTGGCGGCACTCCGCTTCGAGTCACCGCACCGCCCGCCCCAGTTCATCTTCCGTTCACTCAGGTTGCCTACGGTCGCCGAGCCACTGACGTCCAACAGAAGCCTGGGTAAATGGAACACATCACGCTTCTCCTCGGGATCGTGATCGTCACCGCTCTCGTGTTCGATTTCACGAACGGTTTCCACGACACTGCCAACGCGATGGCCACCACCATCTCGACCGGCGCTCTCAAGCCCAAGACGGCGGTGGCCATGTCCGCCGTGCTGAACCTCGTCGGAGCCTTCCTCTCCGTGGAGGTCGCCAAGACGATCTCCGGCGGCATCATCAACGAGGACGGACTCAAGACCGAGGTCATCTTCGCGGCGCTGGTGGGCGCCATCCTCTGGAATCTGCTGACGTGGCTGGTGGGGCTCCCCTCCAGCTCGTCCCACGCGCTCTTCGGCGGCCTCATCGGCGCCGCCGTGATGTCGATGGGCTGGTCGTCGATCGACGGCGGCACCGTCGTCACCAAGATCCTGCTCCCGGCCGTCGCCGCGCCGCTCGTGGCGGGTATCGCCGCGATGCTGGCCACCCGCCTCACGTACCGGATCGGCAGCAAGACCGACCAGAAGGCGACCGCGAAGGGCTACCGCGCCGGACAGATCGCCTCCGCGGGCCTGGTCTCGCTGGCGCACGGCACGAACGACGCGCAGAAGACGATGGGCATCATCACGCTCGCCCTGATCACGGGCGGCGTCCTCAGCCCCGGCGCCAACCCCCCGATGTGGGTCATCGTCTCGGCCGGTACGGCCATCGCGCTCGGCACCTACCTCGGCGGCTGGCGCATCATCCGCACCATGGGCAAGGGCCTCACGGACCTCGCGCCGCAGCAGGGCTTCGCCGCCCAGACCAGCGCCGCGACCGCGATCCTCGCCTCCTCGCACATCGGCTTCTCGCTCTCCACGACGCAGGTCTGCTCCGGCGCCGTCATGGGCTCGGGCCTCGGCCGCAAGGGCGGCGTCGTCCGCTGGTCGACCGCGACCCGCATGTTCATCGCCTGGGGCCTGACCCTGCCGGCCGCCGGTCTGGTCGGCGCGGGCGCCGAGTTCCTCACCAAGCAGGGCTCGTGGGGCGTCGCCGTCACCGCACTGCTCCTGATCGCCGGCGCGGGCACCATCTGGGCGCTGTCCCGCCGCAACTCGATCGACCACACGAACGTCACGGACGACGCCATCGACGCCACGGACGAGCCCGCCGGCGTCGTGACCACCGCGATCGCGGCCGTCACCCCGCCGCCCACCGGCACGGTCGCGGACCTGGGCACCGACGTGAAGACCACCATCCCCGCCTCGCCCGCCCCGCCCTCGGCGGAGTCCGCGCGACCGGCCACGGTCTAAGGAAGCAGCAGCGCTATGCACATCGACTGGGCAGCACTCGGCTCCGTGTTCGGAGTCAGCCTCGTGATCACGGTGGCCCTCGTGGGCCTGTTCACCCTCGGCATCGTCGGCCTCACCAAGCGGGAATCGGCGGCGGCCCAGGGCGGTTCGGCGACGCTCGCCGTCTCCGGCGCGTACGCCTGCTTCGCCCTGTGCGCGGCGGCCGTCGGGTATGGGATCTTCCTGATCGTCGCCTGACCGGAGGTAACCGGCAGGAGTGCGGGGTGCGGGACGCGAAGGCGTCCCGCACCCCGCTTCGTGTGTGCCTCAGCACACTCTCCCTTCGCAGGTCAACGGCAAGTTGACGGGCCTTCGCGGGGCGTGGTGGACTTCCGGGGCCATCTACGGCAGCAGGAGAGGAAGCCGGTGCGAATCCGGCGCGGTCCCGCCACTGTCACCGGGGAGTGATCCCCGCGAGCCAGGAACTCTCGCTGCCGGTCTCTTCCAACCAGGGCGTGGACACCCTGAGTGAGGACATATCGCCATGCGCGGCTGCCAGTTGCGGGTACTCCCGCCGAGAACGAGCACAAGGGTTCCGTTCGCCGTAGCGGCGGACTGACCGTGCGGGCCGAGCGCGTCTTCGCGTACGGCAGCGCCGCCGGACTCCTCGGTGACCTCCTGATCGGCGATCCGCGCCGCGGGCATCCGGTCGCCGCGTTCGGGCGGGCCGCGGGCGCCGTCGAGCGTGTGCTGTGGCGCGACCACCGCGGGTGGGGCGCGCTGCACACCGCCGTGTGCGCGGGCGGCGCCGCCGTCGCCGGTGGCCTCGCCGCCCGCGCCGTGCGCCGCTCCCCCGCCGCCTCCATCGTCCTGACCGCCGCCGCCACTTGGGCGGTCGTCGGCGGCACGTCGCTGGGGCGCGAGGCGCGTGCCATCGGGGGCGCGCTGGCCGCCGGTGACGTGGACGCGGCGCGCGAGCGGCTGCCGCATCTGTGCGGGCGTGACCCGCAGGCCCTGGACGCGGACGGGATCGCGCGGGCCGTCGTCGAGTCCGTCGCCGAGAACACCTCCGACGCCGTCGTGGGCGCGCTCGTGTGGGGCGCCGTCGCCGGGGTCCCCGGGCTCGTCGCGTTCCGCGCCGTGAACACGCTGGACGCCATGGTCGGGCACAAGTCGGCCAGGTACCGCCGCTACGGCTGGGCCTCCGCGCGCCTCGACGACGTGGCGGGCTGGCCGGGCGCGCGGCTGACCGGCGTGCTCGCCGCGGTCGCGGGCGGGCGTCCGCGCGGCGCGCTCAGGGCGTGGCGCGAGGACGCGCGGCTGCACCCGAGCCCCAACGCCGGTGTCGTCGAGGCCTCGTTCGCGGGGGCGCTCGGAGTGCGGCTCGGGGGGACGTTGTCGTACGGCGGGCGGGTCGAGCACCGGCCCGTGCTGAACGCGTCGGGCCGGTCCGTGGAGACCGCCGACGTCGAGCGGGCGGCGCGGCTCTCGCGGCGCGTGAGCTGGCTGGCCCTCGGCGTGTGTGTCGCCGGGCGGGCACTGTGGCGAAGGGGGAAGTCGTGAGTGGTGGCGGACTGCTGGTGGCAGGGACCACGTCCGATGCGGGGAAGAGCGTCGTCACCGCGGGGATCTGCCGGTGGCTGGTGCGGCAGGGGGTGAAGGTCGCGCCGTTCAAGGGGCAGAACATGTCCCTCAACTCCTTCGTGACGCGCGAGGGCGCCGAGATCGGGCGGGCGCAGGCCATGCAGGCGCAGGCCGCCCGCGTCGAGCCGAGCGCCCTGATGAACCCCGTACTGCTGAAGCCGGGCAGCGACCGGAGCAGCCAGGTGGTGCTCATGGGCAAGCCGGTGGGCGAGTTGAGTGCCCGGGGGTTCTTCGGGGGGCCCGGGCCCGCGGCGAAGCCGCTGTCAGGTGCTGTGTCCCCCGGGAAGGCGCTGCACGGCGGACGGCAGGCGGCACTTCTGGACACCGTCGTGGGATGCCTGGAGGAACTCCGGGGCAGCTATGACGCCGTGATCTGTGAAGGGGCGGGCTCTCCCGCCGAGATCAACCTGCGCCGCACCGACATCGTCAACATGGGGATCGCACGGGCCGCGCGGCTGCCCGTGCTCGTGGTCGGCGACATCGACCGCGGCGGCGTCTTCGCGTCGTTCTTCGGCACGACGGCGCTGCTCGCGCCCGAGGACCAGGAGCTGCTGGCCGGCTACCTGGTGAACAAGTTCCGGGGCGACGTCTCGCTCCTCGAGCCCGGCCTCGACATGCTCAAGGACCTGACCGGGCGCCCCACGTACGGGGTTCTCCCCTTCCAGCACGGTCTCGGCATCGACGAGGAGGACGGGCTGCGCGTGTCGCTGCGCGGCTCCGTGCGCGAGTCGCAGACCGCGGCCCCCGTCGGCGAGGACGTGCTGCGCGTCGCCGTGTGCGCCGTGCCGCTGATGTCGAACTTCACCGACGTGGACGCGCTGGCCGCCGAGCCGGGCGTCGTCGTGCGGTTCGTCGACCGGGCCGAGGAGCTCGTCGACGCGGACCTGGTCGTCGTGCCGGGAACGCGCGGCACCGTCAGGGCACTTCAGTGGCTGCGCGAGCGCGGCCTCGCCGACGCCCTCGCGCGCCGGGCCGCCGAGGGGCGCCCGGTCCTCGGGATCTGCGGCGGCTTCCAGCTGCTCGGCAACAGCATCGAGGACGACATCGAGTCGCGCCTGGGCACCGTGGACGGGCTCGGACTGCTGCCCGTACGGGTGCGGTTCGAGCGCGAGAAGACCCTCGCCCGGCCCGTCGGACAGGCGCTCGGCGAGCACGTCGAGGGTTACGAGATCCATCACGGAGTGGCCGAAATCGTCGGCGGAGAAGCCTTCCTGGACGGCTGTCGCGTCGGCTCCGTGTGGGGCACCCACTGGCACGGCTCGCTGGAGGCGGACGGCTTCCGCCGGGCGTTCCTGCGCGAGGTCGCGGCCGCCGCGGGCCGCCGTTTCGTACCGGCGCCCGACACGTCGTTCGGCGCGCTGCGCGAGGAGCAGCTCGACCGGCTCGGCGATCTGATCGAAGAACACGCGGACACGGACGCGCTGTGGCGGCTCATCGAGTCCGGCGCTCCGTCAGGACTGCCTTTCATTCCACCGGGAGCGCCCGCATGAGCACAGTGTTGTTGTTGTCCACCGCAGACACCGATCTGCTGGCGGCCCGGGCCTCCGGCGCCCCCTACCGGATCGGGAACCCGACCCGCGTCGATGTCGAGGGTGAGCTGCCGGAGCTGCTCGCCGGCGTGGACATCGCCGTCGTACGGCTCCTCGGCGGCAAGCGCGCCTGGGAGGACGGGCTCGCGGCGCTGAAGGCGTCCGGCGTGCCGACGGTCCTGCTCGGTGGCGAGAGCGTCCCGGACGCGGAGCTGATGGCCGAGTCCACCGTCCACGCGGGCGCCGTGGCCGAGGCGCTGCGCTACCTCGTCGAGGGCGGTCCCGGCAATCTCGTCGAGCTGGCCCGCTTCCTCGTCCAGGACGTGCTGCTCCACGGGCACGGCCGGGCCGGGAGCACGCAGGAGCGGCGCAGCGCCGAGCCGCAGAAGATGCCGGAGTACGGGGTGCACGGCAGCCGCGCCCGCGTCGAGGGCCGCCCGACCGTCGGTGTGCTCTTCTACCGCGCCCACGAGCTGTCCGGGAACACCGCGTTCGTGGACACGCTGTGCGACGCGATCGAGGCGCGCGGTGTCAACGCCCTTCCGGTGTACTGCGGTTCGCTGCGCGGCGCCGACGCCGGCCTGTACGAGGTGCTCGGCGAGGCCGACACCCTCGTGGCGACCGTGCTCGCGGCGGGCGGCACGCATGCCTCGCAGGCGTCCGCGGGCGGCGACGAGGAGGCCTGGGACATCGGCGCGCTCGCCGACCTCGACGTTCCCGTCCTACAGGGACTGTGCCTGACGTCGTCGAAGGCGGCCTGGGAGGCGTCGGACGCCGCGCTGTCGCCGATGGACGCGGCGATGCAGGTCGCGATCCCCGAGTTCGACGGCCGGATCGTCACGGTGCCGTTCTCCTTCAAGGAGGAGGGCCCCGACGGCGTCCCGGTGTACGCGGCCGACCCCGAGCGGGCCGCGCGCGTCGCCGGAATCGCCGTACGCCACGCCCGTCTCGGCCACAAGCCGAACGGCGAGAAGAAGCTCGCCGTCGTCTTCACGGCCTACCCGACCAAGCACTCGCGGGTCGGCAACGCGGTGGGCCTCGACACGCCCGCCTCCGCCGTCCGCGTCCTGGACGCGCTGCGCGAGGCCGGTTACGGCGTCCACGGCTACCCCGACAACGGTGACGAGCTGATCCACCGGCTCATCGAGGCGGGCGGCCACGACGTGGAGTGGCTCACCGAGGACCAGTTGGCGTCGGCGCCCGCGCGCGTGCCGCTCGCCGACTACCGCGCCTGGTTCGACAAGCTGGCGCCCGAGCTGCGCGACGGGATGCTGGAGGCGTGGGGCGAGCCGCCGGGCTCCCTCTACGTCGACGGCGACGACATCGTGCTCGCGTCGCTCCAGTTCGGCAACGTCGTCGTGATGATCCAGCCGCCGCGCGGCTTCGGCGAGAACCCCATCGCGATCTACCACGACCCGGACATGCCGCCGTCGCACCACTACATGGCCGCGTACCGCTGGCTCGAGAACAGCTTCGGCGCGGACGCCGTCATCCACATGGGCAAGCACGGCACCATGGAGTGGCTGCCGGGCAAGGGCCTTGGCCTGAGCGGGAGTTGTGCGCCCGACGCGGTCCTCGGCGAGCTGCCGCTGATCTACCCGTTCATCGTGAACGACCCGGGCGAGGGCACGCAGGCCAAGCGCCGCGGGCACGCCACGGTCGTCGACCACCTGGTGCCGCCGATGGCGCGCGCCGACACGTACGGCGATCTCGCGAAGCTGGAGCAGCTCCTCGACGAGTACGCGCTCGTCTCGGACCTGGACCCGACGAAGGCCCCGGCCGTGCGCGCCCAGATCTGGACGCTGGTCAAGGCCGCCGAGCTCCACCACGACCTGCATGTCGACGAGCAGCCGGACGACGGCGACTTCGACGAGTTCGTGATGCACATCGACGGCTATCTGTGCGAGATCAAGGACGTGCAGATCCGCGACGGTCTGCACATCCTGGGCGGCGGCCCGGTCGGCGAGCCGCGCGTGAACCTCGTGCTCGCCGTGCTGCGCGCCTCGCAGGTGTGGGGCGGCACCGCGAACGCGCTGCCCGGCCTGCGGGCCTGCCTGGCCGAGCACTTCGGCCTGGTCGAGAAGGAGCTGCTCGGCGAGCCGGGCGCCCCGGTGAAGGTGCCGGCCGAACTCACGGACCTCGTCAGCGGCCCCGCCCGCAGCGCCGCCGACGCGATCGACCTCCTGGAGCAGCTGTGCCGGCGCGCGGCCGAGGGCATGGAGGAGCGCGGCTGGGACGCCGCGTCCGTCCCCGCGCTCGTCCGGGACATCCTCGGGACCGAACTCCGGGACGCTGTCGCGGTGTTGGAGTTCGCGTGCCGTGAGGTCGTGCCCCGGCTCGCCCGTACGACGGACGAGATCGGGCACATTCTGCGCGCGCTCGACGGCGGATACGTGCCCGCGGGGCCGTCCGGGTCGCCGACGCGCGGTCTGGTCAACGTGCTGCCGACGGGCCGCAACTTCTACTCCGTCGACCCGAAGGCGATCCCCTCGCGGCTGAGCTGGGAGGTCGGGCAGGCGCTCGCCGACTCGCTCGTCGCGCGCTATCTGGCCGACACCGGCGAGTACCCCAAGTCCGTGGGCCTCACCGTGTGGGGCACCTCTGCGATGCGTACGCAGGGCGACGACATCGCGGAGATCCTCGCGCTGCTCGGCTGCCGCCCGGTGTGGGACGACGCCTCGCGCCGTGTCACCGGCTTCGAGATCGTGCCGGCCGCCGAACTCGGGCGCCCGCGCATCGATGTGACAGTCCGTATCTCCGGCTTCTTCCGTGACGCGTTCCCGCACGTCGTGGGCCTGATCGACGACGCCGTGCAGGCCGTCGCCGCGCTCGACGAGAGCGCGGAGGACAACTACGTACGCGCCCATGTCGAACAGGACGCCGTCGAGCACGGCGACCGGCGGCGGGCCACGGCCCGTATCTTCGGCTCGAAGCCGGGCGCGTACGGTGCCGGGCTGCTGCCGCTGATCGACGCCCGCAACTGGCAGTCCGACGCGGACCTCGCCGAGGTGTACGCGGTGTGGGGCGGCTACGCGTACGGGCGCGGGCTCGACGGGCGGGCGGCGCGCGGCGACATGGAGACGGCGTTCCGCCGCATCAACGTGGCGGCGAAGAACGTCGACACCCGCGAGCACGACCTCGTCGACGCCGACGACTACTTCCAGTACCACGGCGGCATGGTCGCCATGGTGCGGCATCTGACGGGGACCTCCCCCGAGGCGTACGTCGGCGACTCCGCCGTACCCGATCAGGTGAAGACCCGCACGCTCGGCGAGGAGACGCACCGGGTGTTCCGCGCCCGTGTGGTCAACCCGCGCTGGATGGCGGCCATGCGCCGCCACGGCTACAAGGGCGCCTTCGAGATGGCCGCCACCGTCGACTACCTCTTCGGGTACGACGCGACGGCCGGCGTGGTCGACGACTGGATGTACGAGAAGCTGTCGGCCGAGTACGTCTTCGACGCGGAGAACCAGGACTTCATGAAGAAGTCCAACCCGTGGGCCCTGCGCGGCATCACCGAGCGGCTGCTGGAAGCGGCCGAGCGCGGCCTGTGGGCCGAGCCGGACGCGCAGACGCTGGAGCGGCTGCGGGCCACGTATCTGGAACTTGAGGGCGACTTGGAGGGCGACGACCAGTGAGTACCCCCTATCCGTTCACCGCGCTCGTCGGGCAGGACGACCTGCGGCTCGCGCTGCTGCTCAACGCGGTCAGCCCCGCCGTCGGCGGGGTGCTCGTGCGCGGCGAGAAGGGCACGGCCAAGTCCACGGCCGTGCGTGCGCTCTCGGCCCTCATCCCCGAGGTCGAGGTCGTCGCCGGGTGCCGCTTCTCGTGTGCGCCCGGCGCCCCGGACCCGGCGTGCCCGGACGGCCCGCACGAGACCGGGCCCGGCACCTCGCGCGCCGCGCGCATGGTCGAGCTGCCCGTCGGCGCGTCCGAGGACCGGCTCGTCGGCGCGCTCGACATCGAGCGGGCGCTCGCCGAGGGCGTCAAGGCCTTCGAGCCGGGACTCCTCGCCGAGGCACACCGCGGGATCCTCTACGTCGACGAAGTCAACCTGCTGCACGACCACTTGGTGGACCTGCTGCTCGACGCGGCCGCGATGGGCGCCTCGTACGTGGAGCGCGAGGGCGTGTCCGTGCGGCATGCCGCACGCTTCCTGCTCGTCGGCACCATGAACCCCGAAGAGGGCGAGCTGCGGCCGCAGTTGCTCGACCGGTTCGGCCTCACCGTGGAGGTCGCCGCCTCCCGCGAGCCCGACCAGCGCGTCGAGGTCGTCAAGCGGCGCCTCGCCTACGACGACGACCCCGAGGGCTTCGCCGGGAAGTGGGAGCAGGAGGAGTCCGCCGTACGGGCGCGGATCGTCGCGGCCCGTGACCTGCTGCCTTCGGTGCGGCTCGGCGACGCCGCGCTGCGGCAGATCGCCGCGACGTGCGCCGCGTTCGAGGTCGACGGGATGCGCGCGGACATCGTGATGGCGCGTACGGCGACGGCTCTCGCCGCGTGGGCGGGCCGCACGGATGTGCTGGCCGAGGACGTGCGACAGGCCGCGCTCCTCGCGCTGCCGCACCGCAGGCGCCGCAACCCGTTCGACGCGCCGGGGCTCGACGAGGACAAGCTCGACGACACCCTGGAGGAGTTCGGCGGGCAGGACGACGAGCCCGATCCTGACGGTGACGGTGACGACGGCGGGGACGGCCCCGGCGGCGGTGGCGGGCAGCCGCCCCAGGACGCCCCCGAGGGCAGCGGCCCCGACGCGGGCGGCGACCAGGCCGCCGACATCCCCGCGCAGGGCGAGCCCTCCGGGAGCGGCGAGCAGAAGGCTCCCGCGGGCGGCGGCGAACAGGCGGCAGCCCGCGCCTGCGAGCCCTTCCGTACGAAGATGCTGAGCGTCCCCGGACTCGGTGAGGGTGCCGCGGGGCGCCGCTCGCGGGCCCGCACGGAGCACGGGCGTACGACGGGTGCGCGGCGTCCCCGCGGCGCTCTCACCAAGCTGCACCTCGCGGCGACCGTGCAGGCCGCTGCCCCGCACCAGCGGGCGCGCGGGCGCTCCGGCCCTGGGCTCGTGGTGCGGCGTGACGATCTGCGGCAGGCGACCAGGGAGGGCCGCGAGGGCAACCTCGTGCTGTTCGTGGTGGACGCCTCCGGGTCGATGGCGGCGCGGCAGCGGATGAGTGCCGTGAAGGGCGCCGTGCTGTCGCTGCTCCTCGACGCGTACCAGCGGCGGGACAAGGTGGGGCTCGTGACGTTCCGCGGCTCCTCGGCCGACGTGGCGCTGCCACCGACGTCCTCGGTGGACGCGGCAGCCGTACGGCTCGAGTCGCTGCCCACCGGTGGGCGTACGCCGCTGTCCGCGGGGCTCCTCAAGGCGCACGATGTGCTGCGTGTGGAGCGGCTGCGGGACCCGGCGCGCCGGCCGCTCGTCGTCGTGGTGACCGACGGGCGGGCTACGGGCGGTCCCGAGCCGGTGGCGCTCGCGGGGCGTGCCGCGCGGCTGCTCGCCGCCGAGGGAACGGCGTCGGTCGTCGTGGACTGCGAGTCGGGTCCTGTGCGGCTCGGGCTCGCCGGTCAGCTGGCGGGCGAGCTGGGCGGGACGGCGGTGACGCTCGACGAGCTGCGGGCCGACTCGATCGCCGGGCTCGTGAAGGACGTACAGGGTGGTCTGCAGGCGAACAGCAGGAGGGTCGCGTAATGCCTCAGGGACAGCCGAGCGTCGTGCCGGACGACGGGCTCACGACGCGGCAGCGGCGCAACCGGCCGCTCGTCGTCGTCCACACCGGCATCGGCAAGGGCAAGTCGACGGCGGCCTTCGGGCTCGCCCTGCGCGCCTGGAACCAGGGCTGGCCGATCGGAGTGTTCCAGTTCGTCAAGTCGGCGAAGTGGAAGGTCGGCGAGGAGAACGCGCTGCGCGTCCTCGGCGCGAGCGGCGAGGGCGGCAGCGTCGACTGGCACAAGATGGGCGAGGGCTGGTCCTGGGTCCAGCGCGACGCGCAGATGGACAACGAGGAGAAGGCCCGCGAGGGCTGGGAGCAGGTCAAGCGTGACCTCGCCGCCGAGACGTACCAGCTGTACGTGCTCGACGAGTTCGCCTACCCGATGCACTGGGGCTGGATCGACACGGACGAGGTCATCTCCGTGCTGAGGGACCGGCCCGGCACCCAGCACGTCGTGATCACCGGGCGCAACGCCCCCGAGAAGCTGGTGGACTTCGCCGACCTGGTCACCGACATGTCCAAGGTCAAGCACCCGATGGACGCGGGCCAGAAGGGCCAGAGAGGCATCGAGTGGTGAGTACGTCCATGCCTCGGCTCGTCATTGCCGCGCCCTCGTCGGGCAGCGGCAAGACGACCGTCGCGACGGGTCTGATGGCGGCGTTCGCCGGACGCGGCCTCGCCGTGTCGCCGCACAAGGTCGGGCCCGACTACATCGACCCCGGGTACCACGCGCTCGCCACGGGGCGCGCCGGGCGCAACCTCGACGCGTACCTGTGCGGGCCCGAACTGGTGGCGCCGCTCTTCGCGCACGGGGCGCAGGGCTGCGATCTCGCCGTCGTCGAGGGCGTGATGGGGCTTTTCGACGGGGCGTCCGGTCAGGGTGAGCTGGCGTCGACCGCGCATGTCGCGAAGCTGCTCCGGGCGCCGGTGGTGCTCGTGGTGGATGCTTCGTCGCAGGCGCGGTCCGTTGCCGCTCTGGTGCACGGGTTCGCCTCGTTCGATCCTGAGGTGCGGCTCGCCGGGGTGATCCTCAACAAGGTGGGCTCCGAGCGGCACGAGGAGCTGCTGCGGGAGGCGCTGGACGAGGCGGGGGTGCCCGTTTTCGGCGCCTTGCGCCGGGGTGGGGAAGTGGTCACTCCCTCGCGGCACTTGGGGCTTGTGCCGGTGGCCGAGCGGGGAGTCGAGGCGGTTTCGGCTGTTGCGGCGATGGCGGAGCTCGTGCGGGTCGGGTGTGACCTGGACGCGCTGTATGCCGTGGCGCGTAGTGCTCCGTCGTTGGACTGTGCGGCTTGGCATGCGGCCGAGGTTCTGGAGTCTTTCCCCCAGCCCGCCTCCTCCCAGATGGACGGTCTCGACGGGCCGCGGCCCGTCGTCGCTCTCGCCGGCGGGCCCGCCTTCACCTTCTCCTACGCCGAGCACCGTGAGCTGCTCGTCGCCGCCGGTGCCGACGTCGTGCCGTTCGACCCCCTCCGTGACGAGCAACTCCCCGACCGGACCCGCGCGTTGGTCATCGGCGGAGGTTTCCCCGAGGTGTACGCCTCCGAGCTGTCCGCCAACGAACCGCTGCGCAAGGCCGTCGGAGAGCTCGCGCGGTCCGGGGCGCCCGTCGTCGCCGAGTGTGCCGGGCTGCTGTACCTCGGGCGGTCCCTCGACGGGCAGCCGATGTGCGGAGTGCTCGACACCGACGCGCGGATGTCGGAGCGGCTCACGCTCGGGTACCGGGACGCCGTGGCCGTGTCCGACAGCGTGCTGGCCGCGAACGGTACGCGAGTGCGAGGCCACGAGTTCCATCGCACCGTCGTCGAGCCCGGGGCCGGCGCCGCCCCCGCGTGGGGCATCACGCGTCCCGAGCGGCGCGTCGAAGGGTTTGTGCAGGGCGGGGTGCACGCCTCGTATCTGCATGTGCACTGGGCCGCCGTGCCCCAGGCGGCGCGGCGCATCGTCGCGCAGGCAACCGAAGTCGCGCGGGCAACCGAAGGAGTCACCCCGTCATGACCAGCAACACCACGCACCGGCTGACCGGCGTCGGCGTGGGTCCCGGTGACCCCGAGCTCGTGACCGTGAAGGGCGTGAACGCCCTGCGCGGGGCCGCCGTCGTCGTCGTGCCGGTGATGGCCGCGGCCGACGGGACCGACGGCGGCGAGCCCGGCCGCGCCGAGGCGACCGTCCTGCACTACGTGCCCGCCGACAAGGTCGTCCGTGTCGTCTTCGCCCTCAACGAGCGCTCGGACCGGGCCAGGCGCGAGGCGGCCTGGGACGCGGCCGGTGAGCGCGTCGCGGCGCTGCTGCGGGAGCACGGCTCGGTCGCGTTCGCGACGATCGGCGACCCGAACGTGTACTCCACGTTCACGTATCTCGCCCTGACCGTCGAGGAGCTGGTGCCGGGGACCGTCGTCGAGACCGTGCCGGGCATCACCGCCATGCAGGACCTCGCCGCGCGTTCCGGCGCCGTGCTCACGGAGGGCACCGAGCCGCTGACGCTCGTGCCGGTGACCGCCGGTTCGGCCGTGCTCAAGGAGGCGCTCGCGGGACCCGGCACCGTCGTCGCCTACAAGTTCGGTCGGCTCGCGGGCGAGGTCGCCGCGGCGCTGCGCGAGACGGGGCGGACGCAGGACGCCGTATGGGGGTCCGCGCTCGGGCTGCCCGAGGAGTCCATCAGGCCCGCCGCCGAACTGGGCACCGACGCCGCGCTGCCGTACCTGTCGACGCTGATCGCGCCCGCGCGGCGCGACGGCGGACGGGGCGGGAAACTGTGAGCCGCCGGGGGGCGGAACGGGTGCCAGGGCCTGTTCCGAGTTCCCCGCCGTCCGCGCGGAGCGCGCAACAGGCCCTAGTCCCCCGCCGCGCCGATCACCAGCCACATCAGGGCGGCGCCCGCGATCGTGCACAGGAGCGTGGAGCGCGCCGGGTGGTGGTGGCCGGCCTCCGGCAGGATCTCCGCTGCCGCGATGTACAGCAGAACGCCGCCGAAGAACCCGAGGTAGCAGGCGAGGGCCTGCCCCGGAATGGTGAAGAACAGGGTCGACGCTGCGCCCACCACCGGGGCGAGCGCGTCCGCGCCGACCATCGCGAGTGCCTTGCGGCGGGCGTTCCCGTAGGCGCGCGTGATCGTGTACGTGTTGAAGCCGTCCGCGAAGTCGTGCGTGATCACCGCGAGCGCGACGGTGTAACCCATGGTGCTGCTCACCTGGAACGAGGCGCCGATCGCGACGCCGTCCGCGACGCTGTGCCCGACCATCGCGGAGGCGGCGCCGAGGCCGACCTCGGGCACCTGCTCCTCGCCCTCCTGCGCCCCGTGCGGGGCCTGGCGCATCGCGAGCAGCCGCTCGACGATGTGAGCGGCGAGGAAGCCCGCGACGAACAGGAGCAGCGCGGCGGGCACTCCGTAGATCTCGTCGCCCGCGCCGTGCAGGGCCTCGGGGAGCAGGTCGAAGCCGACCACGCCGAGCATCAGGCCGCCGGCGAATCCGAGCACCAAGTGGCGCCGGTCGGTGACGTGGTGGGCGGTCCAGCCGCCGACGAGTGTCATCACGAACGAGCCAAGTGCGACGAGGACGGCCATGGTCCCTTGCTAGCGGATCGGCACACCCTGCGCACGCCCGGGACCGGCTGAGCCGCACCTTCCGACCCGTCCGATACCGCTCCCGTACCTCCGTACGACCGAACTGCGTACGAACCCGCACCACCCGAAGCTGCATCCCCGAGAGGACCCCAGTCATGCCCGAAGCAACCACCGGCAAGGTGACCTTCGTCGGTGCCGGGCCCGGCGCCGCCGATCTGCTCACGTTCCGCGCCGCGCGCGCCATCGCGGACGCCGATGTCGTCATCTGGGCGGCCAGCCTGGTGCAGGAGGAGGTCCTCGACCACGCGCGCGAGGGCGCCGAGATCCTGGACTCGGCGACGATGTCGCTGGAGGACGTCGTCGCCGTGTACGAGCGGGCGCACCGCGACGGGCTGCGGGTCGCGCGCATCCACTCCGGGGACCCGGCGCTGTGGGGCGGCACGCAGGAGCAGGTCGACCGGTGCGCGCGGCTCGGCATCGCGACGGAGGTGATCCCGGGTGTCTCGTCGTTCTCGGCCGTGGCCGCGCTCGTTCAGCGCGAGCTGACGATCCCCGAGGTCGCGCAGTCCGTGATCCTGACGCGGCTCGGCGGCGGCAAGACGCCGATGCCTCCGGGCGAGGAGGTGCGGGAGTTCGCACGGCACGGCACGACGATGGCGCTGTTCCTTTCGGCGGCGCGCAGCGGGCAGTTGGTGCGTGAGCTTCTGGAGGGCGGCTACCCGACGTCGACGCCGGTCGTCGTCGCGTACCAGGCGACCTGGCCGGAGGAGCTGATCGTGAAGTGCACGATCAGCACGCTGGAGGAGACCGTGAAGCAGCACAAGCTGTGGAAGCACACGCTGTTCCTGGTCGGGCCGGCCCTGGACGCGGAGGGCACGCGTTCGCACCTCTACCACCCGGGCCACTTCCACGGTTTCCGCAAGGCCGACCCCGAGGCGCGGGCCGCGCTGCGGGCCGGGAAATCGGCGCAGGCCCAGTCGTGATCACGGTCTTCGGTACGGGGACGGGGGCGCCGCTGTCCCCGGACCCGGCCCTGTCGACCGCCGCTGTGGTGGTCGGCGGGCGGCGTCATCTCGAGGCGGCCGAGGCGCTGCTGGCTCCCGGGGCGGAGCGGGTCGTGCTCGGACCGCTGGCTCCGGCGCTGAACGCGGTCGAGCGAGCCATCGAGAACGAGAAGGGGAACGAGAAGGGTCAGGGCGTCGCGGTGCTCGCCTCCGGCGATCCCGGGTTCTTCGGGATCGTGCGGGCGCTCGCCGAGCGGTTCGGGCCCGCGGCGCTCGACGTACGGCCCGGGGTGTCGTCGGTGGCGACGGCGTTCGCGCGCGTCGGCCTTCCGTGGGACGACGCGGCAGTGGTCAGCGCGCACGGCCGTGACCTGCGGACCGCGGTCAACGTGTGCCGCGCGCACCCCAAGACGGCCGTCCTGACGGGTCCCGGTGCGGGCCCGGCCGAGCTGGGCGCCGAACTCGCGCACGCGAGCGCCGACCGCGTCCTCGTCGTCGCCTCCCTCCTCGGCGACCCCGAGCACGAGAGCCTTGAACGTGTCACGCCGTCGGAAGCCGCCGCCCGTGACTGGGGCGACGCGGTGAGCGTGGTGCTGTGCCTGGACGAGAAGCGGGTGCTCGCACCGGTGCGCACCCTCGCCGGTCCTGGCCGCCCGCCGGCCCGATGGGCCCTGGACGAGGGCGAGTTCGCGCACCGCGACTCGATGATCACCAAGTACGAGGTGCGGGCGCTCGCGCTCGCGCGGCTCGGGCCGCGCCCGGGGGACCTGGTGTGGGACATCGGGGCCGGGTCCGGCTCGGTGGCCGTGGAGTGCGCGCGCTTCGGCGCCGCGGCCGTGGCCGTCGAGAAGACGGCGGACGGCGTCGCCCGTATCCGGGACAACGCCGCCGCCCACGGTGTCGATGTACGCGTCGTGCACGGCGCGGCGCCGACCGTCCTGTCCGATCTGGCCGACCCCGACGCCGTGTTCATCGGCGGGGGCGGGCGCGAGCTGGCCGCGATCGTGACGGCGAGCGCGCGGCGAGCGCGACGGTCCGTCGTGGTCGCGGTGGCGGCGGTGGACCGGGTGGGCGCGGTGCGGGACGCGCTGGGCGCGGCCGGGTTCGTCAGCGACGGGGTGCTGCTCCAGTCGTCCCGGCTCGCGCCGCTGCCGGGCGAGGTGTCGCGGCTCGCCGCGGCCAATCCGGTGTTTTTGGTGTGGGGCGTACGGCCCGACGCAGATGCGCAGAGCGCCACTTCCGAGGGCTTCCTTGAACGTCCGTGGACTTCCTTGAACGAAGGAGTAGTTGAGTGATCGGCCTGATTTCCGCCACGGCGGCTGGGGCGGTGTCCCGCGACCGGCTCGCGTCGGCGTGGCCGTCGCGTACGCGGGTGTACGAGGGTTCCGTGGGGGACGCCGTGCGGCGCGCGTTCACGGAGTGCGAGCAGGTGGTGTGCTTCCTGGCGACGGGGGCCGTGGTCCGGCTCGTGGCTCCGCTGCTGCGGGACAAGCACGTGGACCCGGGTGTGGTGTGCGTCGACGAGGCCGGGCGGTTCGCGGTGTCGCTGCTCGGCGGGCACGAGGGCGGGGCGAACGCGCTCGCGCGCGAGGTGGCCGCCGTCCTGGAGGCCGAGCCGGTGGTCACCACGGCGACGGACGCGGTGGACGTGCCGGGGCTCGACACGCTCGGCCTGCCCGTCGAGGGTGACGTCGCCGCGGTGACCCGTGCGCTCCTCGACGGTGAACCGGTTTCCCTGCACGCCGAGTTGGCGCACCCGCTGCCCGCACTGCCGGGCAACGTCGCGCCGGACCAGGTGGCTGATCACACGATCCGCGTCACCGACCGCGCCGTGGAACCCGCCGGCCGCGAGGTCGTCCTGCGGCCTCCGTCGCTCGTCGTGGGCGTCGGTGCCAGCAAGGGCGCTCCCGTGGACGAGGTGCTGGGGCTCGTGCGCGAGACGCTGCGGGACGCGGGTCTTTCGCCGCTGTCCGTGGCCCGCCTCGCGACCGTCGACGCGAAGGCCGGTGAGCCGGGCATCGTCGAGGCCGCCGAGCAGTTGGGTGTGCCCGTCGTGACGTACGGCGCCGAGACCCTCGCCGCGGTCACCGTGCCGAACCCGTCCGACGCTCCGCTCGACGCCGTCGGTACGCCGTCGGTGGCGGAGGCCGCCGCACTGGTCGGAGGCGGTGAACTCCTCGTTCCCAAGCGGAAGTCGGTACGCGCCGACGGGAAGCCCGCGATGGCGACGTGTGCCGTCGTGCGCTCCGCACCGCGCGGCCGGCTCGCCGTCGTCGGGCTCGGCCCCGGCGCCCGTGACCTCGTGACGCCGCGCGCCCGCGACGAGCTGCGCGCCGCGTCCGTCCTCGTCGGCCTCGACCAGTACGTCGACCAGATCAGGGACCTGCTGCGGCCCGGCACCAGGATCCTGGAGTCCGGGCTCGGCGCCGAGGAGGAGCGGGCCCGCACGGCGGTCGCCGAGGCCCGCAAGGGGCAGGCCGTCGCGCTGATCGGCAGCGGCGACGCGGGCGTCTACGCGATGGCGTCGCCCGCGCTCGCCGAGGCGTCCGACGACATCGACGTGGTGGGCGTACCGGGTGTGACGGCCGCGCTCGCGGCGGCCGCGATCCTGGGCGCGCCGCTCGGCCACGACCATGTCTCGATCAGCCTGTCCGACCTGCACACGCCGTGGGAGGTCATCGAGCGCCGGGTGCGGGCCGCCGCGGAGGCGGACATCGTGGTCACGTTCTACAACCCGCGCAGCCGGGGCCGGGACTGGCAACTGCCCAAGGCCCTCGGCATCCTCGCCGGGCACCGCGAGCCGGGCACGCCCGTGGGCGTGGTGCGCAACGCGTCCCGCGCCGACGAGTCGAGCCGGCTGACCACCCTCGGCGAACTCGACCCGGCCTGGGTCGACATGATGACCGTCGTGACCGTCGGCAACACGGCCACCCGGCGCATCGCGGGCCGCATGGTCACCCCGCGCGGCTACCGCTGGCAGCAGCCGGCCGCCGCCGCTCCCGACAACACCACCAGCACCACCCACAAGGAGTCCTCGTGACCACCCCTCCCGCTCTGCTCATCGCCGGACACGGCACCCGCGACGAGGCCGGTGCCGAAGCCTTCCGCGACTTCGTCAGGGAGCTCGGCCGCCGCCGTCCCGACCTGCCCGTGGCGGGCGGCTTCATCGAGCTGTCGCCGCCGCCGCTGACGGAGGCGGTGGGCGAGCTCGTGGAGCGCGGGGTGCGCCGGTTCGCAGCGGTGCCGCTGATGCTGGTGTCGGCGGGGCACGCCAAGGGCGACATCCCGGCCGCGCTCGCCCGCGAGAAGGAGCGCCACCCGGGGGTCTCCTACACGTACGGGCGTCCGCTGGGTCCGCACCCGTCGCTGCTGAAGGTCCTCGAGCGGCGGCTCGACGAGGCGCTGGGCGGCGGGGTCCGCACGCCGGAGGACCGGGCCGATGTGACGGTCCTGCTCGTGGGCCGTGGTTCGACGGATCCGGACGCCAACGCCGAGGTGCACAAGGCGGCGCGGCTGCTGTGGGAGGGCCGCGGCTACGCGGGCGTGGAGACGGCGTTCGTGTCGCTGGCCGCGCCGGACGTGCCGACGGGCCTCGACCGGTGCGTGAAGCTCGGCGCGCGGCGCATCGTCGTCCTGCCGTACTTCCTGTTCACGGGGATCCTGCCGGACCGTGTGCGGCAGCAGACGGAGGGCTGGGCCTCGGCCCACCCGGACGTCGAGGTGCTCTCCGCCGACGTGATCGGCCCGGAGCCGGAGCTGATCGATCTGGTCATGGAGCGGTACGAGGAGGCCGTCCGCGGCGATCTGCGGATGAACTGCGACACCTGCGTGTACCGGATCGCGCTGCCGGGGTTCGAGGACAAGGTGGGGCTTCCGCAGCAGCCGCACTTCCACCCGGACGACGACGGCGACCACCACGGCCACGGGCACTCGCACGGTCACGGGCACCCTCACTCGCATGCGCACTGACGACGGTCACGATCTGCGCCACCACGGCGACGCGGAGGTCCGCGGCACGGGTGCGGACCTCACGGATCTCGCGGTGAACGTCCGCGCGGACACTCCCCCGGCGTGGCTGCGCGAGCACATCGCGGACTCGCTCGGCGGGCTCGCCGCGTATCCGGACGGGCGGGCGGCCCGCGAGGCGGTGGCCCGCCGGCACGGGCTTCCCGTGGAGCGGGTGCTGCTCACGGCGGGGGCGGCGGAGGCGTTCGTGCTGCTCGCGCGCGCCCTGAAGGCCCGTCACCCGGTCGTCGTGCACCCGCAGTTCACGGAGCCGGAGGCGGCGCTGCGGGACGCGGGGCATGCCGTGGACCGGGTCCTGCTGCGCGAGGAGGACGGCTTCCGGCTCGACCCGGCGGCCGTGCCCGAGGACGCGGACCTGGTGGTGATCGGCAACCCGACGAACCCGACGTCGGTCCTGCACCCGGCGGCACTCATCGCCGAACTCGCCCGCCCCGGGCGGGTGTTGGTGGTGGACGAGGCCTTCATGGACGCGGTCCCCGGCGAGCGGGAGGCCCTCGCGGGCCGGAGCGACGTGCCGGGGCTCGTGGTGCTGCGCAGCCTGACGAAGACATGGGGGCTCGCGGGGCTGCGGATCGGCTACGTACTGGCGGAACCGGACATCATCGCGGAGCTGGAGCGGGCGCAGCCGCTGTGGCCGGTGTCCACGCCGGCGCTGGCCGCTGCCGAGGCGTGTGTGTCGCCGCGCGCCCTCGCGGAGGCGGCGCACGCGGCGCACCGCGTCGCGGCGGACCGGGCCCATCTCGTGGCGGGGCTCGCGGAGTTCGCGGCGGAGGGCGTGTCGCTGGCGGGTCCCGCGGAAGGTCCGTTCGTGCTGATACGGGTCCCGGGGGCGGCGGCGCTGCGCACGCGGCTGCGGGAGCGGGGGTTCGCGGTGCGGCGCGGCGACACGTTCCCGGGTCTGGGCGGGGACTGGCTGCGTCTCGCGGTGCGGGACAGGGCGACGACGGGCCGGTTCCTCCAGGCTCTCGACCAGGCGCTGACCAGCGGCTGACGGACACCTGCGGGTGGGCGGGAGTCCCCTCCACTCCCGCCCACCCGCTGCCCTCCGGTCCCCCCTCGGGCCCTCGGGTCCTTCCTCGAGCCCTCGGGTCAGGAACGTGCGCGCCGCGCGACGGCGACGGCCCCGCCGCCCGCGACCAGCAGCACGACGGCGCCGCCCGCGATGTACGGCGTCATCGAGCTCCCCCCGGTCTCCGCGAGGTCCGCCTTGGCTGCGGGCTTTGCGGCGGGCTCGGCGATCGGCTTGGCGGCGCCGCCCTGCGGCTTCACGTCGTCGGCCGGCTTGGCCGGGGGCTTCTGCGCAGGCGCCGCCGTGGGCGTCTCGCAGGTCGCGCCGGCGAGGGTCACCGTGCCCTCCACCTCCGCCACGTTCAGCTTGAGCGGGTTGACGGACACCTTCAGTTCGAGGGCGGAGGCGGCCGCCGTACGGGACGTGGTGTGCGTCTTCGAAAGGTCGAGCCGGACCTCGCCCACACCCGGGACCTTCACCTGGGTGGTGCCGCCCGCCGACAGGGTCACCTTCTTGCCGAGGACCGTGACCGCGCCCAGGACGTTCGACTCGGCGACGGGCCGCTTCCCCGTCTCGCAGACCGCCTTCGACGTGACCTGGCCGACCTCGATGAGCGAGAGCAGCGGCAGGCCCGGGATGTGGACCTTGGCGTGGGCGAGGTTGCTGTACCCCTCGGCCTTGTGGTCGTCGACGGTGGCCTTCGCGGTGGCCACGTCCGCCCGCAGGACGCTGAACGGCTGCCCGCCGTCGACGCCGTCCAGTTTGACCGTGAGAGCGGTCTTCTCGGCACTGGCGGGGGCCTGCACCTCGTTGAGCGTGGCCGTGAGCGGGACGTTCACGGTCTTGTTGAGCAGGGAGACGTCCAGGCCGGTACGGAGGACCACGGCGCTCGACTTGCCGCCGTGGCCGCCCGTCGCGTGCGCGGTGCCCGCGGTGGCGAGCAGCGCCGGGGCGACGGCCAGTGCCGTGGCGGCGGCCGACGCGGCGAGGCGGCGGGCGGGCGTGCGGAAGGTGGTGCTGGGCATGCTGATGGGACCCCCACGAGAGAAATGGAGCCGTCGGCCCCGCCCCGCCATGGGGGACATCGCGGGGGCGTGCGCCGTCGGCCTCGATGGAGGGAATCTTTACGCACTGAGAGTGAACGGGCAGCAGCCTGACGTGAGTTCACTCCAAAGTGAGGTTTCCGAGCTGGTCTTCGAATCTTTGGGCTCGGTTGTTCCCTGTTGCCCCACTGTTGTCACCCGGCCGACCGGTGCGCGTCGAACGAGCCGGTCGGCCGCGCGGGCGCGCACGAGTGGTGTGCAACGAGCGGGCGGGCCGCGGCGTCACGTTCCGTCAACCTGCTTCCGCCTACGGCCAGTTCAGCCCACGATGCGGCCGCGCAGCACCACGCGCCGGGGTGAGGCCAGGACCCATACGTCGGCGCGGGGGTCCGACTCGTAGACCACGAGATCGGCCGAGGCGCCCTCCTCCAGGCCGGGGCGGCCGAGCCAGGCGCGGGCTCCCCATGCCGTCGCGGAGAGCGCGTCCACGGCCGGGAGTCCGGCCTTGAGCAGTTCGGCGACCTCACCGGCGACGAGGCCGTGCGCGAGCGATCCGCCTGCGTCGGTGCCGACGTAGACCGGCACCCCGGCGTCGTACGCCGCGCGCACCGTGTCGTAGCGGCGCTCCCACAGGCGGGTCAGATGGGCCGACCAGCGGGGGAACTTGGCCTCGCCGGCCGCGGCGATCTGCGGGAACGTGGCGATGTTGACGAGGGTGGGGACGATCGCTACGCCGCGCTCGGCGAACAGCGGAATGGTGTCCTCGGTGAGACCCGTCGCGTGCTCGATGCAGTCGATGCCCGCCTCGACGAGGTCGCGCAGCGAGTCCTCGGCGAAGCAGTGGGCGGTGACGCGCGCGCCGAGCCGGTGCGCCTGAGCGATGGCGGCCTCGGCCTCCTCGCGGGGCCAGCACGCGGTCAGGTCGCCCGCGTCGCGGTCGATCCAGTCGCCGACCAGTTTCACCCAGCCGTCGCCGCGCTTCGCCTCCCGCGCCACGTAGGCGACCAGCTCGGGCGGCTCGATCTCGTGCGCGTAGTTGCGGATGTAGCGGCGGGTGCGGGCGATGTGCTGCCCGGCCCTGATGATCCTGGGCAGGTCCTCGCGGTCGTCGATCCAGCGGGTGTCGGAGGGGGAGCCCGCGTCGCGGATCAGGAGCGTGCCGGCCTCGCGGTCGGTGAGGGCCTGCTTCTCGGCGACGTCGGCGGGCACCGGGCCGTGCGTATCCAGGCCGACATGGCAGTGCGCGTCGACGAGTCCGGGCATGGCCCATCCGTCGACGGTGGTGATGTCGAGGCCGGGCCCGGCCGGACGGTCGTACGTCACCCGCCCGCCCACGACCCACAGCTCGTCCCGGACGTCGTCGGGCCCGACCAGGACCCGCCCCTTCACGTGCAGCACCGCGCGCTCACTCATGTCGGAAGCCTATGAGCCCGGTGGGTACGCTCGGAACGGCAGCCCGCCGTACGAACTCGTGAACGAAGATCACGGGCGACGTGAGCCCAGAGAGCGAAGAGAGCACGATCGTGACCCACCCCTTTCTTGACCTGGCCCCCCTGAGCGCCGAGCACTTCGCCTCGATCGAGCGGCGCGTGGCCGGGCTGCTCGGCACCTCGCAGGACGTCGTGATCATGCAGGGCGAGGCGCTGCTGCCCCTCGAAGGCGCGATCCGCGGCACCGCGCGCCCCGGCACCGTGGCCCTGAACATCATCACGGGCCCCTACGGCCAGACCTTCGGCGACTGGCTGCGGGACAGCGGCGCGACGGTGCACGACCTGGCGGTCCCGTTCCACACCGCCGTGACGGCCGAGCAGGTGCGCGACGCGCTCGCCGAGCACCCCGAGACCGACTTCGTCTCGCTCGTGCACGCGGAGGCGGCGACCGGCAACACGAACCCGGTCGCCGAGATCGGCGAGGTGGTGCGGGAGCACGGCGCCCTGTTCTACCTGGACGCGGTGGCGTCGATCGCGGCCGAGCCGGTCCTGCCCGACGCGTGGGGCGTGGACCTGTGCGTGATCGGCGCGCAGAAGGCCATGGGCGGCCCGGCGGGTGTGTCCGCGGTGTCCGTCAGCGCGCGGGCGTGGGAGCGGATGGAGTCCAACCCGCAGGCGCCGCGCCACTCCTACCTGTCGCTGCTCGACTGGAAGCACCGCTGGATCGACGGCGGCCGCAAGGCGCTGCTGCACGCTCCGGCGCAGCTGGAGATGCTCGCTCTGGAGGCGTGCGTCGAGCGCATCGACGCGGAGGGCCTCGACGCCCTGACGGCCCGCCACGCCGGCGCGGCAGCGGCCACCCGGGCGGGCGCGCTCGCGCTGGGCGGCGGCATCGAGCCGTACGTGTACGAGGCGCGGGACGCGGCGCCGGTGGCGACGACGCTGCGCGCCCCGGCGGGGATCGACGCCTCGGAACTGGTCGCGCGAGCCCTGGCGGTGGACCCGGTCCTGCCGCTGGTGGCCGGTGGCGGGGCGCTCGCCAAGGAGATGATCCGCGTCAACCACTACGGTCCGCAGGCCACCCGTGGCGTCGTGCAGTCCTCGCTCGCCGCGCTCGGCGGGGCGCTGGCCGAGATGGAGGGGTCCGGCGCGCCGGTGGACCTCGAGGGTGCGCGCCGGGCCGTCGCGGCGGCCTGGGTGTAACCCGCGCGGTCCGGCGACTTCACAAAGGCGGGCGCCACCCCTTCAATGGGGTGGCGCCCGCCTTTTATTTCCCGAGCCAATTCCCGTGCATTTCTCAGCACAGCTTCCCATATTCTTCTGCCCGCTTTCCGGGCACGTAAACACTAAGATTTCAACAACGGGAAACGGCGTAATTCGGACGCGTCTCGCGCGGGTTACGCGCTTGTGACGCACTCCACACCGAAGTCGTTTTGCGCAGTTCGCCCCAGGCAAATCTACGCATACCGCCGAGATTTCGCGTGCGCGCACACCCCCGCGCGATAACACAGAACGAGCGTTTACGTAACCCTCTCCCCCGATGCAATCCCAGAAATTGCTCGGTAAATTGAATTCACATGACCGCGCAATTCCTGGAAATGCCCGAGAGCCTGCGGATCGACCGGCCCGAGGTGGCCGACGGAGCCGCAATCTGGCGTATCGCCCGCGACTCGAAGGTGCTCGACCTCAACTCCTCGTACAGCTATCTGCTGTGGTGCCGGGACTTCGCCGCCACGTCCGTCGTGGCACGCGACGCCGCCGGCTCCGTCGCCGGGTTCATCACCGGATACATCCGGCCTGAGAACCCGCGCACCCTCGTGGTGTGGCAGGTGGCCGTCGACCATGCGCACCGGGGGCGCGGTCTGGCCGGGGCGCTGCTCGACGGGCTCTGGGCGAAGGTCGCCGCCGACCGCGCGACGACCGTGCTCGAAACGACGATCTCGCCCGACAACACCGCCTCGCAGCGGCTGTTCGCCTCGTTCGCGCGGCGCAACGGCGCGGAGGTCGCGCAGACGGTGCTGTTCGACGCGGGCCTCTTCCCGGACGACGGGCACGAGCCCGAGGTGCTCCACCGCATCGGGCCGATCGTCTGACCCACGACCGGCCCCGCCCCCCATTCACTTCCCGTCACCGCGAGACCGCGTCACCGCGGGACCGCGTGACGGTCACCGCTCCACCGCCCGACCTGTTCCAAGCCATCCCCCACTCCCATCTCCCAGGAGATTCGCTGTGACCATCACCCAGCCGGACCTGAGCGTCTTCGAGACCCTTGAGTCGGAGGTGCGCAGCTACTGCCGCAGTTGGCCCACCGTCTTCGACCGGGCGCAGGGCAGCCGCATGTTCGACGAGGACGGCCACGAGTACCTCGACTTCTTCGCGGGCGCGGGATCGCTCAACTACGGGCACAACAACCCCGTCCTCAAACGCGCCCTGATCGACTACCTGGAGCGCGACGGCGTCACGCACGGGCTCGACATGTCGACGACGGCGAAGCGCGCCTTCCTGGAGTCGTTCCAGAACATCATCCTGCGCCCGCGTGACCTGCCGTACAAGGTCATGTTCCCGGGCCCGACGGGCACCAACGCCGTCGAGTCGGCGCTGAAGCTGGCCCGCAAGGTCAAGGGCCGCGAGTCGATCGTGTCGTTCACGAACGCCTTCCACGGCATGTCGCTCGGCTCCCTCGCGGTGACCGGCAACGCCTTCAAGCGCGCGGGCGCCGGCATCCCGCTGGTGCACGGCACCCCGATGCCGTTCGACAACTACCTCGACGGGCAGACGCCGGACTTCATCTGGTTCGAGCGCCTCCTCGAGGACTCCGGCTCGGGCCTGAACACGCCCGCCGCCGTGATCGTCGAGACGGTGCAGGGCGAGGGCGGCATCAACGTGGCCCGCGCCGAGTGGCTGCGCAAGCTCGCCGACGTGTGCAGGCGCTGGGACATGCTCCTGATCGTCGACGACATCCAGATGGGCTGCGGCCGCACCGGCGCCTTCTTCTCCTTCGAGGAGGCGGGCATCACGCCGGACATCGTGACCGTGTCGAAGTCCATCAGCGGGTACGGACTCCCCATGTCCCTGTGCCTGTTCAAGCCGGAGCTCGACATCTGGGAGCCGGGCGAGCACAACGGCACGTTCCGCGGCAACAACCCCGCATTCGTGACGGCCGCCGCCGCCCTGGAGACGTACTGGACCGACGGCGCCGCCATGGAGAAGCAGACCCTGACGCGCGGCCAGCAGATCGAGGAGACCCTGAGCGCGCTGCGCACCGAGTACCCGGACGACACCGTCGAGTACCGCGGCCGCGGCCTGGTCTGGGGCATCGAGTTCCGCGACAAGGAGCGGGCGGGCAAGGTGGCCAAGCGCGCCTTCGAGCTCGGCCTGCTCATCGAGACCTCCGGCCCCGAGAGCGAGGTCGTCAAGCTGCTTCCGGCGCTGACGATCACGCCCGAGGAGCTGGAAGAGGGGCTGCGCACGCTCACCAGGGCCGTGCGCGAGACCGCCTGACACCCCTCAGGAACGCAGAAGAGAGAGGCAGCAACTCACCGTGATTGTCCGTTCGTTCAAGGAGATCGAGAACACCGACCGGCACGTGAAGGCCGCGTCCGGCACGTGGGAGAGCAAGCGCATCGTGCTCGCCAAGGAGAGGGTCGGCTTCTCCCTGCACGAGACGACCCTCTACGCGGGTACGGAGACGAGGATGTGGTACGCCAACCACATCGAGGCCGTGCTGTGCGTCGAGGGCGAGGCCGAGCTCACCAACGAGGAGACCGGCGAGAAGCACTGGATCGAGCCGGGCACCATGTACCTCCTGAACGGCCACGAGCACCACACGCTGCGGCCCAAGACGGACTTCCGCTGCGTGTGCGTGTTCAACCCGCCCGTCACCGGGCGGGAGGACCACGACGAGAACGGCGTCTACCCGCTGCTGACCGAGCCCGAGGAGGCCTGATCCCCCATGACCGCCCTTTCTGCGGACCCTGACATCACAGACCTGTACCCGACTCGCGGCACGGTTGAGGTGGCCACCCCGCGCGTCGACCCGGTCGTCTGGTCGCCGCCGGGAGCGCGGGGTCCGATCCGTCAGTCGGACCTCGCGGGCTTCGAACGGGACGGCTTCCTCGCGATCGAGGAATTGATCGGCCCGGACGAGATCGGCGTCTACCAGGCCGAGTTGAACCGGCTGGTCACGGATCCGGCGATCAAGGCCGACGAGCGTTCCATCGTCGAGCCCACGTCGCAGGACGTGCGGTCCGTCTTCGAGGTGCACCGGATCAGCGAGGTGTTCGCGAACCTCGTGCGCGACGAGCGCGTCGTGGACCGGGCCCGCCAGATCCTCGGCTCGGACGTCTACGTCCACCAGTCGAGGATCAACGTCAAGCCCGGTTTCGGGGCGAGTGGCTTCTACTGGCACTCGGACTTCGAGACCTGGCACGCGGAGGACGGCCTGCCGAACATGCGGACCGTGTCCGTCTCGATCGCGCTGACCGAGAACTACGACACCAACGGCGGCTTGATGATCATGCCGGGGTCGCACACGACGTTCCTGGGCTGCGCGGGCGAGACGCCGCGGGACAACTACAAGAAGTCCCTCCAGATGCAGGACGCGGGCACGCCGTCGGACGAGGCGCTGACCGCGTTCGCGGACCGGCACGGCATCCGCCTGTTCACCGGCCGCGCGGGTTCGGCGACGTGGTTCGACTGCAACGCCATGCACGGCTCCGGGGACAACATCACCCCGTACCCGCGCTCGAACGTCTTCATCGTGTTCAACAGCGTGGAGAACGCGGCGGTGAAGCCGTTCGCGGCTCCGGTGCGGCGACCCGAGTTCATCGGGGCGAGAGACTTCACTCCGGTGAGGTAGCGCCGCTCCCGGCTGGGGGCTCGGGGGTCGTCCCCCGAAAAACACAGCATCGGGGCGAGAGACTTCACTCCGGTGAAGTCGCCTTCGTACAGGCGTAGTTGGGGCGGCTCCCGGTCGGGGGCCGCCCCAACTCGCGTTGCGGGAGGGTGCGTCAGGCGGTCAGCGCGGGGTAGTCCGTGTAGCCCTTCGCGTCGCCGCCGAAGAACGTCGCCGGGTCCGGGGCGTTGTACGGGCCCTGCGTCTTCAGGCGGGCGGGCAGGTCGGGGTTGGCGAGGAAGAGCGCGCCGAACGTGATGATGTCGGCGATGCCGTCCTCGATCACGGAGAGGTCGCCGTGCCCGGTGGGCCCGTCGCTGAGGACGTTGATGACGAACGTGCCCGAGAACTGCTTGCGCAGCGCCAGGGTCAGCTCGCGGATGTCCGAGCTCTCGAGGACGTGCAGGTAGGAGAGGCCGAGCGGCTCGATCTCCGTGACCAGCGCGGTGTACGTCGGCGCCGGGTCGCTCTCCTCGATGGAGTTGTACGCGTTGCCGGGCGAGATCCGCAGGCCGGTCCGCTCGGCGCCGATCTCGGCGGCGACGGCCTTGACGACCTCGACGGCGAAGCGGATGCGGTTCTCCGCGCTGCCGCCCCACTCGTCGTCACGCAGGTTGGTGTTGGGCGCGAGGAACTGGTGGATGAGGTAGCCGTTGGCGCCGTGCAGCTCCACGCCGTCGAAGCCCGCCTCGATCGCGTTGCGGGCGGCGGTGGCGTAGTCGGCGATGGTCGCGCGGATCTCGTCGCCGGTCAGCGCGCGCGGGGTGACGAAGTCCTTCATGCCCTCGTGGGTGAAGCCCTGGCCCGCCGGGGCGACCGGGGACGGGGCGACCGGGGTCTGGCCCTCGGGCAGCAGCACGGGGTGGCTGATCCGGCCCGCGTGCATGATCTGCGCGTAGATCCTGCCACCCTTGGCGTGTACGGCGTCGGTGACCTTGCGCCAGGAGGCGATCTGCTCGTCGCTGTGCAGGCCCGGGGTCCATGCGTAACCCTGCCCTGCGGCGGACGGCTGGATGCCCTCGGTGATGATCAGGCCGGCCGAGGCGCGCTGCGCGTAGTACTCGGCGGTCAGGTCGGTGGCGGTGCCGCCCTCACCGGCCCGGCTGCGGGTCATCGGGGCCATGGCGATGCGGTTGGCGAGCTGGACGCCGGAGAGGTCGATCGGGTCGAAGGCGGTGGTCATGGCTACTCCATCCAAAGGCAGGCGAGGCAGTGCCGACCAATATGTGGTCGGCCAAGTAATCGGGCCGAGTGCCACTGTAACCGATTCATTGGCCGACCAAGGTAATCTCTGTGTGAAGAGACCGAACCCCCGTGGAGACCGAATCCACGGCGAGGCCGGAACCGATCAGGAGTCGCCATGACGGACGAGCCACCTTGTAGTGAGCACCTGCCCGAGGCCGCCCGCTGCGGCCCCGTCAGCCACGCGCTCTCCCGCGTCGCGCGGCTGCACCGGATCACCGCGGGCAAGCTGCTGCGCGGGCTCGGCCTCTATCCGGGCCAGGAGTTCCTGATGATGCACTTGTGGGACAAGGGACCCGTGCGTCAGTCGGAGCTCATCAAGGCGGTCGACCTGGACCCGTCCACGGTCACGAAGATGCTCCAGCGGCTCGAACAGGCCGGTCATGTGCGGCGCAGCCCCGATCCGCGCGACCGACGGGCCGTGCTCGTGGAGACGACGGACGCCAGCTGCGGCCTGCTCGGCGACGTGCAGCACCAGTGGGGCGAGCTGGAGGACCACACGCTGCGCGGCCTCGACAAGGAGGAGCAGACCGAACTCCTGCGGCTGCTCGCCAAGGTCGAGGCGAACCTGTGCGCGGATGCGTCGGACTGCCCGGGCGCGGGGCCGGCCGACAGGTGACCTCGCCATAGCGGGCGGGCCCGCCCCGTGCCCCGCCCCGTGCCCAAAGGGCTCAGTCCGAGAGCGCCTCAAGGAGCCGGTCGACGTCGGACTCCGTGTTGTACAGGTGGAAGGCCGCCCGCAGGTTGCCCGCGCGGTCGGAGACCTCGATGCCGGCGCGGCTGAGTTCCGGCTGCCGTACACCGAGGCCCGGCACGGAGACCACGGGCGAGCCGGGCGCCGGCACGGGCACGTGGCCGAGCGTGGCGAGACCCGCGCGGAAGCGGTCGGCCAGGGCGAGGTCATGGGCGCGGATCGCGTCGACGCCGAGTTCCTCGATGAGGGCCAGGGAGTGCCGCGCGCCCGCGTACGAGAAGAGGCTCGGGCTCTCGTCGAACCGCCGGGCGGAGTGGGCGAGCTCCTGGACGGGTCCGTAGCAGCTGTCCCACGGGCGCTCGCCCGCGACCCAGCCCGCGAAGACCGCGGTGAGTGAGCCCAGGTCCTGCGGTACGACGAAGAAGGTGACGCCGCGCGGGCACAGGAGCCACTTGAAGGCGACGGCGGACGTGTAGTCCTGCGCGTCCGCGTCGACGGGGAACCAGCCCGCCGCCTGGGAGCAGTCGATGTAGGTGCGGGCGCCGTGGGCGCGGGCCGCCTCGCGGATGGCGGGCAGATCGGCGACGCGTCCGTCGGCGGACTGGGCGGCGCTGACGGCGACCAGCGCGGTGCCGGGACGCACGGCGTCGGCGATCCGCTCCAGGGGCGCGGTGCGGACCTTGAGGTCGCCGCGTACGTGGAAGGGGTTCACGGTGGAGCTGAAGTCGTCCTCCGCGGTGAGGACTTCGGCGCCCGCCGGCAGCGAGGCGGCGAGGACGCCGGTGTAGACGGCCACCGACGCCCCGGCCGCCACCCGGTCGGCCGGGACTCCGGCGATCCGGGCGAAGGAGGCGCGGGCGGCCTCGACGTCAGCGAACATGTCGGCGGGGCGGCCGGCCGCGACGGAGGCGACCGCGTCCCTCATGGCCGCCACCGCGCGGGACGGGAGCAGCCCGGTGCTCGCGGTGTTCAGATAGGTCGTGACGGGTGCGAACTCGGCGCGCACGAGCGCGTGATCGAGAGTCTCCATGAGACCACTGTGCCGCCTCGCCAACTATCGGTCCATTGCGAGTTGTTGAGCAGTACCCCTAAGCGTGTCTTATAAGAGCTGCTCCGACGGGGCTGATGAGTGCTGCTCCGGCGGCTCTTACAAGAGACACTCCCGCGGCGTGTGTCAGCTCTGCGGGACCGCGCATCCGTCCGGACCGCAGGCCTCGGCGTCGCCGCTGTCGATGACCTGGAGCGGCGAGCGGCTGTCCCACGCCTGTTCCAGCGCCTGGGCGAAGACCTCGGCGGGCTGGGCTCCGGAGACGCCGTACTTGCGGTCGAGGACGAAGAAGGGCACGCCGTTCGCGCCGAGCTCGGCTGCCTCGCGCTCGTCCGCGCGCACGTCGTCGGCGTACCGGGCGGGGTCGGCGAGGACGGCGCGGGCCTCGTCGGCGTCGAGTCCGGCCTCGGCGGCGAGGCCGATCAGGTACTCGTCGGCGTCGGCGAAGACGGACCGCTCTTCGGCGAAGTTCGCCCGGTACAGGAGGCCGATCAGCTGGTCCTGGCGGCCCTGCTCCTTCGCGAAGTGAAGGAGGCGGTGCATGTCGAAGGTGTTGCCGTGGTCGCGGCCCTCGGTGAGGTAGTCGAGTCCTTCGGAGGCGGCGTTCTCGCCGAGGCTGCTCTCGGCGGCCCGCGCCTGGTCCTCGGTCATGCCGTACTTCTGCGCGAGCATCGGGATGACGAGTCCGCTGTCGCCCTTGGCGCGCGTCGGGTCCAGCTCGAAGGAGCGGTGGACCACCTCGACGCCGTCACGGTGCGGGAAGGCGGCCAGGGCCTTCTCGAAGCGGGCCTTGCCGACGTAGCACCAGGGGCAGGCGATGTCGGACCAGATCTCGACGCGCATGGGGGTCACTCCAGATTCGTACGGGGCAGGGTGCGCCCTGCGACCCCTCTCAACGCCCGCCTCCGGCGGCTCATTCCCCGGGCCCGGCGGTCAGGCGCAGCCGCATCCGCCGATGGCTGCCGCCGTGGTCCCCGTACCCCTCGTCGGCCCAGCCCTGGCGGGCGTAGAAGGCCTGGGCGCGCTGGTTGTCCCCGTGGACGTCCAGCCAGGCCTGGGTGAACCCGTCCGCGTGCCATTCCTCGACGCAGGCCGCGTGCAGCTCGGAGCCGACGCCCTGGCGCCAGTGGTCGGGGCTGACGTGGAACTGGAAGAGCTTGACCACGTCCTTCGGCTCGCCCTCCGGCGTGCGGAAGGAGGCGAGGCCGACGACGGCCCCGTCCCGTACGGAGACCAGGATCTGGGAGCGGGGGCGGGCGATCGCCTCCCCCCACGCCTGCACCCAGTCGGTGCCGTCGTCGGGGAACCCTTCCGGGTAGTAGGTGGCCCGGGCGCGCAGGTGCAGCGCGGCGAGTGCGGGGGCGTCGGCGGGGACGGCTGTTCTGATCACGCCGGAAAAGACGTCCTCTCCGGCTTCCGGGTTCCCCCGCCGCCCGGTTCCCGGGGTGTCAGGAGCCGTCCCGCAGGCCCTGCGGCCAGCTGGGGCGGAACTCGATGTCCTCGTAACGGACGGCGCAGCCGTCACCGAGCGGGGACTGCGCCATGAAGCCGACCAGGGCGGAGCCCGCGGATTCCTCGTCGCCCAGCGAGAAGATCCGGACGAAGGTCCACTTCTCGCCGTCCTGCGAGGCGTGGAAGGCGAACGCCGAACCGGTGCGGCTGATGCGCAGCCACACCGTGCTGCCGCCCACGACGAACGCGTTCGCGTCGTCGGAGCGGCCGCGCGTGACGACGGTGCAGACGGTCGGCTCGTCGGGCGAGCGCTCCAGGCAGAGCTTGGCCCACTCGCGCTCGCCGACGTGCAGATAGAGCACGCCCGCGTCGCCGGCGGCGGTCAAGCCGACCGTGACCCGGGCGAGCAGCTGGAAGTCACCCTCGGGCACCCCGAGCAGGCGGGGCGCGTCGGACGCCGGATCCAGGGCCGTGCCGGTGGGCGGCACGAAGCGGTCCTGGCGGGGTCCGGCCCGGCCGGTGAGCACCCCGTCCTCGTACGACCATTGCCCGTCGGGGCCGTAGGCGCGCAGCGGGAAGGGGAGTTCGGGGAGCTCGATGTCCATCGGGTCAGTTTTCCAGGTGAGGGGCGGGTTACCCGGTGAGGGGCGGGCCTGCCGGTGAGGGGCGGGCGGGTTCAGAGTTCCTGACGGCCCTCGTAGCGGCGCGGCAGGCCCAGCGGGTTGTCGTCGCGCAGCTCCGGCGGCAGGAGCGCCTCGGGGGTGTTCTGGTACGCGACCGGCCGCAGCCAGCGCTCGACGGCGGTGCCGCCCACGGACGTCGACGTGGACGTCGTGGCCGGGTACGGGCCGCCGTGGTGCTGGGCGGGGGCGACGGCGACGCCGGTGGGCCAGCCGTTGACCAGGACGCGGCCCGCGAGCGGGGTCAGTTCGGCGAGGATCTCCGCGCCGCGCCCCTGGCCCGCTGCCTCGCCCGCGGACAGGTGGACGGTGGCCGAGAGGTTGCCGGGCAGCCGCGAGAGCACGGCGGTGACCTCGGCGTCGTCCTCGTAGCGGGCGACGACGGTGACCGGGCCGAAGCACTCCTCCAGGAGGAGGTCGTGGGCGCCGTCGGTCGCCAGGCGCTGGGCGGGGACCGTGAGGAAGCCGGGGCTGACGGTGTGCTCGCTGCCCGCGCCCGGGGTCACGGGGGCGTCCACGTCGGGCAGCGCCGCGCGCTCGGCGACGCCCGCGACGAAGTTGTCGCGCATGCGGTGGTCGAGGAGTACGCCCGCTTCGGTGTCACTGACGGCATCGGTGAGGGACTTGACGAGGCGGTCGCCGTCGGCGCCCACGGGCGCGAAGACGAGGCCGGGCTTCACGCAGAACTGGCCGACGCCGAGCGTCATCGAGCCCGCCAGCCCGGCGCCGATCTGCTCGGCGCGCTCGGCCACGGCCTCCGCCGTGATGACCACGGGGTTGAGGGAGCCGAGTTCGCCGTGGAAGGGGATCGGCACGGGGCGGGCGGCCGCCGCGTCGAAGAGGGCGCGTCCGCCCCGTACGGAACCGGTGAATCCGGCGGCCGAGACCAGCGGGTGCTTCACGAGCTCGACGCCCGCCTCGAAGCCGTGGACCAGCCCGAGGAGGCCCTCCGGGATGCCGTGCTGGGCGGCGGCCCTGCGCAGCACGGAGGCGACCAGTTCGGAGGTGGCCGGGTGATCCGGGTGCGCCTTGACGACGACGGGGCAGCCCGCGGCGAGCGCGCTCGCGGTGTCGCCGCCGGGCACGGAGAAGGCGAACGGGAAGTTCGACGCCGAGTAGACGGCGACGACGCCCAGGGGCACCTTGTAGCGGCGCAGGTCCGGGATCGGCGGGGTCGCCGAGTCGTCCGGGTGGTCGATGACGACGCCCAGGAAGGCGCCCTCGTCGACGATGTCCGCGAAGGCGCGCAACTGGTAGCTGGTGCGGGCGAGTTCACCGGTGAGGCGGACGGGACCGAGCGCGGTCTCGGCGTCCGCGGCCTCCACCAGATGGTCCTTGGAGGCGTCGAGGAGTTCGGCGGCACTGCGCAGGAAGGCGGCGCGCACGGTGCGGTCCGCGAGGGCTCCCGCGGCGGCGCGCGCGGCGCGGACCGCCTGGTCCACCTCCTGGGCTGTGGCTTCCACCGCAACCTGCTCCCGCTGCTTCCCGGTTCGGGGGTCGACACTCCAGACTGGTGCTGCTGCCACCGCGGGTTCCTCCAGATCTGTGCCGCTCACCTGACGACGAACAGCAGCTGTTCGATATGCTGAACGCTGTTCCTGATGATGAATACGCTACGGACTCAGGACACTAATTCTGGTCGAACGAAGGGGTCAAGGGAATGTCGGCAGGTGAGACGAGCGGCGGGGCTCAGGTCAAGTCCGCGGTTCGGACCGTGGAACTGCTCGAATACTTCGCGGGCCGGCCCGGAATGCACTCTCTGGCGGCCGTCCAGGAAGCGGTCGGCTACCCCAAGTCCAGCCTGTACATGCTCCTTCGCACGCTCGTCGAGCTCGGCTGGGTGGAGACGGACGCGACGGGCACGCGGTACGGGATCGGGGTGCGCGCCCTGCTCGTCGGTACGTCGTACATCGACGGCGACGAGGTGGTGGCCGCGGCCCGCCCCACCCTCGACCGGCTCTCGGACGACACCACGGAGACGATCCACCTGGCGCGCCTCGACGGCACGAACGTCGTCTATCTCGCCACGCGCCAGTCGCAGCACTACCTGCGGCCCTTCACCCGCGTCGGCCGCCGGCTGCCCGCGCACTCCACGTCCCTCGGCAAGGCGCTGCTCGCGACCCACACCGACGAGCAGGTCCGCAAGATGCTCCCCGAGACGCTCCCGGCGCTCACCGAGCACACCATCACCGACCGCGAGAAACTCATCGAGGAGCTGCACGCGGTGCGCGAGCAGGGCATCGCGGTGGACCGCGAGGAGAACACACTGGGCCTTCGCTGCTTCGGCGTCGCGATCCCGTACCGCACTCCGGCGCGCGACGCGATCAGCTGCTCGGTGCCGGTGGCGCGGCTGACTCCCGCGCACGAGCAGATGGTGAAGGACGCGCTGTTCGACGCCCGCGACCGGCTGACCCTGGCGACGCGGAGGCTCTGATGGAAGTCACGCTGCGTGCCGTCGAGGAGAGTGACGTCCGCGCCTTCTTCCAGCACATGAACGACCCGGAGGCGGCCCGCGTCGCCGCGTTCGTCTCCCCCAGGGGGTCCGACTGGGGCAAATTCGAGGCGCACTGGAAGCGGATCTGTTCGTCGTCCGACGTGGTGCGCGCCGTCGTCGCCGACGGCGAACTCGTGGGGAGCGCGGCCGTGTACGGGGAGCGGGGCGATCTCGAGGTCACGTACTGGATCGACCGCGCGCACTGGGGGCGCGGACTCGCCACGGCGGCGCTCCGCGCGTTGCTCGCCGAGGTCCCGGAGCGCCCGCTGCACGCACGCGCCGCGACCGACAACATCGGCTCGCTGCGCGTCCTGGAGAAGTGCGGTTTCCGTGTCACCGGCCAGGATTCGGGCTTCGCCCACGCGCGCGGGAGGGAAATTCCCGAGTACGTGCTGGTGCTCGACGCGTAAGCGGTACACGGCGGGTGCCCCGTACGCCTGCGGCGGCCGTGGTCTCCCCCGCGCGGCGGAGGCGGATCGGCTGCGGGCAGGACGTGCGGCGGGGGCCGGGGCGGGAGCGTGGACGTATGACGCGCACACTCGCTCCCGCTCCGCGCACCGCTCCCGCACCCCGCGCCGGCCGGCTCCGACGCGCACTTCGGGCGGTCGCCGTCGTGTCCTGTCTGCCCTATCTCGGGCTCAAGGCCGCCTGGATCGCGGGCAGTCACGTCGGGATCCCCGACGGCAGCTCGCTCCTCGACCACCGCGCGTCGATGGTCGTGGCCAACTCCCTCGGCGTGGTCCTCGACAGCTTCGTGATCGTCCTCGCGCTGCTGCTGACCCGGCCGTGGGGGCGACGCGTCCCGGCCTGGCTCCTCGTCGTCCCGATGTGGGTGGCGACCGGTCTCCTCGCCCCGATCATGACCGGGTACCCGCTCCAGCTGATGGTCAGGGCGTTCGGCGGATCCGTGAACCACAGCGGGTCCAAGGGCGCGCCCTTCCTCGACGAGTGGGTGTTCGGGGTCGTCTACACCGGCTTCATCCTTCAGGGGCTCGCCCTCGGCGCCCTGTTCGCTCTGTACGCGCGCGACCGCTGGGGCCACACATGGCGCGGCCCGGTCCGGGAGCTGCCGCGTCCCCCGGCCGACGCCGCCGGGCGGATCCTCGCGGTCGCCGCGGCCGTGGTCGCCCTGTTCCCCCTGGCCCTGCACCTGCTGTGGGCGTGCGGCGCGGCCACCGGCCTCAACTCCGCCCGGATCGCGGACCGTACAAGTGACTTCTACGTCCTCGAGGCGACGGACGTGTTGTTCCTGGCCGCCGCCGTGCTCGGCGCCCTGGCCCTCGCCTTCCGGCGCGGCGGCGGCCTGCCCGCGAAGCTGCCGCTGGCCCTGGCGTGGGTCGGCTCCGGGGCCGTGACCTGCTGGGGCGGCTGGCTCGCGCTCGCCTCCCTCGCCGGCGTCGACGACATCACCCGGCGGCCGACGCCGGTCATGAACCTCACCTACGCTGTCCAGATGACCTCCGGGATCCTCGTCTGCGCCGTCGGCGTGCGCTTCCTCGCGGGCCGCGCGGAGCGACGTACGGCGTCATGAGGGCCTTCTGGGACGCCCTCTTGGGGCGGCGGGCGCGCCGGAGGTGGATCCATCTGATTCTCGGCGGCGCGCTGGCCATGCCGTACGTCCTGGTGGGTTCCGTCGTCGTCGGGCCGCTCACCGGCGTGAGCGATGTCTTCACCTCTCTGACGCTCCAACTCGGCTCGTTCGCGGTGGGGTTGCCGCTCGCCGCCGTCACGGCGCTGTTCCCGCTGACCCGGCCGATGTCGGTGGCGGCGGTGCGCGCGCTGTGCGGGGTGCCGGCCGACGCGCTCGCCGACGGGCCGCCCCACAGTCGCGCCGCGCGGGCGCGGACCGCCGCCTGGTTCACGCTGCACCTCGGGTTCGGCGGGGTGCTCAGCGGGATGACGCTCTCGGTGCCCCCGTTCGCGGTGACACTGATCGCCCTTCCCTTGTTCGCCGGGCTGCGTGACTCGTCCCTGGCGCTGCCCGAAGTCCTGCACCACGCCTGGGCGTTGGCGCTCGCCCCGGTCGTCGGCGCGGCGATGCTCGTGGCGCTCGCGGGCTGCGCCGCGGTGGCCGGCGGCCTGCTGGCGCGGTGGGCGCCCGCGCTCCTCGGACCGACGCCGGCCGACCGGCTCGCCGTGGCCGAGCGCCGCGCCGCCGACCTCGCCGTACGCAACCGGCTCGCCCGCGAGCTGCACGACTCGGTGGGCCACGCCCTGAGCGCGGTCACCCTCCAGGCGAGCGCGGCCCGCCGCGTCCTCGACCACGACGCGGAGTTCGTGCGCGAGGCCCTCGCGGCGATCGAGGACACCGCGCGGCGCACCGTCGGCGAACTCGACGCCGTACTGGGCGTGTTGAGGGAGGCGGACGACCCCGCGTCCACGGCGCCCGCGCCGACCCTCGCCGGCGGCCTGGACGGGCTGCTGAGCCGCACGAGGGCCGGCGGCCTGCGCGTACAGGCGGATGTCGCGGCCCTCGACCCGGCCGCGCTGCCGCCCCTGGTGTCCCGCGAGGCGTACCGGATCGTGCAGGAGGTGCTGAGCAACGCGCTGCGGCACGCGGGCACGCCGCTCGCGCTGCGCCTCGCGCGCGACGGCGACGACCTGCTGATCACCGCAGAGAACCCGCTGCCGCCGCACCCGCCGCACGCCCGCCCCGGCGGCGGCCATGGCCTGCGCGGCATCGCGGACCGGTCCCGGCTGCTCGGCGGCACCACCGAGGCCGGCCCCGCGGACGGTGCGTGGCGCGTGTCCGTACGGCTGCCGCTGAAGGCGAGCGCATGAGGATTCGCAGGAGAGGAACCACCCCATGACCCCGACCACCACGATCCGTGTCGTCCTCGCCGACGACGAGCGCATGGTGCGCAGCGCCCTGCGCGCCATCCTGTCCGCCGAGGACGGCATCGAGGTCGTGGGCGAGGCCGCGACCGGCGCCGAGGCGGTGTCCGTGGTGCGCGAGCTGGCGCCGGACGTGGTCCTCATGGACGTACGGATGCCGGGGGTCGACGGCATCCGCGCCACGGAACGGATCCTCGGGTCGATGGCCGGGCCCCCGCGGATCGTCGTGGTCACCACCTTCGAGAACGACGCGTACGTGTACGAGGCGCTGCGCGCCGGGGCCGCCGGGTTCCTCCTCAAGCGGGCCGAGGCGGACGCGCTTGTGCAGGCGGTGCGCCTCGTCGCGCGGACCGACTCGCTGCTGTTCCCCGCGGCGGTGCGTGCCCTCGCCGCGGAGTACGGGCGCGCCGAGCCCGCGGCACCGGCGTGGGTGGCGCGGCTCACGGGCCGCGAGAGCGAGGTGCTGCGGCACATGGCGGCGGGCCTGACGAACGCGGAGATCGCGCGGCGGATGGAGGTGGGCCCCGCCACGGTGAAGACCCATGTGGCGGCGGTCCTCGCGAAGACCGGAGCCCGGGACCGAACGCAGGCGGTGATCGCGGCGTACGAGGGCGGCTTCATGAAGGCGTGAGCCTCGCGACAGCGACCGCGTCCGGGCCGGCGTGACGCGGATCTCTTGATGAGGATTCACTGAGAACCGGGCCGGAACGGAACGATTCGCTCTCCCTCGCTCGTCTTCTGTGCGGGATGAACAAGACGATCAGACGCGCCTCGGTCTTCTGTCTGCTCCTCGTGCTCGCTCTGCTGGTGAGGGCGACGTGGGTGCAGTTCTACGACGGCCGGGCCCTCGCGGACAACAAGGACAACCGGCGGAACGTGATGGAGCAGTACGCGTATCCCCTGGGCGACATCATCGTGGGCGGCGAGGCGGTCACCGGTTCGAAGAGAACGGACGGCGGCAGCGACCTCGCGTACAAGCGCACGTACAAGGACGGCGATCTCTATGCGGGTGTGACCGGCTTCAGCTCGCAGGTGTACGGGCAGACGCAGCTCGAGGGCATCTACCAGGACATCCTCGACGGGACGGACACCCGGCTGAAGAACCCCGTCGACGCGGTCACCGGCAAGCACACCGAGCCGGGTGACGTGGTCACGACCATCGACCCGTCGGTGCAGAAGGCGGCGTACCGCGCGCTCGGCGACAAGAAGGGCGCGGCCGTCGCGATCGACCCGAAGACCGGGAAGGTGCTCGGTCTCGTCTCGACGCCGTCGTTCGACCCGTCGAAGATCAGCGGCTCGGACCCGTCCACGGACGGCAAGGCGTGGACGGCGCTGTCGAACGACAAGGACCAGCCGACGCTGAACCGCGCGATCAAGCAGGCGCTGCCGCCCGGGTCCACGTTCAAGCTGGTCGTGGCGGCGGCCGCGCTGGAGGACGGGCTCTACTCGTCGGTGGACGCGAAGACCGACAGCCCGAATCCGTTCCGTCTGCCGGGCACGACCACCGACCTGAGGAACGAGAGCGCGTCCGCGCCCTGCGAGGACGCGTCGATCCGCACGGCGCTGCGCTACTCCTGCAACAACGTCTTCGGGAAGATCGCCGTCGACCTGGGCCAGGACAAGGTCAGGGCGATGGCGGAGAAGTTCGGCTTCAACGACGCCGAGCAGGACATGCCGGTCAGAGCCTCGAAGAGCGTGTACCCGAAGGACATGGACAAGGCGCAGACGGGCCTGTCGGGCATCGGCCAGTTCGACGTGACGGCGACCCCGCTCCAGATGGCGATGGTCTCGGCGACGATCGCCAACGGGGGCGAGCAGGCCTCGCCGCACATGGTCTCGCAGGTCACGGACGCCGACGGCAACGCGATCAAGAGCTTCGCCGACGGTGACAACACGCGCGTGGTCAGCACGTCCACGGCCTCGCAGCTCCGGTCCGCGATGGAGACGGTCGTCACGCAGGGCACCGGTACGAACGCGCAGATCGCGGGCGCGACGGTGGGCGGCAAGACGGGTACGGCCCAGCACGGCGAGAACAACAGCAAGACGCCGTACGCCTGGTTCACGTCGTACGCGAAGGACGACTCCACCGGCAAGGAGGTCGCGGTGGCGGTCGTGGTGGAGCAGTCGGACGCGGCCCGCTCGGAAGTGAGCGGCAACGGCCTGGCGGCGCCGATCGCGAAGGCGATGATGTCGGCGGCCCTCAAGGGATAGACGAGGGACGGACGGGGGCTCGGTGGTGGGCCGGAACACGTGTTCCGGCCCACCGCCGTGTCGGCTAACGGCGCCGGCCGCGTACCGCCCAGGCCGTCACCGGCGGCACCAGCGCTCCCGCCGGCAGACCCACCGCGAGGCCGACGCCGAAGCCTGTGCCGGTGCTCGCCGCCACCACGGCACCGGCGACGAGGACCAGGGCGCCGCCCATGAGTGCGTAGCCGCGCCGGCGCCCCGGGAACGTGGCGCGCCACGGGGCCGGCGGCGGTTCGGACGGCGCGGGCTCCGGGCCGGCGCCCGCCGCCTTCTCACGCTTGAACCACGCGTACACGACCCAGCTGCCGCACGGCTCCCACCCGTCGGGCGAGAGCCGCTCGCCGAGCCGTCCACCGGCCCCGGTGACCAGCTCGCGCCGGTACTCCCAGCGCCGCGGCCGCTCCGGGTCGCGATGACTGACGAACCGGCCGAGCGGGTCGACCCGCTCGACCTCCCAGCCCTCGTCGCCGAAGCGGTTGAGCAGGTCCTCGTCGGCGTAGGTGTCGGCGAGGAACCGCCAGGTCTCCAGGTGCTCGTCGGCAGGGACGGCGGCCCCGGACGGGGCGAGGCGCCGGGCGAACGCGTCGACCGGGCCGAAGGCCGTCTCCGGGTCCGCTGCCCCGGCCTGCGCCAGATGCGCCGCGAGATCGGCGACCGTGGCCGCGACATGCTCCGGCGGAAGCCCGTGCTGATCGCGCAGCAGGTCGGCGAGGCGGTCGAGATAGCCGGTCACGGCACACGAGCCTAGATCACGGCCCTACGCCGTCACTTGACGCCGAGCAGCTGCTCCACGGGGTCGATCGCGAAGTACACGAGGAAGAGCGCGGCCGCGCCCCACAGCAGCCAGTGCACCTCACGCGCCTTGCCGAGGGATGCCTTGATGACGACGTACGAGACGAAGCCCGCGCCGATGCCGTTGGTGATGGAGTACGTGAACGGCATGACGGCGATGGTCAGGAACGCCGGGATGGCGATCTCGAACCGCTCCCAGTCGATGTGCTTGACCTGCGTCATCATCAGGAAGCCGACCGCGATCAGGGCGGGCGCCGCGGCCTGCATCGGCACGATCGTCAGGACCGGGGTGAGGAACAGGGCGAGGGCGAACAGGCCGCCGGTGACCAGGTTCGCGAAGCCGGTGCGCGCGCCCTCTCCGACACCCGCGGCCGACTCGACGTACGTGGTCGCCGAGGAGGCGGAGGCGGCGCCGCCCGCGACGGCGGCCACGCTGTCGATGAACAGCACGCGGCCGACGTTCGGCACCTGGCCGCGCTCGTCGAGCAGTCCGGCCTCGGCCGTGATGCCGACGACGGTGCCCATGGTGTCGAAGAAGTCCGACAGGATCAGGGTGAAGACGAACAGCACGACCGTGAGCGTGCCCACCTGGCCGAAGGCACCGAACAGGTCGAAGTGCCAGAGGAGGCCGAAGTCCGGTGAGGCGACGAACTTGTCCGGCACCTGGGGCACGGTGAGACCCCAGGACTTGACGTCGGCGAGCTCGTTGACCGCGATGGCGACCAGTGTCATCGCCACGATGCTGATGAGGATGGCGCCCTTCACCTTGCGGGCGAGCAGCACGATCGTCAGGAGCACCCCGGCGCAGAACACCAGCATGGGCCAGCCGGTCAGGGTGCCGGTGCCGAGCTGTACCGGCACGGTGGTGTTCGCGACGTCCGGAATGCGGGTGACGAAACCGGAGTCGACGAAGCCGATGAAGGCGATGAACAGGCCGATGCCGACACTGATGGCCTGCTTGAGCGGCTGCGGAATGGCGTGCATGACCGCTTCGCGCAGGCCCGTCAGGACCAGGACGCAGATCAGCAGGCCCTCGAGCACGATGAGCCCCATCGCGTCGTCCCAGGACATCTGGGGCGCGAGCTGGAAGGCGACGACGGCGTTGAGCCCGAGGCCCGCCGCGAGCGCGAGCGGCAGATTGCCGCCGACGCCCATGATCACGGTCATCACCGCGGCCACCAGGGCCGTGGCGGTGACGAGTTGGACCGGATCGAGCTGATCGCCGAACTTGTCCTTGGTGCTGCCGAGGATGATCGGATTGAGGACGAGGATGTACGCCATCGTGAAGAACGTGGCGAATCCGCCGCGTATCTCCCTGCCGAACGTCGAACCGCGCTCCGATATACGGAAGTAGCGGTTGACGGCACTGCCCGATCCCGCGGGGGGCGCGGTGGCGGAATTCACCGGGCCGGTCGCGCTGGTCTGCATGACTTCTCCAGGCTCTACAGCGATCTGAGGATCCAGAGATCCAGGGATCCCGGCGTGCCGTACCGCACACCAGGGACAATTCGCTCGTGGGTTTCACCCATCACCGCACCGTGTGAGCCATGGACGAACACCCACACGGGCGAGACCGGATCATACGCGCGCTTACGGGAACCGAATTCCCTTCCAATGGGCACTTGTTCCGGCTATTTGCCGATAACGGAGCATCACATTCCGCCAACAGATCTCCCCGAGGTCCCCCGATCCGCCTCCGCGCCCTGTCGGTTCCTACGAAATCCCGCTTCCACTGTCCGCCTAAGTCCTGATTGCAGCGGAACAGTCGAAAACCGGCCACCGGAACAGTCCTTACTCTGTGCTGGTGCATCGTCACCCGACAGCGGATCCGACACCCCCCTTCAACGCCCGAGCCGCACGCACCATGCGGGAGAGCCTCGGGATGGCTCCCGGTCACGTGGCGTACGGCATGCGCGCGTCGTACGGAATGAGTCACGTCACCGCGGACCACATCACCGCCTGGGAGCGCGGCACCGCGCTGCCCACTTCGACCGAACTCACCGCGTTGGCCGGTGCGTTGTGGTGCGCGCCCAACCAGCTGATCGGCGCCCCGCGGACCTTGCGGGAGCATCGTCTGGCCCGCGGCCTGGCCGTCGAGGACGTGGCCCGCGGCGTCGGCCTCGACGTCGGCGCGTACCAGCAGATGGAGGCGACCGGTCAGTGGGGTGGCAACAGCCGCCAGTCCGCGGCACTGGCCTCTGTACTCTCCCTGGCCCCACGGGACCTGATCGCCATCACGGGCCGCGAGGACGACCTGGCGCAGCTGCTGCGGGACGCCGTCAGCACCCGCTGGCAGGCACACATCCGCGGGATCGCCAAGCTGCTCTCGATGGAACGCCGTGACCTCGACGGCGCGTTGCGCGAAATGCACCAGGAGTACCAGACCCTGATGACGGCGACGCTGAGCCGGGCGGGCGGTTCGGTCGCCTCGGGCGAGGCGGGCCAGCGCTATCTCGACGACATCGTGGACACCTTCTGGCACCGGGTCCCGACCGCGTAGCCGCCGCGGCCCGCAGGAACGCCGCGGCGCGCACCGGCAGCCGGCAGCTGAGGCCCTAGGGGCTGTCCCGAAACTCCTGGCGGGCGCGCGGCGTCAGCTACGGCACCTCGCCGCGTTGCCGGAACGCCCGAATACATCCAGTATGCGGGCTCCCTTTCGCCTTGCGAGGCACCGCATCTGACGCCGCGGGCCGATCCACCAGGGGTTTCGGGACAGCCCTTAGCTCACGTAGTACGTCGGGTTCGGGAACTTGTACGTCTTGTCGGCGTAGCCGCCCTCGAGGTCGGAGTGCTGGTCGCCGAAGTTGCCGACGATGTCGTAGCCGAGCGACTCGATGTGCTTGCGGGTGCCGGACTTGTACTGCACGGTCGTGCAGTTCCAGGCGCTCGCGGTGGCGCAACCGCTCAGGTACGCGGGCGGGTTGGCCTTGTCCTTCAGGAACACGTGGCCGGCGTCGAGGTTGACGTCGATGCCGACCTTCTCGAGGTTCTCGACGGCGGCTGCGCGCTGCGCCTCGCTCAGCCCGGAGTTGTAGAAGACCTCGACGCCCTTGGACTGCGCGTACGCGATGAGTCCGGGCGTCCCGAACACGGCGGGCCGGTCCGCCTTGGCGACGTACTCCTTCCAAGTGGCGTCGTTGTAGACGTAGTTGGTCTTCTTCTCGTAGTCGAGGCTGAGGAGAAGGGTGTCGTCGATGTCGAAGACGACGGCGGGCCTGTCGCCCTTGTGATGGTGCCGGGCGGCGGCCTTGGCGATCTGCTTCCTGGCCCCGGCCTCGATGCGCGCGAGGTCCTGGGCGTACTGACTGGACGGAGAGGCCTGGTAGACACCGTCCGCGTCGAGGGAAGCGCCGTAGTAGGAGTCGATCTCCTTCACGAGCTGCCCGATGTTCTCGGGCTCGGCGGTGGCGTGCTGCGGGGCCGGTCCGGCGCCGGCGACCCCTGTCCCGTAGAGGGCGGCACCCGCGAGAGCCACGGAGGCCGCGACGGCGGCGGAGATGCGTGTGGTCTTATGCATGACAGGTTTCTACGCGCGTCACACGCACCGACGCGAGGCGCTTTACCCGATCGATATGTGATCCCCCGACGTCAGGCGGCCGGCTTCCACCCCGGGTCGCGGCCGCTCAGGCCCACCACCCGGTCGAGCAAAGTCGCCGCGTCGTCCACCTGGACCACCGGGCCGAAGATGGCGCGGCGGGGGCCCTCGGCGGATTGGAGCAGGAAGGCGTGGGCACCTTGCAGCGCCGCCTCGTCAGGTGCGTACTCCTGACCCGTGGCCTTCGCCAGGTCCCAGGAGTGCACGACGAGTTCGTCCAGGGCCACGAGCGCCGCGACCGCACCGGGCAGGTCGACCCCGCCGGCCCGGGTCATCCCCTGCCAGGCCTCCGGGTCGCGCCAGGTCTCCGCGAGTTCGTCGAGCGCCTTGGCCAGCGCGTCGCGCCAGCCGTCCGTGATGTCGGGCAGGTACGCCGTGGGGCTCGTGTCCGTCGCCGGTCCCAGGTTCTTGCGTCCTGCGTCGCCGAAGGCGACGGTCAGTCCGAGGATGTGCCCGAGCAGGTTGCGCACCGCGTACTCCGGACACGGGGTGGCCAGACCCAGCTGGTCCTCGCGCACTCCGTCCGCGAGGCGCGCCACGATCCGTGTCTGCGGGCCGAAGTCCACCATCTGCTGCGCCGTCCGGTCGGTCGCGTCGGTCATGCCGGCTCCTTGTTTCGGGACTCGCAATGTCAGGACTCGCATTGCGTACTCATCTGTAGACCCCGGCGCCGCCCGAAAATCATCGCCGCACCCATATGCCGCACCCGTGCAGGGCATCCTCCCGATCCACCGCCGGGGGCCCTAGCACCACGATGACCTGGCATGACGTCCACTCCTACCGCCACACGGGGCGGCTCTCGGATGCTCCTGACCGGCATCGTCGTCTCCGGGTTCGGGACGTCCGCCTTGTGGCCGGCCTCCGGGATCTGGGTGAAGGATCTGACCGGCTCGGACAGCCTCGCCGCGCTGTGCGCCTTCGCGCTGTGGGCGCCCACGCTCGCCGGTCCCCTGCTCGGCACGGTCGTCGACCGCACCCGGCGACGGCCCCTCCTCGTCGGCGCGAACCTGGGCCTCGGACTGCTTCTCCTGTCCCTGCTCGCCGTCGGCTCGGCGGGCCGGCTGTGGATCCTGTTCGCGGTCCTCGTGGTGTACGGGGCATGCGGCGTCGTCACCGACGCGGCCGAGGCCGCCCTCGTCCCGGCCGTCGTCGGCAGGGACGCGCTCGGTGACTTCAACGGGCTGCGGATGACGGCCGACGAGGGCATGAAACTCGTCGCCCCGCACGCGGGCGCGGGCCTCTTCGCGGTGTACGGAGGCGGGGGCGTGACCCTCCTCGACGCCGCGTCCTTCGCCGCGGAGGCCGGGCTGTACGCGCGGCTCCGGGTACGGGAGCCCGCGCCGGCCCGCCCCGCCGCGGGCGTGTGGGCCCGCACCGCGGAGGGCGTACGCGCGCTGTGGCGGCAGGAGCGGCTGCGCCCCCCTCGTCCTGGCCGCCGCGGCCACCATGCTCCTGGCGGGCCTGAACGGCGCCACGCTCTACGCGGTCGTCGACGGCGGCCTCGGCCGCTCCCCCTCGTACGCGGACGTCCTGTACGCGGTGCAGGGCGCCGGGTCGGTCGTGGCCGGGCTCGTCGCGGGACGGCTCCTGCGGCGGGTCGGCGAACGCCGGTTCGCGGCGGCGGGCATCGCCTTGTTCGCGGCGGGCACGGGCCTGCGCGCGCTGCCGTACGACGCGGTGGCGCTCGGGTGCAGCGCCGCGATCGGCATGGGCCTGCCCTGCGTCCTGATCGCGGCGCTCACCGCGGTCCAGCGCGAGACCCCGGACGCCCTCGTCGGCCGCACCGTGGCGACCGCGAACACGCTGATGTTCGCGCCGAACGCGGTGGCCCTGGCGATGGGCGCGGGCCTCGTCGCGGTCGTGGACCACCGCGTCCTGCTGCCGCTGCTCGGCGCGGCCGGACTCGCGCTCGCGTGCGCTACTGCACGCCGGCCCAGCGCTTGACGGTGGCGACGGCCTTGGCCTGTTCGTCCGCGGGCAGCTTGGCGATGGACGCGCCGTGGTTGGAGCCGGGCACCACGTAGCGGTACGAGTCGTGCCTGCTCGGGGTGAACTTCTCGGCGCTCCACGGGTCGTTCTGCCCGTACACGAACATCATCCGCTCGCCGCGCGTCTTGACCCACTTGTCGACGCCGGAGATCGCCGAGCCGTCGTAGGTGCCGCGCATCGCGGCGGGCAGGACCGAGTTGGGCTGGTAGATGTCCGGGTAGTGGCGGACGTCCTTGAGGTGCTTGAACTTGAGGTCGGCCCAGCCGAGTTGGGTGGCGGCCTGCCGGTAGTAGGGCCCGGTGCCGTTCGTGCCGAGGGTCTCGTCCTGGTAGACGCTGAAGCCGTGCCCCTTCGACCAGGTGTAGAGCTCGTCGTCGGTGGCCTTCCTGGCGTCGGGCACGGTCGGGCAGTCGTCGATCGTGCCGCTCTGCCAGAAGTTCCAGACCTGGTCGAGCACGGCGAACTCGTAGGCCCTGTCGGTGGTTCCGAGGGTCTCCTCGAAGGTGTCACCGGCCGCCGCCGCGTCGGCCTCGAACTTCGGGACGAGGGCGTCGCGGCGCACCAGCATCTCGCGCTGTACGGCGTTCAGGGCGGCGCGGCACTCGGGCGTGCCGACGGTCCTGAAGAAGCCCTCGTAGCCGCTGTCGTCCTTGTTGTTCGCGTCGTTCGGGGCGACGAACGCGACGACGGCGTCGAGGTCCTTCGGGTAGAAGCGCTCGTGGTACGTGGCGGTCATGCCGCCCTTGCTGCCTCCCGTGCCGAGCCACTTGCCCTTCTCGATGGTGCGCAGGGCCTGCGTGACGCGGTGCTCGTCACTGGATTCCTGCCAGACCGTGAGCTTGGACCAGTCGTCGCCCGCCGCGCCCTTGGGGCGGGACTCGGCGAAGTAGCGGTGCTCGATGGAGACCTGGTTGGCGTCGAGCAGCTTGGTGATCTCGCGGGTGCTGGAGGAGAGGGTGTAGCCCCCGGTGTAGAAGACGGTGGGCTTGGCGGCCGCCTTGTGCCAGAGCGTGAGGCGCTGCGTGAACGTGCCGGCCTTGGGGTTGCTGTGGTCCACCGGCTGCGCGTAGGTGAGCGTGTAGAAGGGGTAGCCCTCCTTATCGGTCACCGAGACGACCGACATTCCAGGGATGGCCGCCAGCTGCGCCTGGATGTCCTCCTGTTGGGCGGCGGCGCCGGCCACGTCCCCGTGCGCCGCCGCCGCGGGCACCGTCCCGCCGAGCACCGCCGCGCCCGCCATCATCCCCGCGCACAGCAGGGCGGCCGCCCCCTGGCTACGCACCTGACCGCGAGCCTGTCTGCGGCCCTGGCTCCACCCCTTGTTACGCACGCGCACCTCGTGTCCCCTCCGTAGGAAGCGTCGATCGTGGTGCGCGGATGGTAACCGTTTTCAGGCCAGGTCCGACAGGCCCTCCGCGATCAGTTCCAGATCGCTGTCCGAAGCCAACCCGGCGTGATAGAGCCGCAGTTCGGTGGCGCCGAGTCCGGCGGCGCGCCGGGCGTCGGCGGCGAGTGTGCCGGGGCTGCCGCCCATCCCGGCGACCACGGTGAGGTTGGCGGCCACGACTCCCCTGCCCTGAGCGGCAAAGGGGGCCAAGAGTCCGGGGCCGCCGGTGCACGGCACGACCACGCCGTCCGCGACCGCGAGGATGTGCGCCGGGTCCACGCCCGCGTTCGCCCCGCAGTGGTACGACGCCGGGTCGGCGTGCAGCAGGATACGGAAGCCGTCCGGGGCCTGCGCGCGAACCGCGGCGACGGCGTCCTCCTGGAGGGTGCGGGCGACACCGTCGCGCCACGCGCGCGTGCCCGCCGCCGCGCGCACCCCGAGCAGTTTCTCTACCGCATCCCAGCCGCCGTCCTGCGTACCGTCCCCGCGCCACAGGGGTTCCAGCGCCCGCCGGACGTCGCCCGCCAGCTCCGCGGCGTCCAGGCCGTGCCGGCCGTATCCGGCGCGGCACGAGGGGCAGAAGCAGAGCGACATCAGGTACTGGCCCGCGTCGCCGAGGCCGACGCCCGCGGTCTTGTCGTGGGCGTGCAGATGCCCGAGCCCGTACCAGCCGAGGGATTCGAGTTCGGTGCCCTGCGCGCCGGGCCGCACGGCCGCCTCCGCCGCCAGGTCGACGAGGTACGCGCGCGTGGCGGGCTGTGCGATGCAGGGGGCCCACGGGTAGCGGTCGCCGTAGGCGTTGACGACGGAGGTGTCCGGGTGTTCCGCGCCCAGGCGGGAGTTGTGGGCGAGGACGACCCAGGTGTGGACGTCGAGCCCGGCGCCCGCGAGCGCCTCGGCGGCCTGCCCGAAGGCGTCCCCGGGTGCCCAGTCCCCCGCCTCGTACGGCCGCAGGTCCCGGCCCTGCCAGCGGTCGCCCGGCGCGTAGAGGACCGCGGCGTGTTCGGCCGTGACGACGCGGTGGTGCGGGTGACGGGGCGTCAGGGCGCGGGTGGAGTGGTAGGCGGAGGCCAGGGTGGCCTGCTGGACGCCGAGGCCGGCGATGCGGCCGGCGGCTTCGGGGTCGCCGTTGACGTCCCAGGGGTAGACGAAAGCGGACGCCCTCACTTCTGGTCCCCCGTCTCCGCCAGGAGCGCGCGGCCGCGCTCGACGATGCCGGCGAGCCGCTTGACGTGGTCGTCGGTGGGCTCGTGCAGGGGCGGGCGCACCTCGCCGACGTCGAGGCCGGTGAGCCGGACCCCGGCCTTGACGAGGGAGACGGCGTAGCCGCGGCCTTCGTTGCGGAGTTCGACGAGCGGCCGGTAGAAGCCGTCGAGGAGGCGGTTGGCCGTGGTGTCGTCGCCGGTGCGCAGGGCCGTGTGGAAGGCGAGGGCGATGTCGGGTGCGAAGCAGAAGACGGCGGAGGAGTACAGGCCGACGCCGATGCCGCGGTAGGCGAGGCCGGTGAGTTCGGCGGTGGGCAGGCCGTTGAAGTAGAGGAAGTCGGTGAGTCCCTCGGCGCGTACGGCGCTGATGGTGCGCTGGAGCAGGTCGAGGTCGCCGAGGCCGTCCTTGAGGCCGAGGATCTTGGGGTGGCGGGCGAGGGCGACGGCGGTCGCGGGCGTGAACACCGCGTTGTCGCGCTGGTAGACGATGACCTCCAGCGAGGTCGCGTCGGCCAGCTCCGAGTAGTGGCGCAGCAGGCCCTCCTGGCCGGCGACCACGAGGTAGGGCGGCATCGCGAGGAGCCCGTCGGCGCCGGCTTCCTCGGCGAGGCGCGCGTAGTGCACGGCGAGGGCCGTGCCGTACCCGGCGCCCGCGACGACCGGCACCCGTCCCCCGGTCTCCTCGACGGCCGCGGCCACGCACGCCTGGAACTCCTCGGGGGTCAGGGCGTGGAACTCACCCGTTCCGCAGCACGCGAAGACGGCGGCGGCACCGGCCTCGACGCCCTGGCGCACATGGGTGCGGAAGGTGTCGAGGTCGAGGGTGCCGTCGGGGCCGAAGGCGGTGACCGGGAAGAACAGCGGCCCGCTGGGGATGCTGAGTCGAGCGGCGAGAGGGGCTGACGTCACGGGCTCTCCCTGAGCGTGCACGGTTCTGATTTGCGTCTATATTTCTGAACACACTCACGCTAATCCGCCCCCGGGGCGCGGGTCAAGCACGCTAACTCGCATCCTGGCAACGGATTTCGAGCCTCCGCGGGGGCCTTGACTACCCCCGGAGGCAATCTTTAGCGTGTCCATGGTTGTGAATGCCGTGCATGAATACGGCCACGTGGCTGACCATCGAGGAGACTCCCGCATGCCCGCTCCCCGCACCGTCCTGCTCACCGGAGCCGCCGGCGGCCTCGGCACCCTGATGCGCGGACTGCTCCCGGCCTACGGCTACGAGCTGCGCCTCCTCGACGCCCGCCCGATCGAGGGCGAGCCGGACGCGATCACGGCCGACCTCGCGAACCGGGACGCCCTGCGCGAGGCCGTGCGCGGCGTCGACGCGGTCATCCATCTCGCGGGCATCTCCCTGGAGTCCACCTTCGACAAGATCCTCAAGGCGAACATCGAAGGGCTCTACAACCTCTACGAGGCCGCCCGTGAGGAAGGCGTGCGCCGCATCGTGTTCGCCTCGTCGAACCACGCGATCGGCTACACGCCCCGCCCCGCGGACGGCGAACCGCGCGTGCCCCTCGACACGCCCCGCCGCCCCGACACCTACTACGGCCTGTCCAAGTCGTTCGGCGAGGACCTCGCGCAGTTCTACTGGGACAAGTTCGGCCAGGAGACCGTGTCCGTGCGCATCGGCTCGTGCTTCATGGAGCCGACGAACGTACGGATGCTGTCGGTGTGGCTGAGTCCGGGCGACGGCGCGAGGCTCTTCGACGCGGCGATCAGGGCCGAGGGCGTCGGGCACACGGTCGTCTACGGCTCGTCCGACAACACGCGCGTGTGGTGGGACCTCTCCCCGGCGCGGGCGCTCGGTTACGAGCCGCAGGACGACTCGGAGCAGTTCGCCGAGAAGCTGATCGCCGAGTTCGGCGAGCTGGACCCGGCCAACCCCGACCACACCCGGATGGGCGGGCAGTTCGTGACGGACCCGCCCATCTGGCCGTACTGAGGCGGCAGTTCACAGCCCTGTGTCGCGGCTCCTGAGGTCCTCCGCCGACTCGCGACGCACCAGGAGCCTGGCTCGCCCGTCCGCCACGGCGACGACGGGCGGCCGTCCCACCAGGTCGTACCCGGACGCCATCGACAGGTGGTAGGCGCCCGCCACGGGCACGGCGAGGAGGTCCCCGGGCCGTACGTCGTCCGGCAGGGGCACGTCCGCGGCGAGCACGTCGCCCGCCTCGCAGTGCCGGCCGACGACCGTCACCGGGCGCGTGGCCGCCGTGGAGCGCCTACCGACCAGGCGGGGTGCGCAACGGACGCCGTACAGCGCGGGCCTCGGGTTGTCGCTCATGCCGCCGTCGACGGCGACGAAGACGCGGGCGCCGGTGCGCTTCACGGCGAGCACCCGGTACAGGGCGACACCCGCGCGGGCGACGACGGCCCGGCCGGGCTCGACGGCGAGACGCGGCACAGGAAGGTCCGACTGCGCGCACGCGTCGGCGAGTTCGCGGCGCACGCGGCGGGCCAGCTCCGGCACGTCCAGCGGGTGCTCGCCGGGCCGGTGGGCGACCGCGTGGCCGCCGCCGATGTCGAGTTCGGGCAGCGTGATCCCGTGCCGGTCCCGGATCCGGGCCATCAGGCCGACGAGGTGGCGCACGGCGACGACGTACGGCTTCACGGTGTCGATCTGCGACCCGATGTCGCAGTGCAGTCCGGTCAGTTCGAGCCCCGGCTGCTCGACGAGGCGTGTCACGGCGTGCATGGCGGAGCCGTCGGCGATGGACAGGCCGGACTTCCGGCCGTCCGTCCCGTCGCGGATCGCGGCGTGCCCGCCCGCGGCGACGCCCGGCACGACGCGCGCCATGACGCGCTGCCGGGTGCCCTGGGGGACGTACGCGGCGAGGCGGGCGATCTCGGAGGTCGAGTCGACGACGATGCGGCCCACGCCGTGCCGCAGGGCCGCGCTCAGGTCGTCGGGGCTCTTGGCGTTGCCGTGGAAGACGATCCGCTCGGGCGGCAGGCCGGCGACGACGGCGAGCTCCAGCTCGCCCGCCGAGCACACGTCGAGCCCGAGGCCCTCCTCGTGGACCCAGTGGACCATCGCGCGGCACAGGAAGGCCTTGGCCGCGTAGAGGACGTCGGCGCCGGGGAAGGCGCTGCGGTAGGCGCGGCAGCGTTCGCGCACGTCCGTCTCGTCGAGTACGTGGACGGGGGTGCCGAACTGCTCGGCCACGTCGCGCAGTTCGACCCCGGAGACGGTCGGGTCGCCGTGCGGGCCCCGGACGGTGGTGGCGGGCCAGACGGAGAGATCGTCCGGCGACTGGGCGGGGAGGGCGGTGGCGACGGTCGTGACGGCCATGTGGACCGGCCCCCTCAGCCGCGGCGGCCGGCGGTCGCGGCCGCCGGGTGCGGGTCGACGGTGAGCTCGGTGACGCCCACGGGTCCGGTGAGGGCCCGCAGGGCGGGTTCGGCGAGCCTGATCCACGGCTGCTGGGGGCCGAGCACGTCGACGAGGAGGCGCTCGCTGGTGAATCCGACGGCGGTGCGGCCGCCGAGCGCGGTGCGGAAGAGGCGGGTCGCGCAGGTCCCGGGTCCCGGCCGGACGGGGACGAACAGGGGTCCGGCCGGGGTGGGTTCGCAGGGCTCGGCGTCGTCGGCTTCGATGCGGTCGTTCACGGCTGCTCCTGAGTGGTGACGGGAGAGTGCTGACTGCCGGAGCGTGCTGGCGAAAGGCCGCTCCGGCAGTGACGGTATGCCCGTCCGGCCCCTCCCCCGCCCCGCCGATGACGCACTGTTGACGCCTTCTCGGCACTCCTTGACGCAAAGCGAACGCGGCAGGCGGGCAGCGAACGGGCGGCGGCTGTCCCCCGAACGGACATCGCCGTGCCCGCTTACGCGTGCCGCCCCAGGTCCGCGACGGGCACACGCCGGCGCGAACGGGCACAGACGGGCAGCATCGGACCGGTAACGAACCTGGTCACGGCCGCGGGCCCGCTGTACAAATTTCCCAGAGTCATCGCAGGGTCCGAACGGGCGGCGGAACCGGACACCGGGCAGAGCCGCACAACCCGGACCGCACAAACCCGGGCCGCACAGCCCGGACCGCATGAGTAAGGCCCCGCACAGAGAGGTGCACAGCATGAGCGCGGAGGAACGCCAGCGGGAGATCGTGCGCGCCGCACGCCGCACGGGCTCCGTCGACGTCACCGTGCTCGCGGCCGAACTGGGCGTCGCGAAGGAGACCGTACGGCGCGACCTGCGGGCTCTGGAGGACCACGGGCTGGTGCGGCGCACGCACGGCGGCGCCTATCCCGTGGAGAGCGCCGGGTTCGAGACGACGCTCGCCTTCCGCACCACCATGCACGTCCCGGAGAAGCGCCGGATCGCCGCCGCGGCGGCGGAGCTGCTCGGGGACGCGGAGACCGTCTTCGTCGACGAGGGGTTCACGCCCCAGCTCATCGCCGAGGCCCTGCCGCGGGACCGGCCGCTCACCGTGGTCACCGCGTCGCTGGCCACCGCGGGGGCGCTGGCGGAGGCGGACAACACGACGGTGCTGCTGCTCGGCGGCAGGGTGCGGTCCGGCACCCTCGCCACGGTCGACCACTGGACGACGAAGATGCTCGCCGGGTTCGTGATCGACCTGGCGTACATCGGCGCCAACGGCATCTCGCGTGAGCACGGTCTGACCACGCCCGACCCCGCGGTCAGCGAGGTCAAGGCGCAGGCCGTGCGGGCGTCGAGGCGCACCGTGTTCGCGGGCGTGCACACCAAGTTCGGCGCGGTCAGCTTCTGCCGGTTCGCGACCGTCTCCTCGATGGAGGCGATCGTGACCAGCCTGCAGCTGCCCGCGTCCGAGGCTCACCGCTATGCGTTGCAGGGGCCCCAGGTCATCCGCGTCTGACACCCCCTGCCTGCGTACTCCGACGGGTTCCGCACACCCCGGCGTACCCCTTTCCTCCCCATTTGCCTCATACGTTCAGGAGCATTCATGCGAACCCAGAGCCGACGGAGGCCGCGCGCGCTGTGCGCCGCGGTCGCCGCAGGGACGCTGCTCACCCCGCTGCTCTCCGGCTGCTGGGCCGGTGCCGGCGGGACCGGCTCGGGCGGTGACTCCATCAACGTCCTGATGGTGAACAACCCGCAGATGACCGAGCTGCAGAAGCTGACCGCCGCGCACTTCACCAAGAAGACCGGCATCAAGGTCAACTTCACCGTCCTGCCGGAGAACGACGTCCGCGACAAGATCAGCCAGGACTTCGCCAACCAGGCGGGCCAGTACGACGTCGCGACGCTGAGCAACTACGAGATCCCGATCTACGCCCGCAACGGCTGGCTGCACGAGCTGGGTTCGTACGCGAGCAAGGACACCGCGTACGACGAGCGGGACATCCTGAAGCCGATGCGCGAGTCGCTCACCGGGGACGACGGCAAGCTCTACGGCCAGCCGTTCTACGGCGAGTCGTCCTTCCTCATGTACCGCAAGGACGTCTTCACGAAGAAGGGGCTGCGCATGCCCGCGCACCCCACCTGGCAGCAGGTCGCCGACCTCGCCGCGAAGGCGGACGGCGCCGAGCCCGGGATGAAGGGCATCTGCCTGCGCGGTCTGCCCGGCTGGGGCGAGCTCATGGCACCGCTGACGACGGTGGTGAACACCTTCGGCGGCACCTGGTTCGACAAGAACTGGAAGGCGCAGCTCACCTCGCCCGGATTCGAGAAGGCGACCCGCTTCTACGTCGACCTCCTCCGCAAGCACGGCGAGTCCGGAGCGGCCCAGTCCGGCTACGCGGAGTGCCTCAACAACCTCACCCAGGGCAAGACCGCCATGTGGTACGACGCCACGGCCGCGGCCGGTTCGCTCGAAGCCGCGAAGTCCCCGGTCAAGGGCAAGATCGGCTACGTACCCGCGCCGGTCGAGAAGACCGAGAACTCGGGCTGGCTCTACACCTGGGCCTGGGGCGTGCAGAACGCCTCGCGCAACCCCGACAAGGCGTGGAAGTTCGTCTCCTGGGCGTCCGGCAAGGGCTACGAGAACCTGGTCGGCAAGGAGATCGGCTGGTCGAACGTGCCGGCCGGCAAGCGCGCCTCGACCTACGCCAACCCCGAGTACCGCAAGGAGGCCGGCGCCTTCCAGGACGTCATGCGCGCGGCCATCGAGGGGGCCCGCCCCCGTGACCCGGGCGTCCAGCCGCGGCCCGCGCCCGGCATCCAGTTCGTCGGCATCCCCGAGTTCACCGATCTCGGCACCAAGGTCTCGCAGGAGATCAGCGCGGCCATCGCCGGGCGCCAGTCGGTCGACACGGCCCTGAGGAAGTCCCAGAAGCTCGCCGACGAGATCGCGAAGGAGTACGAGGGACGATGACCGCGACCACGACCGTTCCCGTCGCCCACGCGCGCGTGGGCACCGCCAAGACCCCCGGCCGGCTGCGCGCCTGGGCCACCAGGGCCCCGCTCCTGCCCGCCCTCGTGTTCATGATCGTGGTGACCCAGCTGCCCTTCGTGGCGACGCTGGTGATCTCGTTCTTCGACTGGAACGCCCTGTATCCGGACGCCCGCCACTTCGCCTGGTTCGCCAATTACAGCGACGTGCTCACCGATGCGGACCTGCGCAAGTCCGTCCTGACGACGATCCTGCTGACCGCGACGGTCGTCATCGTGAGCCTGGTCGTCGGACTCGGCCTCGCGCTGCTCCTCGACCGGAAGTTCCGCGGCCGGGGCCTGGTGCGCACGCTCCTCATCGCGCCGTTCCTGCTGGTCCCCGTCGCCGCCGCGCTGCTGTGGAAGCACGTCCTGTACAACCCCGAGTACGGGCTCCTCAACGGCCTGCTGCACTACGTCGGCGGCCCCCAGCCCGACTGGATCTCCAACACCCCGCTGCTCGCCGTCGAGACGGCCCTGGTGTGGCAGTGGACGCCGTTCATGATGCTGATCCTGCTCGCGGGCCTCCAGTCGCGCTCCCCCGAACTCATCGAGGCGGCCCGCATGGACGGCGCCGGCAACTGGCAGGTCTTCCGGTATCTGACGCTGCCCCACCTGCGCCGCTACCTCGAGCTGGGCGCCCTGCTCGGCTCGGTGTACATCGTGCAGAACTTCGACGCCGTCTTCACGATCACCTCGGGCGGCCTCGGCACCGCCAACCTGCCGTACACCGTCTACCAGAGCTTCTACCAGGCCCACGAGAACGGCCTCGCGTCGGCCGCCGGCGTCCTGGTCGTCATCGGTTCGATCATCATCGCGACGTTCGCGCTGCGCGTGGTGTCGTCGCTGTTCCGTGAGGAGGCGTCCCGCGCATGAATCTCCGTCCACCGCGTGTCAAAGGGCTCGGGCTCGTCGCCTGGCTCGCCGGCATCCTGTTCTTCCTGCCCATCGCCTGGATGGTGCTGACGTCCTTCCACTCGGAGGAGAACGCCGCCACCAACCCGCCCTCGTTCGCGGCCTCCCTCACCCTCGACGGCTACCGCGACTTCTTCGGCACGGCGGGCGGCCCGAGCCCGTGGCCCGCGCTCGTCAACTCGACGGTGGCATCGCTCGCCTCGACCCTGTTCGTCCTGGTCCTGGCCCTGCCGGCCGCGTACGCACTGTCGATCCGGCCCGTGAAGAAGTGGACCGACGTCCTGTTCTTCTTCCTGTCGACGAAGATGCTCCCCGTCGTGGCGGGCCTCCTGCCGATCTACCTGTTCGCCAAGAACGCCGGGATGCTCGACAACATCTGGCTCCTGGTCATCCTCTACACGTCGATGAACCTGCCGATCGCGGTGTGGATGATGCAGTCGTTCCTCGCCGAGGTGCCGATCGCGGTCATCGAGGCCGCGCGGATCGACGGGGCGCGCCTGCCGACCCTCCTCGCGCGCGTGGTAGCCCCCATCGCCATGCCGGGCATCGCCGCGACCGCGCTGATCTGCTTCATCTTCAGCTGGAACGAACTCCTCTTCGCGCGCGTGCTCAGCGGCGTCGTCGCCCAGACCGCGCCCGTCTTCCTGACCGGCTTCATCACGAGCCAGGGCCTGTTCCTGGCGAAGGTGTGTGCCGCGTCCCTCGTTGTCTCCCTGCCGGTACTCGCCGCGGGATTCGCCGCCCAGGACAAACTGGTCCAGGGCCTGTCGTTGGGAGCTGTGAAATGAAGGCCGCCGTCATCGAGTCCGTCGGCAAGGCAGTGGTCACCGAGGTCCCCGACCCCACACCAGGACCACGTGACGTCGTCGTGGAGGTCGCGGCGTGCGGGCTGTGCGGCACCGATCTGCACATCCTCCAGGGCGAGTTCGCGCCGACCCTGCCGGTGGTCCCCGGCCATGAGTTCGCGGGCGTGGTCGTCGGCCTCGGGCGTGACGTGCGCGAGCTGTCGGTCGGCGACCGCGTCGCCGTCGACCCTTCCCTGTACTGCCACGAGTGCCGCTACTGCCGCTCGGGCCACAACAACCTCTGCGAGCGGTGGGCCGCGATCGGCGTCACCACCGCCGGCGGCGCGGCCCAGTACGCCGTCGCGCCCGTCGCCAACTGCGTACGCCTCCCGGAGCACGTCCGCACGCAGGACGCGGCCCTCATCGAGCCCCTGTCGTGCGCCGTGCGCGGCTACGACGTACTGAACTCGCGCCTCGGCTCCCATGTGCTGATCTACGGCTCCGGGACGATGGGCCTGATGATGCTGGAGCTCGCCAAGCGGACCGGCGCCGCGAGCGTCGACATCGTGGACCTCAACGCGGACCGGCTCACCACCGCCCGCAAGCTGGGCGTCTCGGGGTCCGGGGCGAACGCGGACGAGCTGGACCGGCCGCAGGGCTGGGACGTCGTCATCGACGCCACGGGCAACGCGGGCGCCATCCAGGACGGTCTGGAGCGGGTCGCGAAGGCGGGGACGTTCCTCCAGTTCGGCGTCGCGGACTACGCGACGCGCGTGTCCATCGACCCGTACCGGATCTACAACCAGGAGATCACCATCACCGGCTCGATGGCCGTCCTGCACAGCTACGAGCGGGCCGCCGAGCTGTTCGCGGGCGGTGTCCTCGACCCGGACGTGTTCATCAGCGACCGGCTGCCGCTCGACGCGTATCCGCAGGCGCTCGACCAGTTCGCGTCAGGGGTCGGGCGCAAGATCGTGGTGGTGCCGTGAGCCATCGGTGCGAAGTCGTCGGCAGGTAAGGGAACGGCAAAGCCGTATCGCTCGTTACCCCGGCATGACCGCTATGACCCCCGGCTCGAACATCCCGCTGTCCACCGCCCGCGTGGCGGTGGACGTCGCCGCCCCGGTGCGGCTCGACGTCTCGGGCCTGCTGCTCACCGCCGACGGCAAGGTGCGTTCCGACGACGACTTCATCTTCTACAACCAGCCCTCGGGCCCGGGCGTGACCTACCGCTCGGGCGGCGGCACGGCACCGGACGCGATCGTGGTGGACACGGCCGCCGTGCCGCCGGGCATCGAGAAGATCGTCGTCACCGCGAGCCCGGACGCGGCGGACCAGACCTTCCAGGGCATCGAGCCCACGGCCACGATCAGGGGCGCCGACGACGGCTCCGTGCTGGCCACGTTCACGCCGCCGCAGCTCGGCGCCGAGACGGCCCTGGTGGTCGTCGAGATCTACCTCCGCAACGGCGCGTGGAAGGCCCGCGCGGTGGGCCAGGGCTATGCGAACGGTCTGGCGGGCATCGCCACGGACTTCGGCGTGAGCGTCGAGGAGCCCGCCGCCCCGGCACCGGCCCCCGCGCCTGTACAGCCCACACAGCCCGTGCAGGCCATGCCCGCGCCGACCACTCCCCCGGTCGACCCGCGTGTGGCGCCGCCCGCCCCGGCAGCCGCACCCGCCGCCCCCACCCCGGGTGCCGGGAAGATCAATCTGGACAAGGGCCGCGTCAGCCTCCAGAAGAACCAGACAGTGTCCCTGGTCAAGGGCGGGCAGCCGCTGCTCTCGCAGGTCAAGATGGGTCTCGGCTGGGAGCCCGCGTTCCGCGGCAAGGACATCGACCTGGACGCGTCGGTCATCGCCTTCGGCCCCCAGCGCAACCACGTGGACAGCTGCTACTTCGGCAAGCTCTCCATCGTGAACGGCGCGATCAAGCACTCCGGCGACAACCTCACGGGCGAGGGCGGCGGGGACGACGAGGTCATCGTCGTCGACCTGGGCCGGATCCCGCAGGAGGTGACGGGCCTGGTGTTCACGGTGAACTCGTTCTCGGGCCAGAAGTTCACCGAGGTCGCCAAGGCGTACTGCCGGCTCATCGACGCGGCGACGGGCGAGGAGCTGGTCCGCTTCGACCTGACGAACGCGGAGGCGCAGACGGGCGTGATGATGGCGAAGCTCATCCGCCAGTTCTCCGGTGAGTGGGACATGACGGCCATGGGCGACTTCGTGAAGTCGCGGACGGTACGCGGCATGGTCAAGCCGGCGGCGCAGGCCCTCTGAGAACGACCTGAAGCGCAGGCGCACCGACACGCACAGTCCCTCGCTCATGCGAGCGACGGGTTGCCACCGGGATCCGGGGCGTCACGAGGGGTGACGGGCGGACACGACAGAGGCGGCCGGCGGCACGGAATCCCGTGTTGCCGACCGCCTCTTGGCGTCAGCCTCCGAAACCGTGGACACGACCCCCGAATCCAGGGCGCGCCCGAAGCGTCGGATACGTCAGAGCTTGGACAGCTTGGAGAACGGGCTCAGGAATCGGCCCTGCTGCCCGGCGAAGTCGATGAGCACGGCTTCGTCGCCCTCGACCCCGATGATCCTGCCGAGGCCGTACTGATCATGGGAAACGCGGTCGCCCACGGCGAACTGCTCGACCGGCGGAGCGGGCTTTGCCGGGACGTTGAAGGGGCTGCCCGGAAGGTGGCGGCGCGTACTGGGGGGCCTTGTCATTCAATGAGTATGCGCCCCGCGCCCCCGCGGACACCACGCCTACGTGCTCACACTTCGGTGACGATGTCCGTGAAGCACCCCTCGCGACCTGCGCTCACCTGCGCCTGAGCCCCTCCGGCACGGGCTTTTTGCAGCGACGCAGATCACTGGAAAAGCGCGCTGTACGCGTTCAGGGCGGGCTGGCCGCCGAGGTGGGCGTACAGGACGGTCGCGTCGGGGCCGATCTCTCCCCGGGCGACCAGGTCGATCATCCCGGCCATCGACTTCCCCTCGTACACGGGATCGGTCACCATGCCCTCCGTGCGCGCCGCCAGTCGCATCGCGTCGAGGGTGGCCGCGTCGGGGACACCGTACGTACCCGCGTGGTACCGCTCGTCGAGCTCGACGTCGTCCTCGGTCAGCTCCCTCCGTACGCCGATGAGCCGGGCCGTGCCCCGGGCGATCCGCAAAATCTGCTCACGGGTGCGGTCCGGTTCGGCGGAGGCGTCGATGCCGAGGATGCGGCGGGGGCGGCCGCCGGACTCGACGAGCGCCGCGCACCCCGCGATCATCCCCGCCTGGGTCGACCCGGTGACCGAGCAGACGACGACGGTGTCGAAGAAGACGCCCGACTCCTCTTCCTGCTCGGCAAGTTCGTAAGCCCACTGGGCGAATCCCAGGCCGCCGAGGCGGTGTTCGGAGCAGCCGGCCGGGATCGCGTACGGGCGGCCGCCCGCCTCCTCCACCTCGCGCACGGCCTGCTCCCAGCTCTCCTTCACGCCGATGCCGAACCCGGCCCGCACCAGACGCACCTGCGCGCCCGCGAGCCTGGAGATGAGGATGTTGCCGACCTTGTCGTAGACGGAGTCGGGCCACTCGACCCAGCTCTCCTGCACGAGAACGCACTTGAGGCCCGCGCGGGCCGCGACGGCCGCGACCTGGCGGGTGTGGTTCGACTGCACCCCGCCGATCGACACGAGCGTGTCGCAGCCCTGCGCGAGCGCGTCCGCGACGAGGTACTCCAGCTTGCGGGTCTTGTTCCCGCCGTACGCGATCCCGGAGTTGCAGTCCTCCCGCTTGGCCCAGAGCGCGGCCCCGCCGAGGTGGGCGGTGAGCCGGTCCAGCGGGTGCACGGGCGAGGGGCCGAAGAGCAAGGGGTAGCGCTCGTACGCATCGATCGTCACGGGACCTCCCGGGGTCGGTTCGGGGTCGGTTCGGGGTCGAAGTCGGTTCAGTCGCTTCGGTCGTGGTCGGCGGCTACGCCTCGTCGTCGGCCAGCTCCTCCAGTACGCGCCAGATCTCCGTCGTGATCCGTACCGCGCCCGCCACGTCCCCCGCGGCGCAGGCGTCGATGAGGCGGGCGTGCGGCTCGGCGGAGCCGCACGCGGCGCCCTGGCCGAAGCGGCGCCGTTCCAGGCGGCGGATGAGCGGCATGTAGCGGGCGATGGTGCCGGCCGCGGCGCGGTTGCCCGAGACGCGGACCGGGACGCCGTGCAGCTCGTCGTCCGCACGCAGGGCCGCGTCCACGTCACCGGCCGCGACGGCCGCCGCGAACCGCCCGTTGGCCTCGCGCATCGCGTCGGTGTCGGCCCGGGTGAGGCGGGGCACGGCGGCACGGACGGCGAGTTCGTGCATGGCGCGTACGACGGCGGCCGCGTCCCGTACGTCGGCCGCCACCAGGGGGGTCACCCGGGTGTGGCTCTGCGGTTTGGTCTCCAGGAGCCCCTCGTCCACGAGCCGCGAGAACGCCGCACGGACGGGCGCGCGGGACAGGCCGAGGAGTTCGGCGAGATCCGCGTCACGTACGACCGCGCCCGGCGCGATGTCCCCGCCGACGATGGCGTCACGGATCGCCGTACAGGCCTGGTCTTTCAGGAGGGTGCGCTGCACCCGTCGGATGGCCGCCATGAACTGAAATGTTAGATACCAACAGTGTTCGCGGGAACCCCCCGGTGCCCGCCAGGCGTCGCAATGATCGTCGGCGGTTCTCGGCCCGGGTCCTCCTGGCCTCCCTGGCCGCCGGCGGCGAGCCGCGGTACCGCTGTTCGAAGCCGTACAGGAGGATGCCGTTCCATGGTGCGTCTCGCGGATTACCGCCTCGTCAGTCAGCTCGGCGACGGCGGCACGGGGACCGCCCACCTGGCACGCTCCCCCGCGGGCCAGATCGTGGTGGTCAAGGCCGTGCGGGAAGATCTCGCTGTCGAGCCGCTGTTCAGGGCGCGGTACCGGTGGGAGACCGAGGCGGCGCGGGCCGTGCGGGGGCCCTTCACGGCGGCCGTCCTCGACGCCGACCCCGAGGCGGCGGTGCCCTGGCTCGCGGCCGAGTTCTGCGTGGGCCCCTCGCTGTCGGAGGCGGTGGCGGCGCTCGGCCTGCCGGACCCGGCCGCCCTCGGCGCGATCGGCGCCTCGCTCGCGGGGGCGCTCACGGCGATCCATGCGACGGGGCTCGTGCACGGCGACCTCAAACCGGCGAACGTCGTCGTGACGGCCGCCGGGCCCAAGGTCATCGACTTCGGCGTCGCGAAGGCGGCGGCCTCGGGCCACGGGACGGCCGGAGAGTCAGCCGGCTCCCCCGGCTTCATGGCGCCCGAGCAGATCACCCACGCCGTCCCGGCCGGCGCCCCCGCGGACGTGTTCGCCCTCGGCGCGCTGCTCGGCCTCTGCGCGACGGGCCGTAATCCGCACGGCGCGGGCAACGCCCCGCACGTCATCCACCGCACGCTGCACGAGGAGCCGGATCTCCTCGGCGTACCGGACCAGGAGTGGCAGGCGTTCCTCGGCGGCTGCCTGGCCAAGTCCCCCTACGCGCGTCCGACGGTTCCCGAGGTCCTGGCGTGGTGCGTCGCGCGGGCGACGCCGTACCCCTGGTGGGAGCAGGAGGAGGTCGCGGCCCTCATCCACGTCCACGAGGAGTCGCTCGCGGAGCGGCTGGCGGCGGAGGAACAGGAGCAGGACTGATCCGGGGACGACCGCGGCCGACGCGCACGGCAGGTGCGTGCGCGTCGGCCGCATGACGGTCGGCAGCTGTCAGCCGTCAACGACCAGCCGTCAGTCGCTTCGGTGAAGACGCTCAGTTCGAGCGCTGGCGCTTCCAGGGCCCCGTGATGGCGAGCATGATGCCCGGGGTCTGGATGTTCGCGTAGAGGGTCCGCCCGTCGGGCGAGAAGGTGACGCCGGTGAACTCGCTGTACTCCGGCTCCTGTTCGGTGCCGATGTTCAGCTCGTTGCGGGCGATCGGGTACGTGCGTCCGCTGTCGGTCGCGCCGAACAGGTGCTGGATGCCGTTGCCGTCCTCGGCGATGACGAGGCCACCGTACGGGGAGACCGTGATGTTGTCCGGGCCGTCGAAGGCGCCGTCCTTGGACGGGTCCGCGTTCACGCCGAGGAGGACCTTGAGCGTCAGGGTGCGGCGCTTGGGGTCGTAGAACCAGACCTGTCCGTCGTGCTGGACGGGGCTCTCCTCACGGGCGAACGAGGAGACGATGTACGTGCCGCCGTCGGCCCACCACATGCCTTCGAGCTTGCGGGCGCGGGTGACCTCACCCTCGGCGAACTGCTTGCGCACGGAGACCGTCTTGGCGTCGCGGTCGGGAACGTCGGTCCAGTCCACGCCGTAGACCGTGCCGATCCGCGTGGCGCGCGACAGGTCGTCGACGAAGCGGCCGCCGGAGTCGAAGCACTTGGCGGCCTGGAGGACGCCCGCGTCGTCGGCGAGCGTGCGCAGCTTGCCGCGGCCGTGGTGGAAGCCCTTCGGCGGGGTCCAGCGGTAGAGCAGGCCGTTGGGGCCGGACGCGTCCTCGGTGAGGTAGGCGTGGCCGCGCTTGGGGTCGATGACGACGGCCTCGTGGGCGTACCGGCCGAAAGCCTTGACCGGCTTGGGCCCGCGGTTCGCGCGGCCGTCGGCGGGGTCGACCTCGAAGACGTAGCCGTGGTCCTTGGTCATGCCGTTTGCGCCGGCCTTGTCCTCGGTCTCCTCGCAGGTCAGCCAGGTGTCCCAAGGGGTGCGCCCGCCCGCGCAGTTGGTGGCGGTGCCGGCGATGCCGACCCACTCGGCGACGTGACCGTCGCGGCGGACCTCGACGACGGTGCAGCCGCCGGCGGCGGCCGGGTCGTAGACGAGACCCTCGGCCAGCGGGACCGGGTACTTCACCTTGGTGCGGGCGCCGCCGATCTCGTGGTTGTTGACGAGCAGCGTGGTACCGCGGGGACCGTCGAAGGTGGCGGTGCCGTCGTGGTTCGACGGCGTCGACTCGCCGGACTCCAGCGTCGTCTTCCCGGTGTACGTGATGACGCGGTACGAGAATCCGGCGGGCAGCGCGAGCAGGCCCTTCGGGTCGTCCACGAGCGGGCCGTAGCCGACACCGTGGTGGTGCCCGTCGTGGCCCTCGGTGTGTGCGATGTCCTCGTATTCACCTTCGGCGGCCTCGCCGTCGGCCGCCAGCGCACCGGGAGCGGTGGCGAGCGCGCCGACGGTGCCGGTCAGGGCGATTCCCGCGCCGGTGGCGGCGGAGCGTCTCGTGAAGTCCCTGCGGGTGAGCGACATGGTGTCTCCTGTGACCGGGTGGCGGTGGCGGTGGCGGTAGCGGTGGAGCGGGCGCTGCTGGCGTTTCGGCCACACGTTCCCCGTCATGCCTGAACGGGGGCTGAACTCCGTACGACGCAGGCAGAGCGAACACGTTCACGGTCGTCGGCGGGACGGGGCTTGGCCGAGGAGTGGGTACGAAGGGCGGGGCGCGAAAGGGGGCGGGGCGCCCTCGCGCCCCGCCCCCTCACTGCCCACGCCGTCGCTATCCGCCCTGCGCGGACCGCGCCTTGAACGCCGCCTTGCGGGCCTCCTTGGCCACCTTCTTGTCGGGGTGCAGGCGTCCCATCGCCTCCAGGACGTCCGCCGTCGCCGGGTGGTCCACCTTCCACGCCGCCGCGAAGAACCCGCGGTGCTGGGCCGCGAGCCCCTCGACCAGGCCCTGGAGTTCGTCGGAGTTGCCCTCCAGGGCGAGCTGCGCGGCGATCGTGTCGACGGTGAGCCAGAAGATCAGGGACTCCGGCGGCGCGGGGACGTCGCTCGCCCCGTGCTCGGCGAGCCAGACCCGCGCGAGACCGCCCAGCTCCGCGTCGTCGAGCACCTCCCTGAGCGCCGGCTCCGCCTCGCGGCCCACCAGGGACAGCGCCTGCTGGCAGCGCAGCCGCCGCAGCGGTGCCCCGGCGTCCGCGCCGCGCGCCGCGGCCAGCAACTCCCGTGCCGCCACGAGCTGTTCGCGGCGCGCGAGCCACTGCTCGATCTCGGCCTGCGCGGCGGCCTGCGGGAACGACGACGTGCCGTCGAGCAGCGTGTCGGCGCCCTTGTCCGCGAGGTCGCCGACGACGGGCGCGTCGAGGCCCGCGTCGATCATGCGCGCGCGGACGCCGTAGAGCCCGAGCGGGGTGAGCCGCACCATGCCGTACCGCGTCACGTCCGAGTCGTCGAAGGTGTCGGGCTCGGAGATCCCGTCGCCCTCCTCGATCTCCGCCAGCAGCGCCTCGTCGACCGGCTGGAACTCGACGAGCCCCACCGGGACGAGCAGCCGGAACTGGTCGTCCAGCTTCAGCATCGCGTCCGACACCTGCTCCAGGACGTCGTCCGTGGGCTCGCCCATGTCGTCGGGCACGATCATCGACGCGGCGAGGGCGGGCAGCGGGACGGGCTCGTCGGCCGCGCCGCCCTCGCTGACGGTCAGGAGGTAGAGGTTGCCGAGGACGCCTTCGAGGAACTCGGCCTCCGCCTCGGGGTCCCAGTCGAGCTGCGAGAAGTCGACCTCGCCGGTCTCCTCCAGGACGTCGACGAGGTCGTCCAGGTCCGGGATGCTCGCGTCGGCGAGCGCGGTGTCCAGGGCGCCGAGCCAGAGGCCGAGGATGTCCTGCGGGCTGCCGGAGGCGACGACGGCGAGGTCCTCGCCCGCGGCGACGGTGCCTTCCTCCTCGTCCACGATCTCCACGAGCCCGGTGTCGACGGCGACCCGCCAGGCCTCGCTCGCGTCCGCGGCACCGTCGGCGTCCGCGCCGAGCCCGAGTTCGAGCGCCGCGGCGGGCAGCTGTTCCTCGACGAGTTCGCCGCCCGCGCCGACCCGGGTCCCGGGTCCCGCCCAGCGGGCGAGCCGGACCGCGCGGGAGAGCAGCGGGGTGGCGAGGGCGTCCCGCGCGAGCTCCGCTTCGGAGTGCAGCCTCGCCGGCGGCAGGGGGGAGCTGTCTGACATCGCCTTGTTCTCCTCCGGACGTGTTGTGCGACCGCTCAGCCTAGACGGATTTGCCATCATGCCGCCCGGTTCATGTACCCGTCAGGAACCGTACACCGGTGAAACCTTGACAACTCCCCATGCTGCACAAGACATTTACGCGCGTAGAAGAGTACGGAGCGACCCCTCGCTCCACCCTCGTCCCGGCGCCTCACGCACGTCCCCGGAGGGACCCCTTGCCGAGCAAGAACTCGTCGCGCCTCGCCGCGCTGACCGTCGCCGCCGTCTGCTCCACCGTCTCCGCCGTCGTCCTGACGTCGCCCGCGCACGCGGACGCGATACGCATCCATGACATCCAGGGCGCGACCCGGACGTCCCCGCTGGCCGGTAAGCAGGTCACGGACGTGGCCGGCGTGGTCACGGGCGTCAGAGGTTACGGCTCGTCCAAGGGCTTCTGGATCCAGGACACGGCGCCCGACGCCGACCCCGCCACGAGCGAGGGCGTCTTCGTCTTCACCAGCTCGGCGCCGAAGGCCGTCACCGGCGACGCGGTGACGGTCTCGGGCACGGTCTCGGAGTACGTCCCCGGCGGCACGTCGTCGGGCAACCAGTCCGTCACGGAGATCACCAAGCCGACGGTCACGGTCGTCTCCTCGGGCAACGCGCTCCCGGCCGCCACGGTCATCGACGCGAAGTCGGTCCCCGCCGCGTACGCCCCGGCCGGCGACCCGGCGGCGAACGGCTCGGTCAACGCGCTGCCGCTGCGCCCGTCGAAGTACGCCCTCGACCTCTACGAGTCCCTGGAGGGCATGAACGTACGCGTAGGCTCCTCCCGCGTCGTCACCGCCTCCGACGCGTACGCCGAGCTGTGGGTGACGGTCAAGCCGCACGAGAACCCGACGCGCCGCGGCGGCACCGTCTACGGCTCGTACGGGTCCCAGAACACCGGCCGCCTCCAGATCCAGTCGCTCGGCACGGTCGCCGACTTCCCCGCCGCGAACGTCGGGGACACCTTGTCCGGCCGGACCGAAGGGCCCCTGGACTACACCCAGTTCGGCGGTTACACGCTGGTCGCGCGGGAGCTCGGCACCCTGGACAAGGGGGGCCTGGAGCGGGAGACGACGCGGCAGCAGAAGCGCGGCGAGCTGGCCGTGGCCACGTACAACGTCGAGAACCTGGACCCGGGCGACGGCACCTTCGCCGCGCACGCGGCCGCGATCGTCGATCACCTGCGGTCGCCCGATGTCGTGTCCCTGGAGGAGATCCAGGACAACAACGGCGCCAAGGACGACGGCACGGTCGCCGCGGACGTCACGGTGAACAAGCTGATCGACGCGATCGTCGCCGCGGGCGGCCCCAAGTACGACTGGCGCTCGATCGACCCGGTCAACGACCAGGACGGCGGCGAGCCCGGCGGCAACATACGCCAGGTGTTCCTCTTCAACCCCGAGCGCGTCTCGTTCACCGACCGCGCGGGCGGCGACGCCACGACGCCGGTGGGCGTGACCCGGACGCACGGCCGGGCCGCGCTGACCGCGTCCCCGGGCCGGATCGCCCCGGCCGACGATGCGTGGAAGAACAGCCGCAAGCCGCTCGCGGGCGAGTTCGTCTTCCGCGGGAAGACCGTGTTCGTGATCGCCAACCACTTCGCGTCCAAGGGCGGCGACCAGGGCCTGACGGCCCAGTACCAGCCGCCGGCCCGCAGCTCGGAGACCCAGCGCCACGCGCAGGCGAGCGCGGTGAACGGCTTCGTGAAGGGGATCCTCAAGGCGCAGAAGAACGCCGACGTCGTCACGCTCGGCGACATCAACGACTTCGAGTTCTCCGGTACGGCGCAGCAGCTGGAGGACGGCGGCGCCCTGTGGTCGGCGATCAAGTCCCTGCCGAGGAGCGAGCGTTACACGTACGACTACCAGGGCAACAGCCAGGTCCTCGACCAGATCCTGATCAGCCCGTCGATCCGGCACGACGACTTCGCGTACGACAGCGTGCACATCAACAGCGAGTTCAACGACCAGATCAGCGACCACGACCCGCAGGTGCTGCGGTTCCGTCCGTAGCATCTGCGGGTCATGGGCCATCCGTGGCACCGGCGGGTCCACCGGTGGCACCGGCCGGGCGTCCGGCGGGCGGGGTCGGTCAGGCGAAGACCCCGTCCAGCCAGCCGCGCCAGGCCGCCTCGTCCTGCGCGGCGTCGGCGTCCGGCGCGAAGTCGTGGACGACGATGCCGACGGGCGCGCCCCAGCGGCCACGGCCGAAGACGCGGTACAGGGCGTCGTCGGTGCGCAGGCCGATGAAGTACGGGTTGCGGTAGTCGAGTACGGCTTCCAGGGTCCCGCCGCCGGGACCCTGGACCCGCAGCTCGGTGCCCTCGGCGGCGTCGTCGGGCAGGCCGAGGGCGCGGCCGACGGCGGCGAGGGCCTCGGGGTTCGCGGACGCGGCGGGACCGTCGAACATGGTGAAGGTGACGGGGCGGCCCGCGAAGTGCGTCAGGTACTGGCGCAGCGTGTGCAGGTAGAAGTCGGTGTGCTTGTCGGCACCGTCGTAGTAGTCGTCCCAGTTGTCGGTGAAGATCCCGCTGTGGACGTAGCGGACCCAGGCGCGCCTGCCGCCGTCGCGGGCCTCGATGACGTGGTCCAGCTGATTGAGGGTCTGGAACGGGGGCAGCGCGTCCGGGTTGTCCGAGCGGGCTGTGAGGCGGTGCTCCGGATCCCAGGCGGTGATCGTGGCGCCGTGCGGGCCGCGGCCGCCCTCCTTCGGCTCGTACTCCATCGGCCACAGCCAGCCGCCGGTGCCCGAGGTGAGCGCCTCCCAGACCTGCTCGGGGGTGGCGTCGACCTCGAACTCGCGGGCGATCTCGAATTCCCTGGGTTCGTTCGTCATGGCGGTAACTCCTTGGTGCGGTCAGCGCGGTCAGTGCGCTCAGTGCGGTCGGTCTTCGAGGGGCGGTCGGGGCTGCGGATCCTTCACCGAGGGATGCACGGCGATCACCACGCGGTGGTCGCGGCCGCCCTCCGCGGATCCGTCGTGGTATTTGCGGACGAGCGCGCCGACCCCTTGGGTCAGCTCCTCGATGAACGCGGCCCGGTCCGCGGCGGACGCGAACCTCACCTCGCCGTCGAGGGCGTAGGTGGCCAGGCGCTTCTTCGCCTTGGCGGCCCCGGTCAGCAGCGCTCCCACGTCCTGCACGAGGCGTGCCGCGACGGCGAGCAGCCAGCGCGCGGAGAGCTGGTCGCGGGCCCGGTCCGGGTCGGGCTGCACGGCGCCGAGCGCGACCGGTGAGATCACGTACGAGGCGGCCGTGGCCCGCATCAGGCGCTCGGTGACATTGCCCTTGCGCCGCTCGCCGGCCAGCTCGACCAGGCCGTGCTTCTCCAGCGCCTTGAGGTGGTAGTTCACCTTCTGGCGCGGCAGGCCGACCTTGGGGGCGAGCATCGCGGCGGATGCGGGTCCGGCGGCCAGCTCCGCGAGCAGCCGGGCCCTGATCGGGTCGAGGGAGACCGCGGCTGCCGCCGGGTCCTCGATCACGGTGACGTCCAACATGACTCCACCGTCTCACCGACAACTTTTTTTGTCCAGACGGCTCGATTGTTCGGCGAGTCGCAGGGCGATCCAGGCCGAGACGCCAGATGGCGCCACGAGGTGCTGCATGGCGCCACGAGGTGCTGCATGGCGCCACGAGGTGCTGCATGGCGCCACGGGGTGCCACTAGGTGCCACTAGGCGCCACCTGAGACGCCAGAACCACCGAGACGCCACATGGCGCCGCATGGCGCCGCATTGACGCAATTCAATCTCGGCGCGTTTCCGCAGGTCAGGCGCAGCCCCGCACCTCCGCCCCACATTCAGTCCCCTCACCCGCTTGCACATGGCGCCATCGTGGTGCCACTATGACGTCATGGACCTCACGCCGTATGTCGACAACCTCCGCCGCGAACTCGCGGTGGCCGCCGAAGCCGGCGGCGAAGAAGCCCGCGAGCTGGCCGAGCGGCTCACCGCACCTCTGGAGTCGGCGACCCGCCTGACGATGCTCAACGTGCTCTCCGACGCGATGAGCGAGATCACCCGTGAACTCGCACCGGGCTCGGTCGACGTACGACTGCGCGGGCTCGACCCCGACTTCGTGGTGACGCGGCCCGCGGGCGACGAGGCGTACGAGGACAGGAGCGGGCCCGCCGAGCCGCTCAAGGCGCCGGCGCCCGCCCCGGCCGACGGGGACGACGGCGGCACCGCCCGCGTCAACCTGCGCCTGCCCGCCCACCTCAAGGCGCGCGCCGAGGACGCCGCGAGCCGCGAGGGCCTGTCGGTCAACGCGTGGCTGGTACGAGCCGTGTCGGCCGCGGTCGACGGCGGCACCCCCTCACGCGCGCCGGGAAGCCCCCAGACCACCCGCAGCGTCGGACAGAGCTTCACGGGCTGGGTGCGCTAGCCGCGCACCCCACCCGCCCGAATTCACCCGGAATTTCACCCTGAGACCCAAGAGGACGGGACAGCCATGCCTTCTTTCGACACTCCCCAGCCGATCTCGGTCACCGCCAACGTGGCCGCCGGTTCCATCCAGTTCTCCGCGAGCGACCGCCTCGACACGGTCGTCGAGTTGCGGCCCCGCGACCCGAAGAAGGACAAGGACGTGCGGGTCGCCGAGCAGACCGAGGTCACGTACGCGAACGGCGTGCTGACCATCCGGACGCCCAAGGGGCGCTACCTCGTCGGGCCCACCGGCAGCGTCGACGTGACGGTCGAGCTGCCCACCGGCTCCCACATCGACACGACCGGCTCCTGGACCCAGGTGCTCGGCGAGGGCCGGCTCGGCGAGGTCCGCGTGAAGACGTCGTCGGGTGACGTCCGCCTGGACGTGACGGGCCCGCTCCAGCTGACCGCGTCGCACGGCTCGATCACCGTGGACCACGTCGAGGGCCTGGCCGAGATCACCACCAGCTCCGGCAGCCTGCGCGTCGGTGTCGTGGACGGCCCGGCCGTCCTGAAGAACTCGCACGGCTCCACGACCGTCGGCACCGCGATCGGCGATCTGCGGGTGAGCGGCGCCAACGGCGACATCGACATCCGGCGCGCCGAGAGCTCGGTCACCGCGACCACCGCCCACGGCACCCTGCGCGTGGGCGACGTGGCCCGCGGCACCGTCCAGCTGGAGACCTCCTACGGCGCCATCGACGTCGGCATCCGCGAGGGCACGGCCGCCTGGCTCGACGCCGGCTCGGGCAACGGGCAGGTGCGCAACACGCTCACCGCGTCCGACAGCCCGGAGAAGAGCGAGGAAACCGTCGAGGTCCGCGCCCGGACCAAGTTCGGCAACATCGACATCCGCCGCGCCCGGGCCTGACCCGCCCCAAGCCCCTTACGCCACCGACCACTTCACCGCTCACCACGCCTTCGAATGGGAGGGCCCCATGCCTTCGTCTGTCATGCCCACGCCCAAGCTGGGCAATGACCAGCCGCCCGCCGCCGTCTCCACCGCCGACCTGCGCAAGTCGTACGGCGCCAAGACCGTCCTCGACGGCATCGACCTGCACATCCCGACCGGCTCGGTGTTCGCCCTGCTCGGGCCGAACGGCGCCGGCAAGACCACCGCCGTCAAGATCCTCTCCACGCTCATCTCGGCCGACGGCGGCCGGGCCCAGGTCGCGGGCCACGACGTCGCCACTTCGCCCGACGGCGTACGCGCCGCGATCGGCGTCACCGGCCAGTTCTCCGCCGTCGACGGGCTGATCACCGGCGAGGAGAACATGCTCCTCATGGCGGACCTGCACCACCTGCCCAAGCGCGAGGGGCGGCGCGTCGCCGCCGAACTCCTGGAGCGCTTCGACCTGACCGAGGCGGCGAAGAAGCCCGCCTCCACCTACTCCGGCGGCATGAAGCGCCGCCTCGACATCGCCATGACGCTGGTCGGCAACCCGCGGATCATCTTCCTCGACGAGCCGACCACCGGCCTCGACCCGCGCGCCCGGCACAACATGTGGGGCATCATCCGCGAGTTGGTCTCCGACGGAGTCACCGTCTTCCTCACCACGCAGTACCTGGACGAGGCCGACGAACTCGCCGACCGCATCGCCGTGCTCAACGACGGCAAGATCGCCGCCGAAGGCACCGCCGAGGAGCTCAAGCGCCTCATCCCCGGCGGCCACATCCGGCTCCGTTTCACCGACCCGGACACCTACCGGTCCGCCGCCCTCTCGCTGCGCGAGGCCCACCGGGACGACGAGTCCCTCACGCTGCAGCTCCCCAGCGACGGCAGCCAGCGCGAGCTGCGCTCCATCCTCGACTGGCTCGACTCGCTGGGCATCGAGGCGGACGAGCTGACGGTGCACACCCCCGACCTCGACGACGTGTTCTTCGCCCTGACCGGCGGCGCCGGCGTCCCCAACCTGCCGACCCAGCCCAAGGAGGCTGACCGATGAGCTCCCTGACCCTCGCCGTGCGCGACTCGTCCACGATGCTGCGCCGCAACCTCCTGCACGCGCGGCGCTACCCCTCCATGACGCTGAACCTGCTGCTCACGCCCGTCGTACTGCTGCTGCTCTTCGTCTACATCTTCGGCGACGTGATGAGCGCGGGCATCAGCGGCGGCGGTGCGGACCGCTCCGCGTACATCGCCTATCTCGTCCCGGGCATCCTGATGCTGACCATCGGCGGCACCACGATCGGCAGTGCGGTGTCCGTCTCCATGGACATGACCGAGGGCATCATCGCCCGCTTCCGCACGATGGCGATCCACCGCGGGTCGGTGCTCATCGGGCATGTCATCGGCAGCGTCCTGCAGTGCGTGATGAGCGTGATCCTCGTCGGGGCCGTCGCCGTGGCGATCGGCTTCCGGTCCACGGACGCGACCGCCCTGGAGTGGATCCTGGCGGTCGGGCTGCTGGCGCTCGTCTCCCTGGCGCTCACCTGGATCGCGGTCGGGATGGGCCTGTCCAGCCCGAACGCCGAGGCGGCCAGCAACAACGCCATGCCGCTGATGGTCCTGCCGCTCCTGTCCAGCGCCTTCGTGCCGGTCGACGCGATGCCGGGCTGGTTCCAGCCGATCGCCGAGTACCAGCCGTTCACCCCGGCCATCGAGACTCTGCGCGGACTCCTGCTCGGCACCGAGATCGGCAACAACGGGTGGCTGGCCGTGGCCTGGTGCGTGGCCCTCGCCGCACTGGGCTACGCCTGGTCGCGCTCGCTCTTCAACGGCACTCAGAAGAGCTGAGCACCGACTACCGACCACTGAGCACTGAGCACTGAGCACTGAGCACTGGAACGTACAAGGGCGGGGCCCTCACTCACCGGCAGGGAGTGGGCGCCCCGCCCTACTGCTGTCCGCCCAGGGGGGCGGCGTCGCGTTCCGCCTCGGCGAGAATCGCGTACCGGTCGGCCACGATCGCCTCCGCGTCGGCCACCGCCCGTTCGGCGGCGACGCGGCGACCCGCGTGCGAGTGCGGGTCCGGTGCGGGGTGCCTGCGGCGCCACCACACGTCACACGCGGCGTAGACGCCACTCGCGCAGATCAGCAGGGGGACGGCGAGGGCCAGGACGATGTCACGCACGACGGGATCCTTATACGTTTTATATGTCTACGCATACGTGCAACTTCTTCCTGATAACTCGGAATCCGGGCGCACTTCCTGAAGGTCGCCCCCCGGCCAATCTCCCGTCGGAACTCGGCCACACACCCTCGACCGTTTAGCACGCCTAGCCGCTACCTCGTAGAAGAAGTAAGTGGAGCTGCACGGTGGGGGCGCCGAGACTGCACCTATGAGCCTCGCGAACTTCCCGAACCCGCCCTTCGGCCGCGCCCTGTGCGCCATGGTCACGCCGTTCGCCGACGACGGCACGCTGGACCTGGACGGCGCGCAGCGCCTGGCGGCCCACCTGGTGGCCGAGGGCTGCGAGGGTCTGGTCCTGTCCGGCACCACCGGCGAGTCCCCGACGACGTCGGACGACGAGAAGGCCGCGCTCGTGCGGGCCGTGAAGGACGCCGTCGGGGAACGGGTCCCGGTCGTCGCGGGCGTCGGCACGGCGGACACGCGGCACACCGTGGAGCTGGCGGCGGGTGCCGAAAAGGCGGGCGCGGACGGCCTGTTGGTCGTCAGCCCGTACTACAGCCGCCCGCCGCAGGACGCTCTGGAGACACACTTCCGCGAGATCGCGGACGCGTCCGGACTGCCGGTGATGCTGTACGACATCCCGGGCCGCACCGGCACGCGCATCGAGCCGGACACCCTGATCCGGCTCGCGTCCCACCCCCGGATCGTGGCCGTCAAGGACTGCGCGTACGACATGCTCGGCACGCAGAAGGTGCTCGGCGCGACCGGTCTCGCGTACTACGCGGGCTGCGAGGAGTTCGCGCTCCCGCTGTACGCGGTGGGCGGGGCGGGCTTCGTGTCGACGGTCGCGAATGTGGCGCCGCGCGCACTGCGGGCGGTCCTCGACGCCTCCGACGCGGGTGACACCCGGGAGGCGGCCCGGCGCCAGCAACTGGCCGTGCCGCTGGTGGAGTTGATGATGGCGTCCGGCCTGCCGGGCACGGTCACCGCGAAGGCGCTGCTCGGCGCGCTCGGCCTGCCGGGCGGCCCGGTCCGCGCACCGCTGCGGGCCGCCGGCCACGAGGTGACCGAGGGACTGCTGTCCGCGTACGAGAGCTTCGTCGACGCGTAGTGCTGCGCCTTCCAGGGGGGTTGTCCTGGCCGACCGAACGAGGGAGCAGCCAGCGTGGCTCCATGTGCTGAAAATCAGAAAGGCACATCATCAACTCCTCGCGTATTCGTGTTGCGCGCCCATGCAGGTCGTCAGCATGGAGCCCGTCGATCCGAAAGCAGGAATGCCGCCTTGACCGCACTCCGAATTCTTGCCGGTGCCACCGCGATTGCTACGGTCACTACCGTCTTCACCGCCTTCACCGCTGTCCCCACAGCTGCCCACACCCCTGAGCATGTGCCGTGCACGACGAGTGCTCTCACCGCCGCCATCACCAGAGCCAACGCCGCAGGTTTCGGCGAACTCAGTCTCGCCAAGGGCTGCGTCTACGACTTCACAGCGCCCTTCTCAGGGAATGACGCGACACCCCCTGTCACGGTGCATGTCACCGTCGACGGAAACGGCGCCACTCTCCGACGCGGTACCACCGCGAACCTCTTCCGCCTTCTCGATGTCGCAGCCGGTGGAAGGGTGACGGTCAGCAATCTCAAAATCGAGAACGGCAACGTGCCCGACGACGGTGGGGGCCTCCTCGTCCAGAACGGGGGGACACTCCACGCGACGAATCTCCTCGTCAAGGGGAACACCGCCAGTAACAACGGCGGCGGCATCGAGAACATGGGAACCCTGAGGCTCATTCGGTCCAGGGTTACCGACAACGATGCCGCACGCTCCGGTGGAGGGATTTCCAGCGAAGGCGCCACCTCCGTCATTTCCACCTCGATCGACGGCAACTCGGCCAGCAGATTCTTTGGCGGCGGCGTGTTCAACGACAGCCTGATCACCATCACCCGCAGCTCCATCACCGGCAACAGGGTTACGGAAGGCGACGGCGGCGGCCTCTGGAACAACTACCGGATGACCGTCAACGACAGCAGGATCGTCGACAACACCTCCAGCGACCACGGAGGGGGCGTCACCAACGCGCAGCTCGGAAAGGCCACCTTCAACTCGAGCACCATCACGAAGAACACCGCCGGTCTGCAGGCCGGCGGTATCTACAACGTCGACGCCGGCACCTACCTCGTCCTCAACCTCAGCTCCATCACCAGGAACAAGGCGGGCAGCGCCCCCGGAGGCGTGTTCAACGACACCGGAGACGTCGTGGTGAACAAGCACTCCCCCATCACGGGAAATCTTCCCACCAACTGCGTCGGCAGCCCGGCTCCCGTGCCCGGTTGCACCGGCTGACCTGCCACAAGCGATGCTCACGCGCGAGCGCCCTCCCTGGCCGTCCTGGGCCGTGGAAGGGCGCTCGATGCTGACCGACGTCGACCACTGCCGACACCTCAGCAGCAGGTCAGAGTATCGACCGGTGAGGCAGCCGCAGGTCACGGCCGCCGGTGGTCAGTTGTGGCTGTGCAGAACCTCGTTCAGGCCGCCCCACACCGCGTTGTTCGGGCGGGCCTCGACGGCGCCGGTGACCGAGTTGCGGCGGAAGAGGATGTTCGAGGCGCCGGACAGGTCGCGGGCCTTGACGATCTCACCGTCGGGCATCGTGACGCGCGTACCGGCGGTGACGTAGAGGCCGGCCTCGACGACGCACTCGTCACCGAGGGCGATGCCGACGCCCGCCTCCGCGCCGACGAGGCAGCGCTCGCCGATCGTGATGCGGACGTTGCCGCCGCCGGAGAGCGTGCCCATGGTGGAGGCGCCGCCGCCGATGTCGGAGCCGTTGCCGACGACGACGCCGGCGGAGATGCGGCCCTCGACCATCGACGTGCCGAGGGTGCCGGCGTTGAAGTTCACGAAGCCCTCGTGCATGACAGTGGTGCCCTCGGCGAGGTGCGCACCGAGCCGGACACGGTCGGCGTCGGCGATGCGGACGCCCTTCGGCGCGACGTAGTCCGTCATGCGGGGGAACTTGTCGATGGACGTCACGGAGAGGTGCAGGCCCTCGGCGCGGGCGTTGAGGCGGACCTTCTCGACGTCGTCGACGGCGACCGGGCCGAGCGAGGTCCAGGCGACGTTGGAGAGGAGGCCGAAGACCCCGTCCAGGTTCTGCCCGTGCGGCTTGACCAGTCGGTGCGAGAGCAGGTGCAGGCGCAGGTAGGCGTCGTGCGCGTCGAGCGGCTTGTCGTCGAGCGAGGCGATGACCGTGCGGACGGCGACGGTCTCCACACCGCGGCGGGCGTCGGTGCCGATGGCCTTCGCGGCGCCTTCGCCGAGCAGTTCGACGGCGCGCTCGGCGGAGAGCCGCTCGGTGCCGGCCGGGCCCGGCTCGTCCTGGAGGGACGGGGCGGGGAACCAGGTGTCGAGGACGGTGCCGTCGGCGGTGAGCGTGGCGAGGCCTGCGGCGACGGCGCCGGTGGTGCGCTGAGCGGTGGTGCTGGCGGGAGAGTCAGACATGGGTGAAACCTAACCGGAGGTGCGCCGCGGGGGCGAACCGGTACGGCCGGTGTCTCAGGTACCGGGCGCGCCCCGCTGCCCCGGTCGGCCGGCCGCGGTGCCGTCGGCGTCGTCGCCGGGCGCTCCGTCGATGACCCGCGCGAGCATATCGCGCGCGTACTCCTCCTCGTAGACGGCGTCCGTGAGCAGCACCTGGAGGCAGATTCCGTCCATCAGGGCGACCAGCGCGCGGGCCGTGACCGGGTCGGTGCGGCGGGCGAGCTGGTCGGCGACGCCCTCGCCCCACTCGGCGGCGACGGGCCGCAGCACGGGCCTGCGCAGGGCGGCGAGATACAGCTCGTACTCCAGCTCGACGCCGGTGCGTTCACCGGCGAGCCACTCGCCGAGGACCGAGGCGAGAGCGGCGGCGAGAGCGGAGCGCGGCGCCTCGAAGACGGCGCTGCCGGCCAGGGCCTTCGCGAAACCCTCGTTGGCCTGGCGCAGCGCGGCGACGAGCAGTTCGTCGAGGGTCTTGAAGTGGTACGTCGTCGAGCCGAGCGGCACGTCGGCCTCGGCGGCGACGCTGCGGTGGCTGAGCCCGCCGATGCCCTTCTCGCCCACCACCCGGATCGCGGCGTCGATGATGCGCTGTCGCCGCTCGGGGTCGTAGCGCCGGGCCATCAGTGGGCGCCGCCCAGGTTGAGCAGCACCACGCCGCCGATGACCAGGGCGATGCCCGCGAGCCGCGCCGCGGTCATCGCCTCGCCGAGGAAGAGCATGCCTATCCCGGCGACGACGGCCGTGCCGACGCCGGCCCAGATCGCGTACGCGGTCCCGACCTGCACGGTCTTCAGCGTCTGGGCGAGCAGCGCGAAGGCGATCAGATAGCCGGAGACGGTGATCAGGGAGGGCCAGAGCCTGCTGAATCCCTCGCTGTACTTCATGGCGGTGGTGGCGGCCACTTCCGCCGCGATGGCGCCGGAGAGCAGTACGTATCCCATGTGTACGACTGTACGCATCGTTGCGTACGACCGTACATACCGTGGTCCGGCTCGTCGGGCTATCGTGTCGCGATCACTGTGGGGGGCCACAGGGACGAACTACTCCCGGGAGTGCGGCGAGATGACGGACATGTGGGGACAGGGGCCAGGTCAGGGACCGGGTCAGGGTCCCGGCTACGGCCAGGGCTACGGGCCGGGCGGTTACGGCGGCTGGGGTGCGTGGCCGCCGCCCCCGCCCCAGCCGGGCGTCATCCCGCTCGCCCCGCTCGGCGTCGACCGGATACTCGGCGGTGCGTTCACCACCATGCGCCGCCACGCGAAGCCGCTGTTCGGCACGGTCCTCATCGTGTACGCGGTGCTCGCCGTCCTCATGGCGGGCGCGCTGGCGCTCGGCTACGCGGCCGTCTCGGACGACGTACGGGCACTTCTGGACCGGGACACCGAGTTCGCCTGGAGCCACGCACGGCCGGTGTTCGTCGCGTTCGGCGTGGTCTGGGCCTTCGGCATGCTGGCGCTCACGGTCGGCTCGGCGTTCATCCAGTCCGCGTGCACGGTGGTGCTGCGCGAGGCGGTGCTGGGCCGTCCCGCGCGGTTCGGGGCGGTGTGGCGGCGCGCCTGGTCGCGCACGCCTTCGGTGCTCGGCGTGGGCCTGCTGATGGGCCTGATCGCGCTGATCCCGGCGGGCCTGTCCGTGGCGTTCCTGGTGTCCGTCGTCGTCATGCTGCTCACGCAGTCGGTCGCGCCGGTGGGCTTGCTGTTCCTGCTCATGGCGGTGACGGTGCCGCTCGTGGTCTGGGTCTACGTCCTGTTCCTGTTCGGCCCCGCGGCCGCCACCCTCGAGGAGGCGGGCCCGATCCAGGCGCTGCGCCGTTCGGCGCGCCTGGTGCGGGGCGCCTGGTGGCGCACGTTCGGCATCTCCCTGCTGGCCGGCGTGATCATGATGGTCGTGTCGATCGCGGTGCGGGTGCCGCTCCAGATCGCGATGCCCGACACGACTCCGCAGGCCTACGAGCCGGGTCAGAGCGCCTCCGACGTGTTCGAGGCGATGCTGCCGAAGCTGGGCGTGGTCATGGCCCTGTCCATGGTCGGCAATCTGCTGGTGCAGCTGGTCAGTTCGGTGTTCCTGCCGCTGGTCACCACGCTGCTCTACGTCGACCAGCGCATCCGCAGGGAGGGCCTCGCCCACACGCTGGAACTCGCGTCCCGCTCCGACGCCTAGCCCCCGACCGTCACGGTCCCAGGCCCCATCACGGTCTCAGTCGAGGAGCGTCTTCTTCGGCCGCAGGACGCAGAACTCGTTGCCCTCGGGGTCGGCGAGGACGACCCACGTGGCGTCCTCGCCCTGGCCGACGTCCACGCGCCGCGCCCCGAGACCGACGATGCGCTCGACCTCGGCGTCCCGGTCATCGGGGCTGAGGTCGACGTGCAGGCGGTTGTGGACGGTCTTGGCGTCGTCCACCGGCACGAAGCAGAACCCCGGCAGCGTGGTCGCGTCAGCGCCGATGACGATCTCGTCCTCGGCCTCGAACAGCACCTTCCAGTCCAGGACCTGACACCAGAAGCGCGCCTGCGCGGGCAGATCGTGGGCGTTCACGACGACTTGGTACAGCGAAGAAGCCATGACGCCCAGTCTGCCGCGCGGGCCCGCGCGACGCACATCGCTTGTCGTATCGGCGGATCAGCCGGTGACGCCGAACCAGGCGGCCCTGGACTTCTTCCACTCCGGGTGCGTGAGGTCCTTGGCCTCGGTGCCGTCGCCGTAGAGGTCGGCGGAGCCGCTGTCGGTCAGGAGCTGCGCGCGGGCACCGGACTGCGTCAGGTCGGGGACGCTCACCACGGCCTCCCAGCCGCCGGGGTCGCTCGTCGGCAGGTCCATCCGCTTGACCGGCGCGTGTCCCGCGACGCCGTCCCACTGGTAGAGGGCGTACGGGTCGGAGTTGTCGTCGGCGGCCCAGCTGCCGGCCACGATCAGATACTGGTTCGCGGCGTTCTTGCGGATGTCGCGCACGGACAGGCCGCCGAGGTCCAGCTCGACGGGCGTCCCGAACACGGGCTTCGTGCCGCTCGCCAGGACCTTGTCGAAGTTGGTGACGGGCACGACGAGCGCCTTGCCCCCGTCCTTCGGCGGCACGAGCGGCGCGCGGAACCCGATGTACGCGGTGCTGGTGGACCCGGGCGCGAATTCGAGGCCCTCGACGTTGAACCCGTCGACCTGCTTGGGCACCTGCCCGTCCTCGGTCCCGGCGGCGAACCCGTAGCGGTCCCCGTTCGCCTCGTCCCAGGCGACCAGGTCGTCCCGCAGCTTCTTGTACGCCTTGCCGTACGACAGCTGCGTCGAGGCCCCGCTGCCGCTCACCGTGGTCGTGAAGACCGTGTTCCGGGGGGACTTGTACTCGCCGTCCTTGTTGTTGCCCAGGGACCCGGTCCAGTAGATCGTGTCGCCGACGCGCGTGGCGCCCTCGATGTCGACCTCCTTGTCCACCCCGAGCTGCGAGCTGAAGTCCCAGGTCTTCACGGGCGCGCCGGAGACCGAACCGCTGTAGAGGCGCAGGACGTTGGACTCGTCGTCGGCGACGAGGGCGTAGCCGCCGCCCGCGTCGACGGCGGCGGACGCGTCGCTGGAACCCGTGAAGTAGCGGGTGTCGGGGCCCTGTTGCACGGCGGCCGAGGCGGCGTAGTGGAGCGTCTTGGTGGCGGTCTTGCCGTCGACGCCGGTCACCTTGAGGGTGAGGTCGGTGTAGCCGCGGCCCTGCGCGGCGACGGACACCTGCCGGGTGGCTCCCGACCCGGTGACGGTGACGTTCCCGGTACCGGCGACGGACGACTTGGTGCTCGCGGACGCGGCCACGGTCAGCGCCGACGCGTCGGCCCCGCTCTGGCCGACGGTGACGGTCACGACCGGGTCGCCCGTGGCGCCGACCGCACCGGAGAGGTACCCGGCGGAGAGTGCGATCGTCGGCGTCCCGTAACTCACGGCGCCCGCCGGGCTGTTGAGCCCCGCGAGGGCCAGCGTGAGCACTCCGCCCGTGACGGCGACGGCTCTGCGGCGGGACGGGGAAAGGAAGTGCTGCATGGGGGCCTCTCGTCGGGGCGGGTGTCGACGAGAACCTTCGGCCATGCGCGCCAACTGCAGGCGTACGCTCCGCGGCCCTGGGGCGAACAGCAGACAATACGGCCCCCTGTGCCGGGGCACAGGGGGCCGTACAGGTGTAGCGGACCGGGGGGACCGATCAGACGTTGAAGCCGAGCGCGCGCAGCTGCTCGCGGCCCTCGTCCGTGATCTTGTCCGGGCCCCACGGCGGCATCCAGACCCAGTTGATCCGGAGCTCGTTCACGATGCCGTCGGTGGCCGACTTCGCCTGGTCCTCGATGACGTCGGTCAGCGGGCAGGCCGCGGACGTGAGCGTCATGTCGATCGTGGCGATGTTGGCGTCGTCGATGTGGATGCCGTAGATCAGGCCCAGGTTGACGACGTCGATGCCCAGCTCGGGGTCGACGACGTCGTAGAGGGCCTCGCGGACCTCTTCCTCGGACGCGGGCTTGGTGGTCAGTGTCTCGCTCATGCCGTCTTCCTCTCCGCGCCGTCCAGCGCCTGGGCCGTCGCGTCCTTCCATGCCATCCAGCTCAGGAGGGCGCACTTCACACGGGCCGGGTACTTGGAGACGCCGGCGAACGCGACCGCGTCCTCCAGCACCTCCTCCATCGCGTCGTCGGGCTCGATCCTGCCCCGCGACTGCATCAGCTCCAGAAAGGTCTCCTGGATCTTCTGCGCCTCGGCCAGGTCCTTGCCGACGAGCAGCTCGTTCAGAACAGAGGCCGAAGCCTGGCTGATCGAGCAGCCCTGGCCCTCGTACGAGACGTCACTGATCGTCGAGCCGTCGTACTTCACGCGCAGCGTGATCTCGTCGCCGCACGTCGGATTGACGTGGTGCACCTCGGCATCGCCATCGCGCAGACCGCGCCCGTGCGGGTGCTTGTAGTGGTCCAGGATGACGTCCTGGTACATCGAATCCAGCTTCACGTTCCCAGCCAGCCCCTCAGCCGAAGAAGTTCCGTACGTGCTCCAGGCCGTCGATCAGCGCATCGATCTCGCCTGGCGTTGTGTACAGATAGAACGACGCTCGCGTGGTCGCAGGAATTCCGTAGCGCAGGCAGACGGGTCGGGCGCAGTGGTGGCCGACCCGGACCGCGATGCCCTGCTCGTCGAGGACCTGGCCCACGTCGTGCGGGTGGATGTCACCGAGCGTGAACGAGATCGCGGCGCCGCGGTCCTCGGCCGTGGTGGGGCCGATGATCCGCAGGTCCGGGACCTCCAGAAACCGCTTCACCGCGTACTCGGTGATCGCGTGCTCGTGCTGGGCGATCTTGTCCATGCCGATCGAGTTCAGGTAGTCCACGGCCGCGCCGAGGCCGACGGCCTGGGCGATCGGGGGCGTACCCGCCTCGAACTTGTGCGGCGCCGGCGCGTACGTCGACGAGTGCATGGAGACGGTCTCGATCATCTCGCCGCCGCCCAGGAAGGGCGGCAGGTCCTCGAGAAGCTCCTGGCGTCCCCACAGGACGCCGATGCCCGTCGGGCCGCACATCTTGTGGCCGGTGAAGGCCACGAAGTCGGCCTGGAGCGCCTGCACGTCGAGCACCATGTGCGGGGCGGCCTGGGACGCGTCGATGAGGACGAGCGCGCCGACCTCCTGGGCGCGGCGCACGATGGCCTCGACCGGGTTGAGCGTGCCCAGGATGTTGGAGACGAGGACGAACGAGACGATCTTCGTCTTCTCGGTGATGACCTCGTCGATGTTGGAGAGGTCGAGGCGGCCGTCGTCGGTCAGCCCGAACCACCGCAGCTTCGCGCCGGTGCGCTGCGAGAGCAGCTGCCACGGCACGATGTTGGAGTGGTGCTCCATCTCCGTGATGACGATCTCGGTCTCGTGGTCCACGCGGTAGGGCTCGTCGGCCCAGCCCAGCATGTTCGCCACGAGGTTGAGCGACTCGGAGGCGTTCTTCGTGAAGATGACCTCGTCGCGGCTCGGCGCGTTGATGAAGGCCGCGACCTTGTCACGCGCACCTTCGTACAGCGCCGTGGCCTCCTCGGCGAGCACGTGCACGCCCCGGTGGACGTTGGCGTTGTGCTGTTCGTAGTACTCACTGAGCGTGTCGATGACCTGGCGCGGCGTCTGCGAGGTCGCCGCGTTGTCCAGGTACACGAGCTTCTTGCCGTCGTGAAGTACCCGGTCGAGGATCGGGAAGTCCTTGCGGATCGCCTCGGTGTCGAGGAGGCCCGGCAGCTGTGTCACGCGGATGCGCCGCCCTTCGTGTATGCCTCGTAGCCCTCGGCCTCGAGCTTGTCGGCGAGCTCGGGGCCGCCGGACTCGACGATCCTGCCCTGCGAGAAGACATGGACGAAGTCCGGCTTGATGTAGCGCAGGATGCGCGTGTAGTGCGTGATCAGCAGGGTGCCGACCTCGCCGGTCTCGCGGACGCGGTTGACGCCCTCGGAGACCTGGCGCAGCGCGTCGACGTCGAGGCCGGAGTCCGTCTCGTCGAGGATCGCGATCTTCGGCTTGAGGAGCTCCATCTGGAGGATCTCGTGGCGCTTCTTCTCACCGCCGGAGAAGCCCTCGTTCACGTTGCGCTCGGCGAAGGCAGGGTCCATCTGGAGCTGCTCCATCGCGGTCTTGACCTCCTTGACCCACGTACGCAGCTTGGGGGCCTCGCCGCGGATCGCGGTGGCCGAGGTGCGCAGGAAGTTGGAGACCGAGACGCCGGGGACCTCGACCGGGTACTGCATGGCGAGGAACATGCCGGCGCGGGCGCGCTCGTCGACGGACATCTCGAGGACGTCCTCGCCGTCGAGGGTGACGGTGCCCTGGGTGATCGTGTACTTGGGGTGACCCGCGATGGAGTAGGCGAGGGTCGACTTGCCGGAGCCGTTCGGGCCCATGATGGCGTGCGTCTCGCCCTGCTTCACGGTCAGGTCGACGCCCTTGAGGATCTCCTTGGTGGAGTTGTCGGCCTCGACGGTGACGTGCAGGTCCTTGATTTCAAGCGTTGCCATGGGTGCCTCAGGACTCCTGGGAGAGGGAGACGAGCACGTCGTCCCCTTCGATCTGTACGGGGTAAACGGGGACGGGGCGCGTCGCGGGAAGGCCGGACGGCTTACCGGTGCGGAGGTCGAACGCGGAGCCGTGCAGCCAGCACTCGATCTGGCAGTCCTCCACCTCGCCCTCGGAGAGCGACACGTTCGCGTGCGAGCAGATGTCGTTGATCGCGAACACCTCGCCCTCGGTGTAGACGACCGAGACCGGCGTGCCGTCGAGTTCCACCCGCTTCGGGGTGTCCTCCTCCAGCTCGCTCAATCCGCACACCCGAGTGAATCGGGCACGGTCGAAGGCCATCAGACGGAAGCCTCCAGCTCGGCCTCGATCTTGGCGAGCAGGCGCTCCTGCACGTCCGGCAGACCGATCTGCTGGACGAGCTCGGCGAAGAAGCCGCGGACCACGAGGCGACGGGCATCGTCGGCCGAGATGCCGCGCGAGCGCAGGTAGAAGAGCTGCTCGTCGTCGAAGCGGCCGGTCGCCGAGGCGTGGCCGGCGCCGACGATCTCGCCGGTCTCGATCTCCAGGTTCGGGACCGAGTCCACGCGGGCGCCGTCGGTCAGCACGAGGTTGCGGTTCAGCTCGTACGTGTCGGTGCCCTCGGCGGAGGCCTCGATGAGGACGTCGCCGATCCAGACGGCGTGCGCGTCCTGGCCCTGCAGCGCGCCCTTGTAGGCGACGTTCGACTTGCAGTGCGGGGCCGCGTGGTCGACCAGGAGGCGGTGCTCCTGGTGCTGGCCGGCGTCGGTGACGTACAGGCCGAGCAGCTCGGCCTCGCCGCCGGGGCCCGCGTAGTTCACGCGCGGGTGCAGGCGGACGAGGTCACCGCCGAAGGTGACGACGACGGACTTGAAGGAGGCGTCGCGGCCGATCAGCGCGTTGTGCTGCGCGACGTGGACGGCCTTCTCGTCCCAGTCCTGGACGGAGACGACGGTCAGCTTGGCGCCGTCGCCCAGGATGTAGTCGACGTTGGCGGCGAGCACCGCGTCACCGGTGTGGTCGATGACCACGACGGCCTCGGCGAACGCGCCGAGCTCGATGACCTGGTGCGCGAAGGCGGTGCCGCCCTCGCCGTGCACGGCGATCCGGATGGGCTCGGTGAGCACCGTCTCCTTGGGCACGGACACGACCGAGGCCTTCTCGAAGGACGAGAACGCCTGGGCGGCGACGCGGTCCACCGGCTTGCCGGCCTTGCCGACGCGAGCGTCGTCGCGCCCGACGGTCTCCTGGGTCACGCCCGCGGGGGCGCTCACCTCGACGCGCAGGCCGCCCTGGGCGACCGCCGTCCCGTCGTGCAGGCCGCGCAGCCGCTCGAGCGGCGTGAACCGCCACTCCTCCTCACGGCCGTGCGGGACCGGGAAGTCCGCGACGTCGTAGGACGGGGGCGCGCTCATGCGCGTGGCGACGGTCGACTCCGCGGCCACCGCGATCGAGCCGGCGGTGGTGGAACCCACCGGGATGTTCTGAGCCTCAGCCATGGCTGTCGTAGTGCTCTCTTTCTCGGTTCAGGACGTGTGCTGACGGACGGGCTTGCGGCGTTAGCCGACGGCGCCTTCCATCTGCAGCTCGATCAGCCGGTTGAGCTCGAGGGCGTACTCCATCGGCAGCTCCTTCGCGATCGGCTCGACGAAGCCACGCACGATCATGGCCATCGCCTCGAACTCCGTCATACCGCGGCTCATCAGGTAGAAGAGCTGGTCGTCGGAGACCTTCGAGACGGTCGCCTCGTGGCCCATGGACACGTCGTCCTCACGGACGTCGACGTACGGGTACGTGTCGGAGCGGGAGATCGTGTCGACGAGCAGGGCGTCGCACAGCACGTTCGACTTGGAGCCGTGGGCGCCCTCGCCGATCTCGACCAGACCGCGGTACGAGGTGCGGCCGCCACCACGGGCCACCGACTTCGACACGATGTTGGAGGAGGTGTTGGGCGCCATGTGGACCATCTTGGAGCCGGCGTCCTGGTGCTGCCCCTCGCCCGCGAAGGCGATGGACAGGGTCTCGCCCTTGGCGTGCTCGCCCATCAGGTAGACGGCCGGGTACTTCATGGTGACCTTGGAGCCGATGTTGCCGTCGATCCACTCCATGGTCGCGCCCTCGTACGCCACGGCGCGCTTGGTGACCAGGTTGTAGACGTTGTTCGACCAGTTCTGGATGGTCGTGTAACGGCAGCGGGCGCCCTTCTTCACGATGATCTCGACCACCGCGGAGTGCAGGGAGTCCGACTGGTAGATCGGCGCCGTGCAGCCCTCGACGTAGTGGACGTAGGCGTCCTCGTCGACGATGATCAGCGTCCGCTCGAACTGGCCCATGTTCTCCGTGTTGATACGGAAGTAGGCCTGGAGCGGGATCTCGACGTGTACGCCCTTGGGGACGTAGATGAAGGATCCGCCGGACCACACGGCCGTGTTCAGCGACGCGAACTTGTTGTCGCCGACCGGGATGACCGTGCCGAAGTACTCCTTGAAGAGCTCGGGGTGCTCCTTCAGGGCCGTGTCGGTGTCCAGGAAGAGGACGCCCTGCTCCTCCAGGTCCTCGCGGATCTGGTGGTAGACGACCTCGGACTCGTACTGGGCCGCGACACCGGCGACGAGGCGCTGCTTCTCCGCCTCGGGGATGCCGAGCTTGTCGTACGTGTTCTTGATGTCCTCGGGCAGGTCCTCCCAGGACTGAGCCTGCTTCTCGGTGGACCGCACGAAGTACTTGATGTTGTCGAAGTCGATGCCCGACAGGTCCGAGCCCCAGTTCGGCATGGGCTTCTTGTCGAAGAGGCGCAGGCCCTTGAGGCGGAGCTTGGTCATCCACTCCGGCTCGGACTTCTTGGCCGAGATGTCGCGGACGACGTCCTCGTTGATGCCGCGCTTGGCAGAGGCACCGGCGGCGTCGGAGTCGGCCCAGCCGTATTCGTACTTGCCCAGACCCTCGAGCTCGGGGTGGGCAGTCTCCTCGATGGGGAGCGTCATGCGGGGTTCCTCCCGGCGGTGCTTGCAGATGCGTTTGTGTCGTTTTGTGTGGCGCTGGTCTTGGGAATGAACGTCGTGCACACCCCGTCACCGTGGGCGATGGTGGCCAGCCGCTGCACATGTGTGCCGAGCAGCTGGGAGAAGATCTCGGTCTCCGCCTCGCACAGCTGCGGGAACTGCTCGGCGACGTGCGCGACCGGGCAGTGGTGCTGACACAGCTGCTCGCCGACCGGTGCGCTTCGCGCCGTAGCAGCGTACCCGTCGGCGCTCAGGGCCTTGGCGAGGGCTTCCGCGCGCTTCTCGGGCGCGGCGGACTCGACGGCCTCCCGATACGCCCCGGCCTGCTCGGCGATCCTGGCGCGGGCGAAGGCGACGACGGCCTCTTCCCCGCCCTCGCGCTGCGCGATCCAGCGCAGGGCGTCGGCGGCGAGCTTGTCGTAGGACTGGTCGAAGGCGTCCCGGCCACAGTCCGTCAGGACGAACACCTTGGCGGGACGGCCGCGCGTACGGGCTCCGTAGATCTTCTGTTCCCGTGCTTCGACGACCTCGTCGGCGGCCAGCGCGTCCAGATGGCGGCGCACCGCGGCCTGGGTGAGACCGAGGCGGCCGGCCAGATCGGCGACGGTGGACGGGCCGTGGTCCAGGATGGAGCGGGCGACCCGGTTGCGCGTCGAACGCTCACCGGTCGCGATCTCCTCCTGCGGGGCTCCCTGGGGAGCCTCCTGAGCCTCGCCGACGTATTTCACAACGCCATTGTTGCGTAATTCCTCAGGGCCTGACAAGCGCGGCCCTGGATGATCTCCGGTGCCCTGCATCACTTAGGCATACCTAAGATGACCTGCGGAAACGATCTTTGATCGATCAATTCGGTGGTGCCGCCCCGCCTCCGCGGAGGACACTCACGCCATGCCCACACCCCCTCCCACCGGCCCACTTGTCACGCGCGCCACCCTTGGCGCCGACCTGCGCGCGCTCGGCGTCCGGCCCGGCGAGACCCTCCTCCTCCACTCCTCCCTCAGCGCGCTCGGATGGGTCTGTGGAGGGGCCGTTTCCGTGGTGCAAGGACTGCTCGACACGCTGGGTCCGGACGGGACACTCACCGTCCCCACGCACACCGGCGGCAACTCCGACCCCGCCGACTGGCGCAGACCCCCGGTGCCCGAGAAGTGGTGGGCCGAGATCCGCGCGTCGATGCCCGCGTACGACCCGGCCGTCACGCCCAGTGACGGCATGGGCGCGATCGCCGAGACCGTGCGCCGCTGGCCCGGAGCCGTGCGCAGCGCGCACCTCCATACGTCGTTCGCCGCCGTCGGCCCCCGGGCCACCGCGATCACCGACGGCCACGCCACCGACTGTTCGCTCGGCGAGCACAGTCCGCTGGCCCGGTTGGAGGAACAGGGCGCGCGCGTGCTCCTCCTCGGCACGACGTTCGCCACCTGTACGTCCTTCCATCTCGCCGAGTACCGGATCCCGTCCCCCAGGACCGAGATGGGCCGCGCGGTCCTCGGCCCCGGCGGCCGACGCTGGGAGACCGTGACGGAGGTCGACATCAGTGCGGACGGGTTCGACGAACTCGGCGCGGCATTCGAGCGCGAGGGCGGGGTCGTACGCGGCCGGGTGGGGGCGGCCGACGCCCTGCTCTTCCCCGTCGCCGACGCGGTCGCTCACGCCCAGGAGTGGCTGGCGAGGCACCGGGCCTGAGCACCTTGGGCCCCGCCCGCCGGGGACACGCGGCGCGTCCCTAGACTTGGCGCTCATGCGAAGCGAGCCCGTCGTCCGGATCCAGAGTCTGGTCAAGCGGTACGGAACCAAGACCGCGGTCGACGGCCTCGACCTGGAGGCCTCGGCCGGCATCACCGCCGTCCTCGGCCCCAACGGCGCCGGTAAGACCACCACGATCGAAACCTGCGAGGGCTACCGCCGGCCGGACTCGGGAACGGTCCGGGTCCTCGGGCTCGACCCCGTCGCGCAGGCCGGCGAACTGCGCCCCCGGATCGGCGTGATGCTCCAGTCCGGAGGCGTCTACTCCGGCGCCCGCGCGGACGAGATGCTTCGCCACGTGGCGAAGCTCCACGCGCACCCGCTGGACGTGGACGCGCTCATCGAGCGCCTCGGCCTCGGCAGCTGCGGCCGCACCACCTACCGCAGGCTCTCCGGCGGCCAGCAGCAGCGCCTCGCGCTCGCCATGGCCGTCGTCGGCCGCCCCGAGCTCGTGTTCCTGGACGAACCGACCGCCGGCCTCGACCCGCAGGCCCGCCGCGCGACCTGGGACCTCGTACGGGATCTGCGGACCGACGGCGTCTCCGTCATCCTCACCACGCACCACATGGACGAGGCGGAGGCACTCTCCGACGACGTCGCGATCATCGACGCGGGCCGGGTCATCGCGCAGGGCTCCCCCGAGCAGCTGTGCCGTGGCGGCGCCGAGAACACCCTGCGCTTCTCCGGACGCCCCGGCCTCGACGTCGCCTCGCTCCTCAAGGCCCTCCCGACGGACTCCGCGGCGGCCGAGCTCACCCCGGGTTCGTACCGCGTGAGCGGCGAGGTCGACCCGCAGCTGCTCGCGACGGTGACCTCGTGGTGCGCGCAGCACGGTGTGATGCCCGAGAGGATCTCGGTCGAACGCCACACCCTCGAAGACGTATTTCTTGAGATGACCGGCAGGGAGCTGCGCGGATGAGTGTCGCCGGTACGTACACGCCGAAGCCGGGGGCCGCGCCGCTGCCTCGCATGATCGGCGCGCAGGCCGTCCTCGAGACGAAGATGCTCCTGCGCAACGGCGAGCAGCTGCTGCTCACCGTCATCATCCCCACCCTGCTGCTCGTCCTGTTCAGCGCGGTCGACATCGTCGACACGGGCGGCGGGAAGGCCGTGGACTTCCTGGCCCCTGGCATCCTCGCGCTCGCCGTGATGTCGACCGCGTTCACCGGCCAGGCCATTGCGACGGGCTTCGAGCGCCGCTACGGCGTGCTCAAGCTGCTCGCGTCCTCGCCGCTGCCGCGCTGGGCCCTGATGACCGCGAAGACGCTGTCCGTCCTGGTCACCGAGGTCCTCCAGGTGATCCTCGTGACGGTGATCGCCTTCGCGCTCGGCTGGTCCCCGCACGGCAATCCGCTCGCAGTGCTGCTCCTGCTGGTCCTCGGCACCGCCGCGTTCTCCGGGCTCGGCCTGCTGATGGCGGGCACGCTCAAGGCGGAGGCGACGCTCGCCGCCGCGAACCTCGTCTTCCTGCTCCTGCTCGTCGGCGGCGGCGTCATCGTGCCGCTCGACAAGTTCCCGGACGCGGCGCAGTCCGTCCTCGGCCTGCTGCCGATCTCGGCGCTCTCCGACGGGCTGCGGGACGTCCTTCAGCACGGCGCGGCGATGCCGTGGGGCGACCTCGGGATCCTCGCGGTCTGGGCGGTCCTCGGGCTGGGCGCCGCGGCGCGCTTCTTCCGCTGGGAGTAGGCCGTACGGCACGTGCGGGGCGTCACAATCGTCCCGGATCGGCCCCCTCGTGAAGACATGCACAAGCGGCGTCCTACGATGGTGCCCGTGCCAAACGTGACCCCGGCCGACGCCGCCCAAGCCGTGCGCAACCCGCTCGCCTTCATCGCCGAACGCTGGACCCCCGCTCAGCGGACCGTCCGGCGCGCCGCGCTCTCCGCCGTCGTCATGACGGTGGTCATCGTGGTCACCGGCGGCGCGGTGCGCCTGACGGGCTCGGGCCTCGGCTGCCCGACGTGGCCCAAGTGCACCGACGAGTCCCTCACCGCGACGAGCGCGATGGGCTTCCACGGAGCGATCGAGTTCGGCAACCGCATGCTGACGTACGTCCTGTGCGCCGCGGTCGGCTGGGCGATCATCGCCGCCCGCTCGCAGAAACCGTGGCGACGCGGTCTGACCCGGCTCGGCTGGGCCCAGTTCTGGCTCGTCATGGGCAACGCCGTCCTCGGCGGCATCGTCGTCCTCGTCGGCCTCAACCCGTACACCGTCGCGGCCCACTTCCTGCTGTCCACCGCGCTGATCGCGGTCGCCACGGTGATGTGGCAGCGCACCCGTGAGGGTGACGCCGCACCGCGCCCCCTCGCCGGCAAGGCCGTACGCCAACTCGTCTGGATCCTGGTCGCCGCCACGGTCCTGCTGATCATGGTCGGCACGGTCGTGACCGGCTCGGGCCCGCACGCCGGCGACTCCAGCGACGTGGAGCGGATGCCGCTCGACTGGGAGACCATCAGCAAGGCGCACGCGGTCCTGGCCTGGATCGTGGTGACGCTGACGTTCGCCCTGTGGTTCGTCCTCAAGGCGGTCGACGCCCCCAAGGGCCCACTGCACCGCACCCGCGACCTCTTCCTCGTACTGCTCGCGCAGGGCGTCATCGGCTACGTCCAGTACTTCACCGACCTGCCGGAGATCCTCGTCGGCCTGCACATGCTGGGCTCGGCCCTGGTGTGGATCGCGGTCCTGCGGGTCCTGCTGTCGCTGCGGGAGCGCCCGCTGGGCACGGCGGAGGTCCCGGCCCAGGCGGACCCTGCCCTCTCCGCCGTCTGAACCGGACAGCTCGTGGCCCGGGTCAGCCGCCCTGCGCGGCGCCCGTGCCGCTGAGGCCGTAGACCCGCTGGGCCGTCACCGACCCGATCATCCCGGCCACCCGCTGCGCGTCCGCCGGCGACCACGCTCCCTCCGCGACCCAGCCGCCGAGCACCCGCCCGAGCGCCTCGCGGAACAGCCGCGCCCCCACCACATGCAGCTCCGGCAGGCCGTGCGCGCCGCTGGAGAACAGCAGCTTGCCGAACGGGGCGAGTTCCAGGATCTCCGCGAGTACGGCCGCCGCACGCGCCCCCGTGCGGGCGAGCGCCGGGCCGAGGTCCGCGTACACGTGCGGGAAGATGCCGGCGAGGTGCGCCGCGTGCCGGTGGTACGGGTAGCCGTGCAGCAGGATCAGGTCGGTGCCGAGTCCGGCCGTGGCGCGGGCGAAGTCCGTGAGCAGGACCGGGTCGGTGCGGTCGAGGCGCAGGCCGGGTTCCCCGAGGCCCGCGTGGAGTTGCAGCGGCCGGCCGGAGGCCACGGCGATCCACAGGAGATGGCGCAGGAGCACGGGGTCGGCGAGGGGGCCGCCGACCCGGCGTGCGGCGAGCCAGCGTCCCGCGGCTCCGCGTACTTCGCCGGGTCCGGGCGGCTGTGGCGCCAGCGCGAGGCCGTGCCGTACGCCCGCCACGGAGGTGAAGGCGACGGCGTTCGCGGCGGCGGCGTGCACCGACTCGGCGAGGTTGGCGAGGAAGGACTCGACGGTGCCTGAGGTGTCGGCGACCTGTTCGGCGAGGAGTTCGAGACGGACGATCTCGTGCGCGTCCGCGTTTCCGGCGGAGGCCATCTCGCTGGGCCCGGTGAGGTCGCCCGGCAGCCCCGTGTCGACCAGGTACGTGGTGATGCCGCTGCCCCGCAGCAGTCTGCGGCCCGACTCCATGACACCCAGTTCGCGGCGGCGTGCGAGGTAGCGGGCGGGCGGGCAGTGCGGTTCGAGGCCGAGGAGCGGCGGACACCAGCGCCGTACGGCGAAGCCCGTCTGGGTGTCGAAGAAGGTCGTGCCGGGGGCGGGCGGGCGATCGCCCCGGCCGAGATGGGCCTCGAACGTGCCGAGGCCGAGTTCCGTCCGCAGTACCCCGTGGCAGTACTGGTCCACGAGGGATGGCGTATCGATCATCCGGGCTCCCGTAGATGGACCGTGCTTCTACGGTCCTAACGGGTGAAACCTGCGCCAGGTGTTGGTCTCGTACACCTGACGCATTGGACGAGCCGCTACTTGTTGCTCGGGCCGCCGACCTGGATGCCCGCCATGCGGGTCCATTCGTACGGTCCGGTCTTGACCTTGGCGGCCATCTCGCCGTCGAAGTCCTCGCGGACGGTGATCCCGGCCTTCTCCACGGCCTTGCGGGCGATGGCGTCGGAAGGAGCCACGAGATTGCCCCAGCCGCCGTCCTCGCCGACGAGCGCGATGCGCGTGCCGCGCTCCCCGAGGTACGCGAGCTGCCCCTCGGCGCCGCCGTGCTGCTTGGCGAACGTCCCGATCTCCCGGGCGAGCCGGGCGGCCCTGCGCTCGTCCTTCGCCGCCTGCTTCGGGTCGTCAACCGCTTGAGTGTCTGCCATGGACAGGATGCTACTGACAGGTAGATCAACTGGCGACGGGCGGGGGGCGTGGCCTTGGCCACTGCCCCCCCCGCCCGTCGGGAAGTTCCTGGGTGGGTCAGCGCAGGAAGGGGTCCACCGCGACCGCCACGAAGAGGATCGAGACGTAGGTGATCGACCAGTGGAAGAGGCGCATCTCCTTGAGCTTCGCGCCCGACACCTCGGCGTTGGCGCGGTTCTGCAGCCCGTGCGCCTCCCACAGCCAGAACCCGCCGGCCAGCAGGGCGACCGCGGTGTAGAACCAGCCGGTGTAGCCGAGCGGCGTCAGGAGCAGGGAGACGGCGACCATCACCCAGCTGTAGATGACGATCTGCTTCGCGACCACCTTGTTCGAGGCGACGACCGGCAGCATCGGCACGCCCACGCGCGCGTAGTCGTCCTTGACCTTCATGGACAGCGGCCAGTAGTGCGGCGGCGTCCAGAAGAACATGACGAGGAAGAGGATGACCGGGGCCCACGACATCGAGTTCGTGACCGCGGACCAGCCGATGAGGACCGGCAGGCAGCCGGCGATGCCGCCCCAGACGATGTTCTGCGAGGTGCGGCGCTTCAGGATCATCGTGTAGACGACCACGTAGAAGAGGAGCGCGCCGAGCGAGAGCCAGGCGGAGAGCCAGTTGACGGCCAGACCGAACAGCAGCGTGGAGATGACCGCGAGGGCGATGCCGAAGGCGAGGCACTCCCGTGGGCTGACCATTCCGGTGACCAGTGGACGCTGCGACGTGCGCTCCATGAGCGCGTCGATGTCACGGTCGATGTACATGTTCAGCGCATTGGCACCGCCCGCGGAGAGGTAGCCGCCGAGGCAGGTGATGAGCACCAGCGTCAGATCGGGTACACCCTGCTGCGCGAGGAACATGACCGGAACCGTGGTGATCAGCAGCAGTTCGATGATCCGCGGCTTGGTCAGTGCCACGAACGCCTTGATACGGGCCCCGAACGGCCGTTGGCTCGGGCTGATGCTCGTCCCGAGTTGCCCCGCTGGACGGGATTCGACGGCCGTCACGCACACCCCTGACAGAGACTCCCAGCAAGCCCCCGGATGTGAAGTCCCGGTAAAGGCTCGCGCGTACCACGCCACTGTAGACGTTGCCTATACCTGGCTCTTCGTGGGGGTCGGTTCGTGTTTCGGAGCACCCCAGATGAGCGGTCTCGCATTCACTTGACGAGTGGCGCGGATGCCTGTCAGGAGGCGGATTGCGGCCCGGCCCGGCAGTCTGGATTGAGTCGAAAAAATGCGCGTACTCGCAGGGGTAGGCTCGACAACAGCCGGTGAGCCCACCGTCACCGGCATTCGACATGTGGAGAGGAGCCCTGACCCAGGGTGAGCACCAAGCCGACCACCACAGACCTTCAGTGGACCGAGTTGGACCAGCGGGCCGTTGACACCGCCCGCGTCCTGGCCGCGGACGCCGTACAGAAGGTCGGTAACGGCCATCCGGGTACGGCGATGAGCCTGGCACCGGCCGCGTACACCCTCTTTCAGAAGGTGATGCGACACGACCCGGCGGATGCCGACTGGCTCGGGCGCGACCGGTTCGTGCTGTCCGCGGGACACTCGTCCCTGACCCTTTACATCCAGCTGTACCTGGCCGGTTTCGGCCTCCAGCTCGATGATCTGAAGGCGTTCCGTACCTGGGGCAGCAAGACCCCGGGTCACCCGGAGTACGGGCACACCACGGGCGTGGAGACGACGACCGGGCCGCTCGGCCAGGGTGTCGCCAACGCCGTGGGCATGGCGATGGCCGCCCGTTTCGAGCGCGGACTGTTCGACCCGGAGGCGGCCCCCGGCACCTCCCCGTTCGACCACCACATCTTCGCGATCGCCGGCGACGGCTGCCTCCAGGAGGGCATCTCCTCCGAGGCGTCCTCGATGGCCGGGCACCAGAAGCTCGGCAGCCTCGTCCTGCTGTGGGACGACAACCACATCTCGATCGAGGGTGACACGGAGACCGCGGTCTCCGAGGACACCATGAAGCGGTACGAGGCCTACGGCTGGCACGTGCAGCGCGTGGAGCCGAAGGGGAACGGCGACCTCGACCCCGAGGCCCTGTTCGCCGCGATCGAGGCCGCGAAGGCCGAGACCGAGCGTCCCTCCTTCATCGCGATGCGCTCGATCATCGCCTGGCCCGCGCCGAACGCGCAGAACACCGAGGCCGCGCACGGCTCGGCGCTCGGCGACGACGAGGTCGCGGCCACCAAGCGTGTCCTCGGTTTCGACCCGGAGAAGTCGTTCGAGGTCGCCGACGAGGTCATCGCGCACACGCGTGAGGCCCTGGACCGCGGCCGCGAGGCGAAGGCCGAGTGGGAGAAGTCGTTCGCCGCCTGGCGCACGGCCAACCCGGAGCGCGCCGCCGAGTACGACCGCATCGAGGCGACCGACCTGCCCGAGGGCTGGGAGTCGCACCTGCCGACCTTCGAGACCGGCAAGGGCGTCGCCACCCGTGCCGCGTCCGGCAAGGTCCTCCAGGCGCTCGGCCCGGTCATCCCGGAGCTGTGGGGCGGCTCGGCCGACCTCGCGGGCTCGAACAACACGACGATCGACAAGACGTCGTCGTTCCTGCCGGCGGACAACCCGCTGCCGGAGGCCGACCCGTACGGCCGCACGATCCACTTCGGCATCCGCGAGCACTCGATGGCCGCCGAGATGAACGGCATCGCGCTGCACGGCAACACCCGTATCTACGGCGGCACCTTCCTGGTGTTCTCCGACTACATGCGCAACTCGGTCCGCCTGTCGGCCCTGATGCACCTGCCGGTCACGTACGTGTGGACGCACGACTCGATCGGTCTGGGCGAGGACGGCCCGACGCACCAGCCGGTCGAGCACCTGGCGGCGCTGCGCGCGATCCCCGGTCTGAACGTCGTCCGCCCCGCGGACGCCAACGAGACCGTGATCGCCTGGCGCGAGATCCTCAAGCGGTACACGAAGGTGTTCGGCAAGGGCGCTCCGCACGGCCTGGTGCTGACCCGTCAGGGCGTGCCGACGTACGAGGCGAACGAGGACGCGGCCAAGGGTGGTTACGTCCTGCTCGACGCCGAGGGCGGAGCGCCTCAGGTGGTCCTGATCGGTACCGGTTCCGAGGTGCAGCTCGCCGTCGAGGCGCGTGAGCAGCTCCAGGCCGAGGGGATCCCCACGCGGGTCGTGTCCATGCCGTCGGTGGAGTGGTTCGACGAGCAGGACCAGGAGTACAAGGACTCGGTCCTGCCGCCGTCGGTCAAGGCGCGCGTCGCGGTCGAGGCCGGCATCGGTCTCACGTGGCACCGCTTCGTCGGTGACGCCGGACAGATTGTTTCGCTGGAGCACTTCGGTGCTTCCGCCGACGGCAAGGTCCTCTTCCGGGAGTTCGGCTTCACTGGTGACGCCGTGGCCGCCGCAGCCCGGGAATCCCTTGCCGCAGCCCAGCGCTGACGCTCATATACGACACGTAGGAGATGCATTTTCCATGACAGACGCACTGAAGCGCCTCTCCGAAGAGGGCGTCGCGATCTGGCTGGACGACCTGTCGCGCAAGCGGATCACGTCCGGCAACCTCGCCGAGCTGATCGACCAGCAGCACGTCGTGGGCGTCACGACCAACCCGTCGATCTTCCAGAAGGCGATCTCGCACGGTGACGGTTACGAGCAGCAGCTCGCCGACCTCGCCGCCCGCAAGGTCACCGTCGAAGAGGCCATCCGCATGATCACGACGGCGGACGTCCGTGACGCCGCCGACATCCTGCGTCCGGTCTTCGACGCGACGCAGGGTCAGGACGGCCGCGTGTCGATCGAGGTCGACCCGCGTCTGGCCCACAACACGGCGGCCACGATCGCCGAGGCCAAGCAGCTGGCCTGGCTGGTGGACCGCCCGAACACGCTCATCAAGATCCCGGCGACGAAGGCGGGCCTGCCCGCGATCACCGAGGTCATCGGCAAGGGCATCAGCGTGAACGTGACGCTGATCTTCTCGCTGGAGCGCTACCGCGAGGTCATGGACGCGTACCTGGCGGGTCTGGAGAAGGCGCAGGCCGCCGGCCTGGACCTCTCCAAGATCCACTCGGTGGCGTCCTTCTTCGTGTCCCGTGTGGACTCGGAGATCGACAAGCGCCTGGACGCCATCGGCACCGACGAGGCCAAGGCCCTCAAGGGCAAGGCTGCGCTGGCCAACGCCCGTCTCGCGTACGAGGCGTTCGAGGAGGTCTTCTCCTCGGACCGCTGGGCCGCTCTCGACAAGGCGCAGGCCAACAAGCAGCGCCCCCTGTGGGCGTCGACCGGCGTGAAGGACCCGGCGTACAAGGACACCCTGTACGTCGTGGACCTGGTCGCCCCCGGCACCGTCAACACCATGCCGGAGGCCACGCTCGACGCGACCGCCGACCACGGTGAGATCACCGGCAACACGATCGCCGGGACGTACGACCAGTCCCGCACGGAGATCGAGGCCGTGGAGAAGCTCGGCATCTCGTACGACGACGTCGTTCAGGTGCTCGAGGACGAGGGCGTCGACAAGTTCGAAGCGTCCTGGAACGACCTGCTCAAGTCGACCGAGGCGGAGCTCCAGCGCCTCGCCCCCTCGAAGGGCTGAGATCTTGACCCCAGTTCATGGAGCGAACCCGCTCCGTGACGCCGCAGACCGACGGCTCCCGCGTATCGCGGGGCCGTCGGGCCTGGTCATCTTCGGTGTCACGGGCGATTTGTCCCGTAAAAAGCTGATGCCCGCCGTTTATGACCTTGCGAACCGGGGTCTGCTGCCGCCGGGCTTCTCGCTGGTCGGCTTCGCCCGACGCGAGTGGGAGGACGAGGACTTCGCGCAGGAGGTGCACGACGCGGTCAAGGAACACGCGCGTACGCCGTTCCGCGAAGAGGTCTGGCAGCAGCTCGTCCAGGGCATGCGCTTCGTCCAGGGCAACTTCGACGACGACGACGCCTTCGAGCGCCTGAAGACGACGATGCACGAGCTCGACAAGGCGCAGGGGACGGGCGGCAACTTCGCGTTCTACCTCTCCGTACCCCCCAAGTTCTTCCCGCAGGTCGTGCAGCAGCTCAAGAAGCACGGCCTCGCGGACGCGCCCGAGGGTTCGTGGCGCCGCGCGGTCATCGAGAAGCCGTTCGGCCACGACCTCGAGTCGGCCAAGGAACTGAACGCGATCGTGCACGAGGTGTTCGCCCCGGACCAGGTGTTCCGGATCGACCACTACCTCGGCAAGGAGACCGTCCAGAACATCCTGGCCCTGCGCTTCGCCAACACCCTCTTCGAGCCGATCTGGAACCGGTCGTACGTCGACCACGTGCAGATCACGATGGCCGAGGACATCGGCATCGGCGGCCGCGCCGGCTACTACGACGGCATCGGCGCCGCCCGCGACGTCATCCAGAACCACCTCCTCCAGCTCATGGCGCTGACCGCCATGGAGGAGCCCGCCTCCTTCGACGCGGACGCGCTCGTCGCCGAGAAGGCCAAGGTGCTCGGCGCGGTCCGGCTGCCCAAGGACCTCGGCGACCACACGGTCCGCGGCCAGTACGCGGCCGGGTGGCAGGGCGGCGAGAAGGCGGTCGGCTACCTCCAGGAAGACGGCATCGACCCCAAGTCGAAGACCGACACCTACGCGGCCATCAAGCTGGAGGTCGACAACCGCCGATGGGCGGGCGTCCCCTTCTACCTGCGCACCGGCAAGCGCCTCGGCCGCCGCGTCACCGAGATCGCCGTCGTCTTCCAGCGCGCGCCCCACTCCCCCTTCGACCACACGGCGACGGAGGAGCTCGGCCAGAACGCGATCGTCATCCGCGTCCAGCCGGACGAGGGCATCACGGTCCGCTTCGGCTCCAAGGTGCCCGGCACCTCCATGGAGATCCGGGACGTGTCGATGGACTTCGCGTACGGCGAGTCGTTCACGGAGTCGAGCCCGGAGGCGTACGAGCGCCTGATCCTGGACGTCCTCCTCGGCGACTCGAACCTCTTCCCGCGTACGGAGGAGGTCGAGCTGTCGTGGAACATCCTCGACCCGATCGAGAAGTACTGGGACAAGCACGGCAAGCCGGCCCAGTACCCGTCCGGCACGTGGGGGCCCGCCGAGGCGGACGAGATGCTCGCACGAGACGGACGGAGCTGGCGCCGGCCATGAAGATCGACCTCACGGACACCACGTCCAGCAAGATCAACAAGGCGCTCATGGAGGGCCGCCGGTCCATCGGCACCCCCGCCGTCGGCATGGTGCTCACCCTCGTCATCGTGACCGACGAGGAGAACGCCTACGACGCGCTGAAGGCGGCCAACGAGGCGTCCCGCGAGCACCCCTCGCGCACCCTCGTGGTCATCAAGCGCGTCTCCCGTTCGCCGCGCGACCGCACGACGTCCCGGCTCGACGCCGAGGTGCGGGTCGGCGCGGAGGCGGGGACCGGCGAGACCGTCGTCCTGCGGCTGTACGGCGAGGTCATCAACCACGCCCAGTCGGTCGTCCTGCCGCTGCTCCTGCCGGACGCCCCGGTCGTGGCCTGGTGGCCGGTGAACGCGCCGCTCGACCCGGCCAAGGACCCACTGGGCGCGCTCGCCCAGCGCCGCGTGACGGACACCTACGCGGCGGAGCAGCCCAACGACGAGCTGGCGGCCCGGGCCGGCGCCTACACGCCCGGTGACACGGACCTGTCGTGGACCCGGATCACGCCGTGGCGCTCCATGCTCGCCGCCGCTCTCGACCAGGTGACCTGCAAGGTCAACTCGGTCGAGGTGGAGGGCGAGGAGTTCAACCCGAGCTGCGAGCTGCTCGCCATGTGGCTCGCGGACCGGCTCGGCGTGCCGGTCCGGCGCTCGCTGTCGCCGGGCCCCGGCCTGACGGCCGTGCGCATGGAGACGGACTGCGGCCCCATCGTGCTCGACCGCCCGGACGCTTCGCTGGCCACGCTGTCGATCCATGGCCAGCCGGACCGCGCGGTGGCGCTCAAGCGCCGCGAGACGTCCGAGCTGATCGCGGAGGAGCTGCGCCGCCTCGACCCGGACGACACCTACGCGGCCGTGCTGAAGTTCGGTGTGCACCGCCTCGGCGAGCCGGGGGCGCCGGACGGGAAGGCACCTGCGGCCGAGCAGGCGGCTCAGGCTTCCGCTCCCGCGAAGAAGGCGGCGGCCAAGAAGGCGCCCGCCAAGCCCGCCGCCAAGAAGTCCGCTTCGAAGGCGGCCGCCAAGTGATGAGCTCAGCACCCCAGTTGGTGGTGCACCGCGACAAGGAGCTGATGGCGCAGGCCGCCGCGGCCCGGCTCATCACGAAGATCGTGGACGCCCAGGCCGCCCGCGGCTACGCGTCCGTCGTCCTGACGGGCGGGCGCAACGGCAACGGGCTCCTGGCGGCCCTCGCGACCGCCCCCGCCCGGGACGCGGTCGACTGGACGCGCCTCGACCTGTGGTGGGGCGACGAGCGGTTCCTGCCGGACGGCGACCCCGAGCGGAACTACACGCAGGCCCGCGAGGCGCTCCTCGACTCGGTGCCGCTGAACCCGGACCGGGTCCACCCGATGCCGGCTTCGGACGGCCCGTACGAGGTGGACGCCGCCGCGCAGGTGTACGCCGCCGAACTGGCCGCCGCCGCGGGGCCGGAGGACCACGGTCCGGTGCCGACGTTCGACGTCCTGATGCTGGGGGTCGGCCCGGACACGCACGTCGCGTCGCTCTTCCCCGAGCTGCCGGCGGTCCGGGAGACCGAGCGCACCGTGGTCGGTGTGCACGGCGCGCCCAAGCCGCCGCCCACCCGCGTCTCGCTCACGCTCCCGGCCATCCGGGCCGCGCGCGAGGTGTGGCTGCTCGCGGCGGGCGAGGACAAGGCGGAGGCCGCGGCGATCGCACTGTCCGGCGCGGGCGAGATCCAGGCGCCTGCAGCGGGCGCGTACGGCCGCTCGCGCACCCTGTGGCTGCTCGACTCGGCGGCGGCTTCGCAGCTCCCGCCCGCGCTGTATCCACCACACATCGCCTGAGGCGCTCGCCAGGCGCGAAGACACGAACGCAGGGGCCCCGCACCGGAGTTGACCGGTGCGGGGTCTCTACGCGTGCGCCCTGCGATAGCTGCTGCCGTCGCGCTCCCGTACGAGGAGCCCGTCGCTCACGCAGTATCTGCGCAGCGCCGAAGTGTCCTCGTGGACGGTGCGGAACGCGTCGTTGACCTCGCCCTCGGTGTAGGTGCGCCCGGAGTCGAAGAGCGTGCCCGTGAGGTGGACGAGGAGTTCGTGGCGCACGGTGGCGCGGACCGGGATCGAGGTGAGACGTCCGCGTGCGAAGAAACCGGTGAGGCGGCGCGGCACGGCGGGGTGGATCTCCGCCGGGCGCTCGCGGCGGAACACAGCGTGGTCCGCCCGCAGCGATCCGTCCGGCCGCCGTTCGACGAGCCCGGTGGAGACGAGGCGCCCCAGGTGCTTGCGCACGACCGGGGAGCTCTCGTCGGCGGGCGGCAGTTCGTCCAGCACGATCCGCGCGTACAGCTTCAGTCGTTCGGGGTCGGCGAGCGCGGACATGAGCTGGTCCATGAGGTCCTCCCGGCAGGTGACGCGACCGGAGCAGTGTCACCCGCCGAGGGTGGCGGCGCACCCGAATTAGATGCGCCGCTCAGCGATCTAACGGCCGCGCAGCTCGCGGTACTTGGCCACCAGCGCCTCGGTGGACCCGTCGAGTCCAGGCACGTCGGCGCCCTCGGTGAGGGCGGGCTCGATGCGCTTGGCGAGGACCTTGCCGAGTTCGACGCCCCACTGGTCGAAGGAGTCGATGTTCCATACGGCTCCCTGGACGAACACCTTCTGCTCGTAGAGGGCGATGAGCTGGCCGAGGACGAACGGGGTGAGCCGCTTCGCCAGGATCGTCGTCGTCGGGTGGTTGCCGCGGAACGTCTTGTGCGGCACGAGCTCCTCTGGCACCCCCTCCGCGCGGACCTCGGCCGGGGTCTTGCCGAAGGCGAGGGCCTGCGTCTGCGCGAAGAAGTTGGCCATCAACAGGTCGTGCTGCGCGACGAGTCCGGGCAGCAGGTCCGCCACGGGCTCTGCGAACCCGATGAAGTCCGCCGGGATCAGCTTCGTCCCCTGGTGGATGAGCTGGTAGTAGGCATGCTGCCCGTTGGTGCCGGGGGTGCCCCAGACGACAGGACCCGTCTGCCACTCCACCGGACGGCCCTCGCGGTCCACGGACTTGCCGTTGGACTCCATGTCGAGCTGCTGGAGATACGCCGTGAACCTGGACAGGTAGTGCGAGTACGGAAGCACCGCGTGCGACTGCGCGTCGTGGAAGTTGCCGTACCAGATACCCAACAGGCCCATCAGAAGAGGAGCGTTCGCCTCGGCGGGAGCGGTGCGGAAGTGCTCGTCGACGAGGTGGAACCCGTCGAGCATCTCACGGAAGGCGTCCGGACCGATCGCGATCATCAGCGAAAGGCCGATCGCGGAGTCGAACGAGTAGCGGCCACCGACCCAGTCCCAGAACTCGAACATGTTCGCCGTGTCGATACCGAACTCGGAGACCTTCTCCGCATTCGTCGACAGAGCGACAAAGTGCTTCGCGACAGCCTCCTGACCGACCCCCAGACCGGTCAGCAGCCAGTTACGCGCGGACGTCGCGTTCGTGATCGTCTCGATCGTCGTGAACGTCTTCGAAGCGATGATGAACAGCGTCTCGGCCGGATCCAGATCACGCACGGCCTCATGCAGGTCCGCGCCATCCACGTTCGACACAAAACGGACCGTCAAGTCCCGGTCCGTGAACGAGCGAAGCACCTCGTACGCCATCGCCGGACCGAGGTCGGAACCGCCGATACCGACGTTCACGACGTTCTTGATGCGCTTACCGGTGTGACCCGTCCACTCCCCCGAACGGACCTTGTCCGCGAAGACGGCCATCTTGTCGAGGACGGCATGCACCTGTGGGACGACATCGACGCCGTCGACCTCGATCACCGTGTCACGCGGAGCCCGCAGCGCCGTGTGCAGAACGGCCCGGCCCTCCGTCGTATTGATCTTCTCGCCGCGGAACATGGCGTCCCGCAGACCGAACACGTCGGTCGCGGCGGCGAGCTCGCGCAGCAGGCGCAGCGTCTCGTCCGTGACCAGGTGCTTGGAGTAGTCGATGTGCAGATCGCCGACCTGGAGCGTGTAGTCGGAGCCGCGCGCCGGTTCGGCGGCGAACAGCTCACGCAGCTGCACGTCCCCGAGTTCTTCCCGGTGCTTGGCGAGCGCCGTCCACTCGGGCATCTGATTGAGCCTCGCACGGCCCTCATATGCGTTCATCTCGGACTTCAGCCTTCTCTCGTACCTGAGTACGTACCTTGCCCCGCTGCTTGACCAACCTAATTGATCAGGGTCCGGTATACGGCGTCTGTCCGGACCGCTACGGCCGAACGAGTCCGGCCGGACACTTGGGTGTGTCCGGCCGGTGCTCAAGTCCTAGATCTCGCCCCGCAGTTTGGCGAGCGCCTCCGCGAGGATCGCCTCGCCGTCCGCGTCGCTGCGCCGCTCGCGCACGTACGCGAGATGCGTCTTGTAGGGCTCGGTGCGCGGGGGGTCCGGCGGGTTGTCCCGGTCCTGCCCGGCAGGGAAGCCGCAGCGCGGACAGTCCCAGGTCTCCGGCACCTGCGCGTCGGAGGCGAAGCTCGGCTGCGTCTCGTGCCCGTTGGAGCACCAGAAGGAGATGCGCAGACGCGGCGCGGACTCGCCGCGCTCGGCCTCGCCCATCGGCCCCGCCCCGACCCGACTTCCTCGGATCGCGTTGCCACTTGCCACGGTCGTAACTCCCTGCGTGATGGTGCCGCGGAGCGTCTCGGCGTCTCGCTCCGCCGCGGGCGCCTCAGTCTACGTAAGGCCCAACGCGCGTCCAGTGATTGGAGTTACATCCCCGCCCCTAGACGCAAGCCCCATGATAGGCCGCGCCGGAGGGCGCGTACCGAACATGGGGCCTTATGTGCGCGATGTGCAGGTGTGACGGCTCAGTTGTTGACCTTCATGAGCAGACCGAGCACGACAATGCACGCGAACCACAGCAGAGCGAGCACGATGGTGATGCGGTCCAGGTTGCGCTCGGCGACCGAAGAGCCGCCGACGGAGGACTGCATTCCGCCACCGAACATGTCGGAGAGACCGCCACCCTTTCCCTTGTGCATCAGCACAAGGAGCATCAGCAGCAGGCTGAAGACGATCAGGGCGATCGAGAACCCCATAACCACGGCTGGTCCCTACTTCCTGGCAATTCTCTCGGACTAATACGTACTGCGATGTCTGTGTTGCGATGTGAATCTGTACTGCGACTTATACGTGCTGCGGGGGCCCGGTGGAAAGCCACCCGGCCCCCGCAAGGGTACGACGTAACGCCGCTACCGCATACTCACTGGTCGCGGAACCGGATGATCTTGACGAACTCCTCGGCGTCGAGCGCCGCGCCGCCGACGAGGGCGCCGTCGACGTCGGGCTTCGACATGATCTCCGCGACGTTCCCGGACTTCACCGAGCCGCCGTACTGGATGCGGACCTTGTCGGCCAGTTCCTGGGAGTACAGCTCGGCGAGCTTGCCGCGGATCGCCCCGCAGACCTCCTGGGCGTCGTCCGCGCCGCAGACCTTGCCGGTGCCGATCGCCCAGACCGGCTCGTACGCGATCACGATGTTCTCGGCCTGCTCGGCCGGGATGTCCTTGAGGCCGCCCTCGACCTGCGACAGCGTGTGCCCGACGTGCTCGCCCGCCTCGCGGACGTGGAGCTCCTCGCCGACGCACAGGATCGGGGTCAGGCCGTGCTTGAAGGCGGCCTTCACCTTGGCGTTGCAGATCTCGTCGGTCTCGTCGTGGTACTGCCGACGCTCGGAGTGGCCGACCGCCACGTACGTGCACTTGAGCTTGGCGAGCATCGGGCCCGAGATCTCACCAGTGTAGGCACCGGAGTCGTGGGCCGAGATGTCCTGGGCGCCGTACTTGATCTTGAGCTTGTCGCCGTCGACCAGGGTCTGTACGGAGCGCAGGTCGGTGAAGGGCGGCAGGACCGCGACCTCGACGGCGTCGTAGTCCTTGTCGGCCAGCGCGAAGGCGAGCTTCTGGACGTGGGCGATGGCCTCGAGGTGGTTGAGGTTCATCTTCCAGTTGCCCGCCATCAGCGGCGTGCGGGTGGTCATTGAGGTCAGTCCTCCAGTGCGGCAAGGCCGGGGAGCGTCTTGCCCTCAAGGTATTCGAGGGAGGCGCCGCCGCCGGTCGAGATGTGGCCGAATGCATTCTCGTCGAAGCCAAGGAGCCGGACGGCCGCGGCTGAGTCGCCGCCGCCGACGACCGTGAAGGCCGGGGAGTCGAGGAGCGCCTGGGCGACCGCCTTGGTGCCCTCGGCGTAGTCGGGGTGCTCGAAGACGCCCATCGGACCGTTCCAGAAGACGGTCGAGGCGTCGGCGAGCTTCGATGCGTACAGCTTGCGGGTCTCCGGGCCGATGTCGAGACCCTCCTGGTCGGCCGGGATGGCGTCCGCGGCCACGGTGGTGGGGTTGGCCGGGGCCTTGGTCTTGAGGTCGGGGAAGTCCGGCGAGACCAGCACGTCCACGGGGAGCACCAGCTCGACGCCCTTGTCCTCGGCGCGCTTGATGTACTCCTTGACGACCGGGATCTGGTCCTCCTGGAGGAGGGAGATGCCGACCTCGTGGCCCTGGGCCTTGAGGAAGGTGTAGGCCATGCCGCCGCCGATGAGCAGGCGGTCGGCCTTGCCGAGCAGCTGGTCGATGACGGCGAGCTTGTCGGAGACCTTGGCTCCGCCGAGCGCGACGACGTACGGCCGCTTGACCTCGTCGGTGAGCTTCTTCAGGACGCCGACCTCGGTGGCGATGAGGTAGCCGGCGTAGTGCGGCAGGCGGGCCGGCAGGTCGTACACGGAGGCGTGCTTGCGGTGCACGGCGCCGAAGCCGTCGCCCACGTAGACATCGGCCAGGGCGGCCAGCTGGTCGGCGAACTCGCCGCGCTCGGTGTCGTCCTTCGACGTCTCGCCGGCGTTGAAGCGGAGGTTCTCGATGACGGCGACCTGGCCGGGCTCCAGACCGTCCACGGCGTCGTGGGCGGCGGGGCCGACGGTGTCCTGGGCGAACGCGACCGGCTTGCCGAGGAGCTCGGCGAGGCGCTCGGCGGCCGGCAGCAGCGAGAACGCCGGGTCCGGGGCTCCCTTGGGGCGGCCCAGGTGGGAGGCGACGATCACCTTGGCGCCCGCGTCGGCCAGGGCCTTGACGGTGGGCAGGACGGCGCGGATGCGGCCGTCGTCGGTGATCTGGCCGTCGGCGAGAGGCACGTTGAGGTCGGCGCGGACGAAGACCCGCTTGCCCTCGACCCCTTCGGCGAGAAGTTCGTCGATCGTCTTCATGGCTGGACTCCTGGACTCCTTGGTTGGGCTGACGCACAACAGGGCCCGGACGGCGCGGCGTTGCGCGGTCCGGACCCTGTGCTCACATCGAGATGCCGACTCTGGATTTAGAGCTGGCCGCCGACGAAGACCGTGAGGTCGACGAGACGGTTGGAGTAGCCCCACTCGTTGTCGTACCAGCCGAGGATCTTCACCGAGTTACCTTCCTGGACCATGGTCAGGGAGGAGTCGAAGGTGCAGGACGCCGGGTCGCCGACGATGTCGGAGGAGACGATCGGGTCCTCGGTGTAGGCGAGGTAGCCCTTGAGGTCGCCGTCCTCGGACGCCTTCTTGAACGCGGCGTTGACCTCGTCCTTGGTGGTCTCGCGCGCCAGGGTGACGACCAGGTCGGTGGCCGAGCCGGTCGGGACCGGGACGCGCATCGCGATGCCGTCGAGCTTGCCCTTGAGCTGCGGGAGGACCAGGGCGGTCGCCTTGGCGGCACCGGTGGTGGTGGGAATGATGTTCTCGGCGGCGGCACGGGCGCGGCGCAGGTCCGAGTGCGGGAAGTCCAGGATGCGCTGGTCGTTCGTGTACGCGTGGACCGTGGTCATCAGGCCCTTGACGATGCCGAAGTTCTCGTCGAGAACCTTGGCCATCGGCGCCACACAGTTGGTGGTGCAGGACGCGTTCGAGATGACGTGGTCCGTCGCCGGGTTGTACTGGTCCTGGTTGACGCCCATCACGATGGTGATGTCCTCGTCCTTGGCCGGAGCCGAGATGAGGACCTTCTTGGCGCCGCCGGCGATGTGCTTCTCGGCGTCGGCCTTCTTCGTGAAGATGCCGGTCGACTCGATGACGATGTCGACACCGAGGTCGCCCCACGGGATGTCGGCGGGGTTGCGCTCGGAAAGGACCTTGATGGTGTGGCCGTCGACGGTGATGGTGTCGGCGGTGTGCGTGACCTCGGCCTTGAGGCGGCCGAGGATCGTGTCGTACTTCAGAAGGTGTGCGGTGGTCGCGGTGTCACCGAGGTCGTTGACAGCCACGATCTCGATGTCTGCACCCTGCTCAAGCAGCGCGCGGAAGTAGTTACGCCCGATGCGGCCAAAGCCGTTGATGCCTACGCGGATCGTCACGAACCGATCTCCTCGTTGGTACGCCGGTTTTAGACGCCGGCGAGTTGTATGGGATGTCCCCGACCGCCTCCGACCCTACCTCTCCGAAGGCCTCCGAGTGACATTGAGTGGGCCCTTGTGCGGCCCGGCGGCCCGTACCGCCCAGTAGGGGTACGGACCGCCGGGATTCCCGCTCATCTGGCGCTTTTCGCGAAAAGTGAGCGGGGTATTTCGTCCGGTTTTCTGCCCGGCCCTTCTCAGCTCCTCAGAGAGGCCAGCGCCTTCCCCAGGAGCATGCTGCGCTCGGCCGCCGTGGCGACATGTTCGAGACCGAATCCGAGGAGCACGGTGTCCTTGGTGCTGACGGCTCCGTACGTCTTGAACAGTTCACCCGCGCGGGCCCAGTCCTTGGTGACGACGGGGCTGCCCGGGGGCGGGCCCGCGACCTTCCAGGCGCCGAACGACGACTCGAAGCCCTCGGTCTCCTTCGCGGCGCCGCCGGTGACGACGGACGCGTTGTCGGCGAGGACGCCGTGGCCGCCGCTGCCGGGGTCGGTGATGTAGCTGAGCGAGACCTCGACCGTCTTTCCCGCGTAGGCGCTCAGGTCGAAGGTCACCGGCTTCCAGCCGTCCGAGGCGCCCGTGAAGCTGTTCCAGGAGCCGGAGGTGCCGGTGGCCGTGCAGCCCGCGGAGCCGGGCGTCAGATAGCGCTTGAGCGCCGGGTGCTCCTTGATCAGGAATCCGGCCTCGCACTCGGCGGGGACGGCGTTCGTGGTGGCGCCGCCGGTGTCGGGCAGCGTCGTCCAGTCCTCGGCGCCCGCCGTGTGCGCCTCCAGCACCGCGTGGTCGTAGCCGGGCTCGGTGTCCCACAGGAGCTGGAACTTCAGGGACGGCTTGTCGGCGGCGGAGACCCCGGTGAGGTCGACGGTGCGGGTCAGCCGCTTCCAGCCGTCGTCCGTGTGCACGGCGGCGGCCATGGAGCTGCCCTCGAAGGGGCTGTAGGGGTTGGGCGTGCCCGCGTACTCACCGGCGCCCGCGCTCGTGAACTGCGGGTAGTCGGTCTTGGACAGCACGTCGGAGGTGGCCTGGTAGGTCGCGGCGATGTTCAGCGGGTTGCCGGGGGCGTCCCCGAGGCCGGCGGCGGCACCGGTGAGCACGCCGGATCCGGCGAACTTCGTGGCTCCGGGTGTCGAGGTACGCGAGTACGCGCCCAGGTAGTACTGGCTGAAGTCGTTCGTGGTGGTGTCCCCGATGGCGACGGAGCCGCCCGCCTGCTCACCGGCCTCGATCAGCTTGCCGCCCTCGTTGAGGTAGTCGCGCAGGGCGAGCTGGGTGGTGAGGCCGGGGCGGTCGGCGCCCGTGTAGTGGACGACCGTCCTGAAGTGGTCGAGGACCGCGAGTGCGTCCGGGGCGCCCTGGGTGGCGACGTTCCACACGAGCGGGGTACGGCCGTTGGCCCTCAGCGCGTCCACGTAGGCCTTGCTCTGCTGTCCTGTGGCGTCGTTCTCGGCGACCACGAGGGTGTCGGCCCTGGGGCGCTCGGCCACGGTGTACGTGAAGTGCTCGCTGGAGGTGCGCTTCCCGGACCTCGTGCGTCCGGTGAACCAGACCTCGACCTTGTCGCCCGGATCCGCGTCCTCGATCCTCGCGCGGTACGCGTCGAAGTGGAGGTTGTCGTCGCCGCCGTAGGTCTCGCCGCCCTTCCAGGCGCGCAGGTCCTCGTCGTGCGTACGGCCGCCGTCCACACGGTAGTTGAGCTCCTTGTCGCGCACCGACTTGCGGGCGGTCACGGAGACCTCCTGGTCGGCGCCGCGCGCGTACGAGGTGCTGAAGGCGGCCGGGGTGAAGTCGGGGGCGTCGAGGCCGACCGAGGACGACGGCTGGTCCGGGTGCGCCGCGGTCTCGGCCACGGAGAGCGCGAACGGGACGTTCTTCGTGAACTCCTGCTGGATCAGCTTCTCGTCGTCCGGGAAGGTGAAGACCGACTCGCAGTCCTCGGGGCGCCACTGGTCGTCCGGGTCGACGGCCGACGCGGTCTGGCACTCGCTCATCTCGGGCGTGAACATCCCGGTGCCGTTGACGTTGCCCGCGTGTCCGTCGGCCTCGCCGTTGGTGGTGTACAGCTCGGAGGAGACCTGCGGGTGGTAGCCGGGGATCGCGGAGTTCTCGGGGGTCCCGGCGAGTGCCTTGTAGAGCACGTCGTCCGGCGTCGGTGTGGCCACCTGCCAGCCCACCCCGTAGAGCAGCAGCTCGGCGGCGGAGTGGTAGTTGATGGCGTACCGGAAGCCGATGCGCTTCTCGAAGGCGTCGAGGGCCTTCGTCTCGGGCTCGGAGCCGGGGCTCGCGCCGCGGTAGGTCTCACTGGCGGGGCTCGGGGACGAACCCTCGTCGTCGTAGCCCCACTTGTAGGCGAAGTTGCGGTTGAGGTCGACGCCGTCGCCCGTGGTGATAGCGCCGTCGCCGTTCACGTCCCGCATGTTCTTGCGCCACTGGCGGTCACCGTCGGGGTTGAACGTCCAGTCGTACCCGTCGGGGTTCGCCGACAGCACGAACCACATCTCCGTCGAGTCGACGATCTTCTTGATGCGCTTGTCCTTGGAGTAGTTGTCCAAGTAGTAGTGCATCAGGCGGCGGGTCATCTCGGGGGTGATCCACTCGCGGGCGTGCTGGTTGGACATGTAGAGCACCGACGGCTTCGAACCGTCCCTGGTCGTACGGGCGCCCTTGGTGAGCTTGACCGCGAGGATGTCCTGGCCCTGAAGGGTCTTGCCGATGGAGACGACCTTGGTGAGGCCGGGGTGGGCCTGGCCCGTCCTGACGATCTCCTCCTGGAGATTGCCCTTGCCGCTGTAGGGGCGGAACACGCCGTCGCCCGCGGCCGCCACGCGCGCTCGCGCCTTGGCGGAGAGCGTGTGCTCGATGAGCTCGACGCCCTTCTTCTCCAGCTGTTTCGCCTGCTTGTCGGTGAGGTAGACCTCGACCTCGGCCTTCCCCTTCTCGGGGGCCTGTTCACCGAGTTCGTGCCCGTCCTGTCCGGCCGCGAGGAGCAGGGGCACCTGCTCCTTCGTGACCTCGGCCCGGAACACCTTGACCGGATCGGAGTCCGACCGGGGTGCACCGCCGCTCTGTGCCTGGGCGACGGGTGTCAGTCCCGCTCCTCCCAGTCCGCCCAGAATGAGTGCCGTGGCCGCGAGGATCGATCTCGCTCTTCGTCTCATGAGCCCCCCTTGCAGTTGTGTACCGCAGAAGCAGGTGAGTACCGCAGAAGCTGTGGTGAACCGCAGAAGCGGCTGTTCACCGCAGAAGCGAACAGACGCCAGACTCATGACAGTTCATGGTCAAGTCAAGGGCGCGTCGCAGGGGTCCCGACAGGCCTGTCAGGGTCCCCATGGGCAGCGAAAACGCCGGTGCCCGAGCCCCGGCAGGGCGCCGGCACCGGCGTGTGGCATTCCGCTCCGGGGTCAGCCGGCGAGGTTGTCGGCCATCTCCTCGGTGATGTTCGACTCCGTGCCCGGGATGCCCATGTCCTGGGCCCGCTTGTCGGCCATCGCGAGCAGGCGGCGGATGCGGCCCGCTACGGCGTCCTTCGTCAGCGGCGGGTCGGCGAGCGCGCCCAGCTCCTCCAGGGAGGCCTGCTTGTGCTCCATGCGCAGCCGCCCGGCGGCCGCGAGGTGCTCCGGCACCTCGTCGGCGAGGATCTCCAGGGCGCGCTGCACGCGGGCCCCGGCGGCGACGGCGGCGCGCGCCGAGCGGCGCAGGTTCGCATCGTCGAAGTTGGCCAGGCGATTGGCGGTGGCGCGGACCTCGCGCCGCATCCGCCGTTCCTCCCAGGCGAGCACCGACTCGTGGGCCCCCATACGGGTGAGCAGGGCGCCGATGGCGTCCCCGTCCCGGACGACGACCCGGTCCACACCGCGTACCTCACGGGCCTTGCCCGCGATCTGGAGCCGGCGCGCGGCCCCGACCAGGGCGAGCGCGGCCTCCGGGCCGGGGCAGGTCACCTCCAGGGAGGAGGAGCGGCCGGGCTCGGTGAGCGAGCCGTGCGCCAGGAAGGCTCCGCGCCAGGCGGCCTCGGCGTCGCAGGTGGCCCCCGAGACCACCTGCGGCGGAAGACCCCTGATCGGACGGCCGCGGCCGTCGACAAGACCGGTCTGGCGCGCCAGCTGGTCACCGCCGGCCACGACGCGTACGACGAAGCGCGAGCCCCGGCGCAGCCCGCCGGGCGCCATCACGATCAGTTCCGAGCTGTGCCCGAAGATCTCGAGGATGTCCCGCTTCAGCCGTCGCGCCGCCATCGCCGTGTCGAGCTCCGCCTCGATCACGATGCGGCCGCTCACCAGGTGGAGCCCGCCCGCGAAGCGCAGGATGGCCGAGACCTCTGCCTTTCTGCAGCAGGTCCGGGTGACGGGAAGCCGGGAAATCTCGTCCTTCACCGCTGCCGTCATCGCCATGGGCCGATCCTTCCATGCATCCGAAAAATACGGTCGTACGCGGCGGCCAACAGCTCCGGATCGTGCCTCGGAGTCCCGTCGGGCCTGGCCACAGGCGCCAGCTCGACCGCAGCGCCGAAGCCCTCCTTGGCGGCGTCGGTCAGGGACTCGCGGTCGGGCACGGCGGCCTCGTCGGCCAGCACCACGTCCAGGGCGAGTTTAGGGGCGTGTCGTCCCAAAACCTCCAAATGACGCTGCGGTGAGAAGCCCTCGGTTTCTCCGGGCTGTGGCGCGAGGTTCAGCGAGAGGACCCTGCGGGCCTTCGTCGTCATCAGCGCGTCGAGCAGCTCGGGGACCAGCAGATGCGGGATCACGGAGGAGAACCACGAGCCGGGGCCGAGCACCACCCAGTCGGCGTCGAGCACCGCGGCGACCGCCTCGGGGACGGCCGGCGGGTCGTGCGGCACGAGGTGCACGGACTGCACCTCGCCGGGAGTGAGGGCCACCGTGGCCTGGCCGCGCACCGTGTCGACGTCGTCCGGGCGGGCCGGGTCGTGCCCCTTGACCAGGGCCTGGAGCTCCAGCGGGACCGCGGACATGGGCAGTACGCGCCCGTGCGCGCCGAGCAGCTTGCCGACCAGGTCGAGGGCCTGCACATGGTCGCCGAGCTGCTCCCACAGGGCGACGATGAGCAGATTGCCGACGGCGTGTTCGTGCAGGTCGCCCTGGGACTGGAAGCGGTGCTGGATGACGCGGGCCCAGGTCTGGCCCCAGTCGTCGTCGCCGCACAGGGCCGCGAGGGCCTTGCGCAGGTCGCCGGGCGGCAGGACGCCCAGCTCGTCGCGGAGCCGGCCGCTGGAGCCGCCGTCGTCGGCGACCGTCACCACGGCGGTGAGGTCGCCGGTGATGCGCCGCAGCGCGGCCAGGGACGCGGACAGGCCCATGCCGCCGCCGAGGGCGACGACCTTGGGCTGGGCGCCGCGCCGGCGGCCCGTGGGAGGCGTGACCCGGCGGAGCCTGCTGCCGAGCCGGAGTGTGCGACCGGTCATTCGCGGCCCATGTCCCGGTGGACGACCACGGTCTCCACGCCCTCCGCCGCGATGCGCGCGGCGAGCTTCTCCGACATGGCGACGGAGCGGTGCTTGCCTCCGGTGCAGCCGACCGCGATCGTCACGTACCGCTTGCCCTCGCGGCGGTATCCGGCGGCGATGAGCTGGAGCAGCTCGGTGTACCGGTCGAGGAACTCCTTGGCGCCGGGCTGGCCGAAGACGTAGTTCGCCACCTCTTCGTTCATGCCGGTGAAGGGGCGCAGCTCGGGGACCCAGTGCGGGTTCGGCAGGAAGCGCATGTCGACGACCAGGTCGGCGTCGACGGGCAGGCCGTACTTGAAGCCGAACGACATGACCGTGGCCCGCAGCTCGGGCTCCTCGTCGCCGGCGAACTGGGCGTCCATCTTGGCGCGCAGTTCGTGCACGTTCAGGCTGGAGGTGTCGATGACCAGGTCGGCGTCGCCGCGCAGCTCGCGCAGGAGCTGGCGCTCGGCCGCGATGCCGTCGACGATGCGGCCGTCGCCCTGGAGGGGGTGCGGGCGGCGCACCGACTCGAAGCGGCGCACCAGGGCCTCGTCGGAGGACTCCAGGAACACGATGCGCCGGGTGACCTGGCGGGACTCCAGGTCGGCGAGGGACTGGTGGAGGTCGTCGAAGAAGCGGCGGCCGCGCACGTCGACGACGACGGCGATCCGGGCGACATTGCCCTGGGAGCGGGCGCCGAGCTCGACCATCGTGGGAATCAGCGCGGGCGGCAGGTTGTCGACGACGAACCAGCCGAGGTCCTCCAGACACTTGGCGGCCGTGGAACGCCCGGCGCCGGACATCCCGGAGATGATCACCAGCTCGGGGATGGCCGCTTCGGACGCCGCGGGGGTCTCGCTCGTCGTACCCGTACTCACCTGTGCTCCGTCTGTCTCCGCCGCCTGGCCTGCCCGGTCATCGGGGGCCGGCTGTGGTGCGTGTGCGCCCTGCTCGTTCTCGTTCATGGCTCCTGCCCCCGTCGTCCTTCCGAGGTGACCGCGGCCGTGGCCGTGGGGTCCTCGTCTTCAATGATCTCTCCTGTGGCCGTGTTCACGGCCGGTGCCGCCGGCTCCGCGCTCGCGAAGGCCGCCACGATCGTCTCTGCCGTCTTGCGGCCTATGCCGGGAACCTCGCAGATCTGATCGATTGTGGCGGATCGCAGGCGCTTCACCGAACCGAAGTGCTTGATCAGGGCCTGCTTGCGCGCGTCGCCGAGACCGGGCACCTCGTCGAGCGGCCCGGCCCTGAAGCGTTTGGCCCGCTTGGTGCGCTGGTACGTGATCGCGAAGCGGTGCGCCTCGTCACGTACACGCTGCAGAAGATAGAGCCCCTCGCTGGTGCGCGGAAGGATCACCGGATCGTCCTCGTCGGGCACCCAGACCTCTTCGAGGCGCTTGGCCAGGCCGCACACCGCGATGTCGTCGATGCCCAGCTCGTCGAGCGCCCGCTTGGCCGCCGCGACCTGCGGCTGCCCGCCGTCGACGACGACCAGCTGGGGCGGGTACGCGAACCGCTTGGGGCGGCCGTCGTCCTCCGTGAGACGGGATTCGACCGGGCCGTCCTCGTCCGCCAGCTCGGCGTCGGACCACTCCCCCGACTTCTCCTGCGCCGCCAGATACCGCTTGAAGCGGCGCGTGATCACCTCGTGCATCGAGCGGACGTCGTCCTGCCCCTCGAAGCCCTTGATCTGGAAGCGCCGGTACTCGCTCTTCCGGGCGAGACCGTCCTCGAAGACGACCATGGAGGCCACGACGTCGTCGCCCTGGAGGTGGGAGATGTCGTAGCACTCGATGCGCAGCGGCGCGCTGTCCAGCTCCAGGGCCCCGGCGATCTCCTCAAGAGCACGCGAGCGTGTGGTGAGGTCGGAGGCGCGCTTGGTCTTGTGGAGCGCGAGTGCCTGCTGCGCGTTCCTGTGGACCGTCTCCATGAGCGCCTTCTTGTCGCCGCGCTGCGGGATCCTCAGCGACACGCTCGACCCGCGGCGCGTCGTGAGCCACTCCTGTACGGGTTCCAGGGGCTCGGGCAGCGCGGGCACGAGGACCTCCTTGGGCACGGCGTCCCCGCGCTCCTCGCCGTACAGCTGCTGGAGCGCGTGCTCGACGAGGTCACCGCTGGTGACCGCCTCGACCTTGTCCGTGACCCAGCCGCGCTGGCCGCGCACGCGCCCGCCCCGCACGTGGAAGATCTGCACGGCGGCCTCCAGCTCGTCCTCGGCGAGGGCGATCAGGTCGGCGTCAGTGGCGTCGGCGAGGACGACGGCGCTCTTCTCCATGGCCTTGCGCAGCGCCTCTATGTCGTCACGCAGGCGCGCGGCGCGCTCGTACTCCATCTCCTCGGCGGCGTCCGTCATGTCCTTCTCGAGACGGCGGATGTACGTGCCGGTGCGGCCGGTCATGAAGTCGCAGAAGTCCTCCGCCAGTTCGCGGTGCTCCTCGGGCGAGACGCGGCCGACGCACGGGGCCGAGCACTTGCCGATGTAGCCGAGGAGGCAGGGGCGGCCGGTGCGGGCGGCGTTCTTGAAGACGCCGGCGGAGCAGGTGCGGACCGGGAAGACGCGCAGCAGCAGGTCGACGGTGTCGCGGATGGCCCAGGCGTGCCCGTAGGGACCGAAGTAGCGCACGCCCTTCTTCTTCTGGCCGCGCATGACCTGCACGCGCGGGAACTCCTCGTTCATCGTCACCGCGAGGTACGGATAGCTCTTGTCGTCGCGGTACTTGACGTTGAACCGGGGGTCGTACTCCTTGATCCAGGAATACTCCAGCTGGAGCGCCTCGACCTCCGTGGACACCACGGTCCACTCCACGGACGCGGCCGTGGTGACCATCGTGCGGGTGCGGGGGTGCAGGTTCGCCAGGTCCTGGAAGTAGTTGGCCAGGCGCTGGCGCAGGCTTTTCGCCTTCCCGACGTAGATCACCCGGCGGTGCTCGTCACGGAACCTGTACACCCCTGGGGAGTCCGGGATCTGTCCCGGCTGGGGGCGGTAGCTGGAGGGGTCGGCCATGTCAGACACCCTACTTGCGGCCACCGACAGTGAGGTTGCCCACGCGTTTCCCGGAGCGGTCCGCCACCCGCCGGACGAGACGGTTACGCATCGAGTCTTGTCCGGGTCAGATCAACACGCTTCAATGCCGGGTGAATTGGGGCCGCGCACGCCCCGACCGGACGGCCGTAGTGAGGATGCACGGGGGAGGGCCCTGGATGTCGTACGGCACACAGCACGCGGACACCGGCGCGCCCGCACTGGAGACGGCCCTGCGGGCGGGGCCCTTCCACGTCGCCCTGCGGGCCGCGATCACCGCGCGCGGGCTGCCGCTGCACCGCGTGCAGCACCATCTGACCCGGCGCGGCGTGTCCGTCGGCGTCACCAGTCTGAGCTACTGGCAGCAGGGGGCGAGGCGCCCGCAGCGCACCGAGTCCCTGCGGGCCGTGCGCGCTCTGGAGGAGATCCTGGACCTGCCGGACGAGTCCCTCATCCGGCTGCTCGCCAAGGAAGACGAGCACGCGGCCCGGCAGCGCCCCTCGACCCGCTCCTACCGTTCGCTCGTCGAGGCGTCGGGCGTCCTCGAACAGCTCCTCGCCGAGCTCGGCTCGCCCACGGACGGCGGCCTGCACACGATCGGTCACCACGAGCGGGTGCGGATCGGGGCGCGCCGCGAGCTCCTCGGCGTCGACTCCCAGCACATCGTGCGCGCCCACCAGGACGGCGTGGACCGCTACGTGGCCGTCCACCATGGGGACCCGGGATGCAGCACCGAGCACGTCTCGGTGCGCGCCCTGGAGAACTGCCGCACGGGGCGGGTGCGCCGGCACCGCGGGACAGGCGTCGTCGTGGCGGAGCTGCTCTTCGACGCGCGGCTGCGGGCGGGCGACACGTTCCTCTTCCGCTACGGCTTCGAGGACGGCACCGCGGGCCCCTCGTCGGAGTATCTGCGCGGCTTCGGCTACGCGGGCGGGCAGTACGCGCTCCAGGTCAGGTTCACCGAGGGCGTCCTGCCCGCGCGCTGCCATCGCTTCACCCAGCACTCGGCGGCGGCCCCGCGCGGCGGCCGTCAGGACCTGCCGCTCAGCGCGAGCCATCGCGTCGTCCATGTGGCGGAGCCGCAGGTGCGGGCGGGGATCCTGGGGATCGGGTGGGACTGGGAGTGAGGGGCCCGGGTCCGGATCAGGCCGCGGGGCCCGCGACGATCTTGCCGTTCTTCACTTCGACCGGCACCTTCGACAGCGGCTGCGTCGCCGGAGCGTGCAGCACCTTTCCGGTCTCGGCGTCGAACTTGCTGCCATGGCAGGAGCAGGTGAGCTCCGTGCCCTCCAGCATGCTGATGGGGCACCCCGCGTGCGTGCAGATGGTGCTGAACGCGGCGTACTTGTCGGCCGCCGGACGGCTGACCACCACGTTCTCGTCCCGGTACAGCTTGACGCCGCCCACGGGCACCTCGTCGGCCTGACCGAGGTCGACGGGGGCCGTCGGCGCCGAGTCCGCGCCGTCGTCCGATCCGCCCGTCGAGCAGGCGGCGATCCCGAGCCCCGCGGTCCCGGCGAGGGCGACACCCCGCAACACGGTTCGACGGGCGGGCGACGTGCCGGGCATGGGGACTCCAGGGGGTAGGTCAGACGGGGTGGGGCACTGCATGCCAGGGCGCACATCAGTGACAGATCCGACCATACCGGTGGGGCTGGTGACGCCTGCCGGGACCCTGGCGCCGACCACGCCCACGCCTTCCGCGCCGTTCTTCCTCCTGCCGGCCCCGCTGCGTCCCGGCGCGAAAGTTCTGCCCGATTCGGTCCCGGACGTGCCCGTTTCCGACCGGGGCGGTGTGCCCGAGTCCGCGAGCCTCTAGCCTGTGCCTCGCCCCTCGCGCTCCGATCCCCCACTCCACCGCACCGCAGCACAGCCCGAAAGGAACCACCCGTGATAGTCGTCGCCGGAGAGGCCCTGATCGACCTCGTGCCGCAGGGCGGGGGCGCCGATGACGGTGGCGACCTGCCCGCGCTCGCGCCCCGGCTCGGCGGCGGCCCCTACAACACCGCGGTGGCCGTCGGCCGGCTCGGCTCCCCCGTGGCCTTCTGCTCACGGGTCTCGCGCGACGCGTTCGGCGAGGCGCTGCTCGGCGGGCTCACCCGGGCGGGTGTGGACGTGTCGTACGTCCAGCGGGGCGACGAACCGACGACGCTGGCGGTCGCGACGATCGGCGCGGACGGCTCGGCCGGCTACTCGTTCTACGTCGAGGGCACGGCCGACCGGCTCTTCTCGGTGCCCGACCGGCTCCCGCCGGGCACGCGCGCGGTGTCGTTCGGTACGTGCTCGCTGGTCCTGGAGCCGGGGGCGAGCGCGTACGAGGAGCTGATGAGGTCGGCCTCGGCCCAGGGCGTGTTCACCGCGCTCGACCCGAACATCCGGGCCGTCCTCATCCCCGACCCGGACGCGTACCGGGCGCGCTTCAAGAGCTGGCTCCCCTCGACCGGGCTGCTCAAGCTGTCCGCGGAGGACGCGCAGTGGCTGGGCGGCACCCCGCAGGAGTGGCTGGCCTCGGGTCCCGCGGCCGTCGTGATCACGCAGGGCGGCGACGGTCTGACGGTCTTCACGCGGGGCGGCGCGCGGTACGACGTACCGGGTGAGCGGGTCGACGTCGTGGACACGATCGGCGCGGGCGACACCGTGAACGCGGCGCTGCTGCACGGGCTGGCCGCGTTGGACGCGCTGTCCGTGGAGGCGGTGGCGGGCCTCGGGGAGAGCGAGTGGCGGCGGCTGCTGCGGTTCGCCGCGCGCGCGGCCGCGGTCACCTGCTCGCGGGCGGGTGCGGAACCCCCGTACGCGTCCGAACTCCCGCTGCTGTAGCGGCCGTTCACCCGCCCTCGGTCAGCCGTTGACCGCGCGCAGCGCCCCGGGCCTGCGGCCGTTGAGGCGGTCGAGGGCGGCCGCGGTGGCGTCGTCGGCCGGGAGGTGGACGACCAGGCGCTGACCGTCGGCGTCGGGCAGGGACAGTGTCTCGAACGCCAAGCGCAGTGTGCCGGCCTCGGGGTGCGCGACGACGTCCACGCCGGTGCGCCGGGGCAGGGAGGGAACGGCGGCGATCCGGTCGGCGAAGGGCGCCCCCGCGGTGACGGTCAGCTCGTCGGCGAGCGCGGCGACGTGCGGGTCGTGGATGGACGCCCCGTGCCGGAGGTGGGAGACCTGCTCGTCGGCCACGCGGTCCCATTCGGGGTACGCGGTGCGGGCGCGCTCGTCGGTGAAGACGTACCGCACGATGTTCGGCTGCCGGGCGTCGAGGATGCCGAGCGGGCGGGCGTACCGGTCGTAGGCGTCGGTGTGGGCGATGACGTCGCCGATCCAGTTGACCAGGACGGCCGGGGTGGATTCGAGGCGGTCGAGGAGGGCGCGCACAGTGGGCCGGATCGTGCGCGAGGGGGGAGCGGTCGCGGCGCCGGCGCAGCACATGGCGCCCTCGTCGGCCTCCTTGGCGAGGCGCCGCAGCAGGAAGCGCTCGTCGATGGTCAGGAGCAGCGCGTCGGCGAGGGAGCCGAGGACCGGGGGTGACGGATTGCGGTCGCGGCCCTGTTCGAGGCGGGTGAGGTATTCGACGCTGATACCGGCGAGCGTGGCCAGCTCGGAGCGGCGCAAGCCCGGGGTGCGGCGCCGGACGCCGGCGGGCAGCCCTACTTCGGCGGGTGTGACGGCTTCACGCCGGGTGCGCAGGAAGGTGCCCAACTCGTTGTGGCTCACCCATGGAACGTATCAACGGCAGGGGTCGCGGATCGTGGCCCTGTCACTACCAGTCTTGGCCCGGCCTTCCTCCGGTCCGCCGCTGACCGCAGGGTGGGCGCATGACCTATGACGACAACTCCGCCACCGCCGCTACGACTTCGGCCACCGCACTCCCGCTGGCGGCCGGCGACTGGACGCTCGACCCTCTGCACTCGGCAGTGAACTTCACCATCCGGCACCTCGGGATCGCGAAGGTGCGGGGGCGCTTCGCGCAGGTGGAGGCCGCGCTGCACGTCGGCGAGAGGGTGGACGACATCAGGGTGAGCGCCACCATCGCACTGGCCTCGATCGACACGGGCAACGCCGACCGCGACGCGCACGTCCGCCAGGCCGATCTGCTGGACGTGGAGCGCCGTCCGACGATGACGTACGTCTCGCACGGGGTGTCGGGGAAGGACGACGACTGGTCCCTTGAGGGCGAGTTGACCATCGGTGACGTGACGCGGCCGGTGGCGCTCGCCGTGGAGTTCGGCGGGCTGGTGGACGTGCCGATGGACGGGAGTCGGCACGCGGGGTTCGAGGCGACGGGTGAGATCCGGCGGAGCGACTTCGGCCTGGACTTCGGGGCCGGGCTTCTTGGTGATGTTGTCAAGATTCAGCTGGACATGCAGTTCATCGAGCCGCAGGGCCAGGGTGGCTGACAGATGAACGTCCGGCGCCCCACGGGGAGTTCCCGTGGGGCGCCGGACGTCTTTCGTACGGTCGCGGACCGCCCGCGCTCAGGCCTTGCGGGCCCGCGTGGACTTGGCCGCGGTCTTCTTCGCGGCCGTGACCTTCTTCGCCGCGGCCTTCGTGGCGGTCTTGCGGACCGTGGTGGTGTTGGCCGTGGCCACCTTCTTCGCCGGGGACTTCGCGTTCGCCGAGACGGTCTTCTTCGCAGCCGCGGCCTTCTTCGCCGTGGCCACCGTCTTCTTGGTGCGCGCCGCGGGCACCGTCGCGTCGCTGAACCGGTCGGCGCCGAGGATGTCGCGCAGGAACTTGCCGGTGTGGCTGGCCGGTTCGCCCGCGACCTCTTCGGGGGTCCCTTCGGCGACGACGAGGCCACCGCCGTTACCGCCTTCGGGACCCATGTCGACGACCCAGTCGGCGGTCTTGATGACGTCGAGGTTGTGCTCGATGACGATCACCGAGTTCCCCTTGTCGACAAGGCCCGACAGGACGGTGATGAGCTTGCTGATGTCCTCGAAGTGCAGGCCGGTGGTCGGCTCGTCGAGGACGTAGACGGTGCGTCCCGTGGACCGCTTCTGGAGCTCGCTGGCGAGCTTCACGCGCTGCGCCTCGCCGCCGGAGAGGGTCGGCGCGGACTGGCCGAGCCTGACGTAGCCGAGGCCGACGTCGTTCAGCGTGCGCAGGTGGCGGGCGATGGCCGGGACCGCCTCGAAGAAGCCGAGGGCCTCCTCGATGGGCATGTCCAGGACCTCGGCGATGGACTTGCCCTTGTAGTGGACGTCCAGGGTCTCGCGGTTGTAGCGCGCTCCGTGGCAGACCTCACACGGGACGTAGACGTCCGGCAGGAAGTTCATCTCGATCTTGATGGTGCCGTCGCCGGAGCAGTTCTCGCAGCGGCCGCCCTTGACGTTGAAGGAGAAGCGTCCCGGCAGATAGCCGCGGACCTTCGCCTCGGTCGTCTCGGCGAACAGCTTGCGGACGTGGTCGAAGACTCCGGTGTACGTCGCCGGGTTCGAGCGCGGGGTACGGCCGATGGGCGACTGGTCGACGTGCACGACCTTGTCGACGAGGTCGTCGCCCTCCACGCGCGTGTGCCGCCCGGGAACGCTGCGCGCCCCGTTCAGCTCGCGGGCGAGGTGCGTGTACAGGATGTCGTTGACCAGGGTCGACTTGCCGGAGCCGGAGACACCGGTGACGGCGGTCAGCACGCCGAGCGGGAACGACACGTCGATGTCGCGCAGGTTGTTCTCGCGCGCGCCGTGCACGGTCAGCCTGCGGGTCGGGTCCACGGGGCGCCGGATGTCCGGCAGCGGGATGGACTTCTTGCCCGACAGGTACTGGCCGGTCATCGACTCTGCGTTGGCGAGCAGCTCCTTCAAGGGGCCGCTGTGGACGACCTTGCCGCCGTGCTCACCCGCGCCGGGGCCGATGTCGACGACCCAGTCGGCGACCTTGATGGTGTCCTCGTCGTGCTCGACGACGATGAGCGTGTTACCCATGTCGCGCAGCCGTACGAGGGTCTCGATCAGGCGGTGGTTGTCGCGCTGGTGCAGGCCGATCGAGGGCTCGTCCAGGACATAGAGCACACCGACGAGGCCGGAGCCGATCTGCGTGGCGAGGCGGATGCGCTGGGCCTCGCCGCCGGAGAGGGTGCCGGCCGCGCGGTTGAGCGAGAGGTAGTCGAGGCCTACGTCGACGAGGAACCGCAGCCGCTCGTTGACCTCCTTGAGGACCCGCTCGGCGATCTTCTTGTCGCGCGCGTCGAGCTTCAGCTCGCCCAGGAAGTCCGCGCAGTCGCTGATGGACATCGCGGAGACCTCGGCGATCGACTTCTCCATCACCGTGACGGCGAGGACGATCGGCTTGAGGCGCGTGCCCTCACAGGTGGGGCAGGGCACCTCGCGCATGTAGCCCTCGAAGCGCTCGCGGCTGGAGTCGCTCTCGGCCTCGCTGTGCCGCCGCTTGACGAACGGGACGGCGCCTTCGAAGGGGGTCGTGTAGACCCGCTCGCGGCCGTACCGGTTGCGGTAGCGGACCTCGATCTGCGTCTTGTGGCCGTACAGGAGGGCCTTCCTGGCGCGCTGCGGCAGGCCCGCGAAGGGAATGTCGGTCCGGAATCCCAACGCGTCCGCGAGGGCACCGATGAGGCGCCCGAAGTAGTCCTTGGTGTGCCCGTGCGACCAGGGGTGGATGGCACCCTCGTCGAGGGACTTGTCCTCGTCCGGGACGATCAGCTCGGGGTCGACCTCCATGCGCGTACCGATGCCGCTGCAGTCCGGGCAGGCGCCGAAGGGCGAGTTGAAGGAGAAGGAGCGCGGCTCCAGCTCTTCGAAGGACAGGTCGTCGTACGGGCAGTACAGGTGCTCCGAGTACATGCGCTCGCGCTCGGGGTCGTCCTCGGGGAGGTCGACGAAGTCGAGGACGACCATGCCTCCGGCGAGGCCGAGCGCGGTCTCCACGGAGTCGGTCAGGCGGCGCTTGGCGGATCCCTTCACCGTGAGGCGGTCGACGACCACCTCGATGGTGTGCTTCTCCTGCTTCTTCAGCGTGGGCGGTTCCGACAGCTGGATCGTCTGCCCGTCGACCCGGGCGCGGCTGTACCCCTTGGTCTGGAGGTCGGCGAAGAGGTCGACGAACTCGCCCTTGCGCTCGCGCACGAGCGGCGAGAGGACCTGGAAGCGGCTGCCCTCGGGCAGGGCGAGGACCTTGTCGACGATCGCCTGGGGCGACTGGCGCGAGATGGGGCGGCCACACTCGGGACAGTGCGGCTTGCCGATGCGCGCGAAGAGCAGGCGCAGGTAGTCGTAGACCTCGGTGATGGTGCCGACCGTGGAGCGCGGGTTGCGCGAGGTCGACTTCTGGTCGATCGAGACGGCCGGAGAGAGGCCCTCGATGAAGTCGACGTCCGGCTTGTCCATCTGGCCGAGGAACTGCCGGGCGTACGAGGAGAGCGACTCGACGTACCGCCGCTGCCCCTCGGCGAAGATCGTGTCGAAGGCGAGCGACGACTTGCCGGACCCCGACAGACCCGTGAAGACGATGAGCGAGTCGCGCGGGAGGTCGAGCGAGACGTTACGGAGATTGTGCTCGCGCGCGCCACGGACGATGAGACGGTCGGCCACGCCGGTCCGCACCTTTCTTGAGAGAAGCAACAGGGGCGGGGCCCCTGTCTTTCGACACTAGGGGGGCCACCGTCAGCGATGGACTGTTTTCCATGGTTGGTAACAAACCCGGACCACCAAGAATGCCCGATGCCGCTCCCGAGCTTATAGCACGTACATTCGATTCCCGGTCACGGTCGGCCGCCTTCACCCGATCGAGTGGCGGCGCTATCGTCTGCGCCATGAGCGATCATGCGCGCGACCTGGCCTCTGTACGTGAAGCGACCGAACGGCTGCTCACCGCTGTCGGCACGCTGGACAACGCGGCTGTGGCCGAGTCGTCACGGCTTCCCGGCTGGACCCGGGGCCATGTCCTCGCCCACCTCGCCCGTAACGCGGACGCACTCGCGAACGTGCTCGCGGGCCGGCCCATGTATCCGAGCGCCGAGGCGCGCGACGCGGACATCGAGCGGGACGCGCCGCGCGGCCTGCGCGAGCAGCTCGACGACCTGCGGACCAGCGCCACGGGTTTCGAGCGCCAGGCCGCGGCCCCGGGCGACTGGGCGCGCACCGTCGAGCTGCGCAACGGCGTCAAGGACTCGGCCTCCCGGATCCCCTTCCGGCGCTGGGCCGAGGTCGACCTGCACCACGTCGACCTCGGGATCGGGTACGAGCTGGAGGATCTGCCGGCGGAGTTCACCGAGCGGGAGATCGCCTTTCTCGCCGAGCGCTTCGCGGGGCACCCGGACATGCCGTCGACCGGTCTGAAGTCCGACGGCGGCCAGGTGTGGAGGACGGGCGGCGGCGCCGGGACGGGTCCGGTCGGCGTCGCGGGCCCCGCCCCCGAGCTGCTCGGCTGGCTCTCCGGGCGGCGCGACGGCTCCGGGCTCACCGTCGAAGGCGGCGGGCTGCCTGTCGTACCCCCGCTATAGGCTGAGTCCATGACGTACAGCGGAGCGGTGAAGGTCGGCGGCCCGGCGGATGTGCACGAGCTGCAGGACCTGATGATCTCCAAGGTCGCGGTCGGCGCGATGAACAACAACGCGTACCTGCTGCGCTGCCGCGCCACCGGCGAGCAGCTCCTGATCGACGCGGCCGCCGACGCGGAGACGCTGCTGACCCTGATCGGGGACGACGGCATCGCGTCCGTCGTCACGACGCATCAGCACGGGGACCACTGGCAGGCACTCGGCCGGATCGTGGAGGTCACGGGCCCGCGTACGTACGCGGGCCGTTACGACGCGGAGGGCATCCCGGTGCCCACGGACGTGCCCGTCGAGGACGGGGACACGATCAAGGTCGGCCGGGTCTCGCTGACCGCCCGGCACCTGGTCGGCCACACGCCCGGCTCGATCGCCCTGATCTACGACGACCCGCACGGCCACCCCCATGTGTTCACCGGGGACTGCCTGTTCCCGGGCGGCGTGGGGAACACCTGGAAGGACCCGAAGGCCTTCGCGAGCCTGATCGACGACGTCGAGTCGAAGATCTTCGACCAGCTCTCCGACGAGACGTGGGTCTACCCCGGGCACGGGAACGACACGACGCTCGGCGCCGAGCGTCCGCATCTGCAGGAGTGGCGCGAGCGCGGCTGGTGAGTCAACGCCCGGCCGCGCCGGGCGTGTTCACTCCACAGGTCATGAGAGTCCGGCGGTACTAGACCGTGGCCACGCCGGGCTCGGCCAGGGCCGCCACCCGCTCCACCGCGAACGCGTATCCCTGGACACCGCATCCGGCGATCACGCCGTCCGCCCTGAGGGACACGTAGGAGTGGTGCCTGAACTCCTCGCGCTGGTGGATGTTGGAGATGTGGACCTCGATGACGGGCAGGGCGTCGCACGCGTTGAGGGCGTCCAGGATCGCGACCGAGGTGTGCGAGTAGGCGGCCGGGTTGATCACGATGCCCACGTGGTTCTGGCGTGCCTCATGGATCCAGTCCACCAGCTCGCCCTCGTGGTTGGACTGCCGGAAGTCCACGCTCCCGCCGTGCGCGGCGGCCGCCTTGGCGCAGACGGCCTCGACGTCCGCGAGCGTGTCGGACCCGTAGATCTCCGGCTGCCGGCGACCGAGAAGATTCAGGTTCGGGCCGTTCAGAACCATGATCGGGGCGTTGGCGAGGGTGCGGGGCACAGGGGACCTCCGTGCGTCGGGCGGCTGCTCCCCCACGGTCTATCACGAGGGGTCACGGCGCTGCCCGGCCGTATCACCGTGACCGTCACGGCGTGACGGCGAGCTCCAGGTACGCGGCGAACACCACGAGGTGGACGCCGCCCTGGAGCGGGGTGGCGCGGCCGGGGACGACGGTCAGCGTGCTCACCAGCATCGTCAGGACGAGCAGCACCATCTGTGTGGCGCCGAGTCCGAGGACGAGTGGACCCGACAGCCAGAACGAGGCGATGGCGACGGCCGGGACGGTCAGTCCGATGCTGGCCATCGCGGAGCCGAGCGCGAGGTTGAGGCTCGTCTGGACGCGGTCACGGCGGGCCGCGCGCAGGGCCGCGATCGTCTCGGGCAGCAGGACGAGGAGCGCGATGATCACGCCGACGACGGACTGCGGCATCCCGGCCGCTTCGACGCCCGTCTCGATGGTCGGGGACACGCCTTTGGCGAGGCCGACGACGGCGACGAGGGCGAGACCGAGGAAGCCGAGGCTGATCAGGGCGGTGCGGGAGGTGGGCGCGTCCGCGTGGTCGTCGCCGTCGATGACGTTGCCCTGCCTGGTGACCGGCAGGAAGTAGTCGCGGTGCCGCACGGTCTGGGTCGCCACGAAGATCGCGTACAGGGCGAGCGAGGCGGCGGCCGCGAAGATCAGCTGCGAGGTGGAGAACTCCGGGCCCGGCTTGCTCGTGGTGAACGTCGGCAGGACCAGGCAGAGCGTGGCCAGGGTGGCGACCGTGGCGAGCGCGCCGCCGGTGCCCTCGGGCTGGAAGACGGCGACGCGGTGCCGGAAGGCGGCGGTGAGCAGGCTCAGTCCGACGATGCCGTTGCAGGTGATCATGACGGCGGCGAAGACGGTGTCGCGGGCGAGCGTGGCGCCTTTGTCGCCGCCGTCGGCCATCAGGGTGACGATCAGGGCCACTTCGATGACGGTGACGGCGACGGCCAGGACGAGGGAGCCGAAGGGTTCGCCGACGCGGTGGGCCACCACCTCGGCGTGGTGGACGGCCGCGAGTACGGACGCGGCGAGCACGACGGAGACGACGGCCACGACGAGGCCCGGCAGTGAGCGGCCCCAGGTGAACACCAGCAGGACGACCGCGAGGACGGGGACGACGGCCGTCCACTGCGAGACCAGTCTCCGAAGCCCAGCGATCATGCCTTTGATGGTGCACCGGCGGTGCGGGGGCCGCGACTTCGGGACGGGCACGTGCGCGTGGGGCCCGAACGGGGGAAGGAGCGCGCGGCCGGCAGCCGCGCGCTCCTTCCCCGTGCCGGTCCGGCGGTCAGGCCTTGATGCTGTCCTTGCGGGCGCCGTCGGCCGAGTCGCCGCCCTGGTCACCGTCGTCCCCGCCGGCGACGGCCTGCTTCTTCGAGGCGATGAGGCTGGCGATGGTGGTGACCGCCAGGACGCCGCAGATGACGGCCAGGGAGACCGGGATGGAGATCTCCGGCACGTGCACCCCGGACTCGTGCAGCGCGTGCAGGACGAGCTTCACGCCGATGAAGCCGAGGATCACCGAGAGGCCGTAGCTGAGGTAGACCAGCTTCCGGAGGAGTCCGCCGATGAGGAAGTACAGCTGGCGCAGACCCATCAGCGCGAACGCGTTGGCCGTGAAGACGATGTACGGGTCCTGGGTCAGGCCGAAGATCGCGGGGATCGAGTCCATCGCGAACAGCACGTCGGTCGTGCCGATCGCGAGCATGACGACCATGAGCGGCGTCAGGATCCGCTTGCCGTTGACCCGGATGAACAGCTTCGTGCCGTGGTACCGGTCGGCGACGCCGAACCTCTTCTCGATGGACTTGAGGAGGCGGTTCTCCTCGAACTCGTCTTCCTCGTCGTCCGACATCGCTTCCTGGATGAGCTTCCAGGCGGTGTAGATGAGGAACGCGCCGAAGATGTAGAAGATCCACGAGAAGTTGGCGATGACCGCGGCACCGGCCGCGATGAAGATCGCGCGCAGTACCAGAGCGATCAGCACACCGAACAGCAGGACGCGCTGCTGGAGCTGGGAAGGCACCGAGAACTTCGCCATGATCAGGATGAAGACGAAGAGGTTGTCGACGCTCAGCGACTTCTCGGTGATGAAGCCGGCGAAGAACTCGCCGGAAGCCTGTGCGCTCCCCCAGACCAGCAGGCCGACCCCGAAGAGGGCCGCCAGCACGATCCAGACGACCGTCCAGATTCCGGCTTCCTTGATCGATACGTCGTGGGGCTTGCGCCCGATGAAGAAGTCGACCGCGATCAGGGCGACCAGACCAAGAATGGTCAGCACCCAAAGGGTCATCGATACGTCCACTGCGCCTCCGGCGTCGTACGGCTACTGATCAGCGTCGTCGCTGCCGGAGGTCTCTTCCACCCGGGCGGCCTCAGCTCGCCTCGGGCCGACGCCCCGGGACCGATGTCGGTCCGTATTGACGGGAACGCCGCGTTCGGGAGTACTCCCCTCCGCTCGTCGGAGCCTACGGGAAACACCATGAAACGTAAAGGGTTTGGTAAAGATAAGTTCAAAATCAGTGCTCAGGGGCGTCAGATCCCTTGCTCTCGTCGCGCTCTGGCGACCTCTTCGAGGACCTGCTCCAGGATCCGGCTGCCGGGCGGGACGTCCGGCGGCTCGTACGTCCACGCGTGCCCCACCCAGGGGTCGGCGAGGTGGTCGCCGGGCACCGGCGTGAGCCGCAGCAGCGCGCGCCAGAGCGGGTCGAGGACCGGTCCGTACTCGGCGGCGTCCTCGCGGTCGGCGACCATCAGGAGATGGACGCCGACGGCGGGGCCCTCGTCGGCGAGGTAGCGCAGCTGGGTCACCGCGCGGTCGTCGAAGCCGTGCGGGAAGTCGTTGACGATCAGCAGCTGCTCGGCCGTGTCCAGGTCGGGCGGCAGCGCGTCGGCCGCCCCGCCGCGGACCGCCATCTGTACGAGGTCCACGCGCTGTGTGAGCCGGGCGAGCACCTCGGAGACGCCCGCCGCTCCCGCGGCCGGCGGCCCGGCGAGCACTCCGGCCCGCACGAGCGGGGCGAGCGCTCCCGCGGCCGATCCGGCGGGGTCGATGACATGGACGGCGAACTCGCCGGCCGGGTAGACCGCGAGAAGGCGCGCCGCGTGCTCGACGGCGCTGCGCATGGCGCGGCGGCGGAGCTCGTCGGACTCGGTCAGCGCGTCGGCCCCGGAGTGGCCGCTGTCGATCCACATGCCGCGCTCCAGGGGCAGCCGCACGAGCATCGGGATGCGCAGGCCCACACTGCGGGATTCGGGCAGCTGGAGGTCGCCCAGGCGCAGGGCCATCGGGATCTCCATGGGACTGCGGTACGCGTGCCAGACCGGGTTGCCCCAGCCCGCGTAGGCCGGGGGCAGGGCCGGCTCGACGACCGCGGACTCGGCGGCGAGCTGGGCGAGGTCACGGTCGAGGACCTCCCTCGCCCGGTCGACGAGTTGTCCGTGCTTGGCGCGGGCCGCCTCCCGCGCGGCGTCGCCCTGGCCGCCGATCCGGCTGCGCGGGTCGGACAGTGCCTTGTCGAGCTCCTGCTCCATACGGGAGTCCGCGAAGTCGACGGCGCTGCGGTACGCGGCGACGCAGCGGGCCAGGTCCTCGAACATGCCCCACACCTGGTTGTAGAGCCGCTCGTCCATGGACCATCCGGTCGCGTCACCGGCGACGGGGACGGCGGGCTGCCCCGGCGCCCCGGGAGACGCGGTGGGCGCCGGGGTGGGAGGTGCGGGGGCCTGGCGGCCGGGGTGCGTGTAGTTGACGGGGCCAGTGCCGCCCGTCTGGCTGGAGGGGCGGGTCTGCGGCTGGGGGTCGTGCGTCGGCCGGGGGCCGGGGGGTGGCTGGGGTTCGGATGCCTGGGGCTGGTGGGAGCGGGGCGGACCGGCGGACGGGGGTGTGCCCGGTGATGTGGCGTGGGAGGTGGCGGTCGCGCCCGTCGCGTCCGCCATCGCGCTCGCCCCGGAGGGTGCCGTCCGGGGCGGAGGCGGCGCCACCGTACGCGCGCGCCCCCGCGCCACCGCTTCGCCGATCTCGCCCGCGAGGGCCCCCGCGTCGGGGAGCCCCTGGTCCGTGAGCAGTGCGCCGAGGCCGCCCGCGTACCCCTGGCCCACCGCGCGGACCTTCCACGCGCCCTGGCGGCGGTAGAGCTCCAGGGCGACGACCGCGGACTCGGTGTCGAGGTCGGTGATGGTGTAGCTGGCCACCTCGGAGCCGTCGAGTCCGGTGACGGCGAGGAAGGGGGCCGCGACAGCGCCGAAGCGGTCGGGGTCGCCGGGCGCGGTGGGCAGTGCGAGCAGCACGCTGACGCGGTGGGCGGCCTCGGGCACGGCGTCCAGGTCGACGGCCAGGCGATGGTCGGCCGCCGCCTGCCGGGGGACCTCGAGGCCCGGCAGCGCGGGGGCGCCAGGGTGCGCGACCCAGTCGCGGCCGTGCACCTTGCCCTGGTCGTCGCTGAGCGTCGCGCCCGCCACGATCGGCGCTCCCGCCGACACGCGGATCTCCAGACGGGTCTGGGTGAGGGGGTGGTTCTGCCCCCGGACCAGCTCGGCCGTCATCGCCTTCTCCCCCTCGTTCCGTCCGTCTGCTCTCGCGGTCTCGCTACCTCACAGGCCCGGCAGGATCGCCGGCATGAGGTCCTGGAACGTGCGGCCGTTGGCCGGGGAGCCCAGGGCGGTCATCTGCCAGCCGGCGCCCGCGCGGTGCACCTTCGCCATGATCTGGGCGGTGTACTGGCCGCCGCCGTCGAGCGTGTAGCGCGCCAGCTCCTGGCCGTTGGTCTCGTCGACCAGGCGGCAGAACGCGTTCTGCACCTCCTGGAAAGTCTGGCCGGTGAACGAGTTCACCGTGAAGACGATCTGGTCGATGTGGACCGGGACGCGCTGGAGGTCGACGAGGATCGCCTCGTCGTCGCCGCCCTGGCCGGCGCCGCCGACGAGGTTGTCACCGGTGTGGCGCACGGAGCCGTCGTCGCTGACGAGGTGGCGGAAGAAGACGACGTCCACCGGCTGCTTGTCCGCGAACAGGACCGCCGAGGCGTCGAGGTCGATCTCCCGCGTACGGGACCCGAAGAGGCCGCGGCGGGGGGCGGCCTGCCAGCCGAGTCCCATCCGGACGGCCGTCAGAGTGCCCCCGTCCGCCTTCTGCAGGCTGATCGCCTGGCCCTTGCTCAGGTTGACACCAGGACCCTTGGAAAAGTTGGCCGTCACGCGTCCGTCCCCTCTCGAACTGTGCTCGTCACCGCCCGTCCGGACGGCTGAGGGAACCCTATGCAGGGCCACTGACAACGCCGCACACCGGCAAGGACTTTGTGTCGGTCTTGCAACACACCGCGCGGCATGCCGGATCCGTCCGGCATGCCGTGGGGCGTGCGGGGTGCGCGGTGCGTCAGGCCAGCCCGGCCTCCTTCATCTGGCGCAGCTCCTTCTTCATCTCCGACACCTCGTCACGCAGGCGCGCGGCGATCTCGAACTGGAGATCCGCGGCGGCCGCCCGCATCCGGTCGGTCAACTCCTCGATCTGCTCGGCGAGTTCGGCCGCGGGACGGTCGGTGGGCACCGTCTGCGCCGCCTTGCCCTTGGCGGCCTTGCCGCCGGTCTTCTTGGCACCCGCCTTGGCGAGCGCGGGCACGGGCGCCTTGGCGCCCTTGCCGTCCTTCGCGCCCTTGCGGTAGCCGGAGCCGAGGAGTTCCTCGGTGTCGACGTCCTCGCGCGCGATGGACGCGACGATGTCGTTGATCTTCTTGCGGAGCGGCTGGGGGTCGATCCCCTTCTCCGTGTTGTACGCGATCTGCTTCTCCCGGCGGCGGTTGGTCTCCTCGATGGCCTTCTCCATCGCCGGGGTGATCTTGTCCGCGTACATATGGACCTGGCCGGACACGTTGCGCGCGGCGCGGCCGATGGTCTGGATCAGGGACGTGCCGGAGCGCAGGAAGCCCTCCTTGTCGGCGTCGAGGATCGCGACCAGGGAGACCTCGGGCAGGTCGAGGCCCTCACGGAGGAGGTTGATGCCGACGAGGACGTCGTACTCGCCCGCGCGCAGTTCGCGCAGCAGCTCGACGCGGCGCAGCGTGTCGACGTCGCTGTGCAGGTAGCGCACCTGGATGCCCAGCTCCAGGAAGTATTCGGTGAGGTCCTCGGCCATCTTCTTGGTGAGCGTGGTGACGAGGACGCGCTCGTCCTTCTCGGTGCGCTTGCGGATCTCGTGCACCAGGTCGTCGATCTGGCCCTCGGTGGGCTTGACCACGACTTCGGGGTCGATGAGGCCCGTGGGGCGGATGATCTGCTCCACGAAGCCGTCGCCCCGCGCGAGCTCGTACTTGCCCGGGGTGGCCGACAGGTAGACGGTCTGGCCGATGCGCTCCTGGAACTCCTCCCACTTCAGGGGGCGGTTGTCCAGAGCGGACGGGAGCCGGAAGCCGTGGTCGACGAGGGTGCGCTTGCGGGAGGCGTCGCCCTCGTACATGGCACCGATCTGCGGCACGGTGACGTGCGACTCGTCGATGACGAGGAGGAAGTCGTCCGGGAAGTAGTCGAGCAGGGTGTTCGGCGGGGAGCCGGGCGAGCGGCCGTCGAAGTGCATCGAGTAGTTCTCCACGCCGGAGCAGGAGCCGATCTGACGCAGCATCTCGAGGTCGTACGTGGTGCGCATGCGCAGCCGCTGGGCCTCGAGCATCTTGCCCTGCTTCTCCAGCTCCGCGAGGCGCTCCCCGAGCTCCTTCTCGATGTCGTTGGCCGCGCGCTCCAGGCGCTCGGGGCCCGCCACGTAGTGCGTGGCCGGGAAGACGTACAGCGACTCGTCGTCGCTGATGACCTCGCCGGTGAGGGGGTGGAGGGTGGAGAGGGACTCGATCTCGTCGCCGAACATCTCGATGCGGACGGCGAGCTCCTCGTAGACCGGGAAGATCTCGATGGTGTCGCCGCGGACGCGGAACGTGCCGCGGCTGAAGGCCACGTCGTTGCGCGTGTACTGGATGTCGACGAAGCGGCGCAGCAGCGTGTCCCGGTCGATCTCGTCGCCGACCTTGAGCGACACCATGCGGTCGACGTACTCCTGCGGCGTGCCCAGGCCGTAGATGCAGGAGACGGAGGCGACCACGATGACGTCGCGCCGGGTGAGCAGCGAGTTCGTCGCGGAGTGGCGCAGGCGCTCCACCTCCTCGTTGATCGAGGAGTCCTTCTCGATGTAGGTGTCCGACTGCGGGACGTACGCCTCGGGCTGGTAGTAGTCGTAGTACGAGACGAAGTACTCGACCGCGTTGTTCGGCAGCAGCTCGCGGAACTCGTTGGCCAGCTGGGCAGCCAGCGTCTTGTTCGGCGCCATCACGAGGGTGGGGCGCTGGAGCTTCTCGATCATCCACGCGGTGGTGGCGGACTTACCTGTTCCCGTCGCGCCGAGGAGGACGACGTCCTTCTCGCCTGCGGTGATGCGCCGCTCCAGGTCGGCGATGGCTGCCGGCTGGTCGCCGCTTGGCTGGTAGGGACTGACGACCTCGAAAGGCGCCACCGTGCGTTCGATCTTGGATACGGGCCGCATGGAATCAACCGTACGACCCCGCACTGACAACGGGGTCGGATCAGCCTGCCCGCCGCAGGGGACGGACGGTCCGGCCCGCCCTGCCCGCGGCCTCGACGGCGTCCCGCCGGTCGGGTCTGCCCGTCATCATCATCGGGTCGAACACCACCACGACGCCGGCCAGGAGCAGGAAGCACAGGGGGCCGATCATCAGGGGCGCGAGGAGTTCCGCGGGGGCGTCACCGGCAGGGGTGCCGCCGCTCGCGTGCACGTGGACCCTGAGGGCGGCCATTCCGGTGTAGTGCATGCCGGTGACCGCGAGGCCCATGACGAGGCTCGCGCCGACGCTCCAGCTGAACCCTCTGACCTGGACCGCGGCCCAGAGCGCGGCGGTGGCGGCGGCCATGGCGATCACTACGGAGACACCGACGGTGAAGGTGTTGTACTGAAGCGCCCCGTGCAGGCGCATGCCGGCCATTCCGAGGTAGTGCATCGACGCGACGCCCAGTCCGGTGACCGTGCCGCCGGTGAACAGGGCCGTCCCCGTAGCGCCCCGGTAGCCGACGATGAAGATCCCTACCCCGACCATGACGATGGCGACGCCCAGGCTCGCGAACGTCGTCGCCTTGTCGTAGTGGATCGGGGTGCCCTGTACGCGGAAGCCCATCATCGCGATGAAGTGCATCGTCCAGATTCCGGACCCGATCGCCGCCGAGCCGAGCGCTAGCCAGCCGGGCCGCCAGGACTGGGTGACGAGCAGCGATCTGGTCGTGCAACGCAGACCCAGCGCTCCGCCGAGGCAGGCCATGAAGAACGCCACCAGCGGCGTGACCAGTCCATAGCTGAATCCGTCGACCGTGCCCTGCATTCGCTGCAGCCTTTCCGCCCTGATGTTCCTGATGTGTTCTGTTTACGCCCCTGGCAACGGCTGCCGGAGCGACCGCGATTGGAGCAGAGATTAAGGCTCCGGCGGGAACGTCTGAACGATTTTCCGGCAAAGCCTCACGACACCCGCCCGCGGGGTGCACGTCCTCCCACCACTCCGTTCAGTGTGTGGACATCCTTCACCTGTCTCCTGTTGGCCACCGACTGTCACTCTCGTCCAGTCCTTGATCCTCGACGCGAGGAGTACACGTGTCCGCACGCGCAGTCACCGCGACCGCCGTCCTGGTGGGATTCGTCGGCATCCTGGCCCTCCCCGGCGCCGCCGAGGCGGCCCAGCAGCACGAAGGGCCCGTCGTCGTCGCACACCGCGGCGGCTCCCAGTACGCGCCCGAGAACACCCTGCAGGCCATCGACAAGGCCGACAAGCTCGGCTTCGACTGGGTCGAGAACGACGTACAGCGCACCAAGGACGGCCGGCTCGTCGTCATCCACGACACGAATCTGGCGCGCACCACGAACGTGGAGAAGGTCTTCCCCGGCCGCGCCCCGTACAACGTCCGCGACTTCACCGCTGCGCAGATCGCCAAGCTCGACGCCGGCAGCTGGAAGGGTGCCAAGTTCACCGGCGCCCGCATCCCGACCCTCACCCAGTACCTGGACCGGGTCGACCACAACCACCAGAAGCTCCTCATGGAGATCAAGGATCCAGAACTCTACCCGGGCATCGAGAAGGACGTCCTGCGCCTGCTCGGCAAGGAGGGCTGGCTCAACCGCGATCACGTCCGCAACCGGCTGGTGATCCAGAGCTTCAGCGCCGCCAGCGTACGGACCGTGCACGAGCGCCGCCCGGACATCACGACGGGCTTCCTCGGCACCCCCGCCAAGGACGACCTGCCCCGGTACGCCCGGTTCGCCGACCTGATCAACCCCGGCAACGGGACGATCTCGGCCCGATACGTCGCCGCGGTGCACGCCTTCAGGGGCCCGCACGGCAAGCGCCTGCAGCTCTTCACCTGGACCGTGAACGACGCGGCGACGGCGCGGCGCATGGCCGGTTTCGGCGTGGACGGCATCATCAGCAACGTCCCGGACGTCGTACGTAAGGCCGTGGGCGGCGGCGAGTAGAGCGGCCGCCGGGCAGGGGGAGGCGGGGTCGGCGGACGGCGCGGACCGTTGTCAGTGGCTCCCCGTACCGTGGTCGGCATGAACGCCAATGGGCAGAAATCCGCTGGGGACAGCGCCGCCGGAGCCGAAGACGGGGCCGGGCTCACGGTCGTCTGGGCCGTCGTCGGCACGGACATCGGGCCGCTGCTCCTCGCCGCGACGGACGCCGGCCTGGTGAACGTCGTCTTCCACGCCTCCCCCGCCGTGCGGGACTCGGCGGTCGAGCGGCTCGGCTCCCGGCTCGGGACCGAGCCGGTCGAGGCCCTGGACTCGCCGCTCCTGGCCGAGCCCATACGTCAGCTGAAGGCCTACTTCGCCGGTGAGCGGCGCGACTTCGAGCTGCCGCTCGACTGGTCGCTGATCTCCGGGTTCAACCGGCAGGTCCTGCGTGAGCTGGCGTCCGGCGTCCCGTTCGGCACGGTCGTCGGTTACGGCGATCTGGCGGGCCGCGTCGGACAGCCAGGGGCGGCGCAGGCGGTGGGCATGGCGATGGGCGCCAATCCGCTGCCGCTCGTGGTGCCGTGCCACCGCGTCGTGGAGAGCGACGGCGGCATCGGCGGATTCGGCGGCGGCGTGGAGACGAAGCGGCAGTTGCTCGTGCTGGAGGGAGTCCTTCCGCAACCGCTGTTCTGAGCTGTGGGGGCGACCTGTTTCTAGTCGCGGGAGCGGCCTCCTCTGAGCCGAGGGGGCCGTTGTGCTGAGCCCCGGGAGCCGGCCGTTCGGAGCCGCGGGAGCTGTCGTGCTGAGCCCCGGGCACCGGGCTGCGCCGGGCGCGCGGGGATGCACGGTGTTCGCGCAGGGGTGCCGGCTGGCACACTGCGCCGGTGCTCATACCCGATTCCGCCGCGCGCCGCCGGTCTTCCGTCCCCGTGACGCCCGAGGGAGTGGCCGGCCTGCGCCGCCGTGTCACCGCCGTGCTCGTCGCGAGCCAGATACTCGGCGGGCTCGGTGTCGCCACCGGCGTCGCGCTCGCCGCCGTGCTCGCCAAGCAGGTCAGCGGGGACGAGGCGCTGTCCGGGCTCGCGCCGACCGCAACGGTCGCCGGGACCGCCCTGCTGTCCGTTCCGCTCGCCGCCCTGATGACCTCGCGCGGGCGGCGGCCCGGGCTCGTCCTGGCGTATCTGATCGGCGCGCTGGGGGCCGGGGTCGTCGTGCTGGCCGCCGTCCTGGGGAGCTTCCCGCTGCTGCTCATGGGCATGGCCGGGTTCGGCGCCGCCTCGTCGGCCAATCTCCAGGCGCGGTTCGCGGCCGCCGATCTGGCCGAGCCGCAGCGCCGGGCGCGGGCGATCTCGAACGTCGTGTGGGCCACCACGATCGGCGCGGTGCTCGGGCCCAACATCGCGGCGCCCGCGGGCCGCAGCGTCACCGGACTCGGCATCCCGGCGGCGGCGGGGCCCTTCCTGTGGGCGGCCGGAGTCTTCCTCGTCTCGGCCGTCATGGTGCAGCTCCTGCTGCGTCCCGACCCGCTTCTGACCGCCCGCGCCCTGGCGCCCGCGGAGGAGAAGTCGGCGGCGGGACGGTCGATCCGTGCCGGGTTCACCGCGGTGGCCGCGTCGCCGCGGGCCCGGCTCGCCCTCGTCACCGTCGCCGTATCGCACACCGCGATGGTGTCGATCATGTCGATGACGCCGGTCGACCTCGGACACCACGGTGCGAGCATCGACCTCATCGGCCTGGTCATCAGCGGGCACATCGCGGGCATGTACGCGTTCTCGCCGGTGATGGGCCGACTGTCGGACCGGCTCGGGCGGCTCTCCGTGATCGGCATCGCCGTGGGCCTGCTCGCCTGCGCGGCGCTGCTCGCGGGCACGGCGGGCGGCAGCCACGGGCAGACCGCCGCGGGCCTGTTCGTCCTGGGGCTCGGCTGGTCCGCGGGCCTCGTCTCCGGTTCGGCCCTGCTGACCGACTCGGTGCCGCAAGCCGCGCGGGCCGCCGCACAGGGCCTGTCCGACCTGACCATGAACACGGCGGCGGGCGTCGGCGGCGCGGCCGCGGGCCTGGTCGTCGCGACGGCGAGCTACGCCTGGCTCAACCTGGCCGCGGCCTGCCTCCTGCTGCCGCTCGCCGCGCTCACCCTCTTCAGCCGGCGGCCCGCGACGCCGTGATCATCGCGGCGTGGCGGTAGCCGGTCATCAGCTCGACATGACGCTCGTCAGGCCGACATGGCGCCGTCAGGGCAACGTGATGTGGTACGCCTTCCGCAGGGTCTCGTGCACCGTCCACGTCGTGCGGTCGCCCTCGCGCAGTACCGCAGCGTCGCCGGGGCCCACCTCCAGGGTCTGCCCGCCCTCGACCTCGACCGTGGCGCGACCGGAGACGACCACGAACAGCTCGTTCGCCTCCGTGTCCGTCACCACGCCCGGCGTGATCTGCCAGATGCCCCGCAGCTGCTTGCCGTCGGCGGACTCCCAGAGCACCTTGCCCGTGACGACGGGGGCGCCCGAGACGATCTGCTCCGGATCGAGGGGCTCCGGATCGAGTTCGACGTGCGGGATGTGTACGGCAAAAGAAGCAGTGGCCTGATCGTTCGTGGTCATGAACGGTCACTCTAGGCAGCGCGGACCCCACTGTTCACTGGACGACCCGTACCCAGGTCGCGGTCCGGACTGGACGGCTCGTCAAGGGGAAGAGACCTGGAGACAGATCTCCCGGGCGCCGCGTGCCCGGGTTCTAGGGAGTCGTGGGGACATGGAGATTTCCGGCGTCATCAGCGCGATCGTGATCGGCATCGTCATCGGCGTCCTGGGCCGGCTCGCCCTGCCGGGCCGTCAGCGCATCGGAATCCTGGCGACGGTCGTCGTCGGCATCGTGGCCGCGCTGCTCGGTTCGGCCATCGCCGCGGGCGTCGGCGTCGCGGACACCAAGGGGGTCGACTGGGTGGAGTGGCTGATCCAGATCGGCCTGGCCGCCCTGGGCGTGTCCCTGCTCGACCGCGGCCGGACGGGCGGCCGGTCACGCGGCCGCGCATGGGGCCGCGCACGCCGCTGAACCTCAACCCCCGTACGGGACACTCCCGTACAGGACACCGCCGTACGGGACACTCCCCGTACGGGGCACCCGTATGAGCAGGGCTGCGTACCAGGTCCCTCAGGCCTCTTCGTAGTAGCGCGCCTCGAAGACGTTCCCGTCAGGGTCGCGGAAGTAGAAGCTGCGGACGGCCGGCCCGCGGGCTCCGTACGAGTGGCGGCCGTGGTCGGAGACCGGCACCTCGCGCTCCTCCAGGCGGGCGCGCAGGCTGTCGTAGCCGCCTTCGGTGAGGGCGATGCACACATGGTTGACCGGGTGGCCGGCGCTCTTGTCGCCGCCCGGCACCATGTTCATGCGGGCCGCCATCGGCAGTGGCGCGAGATCGAGGATGGTCTCCTCGTTGAGCCGCACCGAGGGGAACGAGACCTTGCCCTCGGTGAACTCGGCGACCCTGAGGGGTTCGAGGCCGACGGCCTGCTCGTAGAAGTCCGCCGCGGCCACCGGGTCGGTGACCCAGAGCACGACATGGTCGAGGCGTGCCGTGTTGTCCGTCATGCGCTCAGCGTTGTCCGTCATGCGCTCAGGCTGCTCGGCCCGCCGTCGCGCCGCAAGTGCTTGCCGGTACGCCGCAAGTGTTTACCGTCACGCCGCGGGGGTTTGGGCGTGCGCGCCGCTCGCCAGGGATGAGGAGAGACCCGACAGGCAGGAGGCAGGCGCGTGGTGCTGGTGTCCGAAGAGGTGCGGGAAGCGGTGGCGGCGGGCCGGCCGGTCGTGGCCCTGGAATCGACGATCATCGCGCACGGGCTGCCGCGCCCGCGCAATCTGCGCGTGGCGCTCGAACTCGAAGAGCTGGTGCGCGCCGAGGGCGCCGTCCCCGCGACGATCGCCGTGCTGGACGGGCGGCCTCAGGTCGGCCTGGACAAGGGCCAGTTGGAGCGGGTCGCGACGGAGGACGGCATCCGCAAGCTGAGCCACCGTGATCTGCCGCTCGCGGTGGCGACGGGGGCGAGCGGGGCGACGACCGTGTCGGCGACGGCGCTGCTCGCGGCGCGCGCGGGGGTACGGGTGTTCGCTACGGGTGGGCTCGGCGGGGTGCACCGGCGGTGGACCGAGACCCAGGACGAGTCGGCGGACCTCGGGCTGCTCGCGCGGACGCGGATCACCGTGGTGTGCGCGGGCGTCAAGTCGATCCTGGACGTACCGGCGACCCTTCAGCGCCTGGAGACCCTGGGGGTGTCGGTGGCCGGGTACGGGACAGGCCGCTTCCCGGGCTTCTACCTCTCCGACTCGGGCCATCCGGTGGACTGGACGCTGCGCGACCCGGCCGAGGTGGCCGCGGTGATGCGGGCGCAGGACGCGCTGGGCGGGCCAGAGGCGGCACTGATCGTGGCGAACCCGGTACCCGAGGCGGAGCAGCTCGATCCCGCGCTCCACGCGCGCGTGCTCGACGACGCGCTGCGGGCGTGCGACACCGAGGGCGTCACGGGGCAGGCGGTCACCCCGTTCCTCCTGGACTATCTGGTACGGCACACGGACGGCGCCTCGCTGGAGGCCAACCTCGCGGCGGTACGCGGCAACGTACGGCTCGCGGGGCGCGTCGCGGCGGCCTGGGCGCGGCCGTGAGCGGAACGCTCCTGGTCGTCGGCGACATGCGCCGGGCCACGGACCTGGTGGCTGATGGCTGATGGCTGATGGCCCGGGGCAACGGGGCAACGGGGCAACTGGTCCCGCTGAGCACCGGACGGCCTCGTGACGACCGACGGGCCCCACCTGCGCGAACGGGCCGAGGACGCACGTAGGTTCAGGGTCGCTACAGCTAGGGCTCTCTCGTTGCCTAGGGCTCTCTCGTCACCTAGGGCTGTCTCGTTCGGTCAGGCCGGCTTCCGCCCCCACGCCGAGATCAGCGGCGCCGTCGCCAGGTCCATCGTGCCGGTCGCGACATCGGCCAGGTGGCGGTCGACCTCCTCGTCCGTGGCGTGGCCCGCGCGGACCAGGGACTCGCGGATCTGCTGGAACGTGGCCGTCTCCAGGGCCCCGCACGCCTCCGACGTCAGCGGGAAGTACGCGTCGGCCTCCACCTGGCGCAGGCCCGCCTCCCGCAGCAGCCTCGGCAGCCTGCGGCCGTACGACAGGTCGGCGCCGCGCTCCGCGAGCAGCTTGCGGAAGCCGCGGCGCAGCCGGTTCGCCAGCTCCTCGGCGGGGCCGTGCTCGTCGGGGCAGGCCAGCGGCTGGAGCGCGGGATCGGCGTCCTCGACGAGCAGCCGTCCCCCCGGCCGCAGCGCGCGCAGCATGGACTTCAACGCCCGCTCCCTGTCGGGCACATGGACGAGGACGAGCCGGGCGTGGACGAGGTCGAATCCCTCGGCGGGCGGCTCGTCGGCGGCCACGTCGTGACGGCGGACCTCGACGGGTGAACGGGCGGCGGACGTCTGCCACGAGGTGTCGATGTCGGTCGCGAGGACCCGGCCGGTGGGGCCGACCTTCTTGGCGAGCCAGGACACCACGGACGTGCCCCCCGCGCCGACCTCCCAGCAGCGCCAGCCGGGACCGATGCCGAGCCGTTCGATGTGCCGGAACGTCGTGGGGTCGAAGAGGGTGGAGAAGGCGTCGAAGCGCCGGCCCGCCTCTTGCTGCCGGTTGTCCAGGAGATAGCCCTCGGATCGCGTCATGGCGCGATCATCCCAGTTGTCCGGCCCGGTCCAGGGAGGCGGTTCCGCGCGTTCCGAAGGGGAGGGTTCCGTTCCCCCAGGGGCCGTAGGCCTTGTCGCCATGAGCTGGCAGACTGGCCCGCCGAGTCACCGAAACACGACGTCAAGCCGCGCGAGGAGCCCCGCATGTCGATGGCAGGCAACCTGCGGAAGGTCGGAGACCTCCGGAAGGTGTCCGACCTGCGCAAGGTCGGAGGCCTGAGAAGAGTGGCGCGCCTGGCTCGGCGGAGCCCCCGCGTCGACCTGAGCCACCCCGCCCGCTCGCCGCTGGGTTCGGCCGTCGTCAAGTGCGTGACGTATCGGGACGGAGTCCGTGAGGAGGCCGGGCGCGATCTCGTGGACGCCGTCGACCGGGTCCGCAAGTCCGACGACGGCTTCGTCTGGCTGGGCCTGCACGAGCCGACGGAGCTGGAGTTCGTGGACATCGCCGAGCTGTTCGACCTGCACCCGCTGGCCGTCGAGGACGCGGTGCACGCGCACCAGCGGCCGAAGGTCGAGCGGTACGGCCAGACGCTGTTCGCCGTGTTCAAGACCGTCTGTTACGTGGAGCACGCGGAGCTGACCGCGACCAGCGAGGTCGTCGACACCGGCGAGATCATGGTGTTCATCGGCCGGGACTTCGTGATCACCGTGCGGCACGGGCGGCACGGCTCGCTCGGTCCGGTGCGCGAGGGTCTCGAGGCGGACCCGGGGCAGCTCGCCAAGGGGCCGGCCGCCGTGCTGCACGCGATCGCCGACCATGTGGTCGACGACTATCTCACCGTGATCGACGCCGTCCAGTCCGACATCGACCAGGTCGAGACGGATGTGTTCACCGAGGACGGGGCGCACGCCGACCCGGGCCGGATCTACCAGCTCAAGCGCGAGCTGCTCGAGCTGAAGCGGGCCGTGGCGCCGCTCGCCCGGCCGATAGCGGAGCTCTCGAGCCGCCCCTTCCAGGTGGTGGCGCCGGAGATACAGGCCTACTTCCGGGATGTCTCCGACCACCTGATGAGGGCCGTCGAACAGATAGCGTCCTTCGACGAGCTGCTGAACTCGATCCTGCAGGCCCATCTCGCCCAGGTGACGGTCGCCCAGAACGAGGACATGCGCAAGATCACAGCCTGGGCCGCGGTCGTGGCGGTGCCGACGATGGGCTGCGGCGTGTACGGGATGAACTTCGACCATATGCCGGAGCTGCACTGGCAGTTCGGGTACCCGCTGTTCCTGGCCGTGATCACGAGCATCTGCTTCATCCTCTACCGCGCCTTCCGGCGCAACGGGTGGTTGTGACCCCGTACCGTGGGGCCACTACCCTGAACCGTCCATGTCAGCCACGGGGAGGGCGGCCGATGCCTCTGCGCGAGGGGAATCCCGAGTCGATCGGCGAGTACGCGATCGAGTCGCGGATCGGCACCGGCGGTATGGGTGTCGGCTACCTCGGCCGGTCCGCCTCGGGCAGAGCGGTCGCCGGTCAAGGTCGTACACACGACGCGAACGAGATGGTGCTCGCCCTCGACCTGAAGCGCGGCAAGGCGCCGTGGACGACGTCGCGGGAGCTGCCCGTCTTCAGCGAGCCGTCGGTGCGGGGCACGACGCTCTACGCGACGACGCCGGACAGCAGCATCGTCGCGATCAACACCCGTACGGGCAGGGAGCGTTGGCGGACGAAGCCCGCGGTGGCTGCGGACGGCAGGGAGAGCGGCACGGTGGACGAGCGGTCACAGAGCCCGGTCGCTCCCCTGTCCGTGGGCGGGGTTCTGTACGCGGTGACGGACAGCGGACCGTTCTCGGTGGCGGCGGGCCGCTCCTAGCGGTCGTGCTCTGGGAGCCGCCGCCGGCACATGATCGTGAAGGTCAGCTCCTGGCGTAGACGCTCTCGGCCCAGTGCGACATCTGGTCGTCGGTCAGATGCTGCGCGAGGTCGGCCTCGCTGATCACGCCGACGAGGCGCTTGTTCTCGATGACGGGGAGCCGGCGGATCTGGTGGTCCTGCATCTCCTGGAGGACGTCGTCGACGTCGGCGCCCGCGTCGATCCAGCGGGGCGTCCCCTGGGCGAGGTCGCCGGCGGTGATCTTGGAGGGGTCGTGGCCCATGGCCACGCAGCCGACCACGATGTCGCGGTCCGTGAGGATCCCGCAGAGGCGTTCGTTCTCGTCGCTGATGGGCAGCGCTCCCACGTTCAGCTGACGCATGAGCTGGGCGGCGCGGTCCAGGGTCTCGTGGGCGGGGATCCACTGCGCACCCCGGTGCATGATGTCTCCGGCGGTGGTCATGAGTACCTCCCGGTGCCGGTGGCCGGCGCGGCACGGAGGCGCCGCAGGTCCCGGCGCAATCCATTCTCTCCGGGCTGCCCAGGGCTCGCACCTGGGTGCGGCCCCGTACCCGGGCGGCAGCAGCCCGTTACGACGGCAGCCCGTTCCAGGCCGGATGCCGGGGATCGTCCGCCCGTACGACCACGTCCGCCGTGCCGACCGGGTCCGTCTCGCTCTCGTAGCGCTCGAAGGCCGGCAGCGTCCACTGCTCGTCGTCGGCCGTACGCCGCCGCAGGGCGCCCGGCGACAGACTCAGGTGCACGGTCAGGTCGAACGGGAACCAGTGCCCCATCAGCAGCGGCCCGTGCAGCAACAGGACGCCGCCTGGCGGCAGTTCGACGTAGGCGCTGCGTGTCGCGCGGTCGGCCGCCGGGTCCCACAGGTCCGGCAGGACCCGTCCCGTGCCGCCCGGTTCGAGGGGCCCGAAGACCTCGCGCCACAGTGCGGCCGTGTCGAACCAGCCGCTGTAGTAGGCCTCCACGTCCTCGCGCCCGTACTCGAAGCGCAGCGAGGCGGGCCGCAGGAATCCGCCCGTGCCGACGGCGAGTGAGGGGCGGCCGCGCACGCGCAGCGCCTCGCCGACGAGTTCGGCGAGGTCACCGGGGCGGGCAGCCGGCGGGCCGTCGACGGCGATCCGGGGCCACGGGCTCCCTTCGGCCGGCTTCAGTTCGAGCAGCCGCTCGGCGAGGGCGTCGCCGAGCCGTTCCCAGGTGATCGCTTCGAGTCGCACGCGCCTCATGATGCCTCGCACGCCGCACGGGAGCCGAAGGGGATCCTGACCCCGAACCTCAAACCCGAGCCCCGAGCCCCGGGCCCCGCACCCCGAACCCCGGATCCCTGCGACGCGTTCGCGCCCGCACGCGGGGAATGAACCGCGTATGACCACCACGGCCGGGCCCGACCGGGTCCCCCACCACCGGACTCCCCCGCCGCACACCGGACCCGGCGGGCCGGTCGTCGTACAGCCGCTGAAGCGCCGGCAGTGCGCGGAGTGCCGGCGGGGGCCACTGGACCTGCTGACCCTGGAGGACGGGGCGCCGCGCTGTCTGGACTGCGCGGACCTCGGGCATCTCGTGTATCTGCCGCGCGGCGACTGGGCGCTCACCCGCCGCGCCAGGGAAGGCAGTTCGCTGTCGGCGGTGGTCGTGCGCTTCCATCGGCGGCGCGGCCGTTACGAGCGTCAGGGCGTCCTCGTGGAGGAGGCGGCGCTGGCCCGTGCCGAGGAACGGTGCCTGGCGGACGCCGACGCGCGGACCAGGCGCCGGGCGCGGGACGCGGCGCGCAGGGCGGCGCAGGACGCGTCCTTCACGGCCGCGTTCGCGCGGGAGATCCTGCGGCTCTTCCCCGGCTGCCCGCCGGACCGCGCGCAGGCCATCGCGGCCCATGCGTCCCTGCGCGGCAGCGGCCGGGTGGGGCGCAGCGCGGCGGGCCGCGCCCTGTCCCGTGCCGCGGTCACGGCGGCGGTGCGGGCGGCGGTGCGGCACACGGAGACCGAGTACGACGCGTTGCTGATGAGCGGGGTGCGGCGGGGCGAGGCCAGGCGGAGAATCGACGCACCGATGGAGGCCGTACTGGCCACCTGGCGCGCGCGGGAATCGTGAGACACGCATACACGTACATGCGTACGTACACGTACACCAACATGCGCACGTACACATACACCAACATGCACACGTACATGTACACATACACGTACGTGTACACGGCACGGTGGCGGCCGTCTCCCCCGTGCGGCAGGATCTTGACCGGACCGCGACGCCAACGGCGCCGCCGGCGGGGGGAGTTGTGATGATCGAGGGACCGTACTTCGTGCTCACCGTCCTGGGCGCGCTCGCCTGCGGGGTGTCGGCGGGCGTCTTCATCGCGTTCTCGGCCTTCGTGATGAAGGGGCTCGCGGCGCTGCCGCCCGCGCAGGGCATCGCGGCGATGCAGGCGATCAACGTCGCGGCGGTCAGCCCCGCGTTCATGGTGGTGTTCATGGGGGCCGCGGTGCTGTGTCTGGTGCTCGCCGTCGTGACGTTCGTGCTCTGGCCGGAGCAGGGCACCGTGGAGCTGCTGCTCGGCAGCGCGCTCCAGCTCGTCGGCGCGTTCGGCGTGACCGTCGCCGCGAACATTCCGCGCAACGACGCGCTCGCGAAGCTCGACCCCGAGGCGCCGGAGAGCGCGGGACCGTGGCGTACGTACGTGTCCGAGTGGCTGATGTGGAACCACATCAGGGGTGGTGCGTCGCTGGCCGCGTCGGCCTCGTTCATCCTGGCTCTGACCTGACCCTCCGCGCCCTGCCGCACCTCTACCAATGCCTCTACCGATGCCGCTACCGACACCTCTGCACACCAAAGGAAACGGACGTATCGTGGCGAGAAGGACACGGCAAGGGAGACGGCCATGGCCGACCCCAAGGGCTTCCTCACCACCCCGCGGCAGGAGTGGCCGCGCCGCCCTGTCGGCGAGCGGGTCCATGACTGGGACGAGGTGTACGTCCCCGGGGCGCTCCTTCCGATCATCGAGGCGCAGGCCGACCGCTGCATGGACTGCGGGGTCCCGTTCTGTCACGAGGCGTGTCCCCTCGGGAACCTGATCCCTGAGTGGAACGACCTCGTGTCGCGCGACGACTGGCGGGCGGCGAGCGACCGGCTGCACGCCACGAACAACTTTCCGGAGTTCACCGGGCGCCTGTGCCCCGCGCCGTGCGAGGCGGGCTGTGTCCTGGCGATCAACCAGCCGGCCGTGACCATCAAGAACGTGGAGGTCGCCATCGCCGACCGCGCGTGGCAGGACGGCCTCACCCCGCCCAAGCCGCCCGACCGACTGTCCGGCCGCACCGTCGCCGTGGTCGGCTCTGGCCCGGCGGGACTCGCGGCCGCCCAGCAGCTCACGCGGGCCGGACACACGGTCGCGGTGTTCGAACGGGACGACCGGCTGGGCGGACTGATGCGATACGGCATCCCCGCATTCAAGATGGAGAAGCACCATCTGGACCGCAGGCTCGCGCAGTTGAGGGACGAGGGGGTGCATTTTCGTACGTCGACGGAGGTGGGCCGCGACATCGGCGCCGCCGAGCTGCGGTCCCGCTACGACGCGGTGGTCCTCGCGGTCGGCGCCACGGCGTGGCGTGAACTGGACGTGCCTGGGCGGGAGTTGGACGGGATCGTGCAGGCGATGGAGTATCTGCCGCTGGCCAACCGCGTGTGCCAGGGCGACCTCGACGCCTCTCCCCTGTCGGCCGCCGGCAAGCACGTCGTGATCGTCGGCGGCGGCGACACCGGCGCCGACTGCCTGGGCACGGCGGTGCGCGAAGGCGCCGCGTCCGTCACGCAGTTGGACATCTACGGGCAGCCGGGCGCCGAGCGCGACGAGCTGACCGAGCCCTGGCCGACGTATCCGAAGATCTACCGGCTTTCGGCCGCCCACGAGGAGGCCGGGGAGCTGCGGACCGCGCCCGCGGCGGACGCCGACGCGCGCCTGTTCGCGGCGTCCACGCTCCATTTCGAGGGGGACGAGTGGGGCCGGGTGAGAGCGCTGCATCTCGTCGAGGTCGACGAGGCGCGGCGGCCCCGGGAGGGCACGTCCCGGGAGCTGCCCGCCGATCTCGTGCTGCTCGCCCTCGGCTTCTCGGGGCCCGAGCGCGGCGCCGACGGCCCGGTCGGCCAGCTCGGCCTGACCGTGGAGGCGCGCGGCACGCTCGCCCGGAACGCGCGGTTCACGACCTCGGTGCCCGGCGTGTTCGCGGCCGGTGACGCGGCCCGCGGCCAGTCGCTGATCGTATGGGCGATAGCCGAGGGCCGCTCGGCCGCCGCCGCGGTGGACCACTGGCTGACCGGCTCGACGCAGCTGCCCGCGCCGATCGGGCCGTACGACCGTCCGATGACGACCTGAGCCCGCAGCCGGCTGGCGCTCGCAGCCGGTCACGCTCGCCGCTCAACGGCGCTCGTCGGTCCCCGCGACCTTGCCGGTCGCCAGGGCGACCCGGTTCCAGGTGTTGATCGTGAGGATCAGGGACAGGACGTGGGCCAGCTCCTGCTCGTCGAACTGGGCGGCGGCCTCGGCGTAGACGTCGTCGGGGACGCCGCCGTCGGCGATCAGCGTGACGGCTTCGGTGAGCGCTAGTGCCGCGCGCTCCCGGGCGGTGAAGAAGTGCTGGGCCTCGCGCCACACGGCCACCATGTGCAGCCGGTCCTCGCTCTCGCCGGCCTTGCGCGCGTCGTTGGTGTGCATGTGGAGGCAGTACGCGCAGTGGTTGAGGTGCGAGGAGCGGATCTGGATCAGCTCGACCAGGGCCGGGTCGAGGCCCTCGCGGGCTGCGGCGTCGAAGCCGATGAGCGCGCGGAAGACCTTGGGGGCGGCCTTCGCGAAGTCGATGCGGCCGGTGGTGTGCGTGTGGGCGGTGGTGTTCGCTGCGGTGTTCGTGTTCGTCGTCATGACCATGAATCTACGGGCCGGAAAGACCTCTTGTAGGGTGCATTTCCATGGCAGATTCATGGGTCAATTCCGCGGAGCGCATCGGCGCCGACCTGCATCTGGACCTGTCCGGGGCGGGCAGCCGCAGGGCCGCTCTCATGGGGGCGCTGCGCGATGCCGTCCGCTCGGGGCGGCTCGCTCCCGGCACCCGGCTGCCGCCCTACCGTTCGCTCGCCGCCGACCTCGGCGTCGCTCGCAACACGGTCGCCGACGCGTACGCGGAGCTCGTCGCCGAGGGCTGGCTGACCGCGCGGCAGGGCTCGGGGACGCGCGTCGCCGAGCGGGCCGGGCCACCCTCCCCCGGCCGCGTCCCGAAGAAGGGTCCGGCCCGCGCACACGGGCCGCGGCACGACCTCCGCCAGGGCACCCCCGACGCGTCGTCCTTCCCGCGCGCGGAGTGGACGGCCGCGTACCGGCGCGCACTCCAGGCCGCGCCGAACGAGGCGTTCGGGCCGGGCGATCCGCAGGGCCGCGTCGAGCTGCGGGAGGCGCTCACGGAGTATCTGGCCCGCGCGCGCGGCGTGCGCACGGAGCCGGACCGCATCGTGATCTGCTCCGGCTTCGCACACGCCCTGCGGCTTCTGTTCGACGGCCGGGTGCTGCGCGGGCCGCTCGCCGTGGAGTCGTACGGGCTCGGCTTCCACCGCGAGATCCTGGCGGCGGCCGGGGTACGGACGCTGCCCCTGACGCTCGACGAACACGGCGCGCGCGTCGGGGAGTTGACGGCGGGCGCGGGCCGGGCGAGGGCGGCGCTGCTGACGCCCGCGCACCAGTTCCCCACGGGCGGCCCGCTGCACGCGGAGCGGCGTGCGGCGGCCGTCGACTGGGCACGCGCGCGTGGCGGGCTGATCGTGGAGGACGACTACGACGGCGAGTTCCGCTACGACCGCAGGCCCGTCGGCGCGGTACAGGGCCTGGACCCCGAACGGGTGGTCTATGTCGGCTCGGTGAGCAAGAGCCTGTCGCCGGCGCTGCGGCTCGGCTGGATGGTGCTGCCGCGGGGTCTGGTGGGGGACGCCGTCGCGGTGAAGGGGGAGCGGGAGGCCTGGGCGAGCGTGCCGGACCAGCTGGCGCTCGCGGACTTCCTGCTCTCGGGGGCGTACGACCGGCATGTGCGCCGGATGCGGCAGCGGTACCGGGGACGGCGCGACCGTCTGGTGGAGGCGCTCGCCGAACGGGCGCCCGGAGTGGCGGTCACCGGGATCTCGGCCGGACTGCACGCGGTGCTGCGGCTGCCCCCGGGGACCGAGCGGTCGGTGGTCAAGGCCGCCTCGTGGGGCGGTGTCGCCCTCGACGGCCTCGCGGAGTTCCGCCACCCGGAGGCGACGATGCCGCACGCGGACGGCCTGGTGGTGGGGTACTCGACGCCGTCGGACCATGCCTACGGCGCCGCGCTGGACGCCCTGTGTGGGGTGCTGCCACCGGACTGAGACCCCGACATCGGCCGCCGGACCCACGGCCCGCGCACCCCGCCGGCTCACGAAAGCGCAGACTCCACCGGCTCACGAAAGCAGGAAGTCCGCCGCCCCGGCCTTCGCGCCCTCGATGAACGCGGTGATCTCGCCCGGGGTGTAGATCAGGGCGGGCCCGTCCGGGTCGGCCGACTGACGCATCGCGACCCGGCCGTCGGCCAGCTTCATCGCTTCCACGCAGTTGCCCCCGTTGCCCCCGCTCCAGGGCTTGTGCCAGCCCTCGGTGCCGAGTTCGCGGGCGGGCATCCCGTTGTAGATGACCTCCCCGTCGACACCTCGTATGCGGGCCTTGATCCGATCCATTCACAGCTCCTTGCGGAAATCCCGGAGGATGTCCTTTGTGCGATGTGCCGTCGCGGCGTGCGCCGCCATGCGGTCCATGACCTCCAGGTGGGTGGCCACCTCGGGGCGCGCGTCGAGGTAGACCGCGCCGGTCAGGTACTCGCTGTAGACCATGTCCGGCAGTTCTGACATGGCAAATCGGAACAACACGAAGGGGCCGTACGTGCCGGGGTGCGGGCCGGAGGCGAATTCGGCGATCTGCAGTGTCACGTTGGCCAGCTCCGTGACTTCGAGGAGCCGGTCGATCTGGCCGCGCATCACGTCGGGGCCGCCGACGGGGCGGCGCAGCGCGGTCTCGTCCATGACCATCCACAGGCGCGGGGCATCCTCGCGGGTGATCAGCGCCTGGCGCTGCATCCGGAGCGCGACGTGCCGCTCGACGAGGTCGGGGTCCTCCGCGAGGGCGCGGCCGACGGCTCCGGAGAGCAGCACGCCACGCGCGTAGTCCTCGGTCTGCAGGAGCCCGGGAACGAAGTGGGGCTCGTACGACCGGATGAGGCTGGCGGCGCCCTCCAGGCTCACGTACATCGAGAACCAGCCGGGCAGGATGTCGTGGAACCGCTGCCACCAGCCGGGCTTGTTGGCCTCCTCGGCGAGTCTGACGAAGGATTCCGCTTCTTCGTCGGTGACGTCGTAGGACTTCAGGAGCAGTTGGAGGTACGGGATCTTCAGGCCGACCTCGGCCATTTCCATGCGGCGGACGGTGGCGGGGGCGACGCGGAGGACTTTGGCGGCGTCCTCGCGCTTGAGCCCGGCGCGTTCACGCAGGTCCTGGAGGCGCCGGCCGAGGACGACCTGGCCAACGGTCGGAGCGGACCGCGGTTCGCTCACGCCCCTCAACCTCCCAGTCGTCCCTTTGGTGCTGTGGTCCTGTTGCGGTCGCGCGTGTGGTCGCGCTCCCAGGTGAAGCCGGGCTGCCCCGACGCCCGCTCATTCCGGGCAACTTCCCTGAAATCGTAGGCAATTTCGCCATGGCGGGCGCCGTACGGCACACCGCCGTCAGCAGTGTGCCATGGCTCGGTGTCCGAGCACACTGCACTCTGCACTTTTCAGAGTGGCTCTTGCCAAGTGTTCACGACGGGGAGATAGTGGCAAGCGTGACTCCGTCCGTGCCGTTAGGAACAGAAGTCGGCGAAGCTACGCTCGGTGACGAAACCGAGGCGCGCTCCGGCGCCGCGTCCGTGCGCCGCAGCAGCTTCGAACTGGCTCCCCACCCGGGCTCCGCCGCTCAGGCCCGGAAGCTGACGCGCGCCCACCTCAGCGGCTGGGCAGTGTGCGATGACACCTGCGACGCGGCCGCCCTGATCATCTCCGAACTGGTCACGAACGCGATCGTCCACACCGCGAGCAGCCGCATAGTGTGCGAGCTCCACGACAGTGCCGACCGGGTCCGGATAGCTGTGCGTGACGAGGGCTGGGCCCCCGGTGAGCCGCATCCCTCCCGCCGCGTCGCGCCGGAGGAGGAGCACGGGCGGGGCCTGCTGCTCGTGGCGGCGGTGAGTACGGCGTGGGGCGCGCAGGAGACCGGCCCCGGACTCGTCGTGTGGGCCGAGCTCGCACGCGACGGGAGCAGCACGCAGGACACGGGCGCCACCGACGCCCCAGGACAGTCGGCCGTCGCGGAACCCCCTGGCATTCCCGGGCCGCACCACAGCAGTGAATCCCACGCCGGTGGAGCGTCCGACTCCGCCGGTGCGGGACCGGGCGCCGGACAGAGCCCGGACTTCGACACGCAAGAGTTCGAGTCAGAGTTCGACACGGGGTTCGGCACCGGCTTCGGCCCGGCCACCGACTCCGGTACGGGGACAGGGGCGGGAACCGGATGGGTGTGGTGACGACGCGCACGATGGATCTCGACTCGCTGGTCCGCTTCTCACGGCAGCGGCAGATCCTGCGGAACGCCCCGCTCAGACTCACCGTCCCCGACGGCATGACCGCCCCGCTCGGCTGCGACGCCGTGGCGGTCCCCGAGGCATACGGGCGCGCCATGGTCGCGCGGCTGCCGCGCATGGGGTGTGTGTACGCCGACGGTGACCGCTGGTGGTGGATCGTTCCGTCGGACTCGGACGTCGCCCTGGAGTGGCCGGCTCCGGCCAGTTACGCGGCCGGGGCCCTGGTGCCGGACGCGCGGCGCGCGCCCGGACTGATCCACCGGCCCGACGGCAGCGTCCCGTACACCCCGCCGATCCCGCTCTATCTCGCGCTGTGCCGGGTCACCGGTGCGACGCCCGCCTGGTCCCGCTCGATCGGCGCGGGCGCGGCCGACGCCGCCTGAGCCGCAGGCTCCACCCTCCCGGCTCAGCCCGCGACGGACTCGGCGCAGGGCACGATCACCAGGAAGGCGTCCGTCGCGAGGTCCATGACGACCTCCGCGGACTGGCCCTCCAAGCGCCGGTCCTGCGCGAACTCCTCGGCCGGCCACGACCCGCGCGGTCCCCCCGCGGGAAAGCGTTCAAGTACCACTCGTCCGTCGATCATCGTGCACCCCTGCCCCCGTCGTCGTACGTGCGCTGTCGCGCGTTCTTACGGAGAAGAACGCCCGCGAGGCGCCCGAGGGCTCGCAACATGACGACAATGAAACCGAGTTGAGACGCACGGCGCCGCTGCGTGAACAGCAGATGGCCGCCGCGTCAGGCCGACCGGCCGCCGCGTCAGTCCAGATACTCGTCGTGGTGGCGGACCCGCGCGCTGCCCGCCGGGGCCCCGAGCGCCGACGCGCGCCCCCGCGGCTCCTCCCACTCCTCCTGCCGGCCGAGCGCGGTCAGGTCGAGCAGGCTCGTGATGGAGCCGACGCCTTCGAGGCCCCGGCCCGTCGTGGAGTACGTGTGGTAGACCCGATCGCCGTCGCGCAGGAAGCAGCTGAGTCCGGGCAGGTCGCGCGACTCTCCTTCGGACGCGAAGCCGAAGTCCTGGTTGAAGTCGCTCATGGCCGAGGAGTACCAGGGCACGGTCCAGCCCATGCGGGCCTTGAACGGCAGGAGTTTGGTGAACGGGGCGCGCGACACGGCGGCGAACTCCGTGCTCCTGGCGCGCAGATGGGAGAGGTGGCCGATCTGGTCGAGGAACGCGGAGCAGCCGGGGCAGCCCGCGTCCTGGTCCGGGCCGAACATGAAGTGGTAGACGACGAGCTGGGAGCGGCCCTCGAACAGGTCGAGGAGCTCCGCCTTGCCGTCGGGCCCCTCGAAGGCGTACAGCTTCTCGATCTCCACCATGGGCAGTTCGCGGCGCTGTGCGTTGAGCGCGTCGCGGGCGCGGGTCGCCGCCTTCTCCCTGGCGAGCAGTTCTTGGCGCGCGCCGAGCCACTCCTCGCGGGTGACGACGTTCGGCAGCCCCATGGGTCCTCCTCGGGTTGGCACTCCTCAGGTGGTTGACCGGGGGTCTTCGCCGAACTCATCGCTCGGCGGCAGAAAACTTTCGAACTTCTTCCGGGGGATCCGCTGTGTTCGCTGAGCATGCACTGTTGTCCGCTGACGCCGACACCACCACAATGCACATGTCAAAGCCGGTAGTTGACGGTTTCAGCAAGCAACGGGAGAGGACCCCCACATGAACAAGCCTCTCGTCGGTGCGGTGTTCGGCCTGCTCCTCATAGGAGCAACAGCCGCGCCCGCCACGGCAGTCGGAGCCCAGCACGAGGCGAAGGCCAAGGCCAAGGCGGTCACCTTCGCCGGGACGGTGGCGCTCAGCAACTGTTCCGGTTCGGTCGTCCGCGTGCCGGACTCCCAGCCCACGGACCCGGCCCTGGTCATGTCCAACGGGCACTGCCTCGAGAGCGGTTTCCCCGGCCCGGGCGAGGTCATCGTCGACCAGCCGTCGTCCCGCACCTTCAGCCTGCTCAACTCCGCGGGCAGCAAGGTCGCGACGCTCCGCGCGAACAAGATCGCGTACGGCACGATGACGGACACGGACGTCTCGCTCTACCAACTCACCAGCACCTACAAGCAGATCGAGAGCTCGTACGGCATCAAGGCCCTCGAACTGTCGGCCTCGCACCCCACGGCGGGCACGGCCATCACGGTCGTCTCCGGCTACTGGAAGAAGACCTACAGCTGCAACGTCGACGGCTTCGCGTACCGCCTCAAGGAGGGCGAGTGGACCTGGAAGGACTCGGTCCGCTACACCTCCACCTGCAACACGATCGGCGGCACCTCGGGCTCCCCCGTCGTCGACCAGGCGTCCGGCAAGGTCGTCGCGGTCAACAACACGGGCAACGAGGACGGCGCCCGCTGCACGGACAACAACCCGTGCGAGGTCGACGAGAACGGCAACGTCACGGTCCGCAAGGGCATCAACTACGCGCAGGAGACGTACGGGATCGTGCCGTGCGTCGGGATCGGCAACAAGATCGACCTGAGCGCGGCGGGCTGCGAACTGCCGAAGCCGTAGCCGTAGCCGTAGCCGCAACTCGCCGTCCTGAACATCCCTTCCTGGACGGTTAGTTCCGCGAGCAGCACGTCGGTCCGTTCGGCGTGCTGCTCCGGGACGCGGCCCGGCTCCCCTCGCACCGCCCGCTCAGGTCCTGCGCGCGGAGTCGACGGCGCTCTCCAGGAGGAGCTGGGTCCGGTCGACCACGTCCGTCAGGTCGCCCGACGCGCCCGCGAGCAGGCTGTGGACGCCCAGCAGGCCCGCCCGCTCCAGGAGCCGCTTCTCATTGGTGACCCACTCGCCGCGGGCGGCGAGGACGGCGTGCGCGGCCGACATCGTGGCCACAGCGACCGCTCCGTGGACCTCGGCCCTTCCGCCCATGGGCGCGTTGTTGGCCTTCGCGTAGTGCAGCGTGCCGGAGGCCCGGCCCCACCACATCTCGGGGGCGGCCTTGCGCAGGGCCTCGGGGTAGCGGTCGGGGCGGGGCGCCGTACCGCGCAGCACCTGGTTGACGGCGAGCTCGGCGACGACGAGGTAGGTCGGGATCCCGGCCAGATGGAACATCAGCGGCTCCCAGCGGACCCGCCCCCGCTCGGCCTCGGCCAGCTCCCGCTCCACCACGTCGAGATCCCGGTAGTGGACGTCCACGCGCCGCCCGTCGACGGTCAGCCAGGCCCCACCGTTGAAGACCCCGCCGCCCCACCCGCCGAGCTCGGAGACCTCCCCTTCCCACCCGACGCCCCGCAGGTCGTCCGGCCGGAAATCACCCCGGTAGTAGACCGCGAAGTCCCAGTCGCTGTCGGGCCGTTGAGTCCCCTGGGCCCGCGACCCACCGAGCGCGACGGCCCGCACACCGGGAAGCGCGGCGAGCCGCTCGGCGACGTGGTCGGGGAAGACGTCATCGGTCATGGTGCGCGCTACGGGCATGACGCGGTGTGCCGGGCGGCAAACCCGACGAACTCGGTCCAAGCGGTCGCCGTCAGGCTCACTACGGGACCTGTCTTGTCCTTCGAGTCACGGACGTGTGTGAGACCGAGCCGGGACGCGACCTCGACACACTCGCCGCCCTCCCCGCTGCTGTAGCTGCTCTTGACCCAGGCCGACTCAGGCACGGTCCCGACAGAGTCTTCGACGCTCATCTCTCCCCTAGCAACTTCTCAATGAAGGCCAGCGATTCGCGCGGAGTGAGTGCCTCGGCGCGCAGGATCCCGTACTGCTCTTCGAGTTCCCGGACCGACTTCCGCTCCGTGTAGAGGCGGCTGTCCTTGTGCACCTCTGCATACGCGATCCTCCGCCCTTCCCTGGTCTCGATCAAGGTGAACGGACCTGCCAGTCCGGCGTGGTCCTCGCGCTCCGTGGGCATCACCTGGATCTCGACGTTACGCCGATGGCCGTGAAGCAGCATCTGCTCCAACTGGCCACGAATCACTGCCCTGCCGCCCAGTGGACGCCGCAGAACGGACTCCTCGATCACAAAGCTGATGGTGGGCAACGGCGCCCGGGAGAAGATCTCCTGCCGGGCCAGGCGTGCCGCAACACGCCGGTCAACGATCACCTCGTCCAGCAGTGGGCGCCTCATGGTGAACACAGCACGCGCGTACTCATCCGTCTGCAAGAGGCCCGGTACCACCTGGCTCGCGTACACGTGAAGCTCAATCGCGCCCGCTTCCAACCTGGCCGCATCCCGAAAGAACGCCGGATACTGCGCCCGAGCAACCTCCTCCTTCCCCACCCTCAACACCCCGCCCACGTCAAGCACTTCATCGGCGAGGTCGATGAACTTGGGCGGCGGAATCCTCCTGCCCTGCTCGAACGACGCGATCGTCGACGCCGAGTACCCCGTCCGCGCCCCCAACTCCGCCCGGTCCAAACCCGCCCGCTCCCGGCACAGCTTCAACTGACGCCCGAACACATGCAGAATCCCCGCCCCGGACTCGTACTCCCCCTCCGCCTGCTGCTCCCCCACGCCCGGCACCTCCCGTACGTTCCACCGCCGCCACCGAACACCACGCAACCGTCACTGCAACCGCTCCCGCGATCAACGCGCCGTACGGAGGGCCGGTCACGCCTCAGCGCGCGTACAACGGCGCGCCGGCCACGTACAACGACCACCGGTCAGCGCGTCGTGCCTGTTCAAAGCTACGCACGGGCCACGACCGTTGACGGCATGAAGCCCGTGACTCCCCCACAAAGGCATATGCCCCAACCCACAGTGCCCGTACACGAGTTCGCCATGCGGTTCACTTCGACCCCACGCGGCGCACGACTCGCCCGCCGTCTCATCTCGCACCGCCTGAACGACTGGGGCCACCCCTACACCTCGCCCACCAACGAGACCGTCACCCTCATCACTGCGGAGCTGACCGCGAACGCGGTCCGGCACGGCCATGTCCCCGGCCGGGACTTCCACCTCCGGCTGACCGCCGAAGCCGACGGTGCCCTACGTGTCGAAGTCACCGACACCCGCGCCGAGAGGCTCCCCGTCACGGGAATCCCGGACCCGGAGGGCGAGTCGGGCCGCGGCCTCCTCCTCGTCGACGCGCTCGCGGACGACTGGGGCGTCAGTCCTCGCCCGTCCGCCCCCGGGAAGACGATCTGGGCCGCACTCCACCCAGCGGAAGGGGCCGGCCTGAGCGCTCAGGCGGGCGCACGGGCCGATTGCTCAGTTGGCGAGATCGTCGCGGAGAAGCAGAGCGAGCAACCCGGGGAAGCGCGCCTCGAACTCCTCGCGGCGCAGTCGGTTGACCCGCCTCGGCCCCGCGTCGCGCTGTTCGACAAGTCCGGCGCCCCGCAGGACCGAGAAGTGGTGGCTGAGTGCGGCCTTGCCGACCGGTACGTCGAAGCTGCCGCAGCTGCGCGTCCAGTCCGTGGAGCCCGCCAGCTCGCGGACCAGCTGGATGCGTACGGGGTCGGCGAGCGCGGACAGCGCGGCCAGGATGGAAACCTCATCGGGATCCGTGTGCACCGGCGCCGCGCGGTGACTGCCGCCTGCAGTCCGGTTCGCCATGACGCGCAGGGCCGTTCCGTCGCGGGCTTCTCCATCCTGACTGTCGCGCAGACGGCACCCGAGGCGCTGCGCTCGCTGGCGGAGCGTGCCTTCCGCACGGTCACCGACGGTACTGTGATCCTTCCGGTCACCGCGGAGTTCGCCCTGCCGGACGCGGCCGAGGCCCACCGGCTGATGGGCGGACGAACATCGACCGGCAAGTTGCTGCTGCGCACGGCCGATTGAGCACCGCTCTTCCGGAACCTGCCCGGACGAAGAGGAGTTCTGTGCCCACCCGCACACCGATAGGCGCCGCCCGCGTCCGCCCCTGCACCCTGGTCGTTTGCCGGGGCTGTTGCTGCGGCAATGCGGCGAAGTACCCCGGCTACGACCACGCGTGGCAGTTGGAGCGGCTGCGGGCCGCGGCCGGCTCGTCCGGTGGGCGGGTCGCGGTGCGGGTGACGGACTGTCTGGGCCCGTGCGACCAGGCGAACGTCATGGTCGTGCAGCCTTCGGGTGAGGGCCGGCGGCGGGGCGGGCGCCCGGCGTGGATCGGCTGGTCGATGGGGGACGACGCGACGGACGAGATCCTGCGCTGGGCCGAGGCGGGCGGACCCGGGATCGCGCCTGCCCCGGCCGCCCTGGAGCTGCAGTTCATCGAGACCCCGGGCGAACGGACCCGCCGCCGCACGCGCCGCTGACGGCCGAAGGCCCGATGGCCCGTAGCCCCATGGCCCATGGCCCATTGGAACAACGCGTACCCGTCACGTCACGTCAGGTCCACGCCGCCCCCGCCGCCACGAAACCGCAGATCAGCACGAACAGGATGGCCAGCAGCGGCCAGATGAACCGCAGGTACTTGTCGTAACCGACCTTCGCGAGGGCCACGCCACCGATCGTCACGGCCGTGGTCGGCACCCACAGGTTCATCCAGCCGCTGGCGGCCTGCCACGCGGTGACGACGACCGCGCGCGAGACGTCCGCGAAGTCGGCGAGCGGCGCCAGGATCGGCATGGCGAGGGTGGCGTGGCCGGAAGTCGAGGGGATCAGGAAGGCGAGCGGCAGGTTCACGACGAAGACGATGATCGCGAAGACGCCGGACGAGGTGCCCTTCACGACGCCCTCGATGGAGTGCAGGACCGTGTCGGTGATCTTCGAGTTGTTCATGATCACGGTGACACCGCGGGCCAGCAGGATGACGAGCGCGGGTGAGATGAAGTCGGCCGCGCCCTGGATGATCGTCGCGCTGAGTTTCTGCTCCCCCATCCGCGCCACGATCCCGACGAGCACGGCCGCGACGAGGAACAGGGCCGCCAACTGCGGGAAGGACCAGCCGAGTTCGAACCCGTACGGGGTCGCGTCGGCCTTCCCGGTGAGCGCGCTCGACCACGGCACGACCGAGAAGATCATGAAGGCGAACACGAGGGCGGTGACGGTCAGGACCGCCTTGTGCAGGCCGGTCAGCTCCGGCACCTCGACCGCGTGGGCCTCGGCCTGCGCCTGGTCCCGGTCCCCCGGCAGGAACCCTGACAGGGAGCGCTCGGGGTCCTTCTCCACGCGCTTCGCGTAGCGGATGACGTAGGCGACGGTGACGGCAGTCAGCACGATCCACATGATGAAGCGCAGGATGATGCCGTCGCCGAGCGAGATGTCGGCGGCGGAGGAGGCGACGCCGGTGGCGAACGGGTTCACCGTCGAGCACATCACCCCGACCCCCGCGCCGAGGATGATCGCGCCGACGGCGGTCATCCGGTCGTAGCCGAGCGCGAGCATCAGCGGCACGATCAGGCCGTAGAACCCGAGAGTCTCCTCGGCGAAGCCCTCGACCGTGCCGAGGACGGAGAAGACGACCATGATGCCCGCGATGAGCAGTGCGCCTCGGTCGCGCAGCCGGTGGGCGAGCCTGCCGATGCCGCGGTCGAGGGCCCCGGTCGCGAAGACGACGGTGATGAAGGCGCCGATGGCGAGCACGAAGAGGAAGACGCCCGCGCTGCCGTACAGGTCACCGGTGTTGTCCGGGGCGACCACGGCCGTCTCGGGGTCCAGGATGCCGTAGAGACCGTTGACCGGGGACAGGAACAGGTCGTTGAGGCGGTCGACGATGGTCTGCCCGGAGTCGACGCGGTGGTACGTGCCCTGGATGGGGGCGCCCGAGTCGTTGCGGTCGTACTGGCCCGAGGGGATGAGGAAGGCGAGCGCCCAGACGGCGATCGTGACGATCGCGAGGACGGTCAGGGCGCTCGGGAAGGTGAACTTGCGTTTCGGCTGCGGCTGTTGGGGTGCCTTCGTGTCGGTGGGCGCACTCATGAGGCGGCTCCGGCGCGGAAGCCGGCGGCGTACTCGCGGACGAACGCGCACATCGCGACGACGGTGCTGCGCAGCTCGGAGAACAGGACGCGCTCGTTGGGAGCGTGCAGGTTGCACATGCTGTCCTGGGCGCCGAAGAGGAGGACCTCGGCTCCGGGGGCGGCCTTCGCGAGGCCGTTGACGAGCGGGATGGAGCCGCCGGTCGCGACGTAGGAGGCGTCCGTGCCCCAGGCCTCCTTCAGCGCGGTGAGCGCGGCGCGGTAGGCGGGGCCGCCGGTCGCGGCCTCGTAGCCGGGGCCGGTGTCGCCGGGGGTGATGGTGAGCGGGATACCGAAGGGCTTGAGGGAGCTCAGGTGGTCGACGAGCCTGGCCTGCGCCTCCTTCGGGTCCTGGAGCGGGTGGAAGCGGAGGTTGAGCTTGGCGCGGGCGTACGGCACGACGGCGGACGCGGCGTGTTCGACGGCGGGGGCGTCGAGGCCGATGACGGTGATCGCGGGACCGCTCCACAGGCGCTCGCCGAGCGTGCCGCTGCCGATGAGCGGCAGGCCGTCCTCGACGCCGGCGAGGGAGCGGAACTCGTCCTCCGTGTAGCTGGTGCCGGTCCACTTGTCGCGGCGCAGTCCCTCGACGGCGACGTCCCCGTGCAGGTCGTGCAGGGTGGCGAGGGCCTTGAGCAGGACGAGCAGTGCGTCGGGTGCGGCGCCGCCGAACTCGCCGCTGTGGCGCGGCTCTTCGAGGGTGCGGACCTCGACGACGACCTCGGACGCGCCGCGCAGACCCGTGGTGAGGGTGGGGGTGCCGGGGCGGAGGTTGCCGAGGTCGGCGATGACCATGGCATCGCAGGCGAACCGCTCGGAATCGGTGGGCGGGTAGTCGTCGAAGGGGCTGCCGTACTCCTCCTGCCCCTCGAAGACGATCTTGACGCCGACGGGCGGGCGGCCCTTGAAGGCCCGCAGCATGCCCAGGTGGGCGATGACGTTCGACTTGTCGTCGGCGATGCCGCGCGCCCGCAGCCCGCCCTCGACGGGGGTCGGCTCGAAGGGCGGGGACCTCCAGAGTTTCTCGTCGCCGGGCGGCTGGACGTCGTAGTGCGAGTAGAGCAGGACGGTGGGCGCGTCGGGGGTCGGCGGCGGGATCTCGCCGAAGATGACGGGGGCGGTGCCGGGCAGGTCGATCCGCTCGATGCGCTCGACGCCGGCGTCCCTGAGCAGCCCGACCAGCAGGTCGTGCGCCTCCTCCACGGGCTCGGCCGGGAAGCCGGGGAAGGCGATCGACGGGATGGCGGCGAGCCGCTCGAGATCGGCGCGGAGTCCGCCCATCAGGCCGTCGACTTCGGCTTGCAGGTCCCTGGCGTCCATGGCGTCCATACCCCTCGACCCCTCGCTGTCCGGTGGCTGCCTTGAGATGCGCGGCATTTTGTCCGGATTATCCGTCGGGGTGACGTGTGGCTTACGGGTGACTCGCCGGATCGGGGCAATCCGGGATTAAGGTCGAGGCATGGCTTCGGATACTGCTTCGGATTCCGGTTCGGATACGGCTTCGGCCGCTGCGGACGCGGCGCGGGCCGCCGCACCCGGCGCCGGTGGGAACGTGCGGATCGACAGCTGGATCTGGTCCGTGCGGCTGGCCAAGACGCGCTCGGCGGGCGCGACAGCGTGCCGGGGCGGGCATGTGAAGGTCAACGGTGAGCGCGTGAAGGCCGCCTACAACGTGCGCGTGGGCGATGAGGTGCGGGTGCGGCAGGCCGGCGGGCACGAGCGGGTCGTGATCGTGAAGCGCCTGATCCGCAAGCGCGTGGGCGCCCCCGTGGCCGTCGAGTGCTACGTCGACAACAGCCCGCCGCCCCCGCCGCGCGCGGCCGTCGCCCCCGTGGCCATCCGCGACCGCGGCGCGGGCCGCCCGACGAAGCGGGACCGCAGGGACATGGACCGGCTGCGCGCGACCTTCGGCGCGGGCCCGGTACCTCCGGCCGAGCAGCACAGGGACGGACGCGACAAAGGCTGACCCCGTCCCCGTACGAGTCGACGGGGTGGGTCAGCCTCTGGCGGCTTGGGCCGGTCACACCCGGCGCTTGACCAGGCGGACCAGATCCGCGTTGCTCCGGCGCCGTGTCCACGCGAGCAGCGCCAGCGGGAGGATCAGGATGAGCGGCGTCGCCGCGTTCTCCCCGTCGAAGTACGACATCTGGACGACGAACGCGCCGGCCATCAGCGCGCTCAGCGCGATCGGGGCGACCCCGGAGAGCACGGGCACCAACAGGGCGATCCCCCCTGCCAGTTCGAGGGCGCCGATGACGTACATCGCCGTGCTCCCCCACCCGATCGTGTCGAACGACTCGACCGCCGACGGGTGCGCGATCAGCTTGGGCAGGGCGCTCGCGACGCCGTAGAACAGCGCGAGCAGCACCGTGAGCGTGCGCAGCGCGATGCGGGCGACGCGGGCCTTGCCGGCGGCCGGGGCGGAGGTGACGGACGCGGCGGAGGCGGCGGTCGTGACGGGGGCGGCGGTCTCGGACATGGGGTGCTCCTCGGTGAGTCGGCGCCGGGTGGTGCGCCGGTGCCGTTCGGCTGTCACCGGTATAGACGGCCTCGCCCCGCACAACTCATCGGTCCCCCGGCACCGTTATGCAGGAACCGCCCTGACCCACACCTGGTCGTCCGTGAGGTACTGGTCGACCTTCAGTCCGGCCTCGGCGAGCGCCTCTTCGAACTGCTCCTGTGTCAGGGGCCGCGCCAGGAACGTGTGCGTCCAGGCAGCGTCGGGGAACTCGTACTCCGCACGCACCGAGTTCACCCCGTCCCCCACGGGCTCCGCGGACACCATGCGGACCGTGAACCCGCTCGGGTCCACGCGCTCGCGCGGCAGGTTCGTGTGGTAGTCCGGACCCTCGCGCTGGATCAACACGCAGCCTCTGTCCGCGACATGACGCCGGCACGTGTCGAGCATTCCCTGCCGCACCGCCACGTCCCCGGCGTGCACGAGGAACGACGCGAGCAGCACCACGTCGAACGTCCCGCCCGCGTCCAGCGTCTCGACCGGCGAGCAGATCGTCCGCGCCCCGCGCACGCGCTCCAGCATCTCGGCGGACTCGTCCACGGCCGTGACCGTGAAGCCGCGCTCGACGAGGGGGTGCGTCATCCGGCCGACGCCACTGCCCAGTTCGAGAATGCTCGCTCTCGCGGGCACGGCAGCGGCGATGATGTCGGGCTCGTCCCCTACGGGCAGGCGCGCGTACAGATCGACCGCGCAGCCGTCCGGCGTGATGGCGCCGGGCCCTGTCCCTCCGTATCCCTCACGCATCTCAAGGCTCATGCCCCTTCAACGAGCCGTCCCGAGGCGGTAGTTCCCGACCATGGCAGCGGGAACCAGCCATGCCCTCCGTACCAGTGCCCGCCGCGCCGCAGATGGTCACCGACGGCCCGCTCGACGCTCGTACGGCGCGGCAGGTCCTCGACGGGGAGACGGGGGTCGCCGAAGACGAAGCCGACCGGGCCCTCGTCGTCCGGTTCCGTGTTCTCCCACGCGACCCGGAATCGCTCCTGGAAGCGCACCAGGTTGGAGTCCTGCTGCAGATGATCCTTCAGCTGGGGGTCGAGGAGCCATGAGTGGCACACGGCGACTTCGTAACGCTCATCGGGGTAGTGACGCGCGAAGAACTCCCGGGCCACGGCCAGGGACCGGTCGCACGCGCGCGGCGACAGCGGGCCCCGGAAGTCGGGGATGTGGAGGCTGAGGCACGGGTCGCCGGACGTGAGCGGCAGGCCCGCGGCGGCGGCCCCGTTCCCCGAGCGTCCGCCGAGCCGGGCCCGCTGGTACTGGAGCCGGCCCAGTTGGTACAGCTCCCCGTGGAAGTGCAGACCGAGCCAGGCGACCGCGTGGATGCCACAACTGCCGTACCGCCTGCGGTGAACGGCCATATGGCGCCCGAGGTCGGCGAGGGTGCGCCGCGAGACGTCGTCCGGCACGCCGAGACTGCGGTGGTACGCGCGCGTGGCGGGCAGCGCCGCGACGTAGACGTACACGGAGAAGCAGCGTTCGAGGAGGTCACCGCCGTCGGGCGGCGACGGGAAGGGGGGACTCCCGCCGACCGCGCCCATGTCCCGGGTGACGGCGCCCACGGCGCGCTCCAGGAGGTCGCGCACTCCGGGGTCGTCGGTCACGCGGGGGCGCAGCGCGACGACTTCGTTGATGTCCTCATGGGCGACCCCGAGGTCGAGAAGGACCTCGGGCAGGTCGTCCGCGTCGGGGATCACCGCCTCCGCCCGCTCCCGCCCGTCCAGCGCCTGCGCCCATCCCGCGAGCCGCTCACCGCTCTTCTGCCCGTCCAGCACGCGCCCTCCCCCTACCGACCGGAAATCACCTCACCTTTGCAGGGAACGGTGCGCCGCGCGAGGGTGCGGGCCTACCCGACGCCTCCGCCCGTGAAGAGGCACCCTGGAGGGGGTACCTCTTCACGGGCGGAGGTGGTGACGATGCGTACGGGCAGTGAACCGGTGACCGCGCGCAGTGCTCTGCGCGCCCGGCTGTGGCTCAGCATCTGGGGTCTGGCCTGGACGATCTTCGGTACGGTCGCGTTCATCCTCACGGACCGCCCGTGGTGGGCCTTCGCGTGCGGGGTGCTGTGGCTGGTCGTGACCGTCGACCTGTTCATGATCACCCGCCACATCCGGCAGGGCCCGCACTACCAGCCGGGCCCCGACGTACCGCCCTACGATCCCCCTGACGACAAGCACTGAATCCGCTCAGCAGCCTTGCGGAGTTCCCCTCAGCGGCCTTGAGGGGCTCCCCTCAGGGGGTTCCCTCAGTGGCCTTACGGAGTGTCGTCGAAGGCGGCCGCTGCCACGTAGTCCGGCTGCGGGTCGAGCGCCGCGGCGAGCCGGAAGTGGCGCCTCGCCTGGTCGGGCCGTGCGGCGCGCTGGTAGGTGCGGGCGAGCGCGAAGTGCGCGAACGCGTTGTCCGGCTCACGCTCCAGGACGATGGTGAACTCGAGTTCGGCGGCGCGCAGTTGGGCTGCGGCGAAGAACGCGCGGGCGCGCAGCAGCCGCGCGGCCGTGTTCTCGGGGTGGGCCGCGATGACCGGGTCGAGCAGTTTCACCGCACCTCGCGGGTCGCGCGCCGCGAGCAGGTGCTCAGCGGCACGGAAGTCGATGACGTGCGTCTCCGGGTTGGAGTGGGGCACAGCGGTCTCCCTCCTTCGTCATCCACGTCAACAGCGTGGACTGTCGGCCCTATTCCTCCCCCGTTACACCCCGACGTACGTACGTCCGACCGCTACGAAGACTCAGCTCCAGGTCACCGCGAGTACCGCGCCGAGCACGACCAGCGCCGCGCCCGCGCCCACGAACCCCCAGTCGAGGCCGGGCCGCTCGCCGCCGATGAGCACGGTCTCGCGCGGGTCGTCGACGTCGTACGCGATACCGACCAGGGCGCCCGTCGGCAGCGGAAGCCGTCGGGTGGGGGGCGCCGGTGACACCACTTCGACCACACGGCCGTCGTGCGTCTCGAACTGCAGCAGCGGCCGCTCGGAACCCGCTTGCGGGGGTTTCACGAGCGCCTGGGTGACGCGTCCGGCCTCGCTGATCCGCCGGGTCCGCCGCAGCCCGTACGCCCCGGCGAGAAGCGCGACCAGGCCGCCGAGGAGCATGAACGCCGCCAGTACGACCACGCCCGTCCCCCTTCTAGGCCGCGGACGCCCGCTGCGCGAGGTCCGCCCAGACGGCGTCGACCCGCCGGTGCAGCTCGTCGAGCGGTACGTCGTTGTCGATCACGATGTCGGCGATCTCCAGGCGCTTTTCGCGGGTGGCCTGCGCGGCCATGCGGGCGCGGGCGTCCTCCTCGCTCATGCCGCGCAGGCGCACGAGGCGGTCGAGCTGGGTCTCGGGGCTCGCGTCGACGACGACCACGAGGTCGTACAGCGGCGCGAGGCCGTTCTCGGCGAGCAGCGGCACGTCGTGCACGACGACGGAGTCACCGGTGGCGGCGGCTTCGAGTTCGGCCGAGCGGGCGCCGACGAGCGGGTGCACGATCGAGTTGAGGACGGCGAGCCGGTCCGCGTCGGCGAACACGATCGCGCCGAGCGCGGGCCGGTCGAGGGTGCCGTCCGGGGCGAGCACGCCGCTCCCGAACGCCTCGACGACCGCGGCGAGTCCGGGAGTTCCGGGCTCCACGACCTCCCGTGCGATCCGGTCCGCGTCGATCAGTACGGCCCCGTGCGCCACGAGCAGCCGGGACACCTCGCTCTTGCCGGCACCGATTCCGCCGGTCAGACCCACCTTCAGCATGCGGGCAGCTTAGGCGAGGCCCCCACCGCTGACCACAGCCCTACGGCCCCTGGCCTCCAGCCCCTACGCGTCGCCCTCGCGTTCCGCGAGGAACTTCTCGAACTCGAGGCCGATCTCGTCGGCGGACGGGATGTCGGTCGGTTCGGCCAGCATGTTCCCGCGGCTGTCGGCACCCGCCGCCGCGTCGTACTGGTGCTCAAGTCCCTGGACGAGCGAGACGAGTTCCTCGTCGCCCTCCTGGATCTGACGGTCGATCTCGGTCTGCGTGCGGTACGCCTCCGTGCGCAGCCCGTGCGCCACCGAGGGCAGCACCAGACCGGTCGCCGCCGTGATGGCTTCGAGGACGGTCAGCGCGGCGTCGGGGTAGGACGAGCGGGCGATGTAGTGCGGCACGTGCGCGGCGACACCGAGCACGTCGTGCCCGGCCTCCATGAGGCGGTACTCGACGAGGGACTCCGCGCTGCCCGGGACCTGCGCCTCGTCGAAGGGGCTGCGGTGGCCGGGGACGAGCTCGGTCCTGTTGCCGTGCGGCGTGAGGCCGACGGGCCGCGTGTGCGGGACACCCATGGGGATCCCGTGGAAGTTGACCGCGAGGCGCACCCCGAGCCGCTCGACGATCTCCTTCACGGCGGCGGCGAAACGCTCCCACTCGACGTCCGGCTCGGGGCCGGAGAGCAGCAGGAAGGGCGCACCGGTGGCGTCCTGGACGAGCCGCACCTCAAGGGCGGGCACGTCGTAGTCCGTCCAGCGGTCGCGCCGGAAGGTGAGCAGCGGGCGACGGGCCCGGTAGTCGACGAGCCGGTCGTGGTCGAACCGCGCCACGACCTGGTGGGGCAGCGAGTCGAGCACCCGGTCCACGATCTGGTCGCCGGTCTCACCCGCGTCGATGTATCCGTCGAAGTGGTAGAGCATGACCAGTCCGGCCGACTCCTGGGCGAGCGCCATGTCCACCACGGCCAGACCCTTCGGCTCCCATGCGTACAAACCCTGCGGATCAAGCACTGTGACCGCTCCTCCTCGTGTTCTCTGTCAAGAACGTGCGGCGGAGCGCGGGCATTCCCTCCCGCGCCCCTTCACAGCGGGCTCTTACCTGCCGTTCGCCTCAGGCGGACAGCACGCGCGCGTGGAGCTTGGTGACGGCCCGGCGCGCGGAGGTGAACGCTCCGTGCTGCCAGGCGTCGGTGTAACTGAGCCAGTCCCCCGCGAAGTAGACACGGCCCGTGGGCTCGTTGAGGGGCTTGTAGCGGGGGTCGTCCGGACCGCCGGGGGTGTCGTGCCAGGCGGCTTCGAGGTGCGGGGTCTGGCGCCAGTGGTGCGAGAAGGAGGAGGCGAGTTCGGTGCGGTACTTCTCGCCGTAGATCTTCACGCCGGCGGCCACGGCGCGCTTCTCCCGGTCGCCCGGTGTGAGCTTCGCGTACGCGTCGGCGTCACCGTCGTAGTTGTAGTAGCCGACGAGTACGCCGCGCTCGCCGTGGAAGCCGTAGGACGGGTGCCAGATGTGCGTGACGTCGAGGTCGGTCTCGGTGATGCCGCCGTAGATCTTGTGGTCGCGCTCCCACCAGCGGGACCGGTACTCCAGGCCGATCTTGCCGGCGGACTGCGGAGTGATGGCCTCCAGGGCGGACTGCACCCCGGAGCCGAGGTTGTGCGGGATCTTGGCGAGGATGTTGGGCGGCAGTGCGCCGACGCAGTAGTCGGCCTCGACGGCCCGGGTCCTGCCGCCCTGCGTGTACGTGACGGTGACCCCACCGGCCGTCTGCGTGATCCTGCTGACGACAGCGCCCGTACGCACCTTGTGCGCGCCGATCGCCCGCGTCAGGGCCTTGGGTATCCGGTCCATGCCGCCCACGGGCTGGAACATCAGCATGGCCTGGTCGAAGCCGAACTCGAAGGAGAAGTAACGCCCGACGCCGCTGGCGAACACGTCCGACGCGGAGGGCACGTCGCCGAGCAGCACCCCGGGCGTCCCGGTGGCGGCAGGGACCGTGGTGTAGCCGCGGCGCTCCCCACCCTCGTAGGTGAGCTTGTCGCCGAGGTCCCCGAAGTCCTTGAGGAACTCCATGAGGCGATCCTGGTCGGACACGGTGAGTTCCTTGTCGAGGGCGCCCTTGTTCGTGGCCTTGGCCAACAACTCCGATACGTAGCCGTACACATCCGCCTTGGCGGTGCGGTAGCGCACGGGCGCGGTCATGCCGGCGGACTCGTTGTAGAGGTACGCGTCGGCGTTCGTATTCGTGAACACCTCTAGGGGGACGCCGAGTTCGCGGCAGTAGTCGAGGGTGACCATCCACTGCGGCAGCCGCGCGGGCCCCGCGTTGAGGTACTGGCCCTGGGAGAAGCGCGCGGTCTGTCGGGTGCCGTACAGGTCGACGGTGCTGTCGCCGCCGCGCACGGTGAAGTTGCGGCCACCGGTGCGGTCTCTGGCCTCCAGGACCGTACAGTCGTAGCCCGCCTTGCCGAGTTCGTACGCCGTCGCGAGTCCGGCGATGCCGCCGCCCACGACGACGACCTTGGCGGCGCCGCGCCCGGTGAGCGTGAAGTCGCCCGACTTCGGTGCGCTGTAGGCCTGTTCGCGGGAGGCGGCCTGGGCGGTGGGGGCGAGCCCGAGGGCGCCCATGGTGGCGAACATCGCGCCCGCGCCGCCGGTCACCCCGACGTTGCGCAGGAAGGCCCGGCGGCTCGTGCCCGTCTCCGGTCGCTGCTGTACTGCCATGCTGACGGCTCTCCTCACGATCTTCAATGATCCGGGGATCCTGGCAACGGCCTGTTACGGCACTGGAGTTACTCGTGTATCCGCCACGTTTCCCTCCGCGCACACGCCTCCTGGTCCAGACCTTGACGCCGCCACGCCGCGCCCTTACGTTCATATGTGCACCCGATGTTCACGTACAAGAACACTCTTTGCACGAACCGACGGGAAGGCACCCCCACATGCGCATCCGTTCCGCGTTCCTGCCCGCTCTGACGACTCTCACCGCCTCCGTGCTCGTCGCCGGCGCCGCCACGGCCCTCGCGATGCCCGCCACCGGAGCCGCCCAGGTCATCGAGGTCTCCACCGCGTCCCAGCTCAAGTCGGCGCTCACGGCGGCCGCCCCGGGCGACACGATCCATCTCGCCGACGGCACGTACACGGGCAACTTCAAGACGTCGACCGCCGCGAGTTCGGGCTCGCGCATCACCCTGACCGGCTCCGCGAAGGCGGTTCTCACGGCGGGCGGTGGCTACGGCCTGCATCTGGACGGCGCCTCGTACTGGACGGTGCAGGGCATCACCGTCACCGGCGGCCAGAAGGGCATCATGATCGACTCGGCGAAGGGCGTCGCCGTCGACACGGTCACCGTCCACGGGCTCGACATGGAGGGCGTCCACTTCCGCAACTCCAGCACGGACGGGACGATCAGGAACTCGCGGATCTACGACACCGGCAACGACGGCCGCGGCATGGGCGAGGGCGTGTACGTCGGCACGGCCGGCGGCACCTCCGACAAGAGCGACCGCATCCAGATCACCGGCAACACGATCGGCCCGGACGTCGGCGGCGAGAACGTCGACATCAAGGAGGGCACTACGGGCGCGCGGATCGTCGGCAACACCTTCGACGGCAGTGGCCTGACCGGGGCCAACTTCGACGACTCATGGGTCGATGTGAAGGGCAACGACGTCCTGGTCGAGAACAACAAGGGCAGCGCCACGACGAACGACGGCTACGAGACCCACACCCAGCAGTCCGGCTGGGGCTGCGGCACCGTCTTCCGCTCCAACACGTCGGACCTGCGCGGCGCCACGGGCGACAAGCAGCTGGCGATCAACGTGACGAACGCCGGCGGAAGCTGCGGGACAACGGTCTACGGCAGCAACACGGTCACGGGCGGCAAGGGCCTGACGAACGTACCGGTCACTCCGTAGGAAACGTCGGCGGACACAGAGAAGCGGGCCCGCACCCAATGGGTGCGGGCCCGCTCAACTACTTACCGGAACCCGAGGGTTCAGGTCAGCTCTGACCACCCGCGAGCTTCTCGCGGAGAGCAGCCAGCGCCTCGTCCGAAGCGAGAGCGCCGGAGGTGTCGTCCGACTCCGAGGAGTACGAACCGCCACCGCCGGACGCAGCCGGGGCGCCGGCCGGAGCGGCAGCACCCTCGGCCTCGGCCTGGGCGTCGGCCTCGCGGGACTTGATGACCTGGGCCTGGTGCTGCTCGAAGCGCTGCTGCGCCTCGGCGTACTGACCCTCCCAAGCCTCGCGCTGGGTCTCGAAGCCCTCGAGCCAGTCGTTGGTCTCGGGGTCGAAGCCCTCGGGGTAGATGTAGTTGCCCTGGTCGTCGTAAGACGCGGCCATGCCGTACAGGGTCGGGTCGAACTCGACCGTCGACGGGTCGGCACCGAAGGCCTCGTTGGCCTGCTTCAGCGAGAGGCTGATGCGGCGACGCTCGAGGTCGATGTCGATGACCTTGACGAAGATCTCGTCGTTGACCTGGACGACCTGCTCCGGGATCTCCACGTGGCGCTCGGCCAGCTCGGAGATGTGGACCAGACCCTCGATGCCCTCGTCCACGCGGACGAACGCACCGAACGGAACCAGCTTCGTGACCTTGCCGGGGACGACCTGGCCGATCTGGTGCGTACGGGCGAACTGCTGCCACGGGTCTTCCTGCGTCGCCTTCAGCGACAGGGAGACACGCTCGCGGTCCATGTCCACGTCGAGGACCTCGACGGTGACTTCCTGGCCGACCTCGACAACCTCGGACGGGTGGTCGATGTGCTTCCAGGACAGCTCGGAGACGTGCACGAGACCGTCGACGCCACCCAGGTCCACGAAGGCACCGAAGTTGACGATCGAGGAAACGACGCCGGAGCGGACCTGACCCTTCTGGAGGGTCGTGAGGAACGTCTGGCGAACCTCGGACTGGGTCTGCTCGAGCCAGGCACGGCGGGACAGAACCACGTTGTTGCGGTTCTTGTCCAGCTCGATGATCTTGGCCTCGAGCTCCTTGCCCACGTAGGGCTGGAGGTCGCGGACGCGGCGCATCTCGACGAGGGAAGCCGGCAGGAAGCCACGGAGGCCGATGTCGAGGATGAGACCACCCTTGACGACCTCGATGACGGTACCGGTGACGATGCCGTCTTCTTCCTTGATCTTCTCGATCGTGCCCCAGGCACGCTCGTACTGAGCGCGCTTCTTGGACAGGATCAGACGGCCTTCCTTGTCCTCCTTCTGGAGAACCAGGGCCTCGATCTCGTCGCCGACCTTGACGACCTCGTTCGGGTCGACATCGTGCTTGATCGAGAGCTCGCGGCTCGGGATCACGCCTTCGGTCTTGTAACCGATGTCGAGCAGGACCTCGTCCCGGTCGACCTTCACGATGACGCCGTCGACGATGTCGCCGTCGTTGAAGTACTTGATCGTCTCGTCGATCGCGGCGAGGAAGGCTTCCTCGTTACCGATGTCGTTGACCGCTACCTGCGGGGTGGTGGCGGTGGTCTCGGTGCTGCTCGTCATGTGGGTAAGGGCTCCGGTACGGACATTGAAGTCGTAGGTACTGCTACGCCGGGAGCCCGTGATCGCACTGCAGAAGCCGGACAGCTCAGGAAGCGCCACTCCCAGAGGGGGGCGCCTCGATTACCGAGGGGACATACATACAGATGCGAGCGCAGCCTGCTATGTCTGAGGAGCGCAGGCTCGCAGCGCAACTTGTAGCATACGGGGGCAGCCGGACAGGGTCAATGCGCGAAGGCGCACACCCGGGGCGAAATTCGCATACCCGGCACAAAACCTGTCGCACGAGGCCACATGGGCCGCTCGGCACTGTGCCGCGACGGGTTGAACGGAAGAGTACGACTAGGGAGCCCATCATCCAAGAGCCCGAACCGTTCGAGCCCGAAGCCACCCGGCGCGAGGCCGACGTCACGGAGAGTTCCCGTGCCAATCGTGGCTGGTGGGACAAGAACGCGGACGAGTATCAGGTCGAACACGGCACGTTCCTCGGGGACGACCGTTTCGTGTGGGGCCCCGAGGGTCTCGACGAGGTGGAGGCCGAGCTGCTCGGCCCGCCGGAGGACCTCAAGGACAAGGTGATTCTGGAGATCGGCGCGGGCGCGGCGCAGTGCTCGCGCTGGCTCGCCGCGCAGGGCGCGCACCCCGTCGCGCTCGACCTCTCCCACCGGCAGCTCCAGCACGCCCTGCGCATCGACGGCGGCGCGGTGCCGCTGGTGGAGGCGGACGCGGGCGCGCTGCCGTTCGCTGACGGCTCGTTCGACCTGGCCTGCTCGGCGTACGGCGCACTCCCCTTTGTCGCCGATCCGGTGCGGGTGCTCCGCGATGTCCACCGGGTCCTGCGGCCCGGCGGCCGGTTCGTGTTCTCGGTGACGCATCCGATCCGATGGGCGTTCCCGGACGAGCCGGGTCCGGAGGGCCTGTCCGTGGCGTCCTCCTACTTCGACCGCACCCCTTATGTGGAGCAGGACGACGAGGGGCGCGCCGTATATGTGGAGCACCATCGGACGGTCGGTGACCGGGTGCGCGACATCGTGGCCGGCGGGTTCCGTCTGGTGGACCTCGTGGAGCCGCAGTGGCCGGCGTGGAACACGCAGGAGTGGGGCGGCTGGTCCCCGCTGCGCGGAAACCTGATCCCGGGAACGGCGATCTTCGTCTGCGAGCGAAGCTAGGCCTTCGTCCGCGAGCGAGGCCGGACGGAGTCTCCTGTGGCCTGGGTCCCCGGGCCTTCGGCCGGGGGGAGACTGAGCACGTGATCCGTAACGACGCTCTGGACCTGCCTGTACGCAGTGCGCTGCCCGGCCTGCGCGATGCCCTCGACGGGCCCGCGGCGCCGGGCAGTGCCGTTCTCGTGGCGCCGCCGGGGACCGGCAAGACGACGTTGGTGCCGCTGGTGCTCGCCGGGCTCGTCGGTGACGGGCCGGCGCGGCGTGTCGTCGTCGCCGAGCCACGGCGCATCGCCGCGCGGGCAGCGGCGCGGCGCATGGCGTGGCTGCTCGGCGAGAAGGCCGGCGAGAGCGTCGGCTACACGGTGCGCGGCGAGCGGGTGATGGGGCGCCACGCGCGCGTGGAGGTCGTCACGACGGGCGTGCTCCTGCAGCGGCTCCAACGCGACCAGGAGCTGGCGGGCGTGGACGTCGTGATGCTCGACGAGGTCCACGAGCGGCATCTGGACGCGGACACGGTCGCCGCGTTCCTGTGCGACGTGCGCGAGGCACTGCGGCCCGAGCTGCGGCTGGTGGCGGCGTCGGCGACGACGGACGCGCAGGGGTGGGCACGGCTGCTCGGCGGGGCGCCCGTCGTCGAGGCCGAGGGAATCTCGTATCCCGTGGAGACGGTGTGGGCGCCGCCCGCGCGTCCGGTGCGGCCGCCGCACGGGATGCGGGTGGATCCGGCGTTGCTCACTCATGTGGCGTCGGTGGTGCGGCGCGCGCTGCGTGAGCGGGACGGCGATGTGCTGTGTTTCCTGCCGGGGGTCGGTGAGATCGCGCGCGTGGCCGGGCAGTTGGGCGGGCCGGCCGACGTGGACGTGCTTCAGGTGCACGGGCGGGCACCGGCCGCGGTGCAGGACGCGGTGCTCTCGGCCGGTGTGCGGCGCCGGGTGGTGCTCGCGACGTCCGTGGCCGAGTCGTCGCTGACGGTGCCGGGGGTGCGGGTCGTCGTGGACTCGGGGCTCGCGCGGGAGCCGCGGGTGGACCACGCGCGCGGGCTGAGCGCCCTGACGACCGTACGGGCCTCGCAGGCGGCGGGGCGGCAGCGGGCGGGGCGTGCCGGGCGTGAGGCTCCCGGGGTGGTGTACCGGTGCTGGACGGAGGCGGAGGACGTGCGGCTGCCGCGGTTCCCCGCACCGGAGATCAAGGTGGCGGACCTGACGGCGTTCGCGTTGCAGGCGGCGTGCTGGGGCGATCCGGACGCCTCGGGCCTCGCGCTCCTGGATGCTCCGCCTGCCGGGGCGATGGCGGCGGCCCGGTCCGTCCTGACGGCGATCGGAGCGGTCGAGACGGACTCGGGCCGGGTCACCGAGCGCGGCGCGCGCCTCGCGGGCCTCGGCCTGCATCCGCGCCTGGCCCGCTCCCTCCTGGACGCGACCCCGCTGGTGGGCGCACGCCGCGCGGCCGAGGTGGTCGCCCTCCTGAGCGAGGAGCCGCCCCGCGACTACGGCGACGACCTGGCCGCCGCATGGCGCGCAGCGCGCCGGGGCGCCGACGCGTACGCCTCGCGCTGGAAGACGGAGGTACGGCGGCTGACGGGGGCGGCCGGAGCGGGTTCCGGCGGAGGCGGCGGACAGACTCCGGCGCGTGAGGCCGGGCCCGGGGACCTGTCCGAGGACCGGGTCGCCGGCATCGTCGCCGCCCTCGCCTTTCCCGAGCGGGTGGGGCGTGGACGCGACGGCGAGTACCTGATGGTGTCCGGGACGCGGGCAGCGCTCTCGGACGGGTCCCGGCTGCGGGGTGCGCCGTGGATCGCCGTCGCGGTCGCCGACCGGCCCGTGGGCGCCGGGCACGCGCGCGTGCGGCTCGCCGCCGTCGTGGACGAGGAGGTCGCGTTGCGGGCCGCGGCGCCGCTGCGCAGCGAGGGGGACGAAGTGGCGTGGGCCGAAGGGGAGTTGGTGGCGCGACATGTCGACCGTCTGGGCGCGGTGGAGCTCGCCGTACGGCCGCTGAAAGAGGCCGCACCCGCTCTCATACGGGAGGCGCTGAAGGAGGGGCTGCGGCGGGAGGGGTTCTCTCTGCTGCGGTGGTCCCGGGATGCCGGGGAGCTGCGGGAGCGGCTGGCGTTCCTGCACCGGACGCTCGGCGCGCCCTGGCCCGACGTCTCCGACGACGCGCTGCACGCACGCGTGGACGAGTGGCTGGAGCCGGAGCTCGGCAAGGCGCGGCGCCGGTCCGACCTGGGCCGGATCGACGCCGGCCAGGCGCTGCGGCGGCTGCTCCCCTGGGCGAGCGGTGACGCGGCCCGCCTCGACGAGCTGGCGCCGGAGCGTCTTGAGGTGCCCAGCGGGTCCAGGATCCGGATCGACTACGCGAACCCCGAACAGCCCGTCCTGGCCGTGAAGTTGCAGGAGATGTTCGGGCTGCACGAGTCGCCGCGCGTGGCCGGTGTGCCGGTCCTGGTGCATCTGCTGTCCCCCGCGGGGCGCCCGGCGGCCGTGACCGCGGATCTGGCCTCCTTCTGGCGTGAGGGGTACCGGGCGGTGCGGGCCGAGCTGCGCGGCCGGTACCCGAAGCATCCGTGGCCGGAGGATCCGGCGGGCGCGGTCGCCACGCGGCACACGAGCGCGCGACTCAAGCGCTGACGCACACGAGCGCACGGCTCAGACGCTGACGCACACACGCGCGGCTCAGGCGCTGACGGGTTCCCGCTCAGACGCTGACAGGTTCCGGCTCGTGCTCCGGGGCCGCCTCGGGCTCACCGGGGCGGCGGCTGCGGGCCTCCAGCCACAGGGAGAGCGCGAGCAGGAGCAGGCCGAGGACGAGGAAGCCCCAGGGCAGGTACGAGGTGAGCAGGACGACCAGGACGCGGTTGGACTTGACGAGGTCGACCGTCGACCTGATGTAGTCCTCGCGCATCTTCACGTGCCCGGCGAAGACCGTCACCTTGTCGCGGCCGCCCAGGAGCGTGCCGCCGCGCAGTTCGTTGTTCTGGATCTCCTCGCCGTAGACGGGGGCGCCGGTGACGGGCTCGACCCAGAACTTGCGCACCGTGCTGTACCAGCGGGTGGTGCCGGTCTTGGCGACGGACTCCGGTGTGATGCCCTTGACCGGCATCGTCTTGGGGAGGGGAACCTTCGTCCACGGGATGGTCTGCTCGAAGTAGTAGACCTTCACGCCGCGGAACGTCTGGGTCCCCTTGTAGTGGATGGGCCGGGTGATGCGGGCCTGGGCGTCGTAGTACTCGTAGTCCCGCTTCTCGGTGAGGAAGGGCCACTTGAACTCGATGCCGTCCCGCCTGACCTTGTCGCCGTCGACGGTCTCGGCGTACTTGCCCGTGGGGTGGACGGGTGCCTGGCTGTGGGCGTCGAAGACGTAGCGCTCGGGGACCTGCGAGACCATCTTGCCGTCGGGTCCGACGACGTAGGAGAGGGAGTCCCAGACGACGACGTCGCGGCCCGCGCTCTTCTCGACCTCTTCGGAGGCCTCCACGTTGCCCTTGAGCGTCTGGACGATCGTGACCTTGGGGACCTTCTTCGCCTGCATCGAGCCGTAGTCGAGGAGGGTCGGGTTCTTCGCCTCCAGGACGGCGTTCTGGTACTGGCCGGCCGGGATCTTCGCGAGGCGCGGGAACGCGTACCAGCGCATCAGCGGGGACATCGCCGTGCAGAACACGGCGAGGGCGAGCAGGATCAGGCTGGCCTTGCGGCGCATCGCGGCGGCCTCCTCGGCGGGTCAGGGGTGCTTGGGGACGGTGGTCAGGAGCGGTTTGGGCGAGGTCTCGCCGGGCGGGGAGCCGATCGCCGAGATCGTGATGACGAGGGCGAGCGCCACGGCAAGACCGGTCGCGGCGGCGATCAGGGCACGCATGCAGCCTCCCGGCGGAGCACCGGATCTGAGATCTGATAGGTCGTCAGGGCTGGGGCACCGTAGCAACGCGGGGCCGAGATGAGAACACGTTGCACAACAGCTCCGCCCCCTCGGCCGGTGAACGGCGAGGGGGCGGAGCTGGTACTGCCGGGTGCGGCTTGTCCCGTGCGGGGGTTACGGCGCCGAGGGCGAGGCGGACGGGGTCGCCGTGGCACCGGCCGCGGTGACCTTCAGCTCGATGGTGAGGGTCGCGCCGCCGGTGGTGCTGATGCGGAGCAGGAACGTGCCGGTGGCGTCGTCCGCGTAGATCCTCGGCAGCTGGAGTCGGCCGTCCCCGTCGGTCTTGAGGCCCTTGAGGGTGCGGATCGTCTTGCCGTCCGCGTCCTTGAAGTAGGGGCCCTTGTCGTTCTCGCTCGCGTCGTCCTTCGACTTGATCAGCGTGGCCGTGGCGGCGACCCCGTCGGCGGCCTCGCCCTTGTACGTGGCCTGGAGCTGGACCGGGGCGGCGAACTGGCCGCCGGCCTCGCAGGTCAGTTCCTCGTCGCCGGTCCGGGTGACGGTGTCGGCCTGGCGTGCGGTGACGGTGGCCGTGTAGTCGAGGCCGGGCAGCTCGCGGTCGATGACGGTGGCGCGGACCGTGAAGTCGCCGGTGTCCTCGCCCGCCCGCAGCGGCGGCGCGGTGGCCTTGCCGGTGCTGTCGGTGACGACGGTGACGCTCTTGAAGCCGCCGCTGAAGGCCGAGTCCGTGTCGCCGACGACGGTGAGCTTCACCTTGATCGTGCCGACGCCCTTGCCCGCGGCGTTCTCCGTGCGGACGGCGATGCGTTCGGCGAAGGCGTCACCGGCGGTCGCGGCGAGTTTGCCCGTACCGGCGTCCTCGATGTGCGCGACCGACTCGGCGGGCGTGGGCGGTGTGGGGCTCGTGGAGCCTCCGCCGCCGGGCTTCGACGGGCCGGTGCCCGGGGAGCCGCCGGGCTTGGGCGACTTGGGCGGCTTGGAGGCGCCCGGAGACGGGCTGGCCGAGCCGGGACTGCTCGGCGAGGGCGAGGGGCTGGGGCTGCCGTCGCTGCGGTCGCCGGGCTGGACGCCGGTGCCGTCCGGGACCTCGTGGGTGCCCTTGCGGTAGAACTCCAGCCACGACAGGACCGTGTTGAGGTAGTCCTGTGAGTGGTTGTAGCTGAGGATCGCGGCGTTCAGGCCGACGCTCTGGGAGAGGTCGCGGTCGCCGCGGCACAGGTAGTGGCCGGCGGCGAGGGCGGCGTCGTAGATGTTGTTGGGGTCCTTCTTGCCGTCGCCGTTGCCGTCGCGGCCGGACCACGCCCAGGTCGACGGGATGAACTGCATGGGGCCGACGGCCCGGTCGTGCGTCGTGTCGCCGTCGTAGGCGCCGTTGTCCGTGTCGGTGATCCTCGCGAAGCCGTTGCCGTCGAGGACCGGGCCGAGGATCGGCTTGAGCGTGGTGCCGTTCGCGTCGACGTTGCCGCCACGGGCCTGGCCCGACTCGACCTTGCCGATCGCGGCGAGGAGCTGCCAGGGGAGGTTGCAGCCCGGCTTGGTCGCAGCGAGCTCCGCCTCGGCCTTCTTGTACGCGTCGAGGACGGTGGCGGGGATGCCGGCCTGGCCCGAACCCGTGCCGCCGGGGGCGCCCGGGCCCGTACTCGGCGGCGCGGTAGGGCTGTTGAGGTCCGGCAGTTCGGTGTAGTACGGGGAGTCACCCGTCGCCGAGTCGCCGGGCGGAGGCGTCGCGTCCGCGGCGGACTGCCGTCCGTCCTGCGTGACGGTGACGCCGGGCGCCTGGGACGCGGAGAGTGCCGCCACAGCGGCAGCAGCCACAGCGGTCGTCATCGCGGACCTGCGCAACCGCTTTCCGAATAGCGCCGCCATGCCGTGAGCCCCTCCGATTGCCGACCGATTTCCGGGTCCGTCCGCGCTCCCCAGCGTGGAGTGACCCAGGCGACACTACGACAACTTCCGGCGCGCAGACACCTGTTCGTGCCCGATTTTTGCCGGTTGGCCATGTACGCGTTACCGCGGTCGCCACGGCCATACTGAGCGGCACCACATAGGAACCCGCACACGCACCCACATACTCACCGCATACGCACCGCATCAGGAACCGTCCGAGGGGGACCTCTTGCCGTTCACGATCAGCCATGCCGCGGCCGTGCTGCCGGCCGTCCGCCGCGACGGCTCGGGGCGCGGCGCGCTCGTGCCGTCGCTGCTGGTGGCCGGCTCGTTCGCGCCCGACGTGACGTACTTCGCGGCGAGTGCGGTACCGGGGGCGATGGAGTTCGGGGACTTCACCCACTCCTTCCCCGGCGTCTTCACGATCGACGTGGCCATCGCGGCGGCGCTGGTGGGCCTGTGGCGCCTGCTGCGGGAGCCGGTGATCGCGCTGCTGCCGTCGCGGGTGCGGGGGCGAGTCCTTGTGGTGGCTCGGGGCACGGGCGGGGCGCGGAGCGATTTCGCGTCGGGCAGACCTGCGCCGGGCGGCTTCCCGTCCGGCCGCTTCTCGTCCGGCGCTTTCGCGTGGGAGCGGCGGCCGGTGGCCGCGGTGTGGTGGTGGTACGTCTCCGCTGCCCTGGGCGCGACGACGCACGTGGTGTGGGACGCGTTCACGCATCTCGACCGGTGGGGCATGCGCGTGTTCCCGGTCCTCGGCGAGAAGATCGCCGGCTCCCCCCTCTACTGGTACGCGCAGTACGGGGGTTCGGCCCTCGCGCTCGTCGTGATCGCGCTCTTCGTGGTGTCGGCGGTGCGTCGTGTCCCCTCGTCGGCCGCTACGGACGCCCGCGCCGCGCTGCCGGAGCTCTCGGTGAGCGAGCGGTGGGTGGCGGCGCTCGTGATCGGCGGGTGCGTGACGGTGGCCGCGGGGGTACGGACGGTGCGCTGGTGGACGTACTGGGGCGCTGTCGCCAAGCCGTGGGAGATCATCCCGACGCTGTGCTTCGGCGCGGGCGCGGGCCTCGTGCTGGGTCTGGTCGTGTACGCGCTTCTCGTGCGGGGGCGTCGGGGTCCGGCCCGTCGCGGGGAGGCACCGGCCCCGGTGACACAGCGACGGTGAACCAAGTGGTGAGTCAGCAACGGTGAACGCAGTCAGTACCTGTTGTGCGGAATAGATTCACGGAACGCCGCCGAACGCCCCGGTTCGTCGGGCTGCGCCTTCACACAGCAGGTCAGTGTTCGGCTGCCGCGCGGTGGTGTTCCTCACGGTGGGCGAGCACTTCGGTCATGTGTGTTTCGGTCCAGTCCTTGTAACCGGCCATGACACGGTTGAGGGACAGACCGAGTTCGGTGATCTCGTAAAGCGCTGAGGGGCGGAGCCCACCGGCCCCGCCCCTTGCTCGAACTACCGCCTGGTCCCGGCCCGCCGGAGGCTAGTGCGCCGCGGATTCCCAGTCCGGGCCCACGCCCACCGACACGTCCAGCGGCGCCCGCAGCTGCACGGCGCCGGCCATCTCGCGCCGGACCAGCTCCTCCGCCGCCGCGGCCTCGCCCGGGGCGATCTCCAGGACGATTTCGTCATGGACCTGGAGCAGCAGCCGGGACTTGAGCTTCGCGTCCTCGAGCGCCTTGTCCACGTTCAGCATGGCGATCTTGACGATGTCCGCGGCCGTGCCCTGGATAGGCGCGTTGAGCGCCATGCGCTCGGCCATCTCACGGCGCTGGCGGTTGTCGCTGCTGAGGTCCGGGAGATACCGACGGCGGCCGAGCATCGTCTCCGTGTAGCCCGTGGCGCGCGCCTCGTCGACGACGCGGCGCAGATAGTCGCGTACGCCGCCGAACCGCTCGAAGTAGGTGTCCATGAGGACCCGTGCCTCGCCCGGCTCGATGTTCAGCTGCCCGGACAGGCCGAACGCGGACAGGCCGTAGGCGAGCCCGTACGACATCGCCTTGATCTTGCGGCGCATCTCCGCGTCGACGGCGGACCGCTCGACGCCGAAGACCTGCGCGCCGACCGTGGTGTGCAGGTCCTCGCCGGAGGTGAACGCCTCGAGGAGGCCCTCGTCCTCGGAGAGGTGCGCCATGACGCGCAGCTCGATCTGGCTGTAGTCCGCCGTCATGAGCGACTCGAAGCCCTCACCGACGACGAAGCCGCGGCGGATCGCGCGGCCCTCGTCGGTGCGGACCGGGATGTTCTGCAGGTTCGGGTCGGTCGACGAGAGGCGGCCCGTGGCGGCGACGGTCTGGTTGAACGTCGTGTGGATGCGGCCGTCCGCGGCGATCGTCTTGATCAGGCCCTCGACGGTGACGCGCAGCTTGGCCTGCTCGCGGTGGCGCAGCATGATCACGGGGAGTTCGTGGTCGGTCTGGGTGGCCAGCCAGGCGAGCGCGTCCGCGTCCGTCGTGTACCCGGTCTTCGTCTTCTTCGTCTTGGGAAGGTCGAGCTCGCCGAAGAAGACTTCCTGGAGCTGCTTGGGCGAGCCCAGGTTGAACTCGTGGCCCACCGAGGCGTGCGCCTCCTTCACGGCCTGCTGGACGGCGCCCGCGAACATCTGCTCCATGGCTTCGAGGTGGGCGCGGTCGGCGGCGATGCCGTGCCGCTCCATGCGTGCGAGGAGCGTGGACGTGGGCAGCTCGACGTCCTTGAGGAGGCCGGCCGCGCCGACCTCCTGGAGCTTCCCGCCGAAGGCCTCGCCGAGGTCGAGGATCGCGCGGGCGTGCACCATGAGCGCGTCGGCCTCGGCCTGGTCGTCGTCCTCCGTACCGAAGGCGAGCTGTCCGTCGGCGGCGGCCGGGGCGAGCTCGCGGCCCAGGTACTCCAGGGTGAGCGCGTCGAGGGCGAAGGAGCGGCGGCCGGGCTTGACCAGGTACGCGGCGAGCGCCGTGTCCATGGTGATGCCGTCCACGGTCCAGCCGTGCTCGGCGAAGACCCGCATGATGCCCTTGGCGTTGTGCATGACCTTGGGCTTCGCGGCGTCGGCGAGCCAGGCCGCGAACGCGTTCTCGTCGGCCTCGTCGAGCTGGGTGGGGTCGAACCAGGCGGCCGCTCCCCCGGCGCCGGCGAGCGCCACCTCGGTGACGGATCCCGTACCGAGCGTCCAGGTGTCGACCGTGGCCAGGCCGAGGGCCGTGTCTCCGTGCTCGGCGAGCCACGGGGCGACCTCGCCGGCGCCCAGCACCGAGCCGTCGACCTCGACTCCCGGCTCGGCCGGCGTCTCCTCGGCCTCCTCGGCGCCCGGGTCGACGGCGAGGAGCCGCTCGCGCAGCGACGGGTTCCGGATCTCCAGGGTGTCGAGGACCATCGCGACGGCCGTGCGGTCGTACGCGGCGCGCTCCAGGTCGGTGACCGTCTTGGGGAGCTCGACGTCACGCACCATCTCGGTCAGGCGCCGGTTGAGCTTGACGGCTTCGATGTGGTCGCGGAAATTCTGCCCGGCCTTGCCCTTGACCTCGTCGGCGCGCTCGACGAGCTCGGCGAACGAACCGAACTGGTTGATCCACTTCGCCGCGGTCTTCTCGCCGACGCCGGGGATGCCCGGCAGGTTGTCGGACGGGTCGCCGCGCAGGGCCGCGAAGTCCGGGTACTGGGCCGGCGTCAGTCCGTACTTCTCCTCGACCTTCTCCGGCGTGAACCGGGTCAGCTCGGAGACGCCCTTCGTCGGGTAGAGCACCGTGACGCGGTCGCTGACGAGCTGGAAGGAGTCCCGGTCGCCGGTGACGACGAGGACGTCGAACCCGGCGGCCTCGGCCTGCGTGGCGAGCGTCGCGATGACGTCGTCCGCCTCGAACCCGTCGACCGCGAAGCGCGGCGCGTGCATCGCGTCGAGGAGCTCGCCGATCAGCTCGACCTGGCCCTTGAACTCGTCCGGGGTCTTCGAGCGGTTCGCCTTGTACTCGGTGAACTCCTCGGAGCGCCACGTCTTGCGCGAGACGTCGAACGCCACCGCGAAGTGCGTGGGCGCCTCGTCGCGCAGCGTGTTCGCCAGCATCGACGCGAAGCCGTAGATCGCGTTCGTCGGCTGTCCGGTCGCGGTCGTGAAGTTCTCCGCGGGCAGCGCGAAGAACGCGCGGTACGCCAGCGAATGCCCGTCCATGAGCATCAGCCGCGGCCGGCTGCCTGAGGTCGTCTTCTCGGTCTTCTTCGCTGGATTCTCTGCCACGCCCCCGATCCTGCCACGCCCCACTGACAGTCCGGTCCGCAACGGGACTCCCATGAGGGCTGTCAGTGATGCGTGCGAGGATCGCAGACGTACCTCATACGTGTCCTCGAAGGGGAACAGACGATGGCGACGAAGCCGCCCACGGGAGATCCGGTCCAGGACGCGCCGCAGGTCCAGGCGCCGCAGCAGGCCGCCGCCGGGCTGCCCGCCGTCGCGCATTCCCTCAAGATCGCCCAGCAGCAGATGGGAGTGCGCCGCACCGCGCTCACCCTGCTCCGTGTCAATCAGAAAGACGGCTTCGACTGCCCCGGCTGCGCCTGGCCCGAGCCGGAGCACCGGCACAAGGCGGAGTTCTGCGAGAACGGCGCGAAGGCGGTCGCCGAGGAAGCCACCCTGCGCCGGGTCACACCCGACTTCTTCACCGCGCACCCCGTCGCCGACCTCGCGACCCGCTCCGGGTACTGGCTGGGCCAGCAGGGCCGCCTCACGCACCCCATGTATCTGGCGGACGGCGCCGAGCGCTACGAGCCGGTGTCCTGGGAGCGCGCCTTCGACATCATCGCCGAGGAGCTGGCCGCCCTGGCCTCCCCCGACGAGGCCGTGTTCTACACCTCGGGCCGCACGAGCAACGAGGCGGCTTTCCTCTACCAGTTGTTCGCCCGCGAATTCGGCACGAACAACCTGCCCGACTGCTCGAACATGTGCCACGAGTCGTCCGGTTCCGCGCTCACGGAGACCATCGGCATCGGCAAGGGCAGCGTCTCCCTGGAGGACCTCTACAAGTCCGACCTGATCATCGTGGCCGGGCAGAACCCGGGCACGAACCACCCGCGCATGCTCTCCGCCCTGGAGAAGGCGAAGGCGAACGGCGCGAAGATCATCACGATCAACCCGCTGCCCGAGGCCGGGCTGGAGCGCTTCAAGAACCCGCAGACCGCGCAGGGCATGTTCAAGGGTGCCGCCCTGAACGACCTGTTCCTCCAGATCCGCCTCGGCGGCGACCAGGCCCTCTTCCGGCTCCTGAACAAGCTGATGCTGGAGACCGAAGGCGCCGTCGACGACGCCTTCGTGGCGGAACACACCCACGGCTACGCGGAGTTCGCCGAGGCCGCCCGCGCCGCCGACTGGGACGCGACGCTGACGGCGACGGGCCTGGAACGCGCCGAGATCGAGGAGGCCCTCGCCCTGGTGCTCGCCTCCGAGCGCACCGTCGTGTGCTGGGCGATGGGCCTCACCCAGCACAAGCACTCCGTGCCCACGATCCGCGAAGTGGTCAACTTCCTGCTCCTGCGCGGGAACATCGGCCGTCCCGGCGCGGGCGTGTGCCCGGTGCGCGGCCACTCGAACGTGCAGGGCGACCGCACCATGGGCGTCTTCGAACGACCCGCGCCCGCCTTCCTGGACGCCCTGGAGAAGGAGTTCGGCTTCGCACCGCCCCGCGGGCACGGCTTCGACGTCGTACGGGCCATCGAGGCGCTCCGCGACGGCCGGGCGAAGGTGTTCTTCGCGATGGGCGGCAACTTCGTGGCGGCATCGCCCGACACCGACGTCACGGAGGCCGCGATGCGCCGCGCCGCCCTGACGGTGCACGTGTCGACGAAGCTCAACCGCTCGCACGCGGTCACGGGCGCGCGCGCCCTGATCCTGCCGACCCTGGGCCGCACCGAGCGCGACACCCAGGGCAGCGGCGAGCAGTTCGTGACCGTCGAGGACTCCATGAGCATGGTCCACGCCTCCCGTGGCCGCCTCGCGCCCGCGAGCAAGCACCTCCTGTCGGAGCCGGCGATCGTGGCCCGCCTCGCCCGCCGCGTCCTGGGCGAGGCGTCACGCACGCCCTGGGAGGAGTTCGAGAAGGACTACGCCACGATCCGCGACCGCATCGCGAACGTCATCCCGGGCTTCGAGGACTTCAACGCGCGCGTGGCTGGTTCTGCTGGTCGCCCTGGCGGCTTCACGCTGCCGCACGCCCCGCGCGACGAGCGCCGCTTCCCCACCACCACCGGCAAGGCGAACTTCACCGCGGCGCCCGTCGAGTACCCCCACCTCCCCGAGGGCCGGCTGCTGCTGCAGACCCTGCGCTCGCACGACCAGTACAACACCACGATCTACGGCCTCGACGACCGCTACCGCGGCATCAGGAACGGCCGCCGGGTCGTCCTCGTCAGCCCCCACGACGCCCAGGCCCTGAGCCTCGCCGACGGCTCCTACGTCGATTTGGTCAGCGAGTGGACGGACGGTGTGGAGCGCCGCGCCCCCGGCTTCCGCGTCGTCCACTACCCGACGGCCCGGGGCTGCGCCGCCGCGTACTACCCGGAGACCAACGTCCTGATCCCGCTGGAGTCCACCGCCGACACAAGCAACACCCCCACCAGCAAGTCCGTCGTCGTGCGCCTGGAACAATCGGCGACCGACTGAGCGTTTGCTCAGGCAGCCGAGCAGGCAGAACAGCACCTCACCGCACGAACACCGACCGACGACGAACGGAGCCGGGCACCATGGGCGAGCACAGCAGCGTGAAGTTCCCACAAGAGATCATCGACGAGTACGCGGCGCTCGGCGTCGACCTGCCCGCCCTGTTCTCCGCGGGGGACCTCGGCACCCGCATGGGCGTCCAGATCAAGGAGGCGTCCGCCGAGCGCGTCGTCGGCACCATGCCCGTCGAGGGCAACACCCAGCCCTACGGCCTCCTGCACGGCGGCGCCTCCGCGGTCCTCGCCGAGACCCTCGGCTCCGTCGGCTCGATGCTCCACGGCGGCAGCTCCAAGATCGCCGTCGGCGTCGACCTGAACTGCACGCACCACCGCGGCGCCCGCTCCGGCCTCGTCACCGGCGTCGCCACACCCGTACACCGCGGCCGCTCCACGGCCACGTACGAGATCGTGATCACCGACGAGCAGGACCGGCGGGTCTGCTCGGCCCGCCTGACCTGCCTCCTCAAGGACATGCCCAAGAGCTGAGCCCTCCCGTCCGTCACAGGGCCGGTCCGTCACAGGGCGCCACAACGATCACCAGCTTCACGCCACTGCTCCCGGCGCGGACGGCCACCACCGCCGCGCCGGGCAGTGCGGACGTCGATCAAGGGACGGGGTCCGGGCAGCGCGGCACACGGCCGCCGCCGACGCGGCTCCGGCCCGCCCCGAGGCATCCACGCCACCTCGCCGGACGGCGCAGCGCAGGCCTCCACCAGCAGGCGGCTCACGCACAACTGACCGATGACGAAGCCCAGTTGAGTGCACACATCTGGGCGGACCCACCCCCTCCGCACTAGCGTGGAGCATGGCCGGCATCGGACCCGTCGAGCCGGGACCCCCCTCCGGCGTCCCGCACACCCCCGCCGCCCACGCCGACACCCTGTGGGCGGGCTCCCCCAACTCGCTCCGCCTGCATGAGCGTTGGCGCGCCCTTCCACCGCGTCTGCGCCGCACCCTGCAAGCCCTGCTCGCCGCTGCGGCCATCACGGGCGCCTACGCCTACACGACCCTCATCACCACCCCGGCCGCCCCCGCTCCCACCCCCTGGCCCTCCCAGGTCACCGTCCTGCACTACGCGGGAACGGGCCCGCCGGACCCGCGCCAGCCACGCGCCGCCACCTTCCGCTTCACCGTCTCCGTACGCGGCACCCATCCCGTGACCATCCGTCAAGCACGTGCCGGACTCCCCGGGTTGATCACCCACGTCACCCCCGCGCTGCCACTGACAGTGAAGAGCGGCGCCCCCGAACCCCTCACCGTGCGCATCTCCGTATACGAGTGCGCCGCCCTGCCGCCCGGCTTCACCCTGCCGCACCTCGACCTCGTCCTACGGAACCGTCAGGCACAGCAGCAGCACAGCTACCTCTTCGGCGGCGCCTACCCCCGCGACCTCTCCGCCTACCTGCACGACACCTGCGGGCCCCACAGAGGGCACTCGGAACCGCCTCGCGGACCGCGAATCGATCTCACACGGAAGTAACACTCGGTTACCTCTGCCGCAACAGAGCAATGCGGAACGCACCCCACCGCCACCCCGAGCACCTGGCGCCCTCCCCACCGGCGGCACACTCCCGCACGTAAGGACCAAGATCACCCCAAGTTCCTTAGCGGAACAGCACGTTCTCACGATGCGAAAGCCGGAGCCCTCCATCCAGAAGCCCCAATCGCCCCCACCACACCCGCCGACGAGCACCGCGTCATAACAAGAACGTCACATCCTTCCCTCCTCAGCTCCCCACCCCAGCCACCTGCGCTTATAGTCACGGCCAGTCACCGCGCCGCCGGGCGCGTCTGCTGCACGGCCCTGTACCACCCCAGTACGGCCCGGCGAGACACACGGCCCCAACCACGGGAGCCGCGCCAGGGAGAGGATTGATCGTGCGACACCGTTCCTTGCTCATCATGACCAGCGTGCTCACCACCGGAGCACTCACGCTCACCGCCTGCGGATCGCGCGACGACAACAAGGGCAGCGACAGCAGCAAGAAGACCACCGTCATCATCGGCGTCGACGCCCCGCTCACCGGCCAGAACTCGGCCACCGGTCTCGGCATCCAGGGCGGCGTGCAGATCGCCGTGAACGACGCCAACAAGAACAACACCGTTCCCGGCGTGACCTTCAAGGTCCAGGCGCTCGACGACAAGGCGATCCCGGCCCAGGGCCAGTCCAACGCCACCCAGCTCGTCCAGAACGACGACGTCCTCGGCGTCGTCGGCCCGCTGAACTCCGGTGTCGCCACCCAGATGCAGCAGGTCTTCGCCACCGCCAACCTGGTCGAGATCTCTCCGTCCAACACGGCCCCCGAGCTCACCCAGGGCAAGAACTGGCAGACCTCCAAGTCCCGCCCGTTCAAGACCTACTTCCGCACCGCCACCACCGACGCCCTGCAGGGCGGCTTCGCGGCCGACTACGCCTACAACACGCTCAAGAAGCGCAAGGTGTTCGTGGTCGACGACAAGCAGACCTACGGTGCCGGCCTCGCCAAGCTCTTCAAGGCCGGCTTCACCAAGGCCGGCGGCAAGGTCACAGGCCAGGACCACGTCAACACCGGCGACACGGACTTCTCCGCCCTCGTCACCAAGATCAAGAACTCCAAGGCCGACCTCGTCTACTACGGCGGCCAGTACGACGAGTCCGAGAAGCTCACCAAGCAGCTCAAGGACGGCGGAGCCAAGGTCCCGCTGTTCGGCGGTGACGGCATGTTCAGCGACACCTACATCCAGACCGCCGGCAAGACCTCCGAAGGCGACCTCGCCACCTCGGTCGGCCAGCCCGTCGACTCCCTGCCCTCCGCCGCCGACTTCATCAAGAAGTACAAGGCCTCCGGCCTCAAGGGCGACTACGGCACGTACGGCGGCTACTCCTACGACGCCGCCACCGCCATCATCAAGGCGATCGGCAACGTCGTGAAGGACGGCAAGGTCCCCTCCGACGCCCGCGCCAAGATCGTCGGCGAGGTCCAGAAGACCAAGTTCGACGGCATCGCCGGACCCGTCTCCTTCGACGAGTACGGCGACACCACCAACAAGCAGCTCACCGTCTACCAGGTCGTCGACGGCAAGTGGAAGGCCGTCAAGAGCGGCACCTTCAACGGCTGATCCGCACCACCCCGGGCCACCAGGCGGTTCGGTCACCGAGGGCCGCAGCCCGACCGAACCGCCGACCCGGTCGAAACCACCGGGACAGGCCCCCAGCACCACCTCTGGGCCGCGCGGCCATGACCACCCGTCACCGCGCGGCCCGCCTCATACGCCCTGCTCAACCTCTCCCCACCACATGGAGGCCATGCGGTGAACACCCTGCCGCAGCAGCTGGCCAACGGGCTGTTCCTCGGCTCGATGTACGGGCTGATCGCCATCGGCTACACGATGGTGTACGGCATCGTCCAGCTCATCAACTTCGCCCATGGCGAGATCTTCATGACCGGCGGCTTCGGCGCACTCACGGTCTACCTCTACGTTCTGCCCAATGGCACATCCATGTGGATAGCCCTCCCCGCGATGCTGATAGGCGGCGGAATCGTCTCCGTCCTCATCGCCGTCGGGGCCGAACGCTTCGCCTACCGACCACTACGCGGAGCACCACGCCTCGCCCCGCTCATCACCGCCATCGGTCTGTCGCTCGCCCTCCAGCAGGTCGTCTTCAACTGGTACCCGGACGCCAAGAACGACCTCAAGTTCCCCCAACTGCCCTTCGGACCCGTCCACATCGGCTCCGTCAGCATCCAGAGCGGCAGCGTCTTCGTCATCATCGCCGCCCCCATCTGCATGGCGGCCCTCGCCCTGTTCGTCAGCCTCTCCCGCACCGGCCGCGCCATGCAGGCCACCGCGCAGGACCCTGACACCGCGCAGCTCATGGGCATCGACACCAACCGCATCATCGTCATCGCCTTCGCCATCGGCGGCTTCTTCGCCGCCGTCGCGGCCGTCTCGTACGGCCTGCGCTACGGCACGGTCAAGTACGACATGGGCTTCCAGATGGGCCTCAAGGCCTTCACCGCGGCCGTCCTCGGAGGCATCGGCAACATCTACGGCGCCATGATCGGCGGCCTCGTCCTCGGCCTCGCCGAGACCATGGCCACCAGCTACATCGACGGCATCCCCGGCATGCAGCAGCTCGGTGGCGGCGGCTGGTCCGCAGTCTGGGCCTTCGTACTCCTCATCCTCGTACTGCTGTTCAGGCCACAAGGCCTCATCGGCGAACGCGTCGCGGACAGGGCGTGAGCACCATGGCAACCACCGACACCACCACCCCCGCGCGCGGCCTCGTCCCGCTCCCCGCGACCACCGCACGCGCCCTCATCGCCATCGGCGCCGTCGCCACCATCGCCAGCACCTTCATGTCCTGGACCTACACGTCCGACTTCCCCGGGGACCTCACCTACTACGGCTCCCCGGCCGGACTCCAGATCCTCGACCTCGTCGCCGGCGTCCTGACACTGCTGTTCGCGCTCACCCTCTTCGGTGTCCGCGGCCTCGGCTGGCTCAACCCGGCGACGGCCATCCAGCCCGCCCTCCTCGCCGCCGCGTCCGCGTTCGCCGTCAGCTGGTTCAGCGCCATCGCCATCGCCGTCGACCTCAAGGGCCTCGTCGCCCTCGACCCCGGCGCCTACATCGCCGCCGTCGGCTCCGCCATCGCCCTGGTCGGCGCCCTCGCGCTCCCCAAGCCCGGTGACACCTTCAAGGACTACGTCACCAAGCCCGACAACATCCCCCCGGCCGCGAAACTCCCCGCCTGGGGCGAACGGCTCGTCATCACCGCCGCCACCGCCCTCGCACTGATCATCTTCGCCTACGGCGTCGGCGTCGACCCCGACGCGAGCGAAACGTTCCTGGGCTACATCCTCCTGGTCGTCCTCGGCACCTGGTCCCTGTTCACCGCAGGACTCTTCGACCGCTTCGCCCAGCTCAACGCCCGCCACAAGGGATTCGCCACCTCCATGGCCTTCCTCGCGGCAGCGCTCTTCCCCTTCGTCGAGAACAACGAGCACAACTCCAACCTCGGCGTGAACATCCTCGTCGTCGCCACCGTCGCCCTCGGCCTCAACATCGTCGTCGGCCTCACCGGACTCCTCGACCTCGGATACGTCGCCTTCCTCGGCGTCGGCGCCTACGCCGCCGCCCTCGTCTCCGGCTCCGAGTTCTCCCGCTTCTCCGGCGTCCAGTTCCCCTTCTGGGCCGCCATGCTCACCGGCATGCTCGCCTCGCTGGTCTTCGGCGTCCTCATCGGCGCCCCCACCCTGCGCCTGCGCGGCGACTACCTCGCCATCGTGACCCTGGGCTTCGGAGAGATCTTCCGCATCACCGTCAACAACCTCGACGGCACCTCCGGCCCCAACCTCACCAACGGCCCCAACGGCATCTCCATGATCCCGGACCTCCAGATCTTCGGGTTCAACTTCGGAAGCAACCACGACATCGGCGGATTCTCCCTCGGCCGCTTCGCGAACTACTTCCTGCTGATGCTGCTCATCACCGCGATCGTCGTCCTCGTCTTCAACCGCGCCGCGGACTCCCGCATCGGCCGCTCCTGGATCGCCATCCGCGAGGACGAGACCGCCGCCACCGCCATGGGCATCAACGGCTTCCGCGTCAAGCTCATCGCCTTCGCCCTCGGCGCCTCCCTCGCCGGCCTCGCCGGCACCGTCAGCGCCCACGTCGGCTACAGCGTCAACCCAGCCCCATACCAGTTCGCCGGCTCCGTGCCCCCGAACTCCGCGTTCCTCCTCGCCGCCGTCGTCCTCGGCGGCATGGGCACCGTCAACGGACCCATCCTCGGCGCCACCCTGCTCTACATGCTCCCCGAGAAGCTCAGCTTCCTGAAGGAGTACCAGCTCCTCGCCTTCGGCGTCGCACTCGTCCTCCTCATGCGGTTCCGCCCCGAAGGCATCATCGCCAACCGCCGCCGCCAACTCGAATTCCACGAGAGCGACGACACCGTCCACATCCCCGAACAAGGCCTGCCCGACTCCACCGTCGGCGTCACCAAGGCAGGGGCGTAACCACCATGACCACCACCACAGCCCCCAGCCCCGTCCTCGAAGCCACCGGCGTCACCATGCGCTTCGGCGGCCTCACCGCCGTACGCAACGTCGACCTCACCGTCAACGCCGGAGAGATCGTCGGCCTCATCGGCCCCAACGGCGCGGGCAAGACCACCTTCTTCAACTGCCTCACCGGCCTCTACGTCCCCACCGAGGGCAAAGTCGCCTACAAAGGCACCGTGCTGCCCCCCAAGCCACACCTGGTCACCAACGCCGGCATCGCCCGCACCTTCCAGAACATCCGGCTCTTCGCCAACATGACCGTCCTGGAAAACGTCCTCGTCGGCCGCCACACCCGCACCAAGGAAGGCCTCTGGTCCGCCATCCTCCGCGGCCCCGGCTTCCGCAAGGCAGAAGCAGCCTCCCGCGAACGCGCCATGGAACTGCTGGAGTTCATCGGCCTCGCCCACAAAGCCGACCACCTCTCCCGCAACCTCCCCTACGGCGAACAGCGCAAGCTCGAAATCGCCCGCGCCATGGCCAGCGAGCCCGGCCTGCTCCTCCTCGACGAGCCCACCGCCGGCATGAACCCGCAGGAGACCCGCGCCACCGAAGACCTCGTCTTCGCCATCCGCGACCGCGGCATCGCCGTCCTCGTCATCGAGCACGACATGCGCTTCATCTTCAACCTCAGCGACCGCGTCGCCTGCCTCGTCCAAGGCGAAAAACTCGTCGAAGGCACCAGCGAAGTCGTCCAGGGCGACGAACGCGTCATCGCCGCCTACCTCGGCGAACCCTTCGAAGGCGCCCCCGAAGACACCGCCGCAGCAGCCGTCGAAGCCGCGGAAGCACACGCCACGGAAGGAGACGACCAGTGAGCGCACTCCTCGAAGTAGAAAACCTCAAGGTCGCCTACGGCAAGATCGAAGCCGTCAAGGGAATCTCCTTCACCGTCCAACAAGGCGAAGTCGTCACCCTCATCGGCACCAACGGCGCCGGCAAGACGACCACCCTGCGCACCCTGTCCGGGCTCCTCAAGCCCCTCAGCGGCACCATCACCTTCGACGGGAAACCCCTCACCGGCATCCCCGCACACAAGATCGTCGCCATGGGCCTCGCCCACTCCCCCGAAGGCCGACGCATCTTCCCCCGCCTCACCATCACCGAAAACCTCCAGCTCGGAGCATTCCTCCGCTCCGACAAAGCAGGCATCGAACAAGACATCCAGCGCGCCTACGACCTCTTCCCCATCCTCGGCGAACGCCGAAAGCAAGCCGCCGGAACCCTCTCGGGCGGCGAACAACAAATGCTCGCCATGGGCCGCGCCCTCATGTCACGACCCAAACTGCTCATGCTCGACGAACCCTCCATGGGCCTCTCCCCGATCATGATGCAGAAGATCATGGCGACCATCGCCGAACTCAAGTCCCAAGGCACGACCATCCTGCTCGTCGAACAGAACGCCCAGGCCGCACTCTCCCTCGCGGACCACGGCCACGTCATGGAAGTCGGCACCGTCGTCCTCTCCGGAACCGGACGAGACCTCCTCCACGACGAATCCGTCCGCAAGGCATACCTCGGCGAAGACTGAGCCCCAACGCACACATGGCTGAGGCCCGTACCCCCCTCCAGGGGCACGGGCCTCAGCCATATGCAATGCGTGGCGGAGAACTCCGGCAAATCAGCCCTTCGAAGCCTTCTTCTCCTCAGCGTCCGCAATAACCGCCTCAGCAACCTGCTGCATCGAAAGCCGACGATCCATCGACGTCTTCTGAATCCAACGGAACGCCGCCGGCTCCGACAGGCCATACTCCGTCTGCAACACCGACTTCGCCCGATCCACCAGCTTCCGCGTCTCCAGCCGCTGCGTAAGATCCGCGACCTCGTTCTCCAGCGTCCGCAGCTCCTGGAACCGCGACACCGCCATCTCAATGGCCGGAACGACATCACTCTTACTGAACGGCTTCACCAGATACGCCATCGCACCCGCATCACGCGCCCGCTCCACCAGATCACGCTGCGAGAACGCCGTCAGCATCAGCACCGGAGCGATCGACTCCTCCGCGATCTTCTCCGCCGCAGAGATGCCATCCATCTTCGGCATCTTCACATCGAGAATCACCAGATCAGGCTTGTGCTCACGAGCCAGCTCGACCGCCTGCTCACCGTCACCGGCCTCACCGACGACGGAGTAGCCCTCTTCCTCGAGCATCTCTTTGAGGTCGAGGCGGATCAGAGCCTCGTCCTCGGCGATGACGACACGGGTCGTCAGCGGCGGGACGTGCGACTTGTCGTCGTCGGGCGCGTCTACGGGCTGGGGCGACTCGGGGGCGGTCACGGGGGCGCTCCTTGTTCCAGACAGGGGGTGCTGCTGCCTAGCAGCCTACCTAGCTGCGACCGGCTGCGGTGACCCGGTATGCTTCCCGGCAGTGCCGAGCCGGGTTGGTGGAACGGTATACACGGAGGTCTCAAACACCTCTGCCTGAGAGGGCTTGCGGGTTCGAATCCCGCACCCGGCACATCGAGAGAAGCGGATGTTCACATTCTCGTGAATGTCCGCTTTTTGCTACTCACGGGAGTCCTTCAATACGCAGAGTAGCCGTATGAACTTTCACGGAACTGAAGTGCGACAGAAGGCGCTGACTCTGCTGCGAGGCGGCGCCAGGAACGCAGACGTGGCACGCTCTTTGGGAGTGCCGCTCGGCACGGTCTCGTATTGGCTTCATATGGACCGCTCCAAACGGGGAGAGTGTCCCGGCTCTCACGATCCATCGTGCCCGCGGTGCGACGGCCGAGCGCTCGACGAAGCCGCTTACTCGTATCTACTTGGCCAATACTTGGGAGATGGCCACGTGAGCCACTACTCCGGCCACCGAGTACCCAACCTCATGATCACCTGTGCGGACGCCTGGCCCGGCGTCGCGGACGAGACTGAAGCAGCCATGCGTGCAGTCTTCCCCGACAACCGGATCTGCCGGGTACAGCGCATCGGATGCCACAACGTGAAGGTCTACTCGAAACACCTCATATGTCTCTTCCCCCAGCACGGCCCCGGCAAGAAGCACGACCGCAAGATAGCTCTCGCCCCTTGGCAACAAGCAATCGTCGACGCCCGCCCCTGGGAGTTCATTCGCGGTCTCATCCACTCCGACGGATGCCGGATCACCAACTGGACCACCCGTCTCGTCGGCGGTGAGCGAAAGCGCTACGAGTACCCCCGGTACTTCTTCGCTAACAAGTCCGACGACATCCGGAGCCTGTTCACCAATGCCCTCGACCTCGTCGGCGTCGAATGGACCACTCTCGCGCGCGGCAGTGACCCGTTCAACATCTCCATCGCCCGCAAAGCCTCCGTCGCCCTCATGGACACCCACGTAGGCCCCAAATACTGACCAGCCCAGCCCCTACTTCGGGCTGTCGTCCTCGCCGATGTGGTGGACGCGGACCAGGTTGGTGGAGCCGGAGACTCCGGGCGGGGAGCCGGCCGTGATGACGACGATGTCGCCCTTCTGGCAGCGGCCGTACTGGAGGAGGAGTTCGTCGACCTGGTCGACCATCGCGTCGGTGGAGTCGACGTGCGGGCCGAGGAAGGTCTCCACTCCCCAGGTGAGGTTGAGCTGGGAGCGGGTGGCCGGGGCCGGGGTGAAGGCGAGGAGGGGGATGGGTGAGCGGTAGCGGGAGAGGCGGCGGACGGTGTCGCCGGATTGGGTGAAGGCCACCAGGAACTTCGCGCCGAGGAAGTCGCCCATTTCGGCTGCGGCGCGGGCGACGGCTCCGCCTTGGGTGCGGGGTTTGCTGAGTTCGGTGAGGGGCGGGAGGCCCTTGTCGAGGATGTCTTCCTCTGCGGCTTCGACGATGCGGCCCATGGTGCGGACGGTTTCGACGGGGTATTTGCCGACGCTGGTCTCGCCGGAGAGCATGACGGCGTCGGTGCCGTCGATGACGGCGTTGGCGACGTCGCTCGCTTCTGCCCTTGTGGGGCGGGAGTTGTCGATCATCGAGTCGAGCATCTGGGTGGCGACGATGACGGGCTTGGCGTTGCGCCTGGCGAGTTTGATGGCGCGCTTTTGGACGATGGGGACTTGTTCGAGGGGCATTTCGACGCCGAGGTCTCCGCGGGCGACCATGATTCCGTCGAAGGCGGCGACGATGTCGTCGATGTTGTCGACGGCCTGGGGTTTTTCGACTTTGGCGATGACGGGGAGGCGTCGGCCTTCTTCGTCCATGATGCGGTGGACGTCTTCGATGTCGTGGCCGCTGCGGACGAAGGAGAGGGCGATGACGTCGGCGCCGGTGCGCAGGGCCCAGCGGAGGTCTTCCTGGTCCTTGTCGCTGAGTGCGGGGACGGAGACGGCCACGCCGGGGAGGTTGAGGCCTTTGTGGTCGGAGACCATGCCGCCTTCGATGACGGTGGTGTGGACGCGGGGGCCGTCGACGCCGGTGACTTCGAGGGTGACTTTGCCGTCGTCGACGAGGATGCGTTCGCCGGTGGTGACGTCGGTGGCGAGGCCGTCGTAGGTGGTTCCGCAGGTCTGGCGGTCGCCTTGGATGTCGGGTTCGACGGTGATGGTGAATTCGTCGCCGCGTTCAAGGAGTACGGGGCCTTCGCGGAAGCGTCCGAGTCTGATCTTCGGGCCTTGAAGGTCGGCGAGGATTCCGACGCTGCGGCCGGTTTCGTCGGAGGCCTTTCGGACGTGGTGGTAGCGCTCCTCGTGTTCGGCGTAGGTGCCGTGGCTGAGGTTGAAGCGGGCTACGTCCATTCCGGCTTCGACGAGTGCCTTGATCTGCTCGTACGAGTCGGTGGCGGGGCCCAGGGTGCAGACGATCTTTGCTCGGCGCATGGTTCGAGCCTAGGGCTTACCGACGGGTAGGGAATTGGTTGTGTGTGACTACCCAACCACCTTTAGGTGAAGGGCTATTGACAAGTGTTGAATTGTGCATGGGGCTGCTCCGATGAGCATGCTTTTCGGTGTTCGGTGGAGTGGGGTCCGGGGGGTGGGGTTTTTACAGCTGGGGCGGGTGCATGGTGAATCGGGCGTTGACGTTCGCGTAGACGGTCTGTCGTTGGGGTTCGAGGTCGAGGGGTGCGGGGGTGTCGTCGGGGGCGCCGGAGTAGGCGGCCATGCGCATGTGGGGTGCGCCGGGGACGGGTCCGTAGCGGTCGGGGTCTTCGGCTCCGGTGTCGGCGAGTTCGATGAGGGCGGCGAGGTGGGTGTCGAGGGCTTCGGCGTATTCGCGGGCGCGCTGGACGGCTTCGTGGACTGCTTGTCGGCGGGCGGTGGCGTGGACGGGCGAGTCGGGGCGCAGGGACCACCAGGGGCCGTCGATGCGGGTGAGTTCTTGGTCGGCGAGGCGGGTGGTGAGTTCGCCGAGTGCGGTGAAGTCGGTGAGTTCGGCGGTGATGAGGACGCGGCCGTGGTAAGCGCGGATGCGTTCGGTGCGGCCGTGGCGGGTGAGTTCGGGGGTGATGGAGAAGGCGCCGGTTTCGAGTTTTTCGATGGCTTGTCCGTAGCTTTTGATGAGGTCGAGGGTGGCGGTGTTGCGGCGGGTGAGGTCGGTGAGGGCTTCGCGGCGGTCGGTGCCGCGGGCGCTGACGGTGATGCCGATGCGGGCGAGGTCGGGGTCGGTCTCGATGCGGGCTTCGCCGCGGACGGCGATGCGGGGGGCTTGGGGGGTGCCGTACGGGGTGGGGGTGGTGGGCTGTGTGCCGGGGGTCGTTTCGTCGGGGGTCATGGGGTCACTGTGGCAGGGGCGCATTGGACAGTCATCGGATTGAAACCTCTTGGGTCTGTTGCGTGTTGGGTTGAGGCGCCAGAATCTACGCGCGTTGCAACTGTCGATGAGTGGTGCCGGAGGGGATCTGAGATGCCGTTGAATCGCCGGAAGTTTCTGGGCAAGTCCGCTGCTACGGGTGCGGCCGTGGCGTTGACCGGGGCGGTGTCGGCGCCGGTGGCGCAGGCGCGCGGGGGTCGGCCGAAGGGGCGCAAGCGGTACTCGTTCAGCGTCATGGGGACGACGGACCTGCATGGTCATGTCTTCAACTGGGACTACTACAAGGATGCCGCGTACTCGGACGCGGCGGGTAACGCGCAGGGGCTGTCGCGGATCTCGACGCTGGTGAAGCGGGTGCGTGAGGAGAAGGGCCGGGGCAACACGCTTCTGATCGACGCGGGTGACACGATCCAGGGGACGCCGCTGACGTATTACTACGCGCGGGTGGATCCGATCACCGCGGCGGACGGACCGGTGCATCCGATGGCGCAGGCGATGAACGCGATCGGTTATGACGCGGCGGCGCTCGGCAATCACGAGTTCAATTACGGCATCGACACGCTGCGTAAGTTCGAGTCGCAGTTGAAGTTCCCGTTGCTGGGTGCCAACGCTGTGGATGCGAAGACGGAGAAGCCGGCGTTCAGGCCGTACGTCATCAAGAGGTTGCGTACGCCGCACGGCAAGGACGTGAAGGTGGCGATCCTGGGGCTGACGAATCCGGGGATCGCGATCTGGGACAAGGCGTATGTGCAGGGCGTGTTGAAGTTCCCGGGGATCGAGGAGCAGGCCGCGCTGTGGGTGCCGAAGTTGCGTTCGATGGGTGCGGACGTGGTGATCGTGTCGGCGCACACGGGTGCTTCGGGCACGTCGTCGTGGGGTGATCAGTTGCCGTACGTGGAGAACGCGGCGGCGAATGTGGCGAGGACGGTGCCGGGGATCGACGCGATTCTCGTCGGGCATGCGCATGTGGAGATCGAGCAGCAGTTGGTGACGAACGAGAAGACCGGGAAGTCGGTCGTTCTGTCGGAGCCGCTGTGCTACGCGGAGCGGTTGGCGTTGTTCGACTTCGAGTTGGAGTGGGAGAAGGGCTGCTGGACGGTGGCGTCGGTGTCGTCGAAGCTGCTGAACTCGAATGCGGTGGCGGACGATCCGAAGATCACGAAGCTGCTTGAGGACGAGCATGCGCTGGTCGTGAAGTATGTGAACCAGGTTGTGGGTCAGGCGACGTCGACGCTGACGACGGTGGATGCGCGTTACAAGGATGCGCCGATCATCGATCTGATCAACAAGGTGCAGGCCGATGTGGTGACGGAGGCCCTGAAGTCGACGCAGTACGGGTCGCTTCCGGTGTTGTCGCAGGCTTCGCCGTTCTCGCGTACGTCGCAGATCCCGGCGGGTGATGTGACGATCCGGGATCTGTCGGGTCTGTATGTGTACGACAACACGCTGGTGGCGAAGTTGCTGACGGGTGCGCAGGTGCGGGCGTATCTGGAGTTCTCGGCGGAGTATTTCGTGCAGACGGCGGCGGGCGCGGTCGTGGACGTGGACAAGCTGACCAACGCGGACAACCGGCCTGACTACAACTACGACTATGTGTCGGGGTTGACGTACGACATCGACATCGCGCAGGCGGCGGGGTCGCGGATCAGGAATGTGAAGTTCGAGGGTGCCGATCTCGACGATGCGGCTCAGTTCGTGTTCGCGGTGAACAACTACCGGGCGAACGGTGGTGGGGCGTTCCCGCATGTGGCGTCGGCGCAGGAGCTGTGGTCGGAGTCGACGGAGATCCGGACGCGGATCGCGGAGTGGGTGACGGCGAAGGGCACGCTGAACCCGGCGGAGTTCGCTTCGGTGGACTGGCGGCTGACGCGGGACGGTACGCCGGTGTTCTAGTTCTTGAGTTCGATCAGATGGGTGTTGCCGCGTTCTCCGGACTGGGTCCGGGGGGCGCGGTTTTCGTTGGGGGTGAGGCCGAAGGTGGTGAAGGCGGTGCGCTGCGGGAGGGGGTAGGGGTCTTTGTTCGTCAGGGTGTTGAGGATGGTGGCGCTGCGCCAGGCGGCGAGGCCGAGGTCGGGGGCGCCCACTCCGTGGGTGTGGCGTTCGGCGTTCTGTACGTAGATGTTGCTGCCGGTGCCGGTGACGGTGGGGTCGAGGACCAGGCGGAACTGTTCGTCGATGCGGGGGCGTTGGCTGTTGTCGCGGCGGAGGTAGGGGTCCAGGCCGGTGAGGATCTGGTCGAGGGGGCGTTCGCGGTAGCCGGTGGCGAGGACGACGGCGTCGGTGGTGAGGCGGGAGCGGGTGTTCTGCCGGCGGTGTTCGAGGTGGAGTTCGACTTTGGTGGTGGCGACGCGGCCGGCGGTACGGACGGAGACGCCGGGGGTGAGGGTGGCGTCGGGCCAGCCGCCGTGGAGGGTGCGCTGGTAGAGCTCGTCGTGGATGGCGGCGATGGTGTCGGCGTCGATGCCTTTGTGGAGCTGCCATTGGGCGGGGACGAGTCCGTCGCGTACGTCTTCGGGCAGGTGGTGGAAGTAGCGGGTGTAGTCGGGGGTGAAGTGTTCGAGGCCGAGCTTGGAGTACTCCATGGGGGCGAAGGCTTCGCTGCGGGCGAGCCAGTGGAGTTTCTCGCGGCCGGTGGGGCGGCTTTTGAGGAGGTCGAGGAAGATCTCGGCGCCGGACTGGCCTGATCCGATGACGGTGACGTGGTCGGCGGCGAGGAGTTCGGTGCGGTGGGTGAGGTAGTCGGCGGAGTGGATGACGGGGACGGTGGGGGCTTCGGCGAGGGGGCGCAGCGGTTCGGGGATGTAGGGGGCGGTGCCGACGCCTAGTGCGACGTTCCTGGTGTAGGTGCGGCCGAGTGCTTCGGCTTCGCCTTCGGTGTCGAGTTGGGTGAAGTCGACTTCGAAGAGGCGGCGTTCGGGGTTCCAGCGGACGGCGTCGACCTGGTGGCCGAAGTGGAGTCCGGGGAGGTTTTCGCTGACCCAGCGGCAGTAGGCGTCGTATTCGGCGCGCTGGATGTGGAAGCGCTCGGCGAAGTAGAAGGGGTACAGGCGGTCGCGGGTCTTGAGGTAGCTGAGGAAGGACCAGTGGCTGGCGGGGTCGGCGAGGGTGACGAGGTCGGCGAGGAAGGGGACCTGGAGGGTGGCGCCGTCGATGAGGAGGCCGGGGTGCCAGTGGAATTCGGGGCGTTGTTCGTAGAAGGCGGTGTCGAGTTCGGTGAGGGGGTGGGCGAGGGCGGCCAGGGAGAGGTTGAAGGGGCCGATGCCGATGCCGACGAGGTCGCGGGGTGCTTCGGGGTGCGGGGGCCTGGGGGTGGCGGGCTCGGTGCTCATCGGGCGGTGTTTCCTTCCACCAGTTTCAGTAGCTGGGCCAGGTCGCCCGGCTGGGTGTGCGGGTTGAGCAGGGTGGCTTTGAGCCAGAGCCGGCCGTCCATGCGGGCGCGGCCGAGTACGGCGCGGCCTTGGGTGAGGAGGGTGCGGCGGATGTGGGCGATGGTCTCGTCGGATGCGCCGCGGGGGCGGAAGAGGACGGTGCTGAGGGCGGGGGTGTCGTAGAGGTCGAAGCCGGGGTGGGTGTGGAGGGTGGCGGCGAACTCCTGTGCGTGGTCGCAGACTTGGTCGACGAGGGTGCCGAGTCCGGCGCGGCCGAGAGCTTTGAGGGTGACGGCGATTTTGAGGATGTCGGGGCGTCGGGTGGTACGCAGGGAGCGGCCGAGGAGGTCGGGCAGACCGGCTTCGGTGTCGTCGTCGGCGTTGAGGTAGTCGGCGTGGTGGGTGAGGGGGGTGAGGTCTGTGGGGTTGCGTACGGCGAGGAGGCCGGCGGCGACGGGTTGCCAGCCGAGTTTGTGCAGGTCGAGGGTGACGGTGGCGGCGCGGTCGAGGCCGGTGAGCTGGGTGCGGCGGGTGGGGCTGAAGAGGAGTCCGGCGCCGTAGGCGGCGTCGATGTGGAGGCGGGCGCCGTGGGCTTCGCAGACGTCGGCGATCTCGGGGAGGGGGTCGATGAGGCCTGCGTCGGTGGTGCCGGCGGTGGCTGCGACGAGTTTGGGGCCCGGCAGGTCGGTGAGGGCTTCGTCGAGTGCCGCGGGGTCGAGGGTGCCGGTGGGGGCGGGCACGGTGACGGGGTCCGGGAGGCCGAGGAGCCAGGCGGCGCGGGGCAGGGAGTGGTGGGCGTTGGCGCCGGTGATGAGCTGGAGGGGGCCTTGGGCGGCGGCGGTCTCGCGGGCGAGGAGGACGGCGAGTTGGTTGGCTTCGGTGCCGCCGGTGGTGACGAGCGCCTGAGGGCTGCTGGACTGACCGGGGTGACCCGACTGACCGGGGTGGCCTGGGTCGCCGTAGACCTCGTGGGCGAGTGCGTCGGTGACGAGGGTTTCGAGGGCTGAGGCCGCGGGGGCCTGGTCCCAGGAGTCCATGGAGGGGTTGAGGGCTGACGCGGCGAGGTCGGCGGCGGTGGCGACGGCCAGGGGTGGGCAGTGGAGGTGGGCTGCGCACAGGGGGTCGGCGGGGTCGGCGGCACCTTCGGCGAGGGCCTGTACGAGGGTGCGCAGCGCGGCGTCGGGGCCGGTGCCGTGGTGGGGCAGGAGGTCGCCGGCGAGGTCGTGCAGCCGGGTGGTGACGGTGTGGGGGCCGCCGGCGGGGAGGGGGCCGCCTCGGGCGGTGGCTCCGTCGTGGAGGGCGTCGAGGACGATGTCGAGCAACGGCCGCAGGGCTTGGGGGCCTTGGGGCCCTCCGGCGAGGGGCGGCGAGCTGCTCATGGCGTGTGTCCTTCGGGTGTGCGGGTGGTGCCTCCAGCCTGTCTTCGGTGGCGGTGGCGTGCCCGGTGATCACAACGATCGGAACCCGAAAGTGGTACTGCCGTACGGGGATTGGGTGGCGGCGGGGCGGTTGGTGGTACGGGGGGGGACGGTGATACGGGGTCGTTGGTGGTGCGGTGCGGTCGGCGGTGCGGGGTCCGGTATGCCGGGCCCCGCACTTTGCGCGGCGCGTCAGTACGTGGTGGTGGCTGTCCTGATCTTCAGGGCGCGGGCGAGGTCGTCGAGTTGGTCGGCGATCTTGCGGCGCAGGGCGGGGATGGGGTCGTCGTCCTCGAGGCAGGTTTCGCCGAGGGTGAGGGTGTGGGTGTCGATGGCGTAGGAGGGGAAGGCCCAGCGTCCGGCGGCTTCGGCGATGGCGGGGCCGCGGCGGTGGGCGACGGCGACGGCGTCGGGGTAGTAGCGGGCGACGTAGGGGCGCAGGAGGTCGCTCTGTTCGGGCTGCCAGAAGCCCTGGGCGGTGGCGGTGAACAGGTAGTTGGAGAGCTGGTCGGTGGTGAACATGGCGTCCCAGGCGGCGCGTTTGGCGTCGGGGTCGGGCAGGGCGGCGCGGCAGCGGGCGGCGCCTTCCTGGCCGGTGGCGCTGGGGTCCTGGGTGAGTTCGGCGTCGATGACGGCGTCGTCGACGGCGCCGAGTACACAGAGGCGGCCGAGGATGCGCCAGCGCAGTTCGGGGTCGAGTTCGGGGCCGCCGGGGACGCTGCCGTTGTCGTACCAGTCGCGGATGGTGTCGGCGTGTGAGGCGCTGTCGATGAGGGTGCGTACGGCGGTGAGGCGCAGTCCGGGGTTGCTGCCGTCCTCGGTGCGGCGGATGAGGTCGGCGCACAGGTCGGCGATGAGGGTGAGGGCGTCGGGGCGTTCGGTGGGTGTGCTGTAGCGGTCGGCGACCTGGGTGCGGGCGAAGGCGAGGACGCCCTGGACGTTGGCGAGTTCGCGTTCGGCGGGGAGGTGGGCGCGGGCGGCTTCGAGGTAGGTGAGGGGCGGGAGTTCGCCGTCGCGGACCATGTCGCGCAGGCAGTTCCACAGGACGGCGCGGGTGAGGGGGTCGGGGACACGGGAGAGGCCGCGCAGGGCGGTTTCCTCGGAGTGGGGGTCGAGGCGGATCTTGGCGTAGGTGAGGTCCTGGTCGTTGGGGACGACCAGGGCGGGGCGGGGGCCGGGGAGGCTGTGTTCGCCGTCCGCGGGGATGTCGATGTCGGTCAGTTCGCGGCGGACGAGGGTGGCGCCGTCGATGAGGTCGCGGTCGTAGACGCCGACGGTGATGTGGTGGGGGCGGCTGCCGTCGCGGGTGAGGGTGAGTTCGCTCTGTCCGGGGTGTTCGGTGACGGTGGCGGTGAGGGTGTCGACGCCGGTGGTGCGCAGCCAGGTGTCGGCCCAGGCGTGGACGTCGCGGTCGGTGTGGTGGGCGAGGGAGGCGATGAAGTCGGCGAGGGTGGCGTTGGCGAACTTGTGGCGCCGGAAGTGGGTGTTGATGCCGGCGAGGAAGTCCTTCTCGCCGAGCCAGGCGACCAACTGCCGTAGCGCGGAGGCGCCCTTGGCGTAGGAGATGCCGTCGAAGTTGAGCAGGGCGGACGCGGTGTCGGGGACGGCGTCGGCGTCGGGGGCGACGGGGTGGGTGGAGGGGCGCTGGTCGGCGTCGTATCCCCAGGCTTTGCGGGCCACTCCGAAGTCGACCCAGGTGTCCGTGAAGCGGGTGGCTTCGGTGAGGGTCTGGTAGCCCATGTATTCGGCGAAGGACTCGTTGAGCCAGATGTCGTCCCACCATTGGAGGGTGACGAGGTCGCCGAACCACATGTGGGCCATTTCGTGGGCGATGACCATGGCGCGGGTCTGGCGTTCGGTGTCGGTGACGGCGGAGCGGTGGACGAACTCGTCGCGGAAGGTGACGAGTCCGGGGTTCTCCATGGCGCCGGCGTTGAATTCGGGGACGAACGCCTGGTCGTAGGAGTCGAAGGGGTAGGGCTCCTCGAACTTCTCGTGGTAGCGGTCGTAGCAGGCGCGGGTGATGTCGAGGATTTCCTCGGCGTCGGCGTCGAGGTGGGGGGCCAGGGAGCGGCGGCAGTGGATGCCGAAGGGCAGCCCGGCGTGTTCGGTGCGGATGGAGTGCCAGGGGCCGGCGGCGACGGCGACGAGGTAGGTCGACAGGAGGGGGGTGGTGGCCGCCCGCCATTTCCCGTCGCCGAGGTGTTCGGTGATGCCGTTGGCGAGGACGCTCCAGCCGTCGGGGGCGGTGACGGTGAGGTCGAAGACGGCTTTGAGGTCCGGCTGGTCGAAGGCGGCGAAGACGCGCTGGACGTCTTCCATGAACAGCTGTGTGTACGCGTAGGTCTCGCCGTCGGTGGGGTCGGTGAAGCGGTGCATGCCTTCGCCGGTGTGCGAGTAGGCCATGGCGGCGTCGACGCGCAGTTCGTGGGTGCCGGGGGTGAGGCCGGTGAGCGGGAGGCGGTTGCCGTCGAGTGCGGCGGGGTCCAGGGGCTGTCCGTCGAGGGTGACGGATCGCAGTGCGGCGGGCCTGACCTCGACGAAGGTGTCTCCGGCCGTGCGGGTGGTGAAGCCGATGACGGTGGTGGAGTCGAAGGTGTCGGCTCCGCGGGTGAGATCGAGGTCGACCGTGTACCGCTGGACGTCGAGGAGCTGGGCTCGGGTCTGCGCTTCGTCGCGCGTCAGTACGGGCATTGGGTCATCGTGCCGTACGCCTCTGTCGTCGGAACAGTGCGGCTCAGCAGGCGCAGAGGCGTCGAGGCTCCTCCCCCGGACCCCGCCCCTCAGTCGCGGGAGGGGCTTGAATTGGCCGCGATCTGCTCGTGGTGGCGGATGACCTCGGAAATGATGAAGTTGAGGAACTTCTCGGCGAAGGCGGGGTCGAGCTTGGCGTTCTCCGCGAGTTGGCGCAGGCGCTCGATCTGGCGGGCCTCGCGGGCGGAGTCGGCCGGGGGCAGGGCGTGTTCGGCCTTGAGGTGGCCGACCTGCTGGGTGCATTTGAAGCGCTCGGCGAGCATGTGGACGACGGCGGCGTCGATGTTGTCGATGCTGTCGCGCAGGCGGCCGAGTTCGGCGCGTACGGCGGGGTCCACGGCGTCGCGGGCCTCGGGCGCGGCGTTGTGGGTGGCGTCGGGGGCGTTGCTGTTGGTCATGGGAGGAAACCCTACGTGGCGTGGGGGCGTTCGACCGTGGGGCCCGGGGAGCGCAGCATCGGGGGGTCGTCGGGGTCGGGGACGGTGTGCGACCAGCCGCCGGGGACGGTGCGGCCTTGTTGTTCGCGGAAGCGGACGGGTGCGGTGCCGACGCGGCGGGTGAAGAGGCGGGAGAAGTAGGCGGGGTCGTCGTAGCCGACGCGGCGGGCGACGGAGGCTACGGGGAGCTCGGTGGCGGCGAGGAGTTCCTTGGCGCGGCCGAGGCGGATGCCGAGGAGGTAGTCCTTGGGGCTGCAACCGGCGCCGCGGCGGACGGCGGTGCGCAGTTCGGCGGGGGTCATGCCGTGGCGGGCGGCGTGTTCGGCGACGGACAGGGGCTGGAAGGCATCGCGGGCGAGGGACTGGAGGACGGGGTCGCCGTCGGGGGCCATGTCGGCGTGGGCGCGGCGCAGGGCGACGAGGAGTTCGTGGACGGCGGCGGCGGTCTCGACTTCGAGGAGGGGGTTGCCGCGGCGGGCGGCGCGGGCGATGCGGCCGACGGCGGTGCGGGCGTGGGCGGCGTCGGAGAGGGGGACGACGGGGCGTTCGGGCTCTATGTAGCCGAGTTCGGTGTAGGTGGTGGTGGCGGGGCCGGTGAAGTCGACGAAGCATTCGTCCCAGCCGGTGTCGGGGTCGGGCCCGTAGTGGTGGGGGATGCCTGGGGTGACCCAGATGAGGGCGGGTGCGGTGATGGTGGTGCGGCGGCCGTCGGGGGCCTGGTACCAGCCGCGTCCGGCGGTGATGACGACGGCGACGTGGTGGTCGAGGGTGCGGGGGCCGACGGTGGGCAGGGCGCCGTACTGGAGTCCGACGCCGAGGCAGACGAGGCCGAGGCGGTGGTGGGCGGGGCTGGGGGTGAAATACCGCATCCAGGTGTGGTACATCCGCTTGTGTCCCTTCCTGGGCGGGTGTGGTGCCGGTGGTGCGCGGTTACGTCCAAACAGGGCTGATCTTTGTCCATGGACCCTGCCGCCCGCCAGAGGTGATCGTGGCGGGCAGTACGTGAGCGAGAGGGACATGATGGCCGGGTTCAGAGTGGGCGAGGACGACTTCGAGGTCGACGGGCGGCCGGTGCGGCTCCTGTCGGGGGCGCTGCACTACTTCCGGGTGCACGAGGAGCAGTGGGGGCACCGTCTCGCGATGCTGCGGGCGATGGGCCTGAACTGTGTGGAGACGTACGTCCCGTGGAATCTGCACGAGCCGCGGCCCGGGGAGCTGCGCGATGTGGGGGCGCTGGGCCGGTTTCTGGACGCGGTGCGCGATGCGGGGCTGTGGGCGATCGTGCGTCCGGGGCCGTACATCTGTGCCGAGTGGGAGAACGGTGGGCTGCCGCACTGGGTGACGGGTCCGCTGGGCTCGCGGGTGCGGACCAGGGACGGGGAGTTCCTGGCGGCGGTGGACCGCTGGTTCGCGGCGCTGCTCCCTCAGGTCGTGGAGCGGCAGTTCGACCGGGGCGGCCCGGTGATCATGGTTCAGGTGGAGAACGAGTACGGCTCGTACGGCTCGGACCAGGTGTATCTGGCGCAGATCGCGGACGGTCTGCGTGGGCTCGGGGTGACGGTGCCGCTGTTCACGTCGGACGGTCCGGACGATCACATGCTGACGGGCGGGTCGGTGCCGGGTGTCCTCGCGACGGCGAACTTCGGGTCGAACGCGCGGCGTGGTTTCGAGACGCTGCGCCGGCACCGGCCCAAGGGTCCGCTGATGTGCATGGAGTTCTGGTGCGGCTGGTTCGACCACTGGGGCGCGGATCACGTCGTGCGGGACGCCGAGGACGCGGCGGCGGCTCTGCGGGAGATCCTGGAGTGCGGGGCGTCGGTCAATCTGTACATGGCGCACGGCGGGACGAGTTTCGGGGGCTGGGCGGGGGCGAACCGTGCGGGGTCGTTGCACGAGGGGCGGCTTCTGCCCGATGTGACGTCGTACGACTATGACGCGCCGGTCGACGAGCACGGGCGGCCGACGGAGAAGTTCTGGCGTTTTCGTGAGGTGTTCGCCGCGTACGCGGACGGGCCGCTGCCGGACGTCCCCGAGCAGCCGGCGGCGCTGACCGAAGCGGTGACGGCGGAGCTGACGTCGTACGTGCCGCTGGACGCGGTTCTGGAGGGGCTCGGTTCGGCGGAGGGCGAGTACGCGGTGCCGCCGACCTTCGAGGACCTCGACGTGGACCGGGGTCTGGTCCGCTACAGCGTGGACGTGCCGGGGCCGCGCAGGGCGTATCCGCTGCGGGCCGCGGGGCTGCGCGACCGTGCGGTGGTGTACGTCGACGGGGTGCGGGCCGGGGTGCTCACGGAGGACGAGCCGGTCCTCGCGGAGCCCGTCGCGGGGCCCGCGCGCGTCGAGCTGTGGGTGGAGTCCCTGGGCCGGGTCAACTACGGGCCGCGTACGGGTGAGCCGAAGGGCATCACGGGCGGGGTGCTGCACGAGCGGCAGTATCTGCACGGGGTGCTGGCGCGGGCGCTGCGCCTGGACGCGTTCGACGACGCGGACACGGTGCGCGCTCTCGCGGCGGTGGACGGCTCTCCCGGGGCGGCGGGCCTTTACCGCGGCACGTTCGAGGTGAGCGGTGCGGGGGACGCCGAGCTCGAACTGCCGGGCTGGACGCGGGGGTTCGTGTGGGTGAACGGCTTCAACCTGGGCCGTTACTGGTCGGTGGGGCCGCAGCACTCGCTGTACGTTCCGGGTCCCGTGCTGCGGGAGGGCCGTAACGAGGTGTGGGTGCTGGAGACGGAGGCGGCGGGCGAGCCGCGTGTGACGTTGTCGTAGGCGCCGCCGGGCAGACGTACGGGGCCGGTTCCGGATCACGGAACCGGCCCCTCTCTACGCGTGACTGGGTGCGGGCCGCTCTCCGTGGGAGCCGGCGGGCACGGTCCTCGCTGCGCTCATGGTGGGGCGCGTTGATCACGATGCTGCGGATGGGGCGTGCGGGCCCATGGACAAAGGTGGGAAAGGTCTTGGACTAATCGCGCACGGTGGGCCTGCCGGATCCCGCCGTACAGTGGAGTTCCGGTGTCCGGGCGGTGGTGCCCGACGGCCCCAGGGGGTGCGGGCGTGGCGAACGGCGGACCGGTGGAGCACGGCTTTCCGCATCTGGAGACGGTGCGTGCGGCGGTGACGGCGCTGTACAAGCGGCTCTCGTACGACACGGTGCACGCCTTCGGGACGAGTGTCGCCCCGGTCGACGTGGCGTTCTGCGATCAGGACGACCTGTATCTGGGGGCGCAGCGGGTGGCGCGTGAGCTGGTGGGGCACTACCGGCTGCCGGATGCGCGGATGATCGTCAGTTTCCGCGAGATGACGCATGCGGCGAGTGTCGAGCTCGCGGCGGGGCCTGAGTACTTCATCGAGCTGAACGACCGGTTCCGTACGCATCGGCGTGACATCGGGGCCGCTCTCTCCCATGAGGTCATGCACGTCTATCTGCACCGGCTCGGGCTCTCGTTCCCGGGGACGCGGGACAACGAGATCCTCACGGACACGGCGACCACGTATCTGGGGGCGGGCTGGCTGCTGCTCGACGCGTACCGGGAGGACGCGGCGAGCTCGCAGAAGCTCGGCTATCTGACGCCGGAGGAGTTCGGTTACGTGCTGGCCAAGCGGTCGCTGGCGTTCGGTGAGGCGCCGGAGACGTGGTTCACCAGCGCGCAGGCGTACACCGCGTACACGAAGGGGCTGGCGCTGGCGCGGGCCGACGAGCAGCAGCCGCCGCTGACGGCGGCCGGGTGGGCGGGGCGGCGGCGGTACGCGAAGGACCGCCGGGAGGCGCAGCACGGCGGGATGGGCGGGATGGCGCCCGGCGGTGCGTACGCGTTCTCGACGGAGGGGTCCGTGCTGCGGGTGACGTTTCCGTGTCCGACGTGTCATCAGCGGATCAGGGTGCCGGTGCGGGGCCGGGTGCGGGCGCGTTGCGCACTGTGCCACACCGTCTTGGATTGCGACACATAGCCCCAAAACGCTTTGCTTTCACCCTGGGTGAGGGGCGATGGTCGACTTATGGACGAAGAGGTCAAGGCGGGCGCGAGTGGCCTGTTCGACGCGGTGTACGGCGGTGACGAGGACGCGGTGGTGCGGGCTCTGCGCGCGGGTGCCGCGGCGGACGAGCCGGACGACGAGGGCCGTACGGCGCTCTATCTGGCGTCGGTGAGCGACGAGCCGGGCATCGTACGGCTGCTGCTTTCGGCCGGGGCGGACCCGGACCGGCTGAGCAGTGGCACGGATCTGCCGCTGTGCGGGGCGGCGTGCGGCGGGCACACGGAGGTCGTGCGGGCGCTCCTCGCGGCGGGCGCGCGGGTCGATCTGCGCGAGGAGTTCGGGTTCACGGCGATGGCGTGGGCGCTCCAGCGCGGGCACGAAGGGGTGGTGCGGGCGCTGCTCGACGGCGGCGCGGATCCGCAGCTGCCGGGGCCCGGTGGCGGGCTTCCGCTGGTCGCGGCGGCGCGGCGCGGGTCGACGGGGTGTGTGCGGGCGCTGCTCGAACACGGGGCGCAGGGGCGGGTCGAGGCGCTCGACGAGGCGCTGGCCTGGTGCGGGGTGGATGTGGCGGCGGTGCTGCGGGCGGGCCTTGAGCAGCCGCAGAGCGAGGCGGTGACGCAGCGGTTCGTGGAGGACGGCGGGGTGACCGTGGTCGTGGAGCTGCTGGACGAGGAGGGGCGGCCGCGGTCGGGCAACGACATGCAGACGGGGCACGCGGCGATCGCCACGCTTTTGGAGGCGGACCTCGGTACCGTCACGCCGGCCGACGAGCTCGCCGAGCGTGCGCTGCGCCGCGGTGACCCGGACGACGACGACTGGACCGAGGCCGTCTCGGTGCTCCAGGCGCGCGGTGACGAGGAGACGTATCGGGCGGCGGCCGAGTGGTGCGCGAGCGGTGACGGGCCGCGGCGGGCCTTCGGGGCGGACGTGCTCGGGCAGTTGGGGCCGCGGGGCCGGTACACCGCCAGGTCGCTTCCTGTGCTGCGCACCCTCGCCCGCACGGCCCGCGACAGCGCCGGCCTTCGCTCGGCCGTCGTCGCGCTCGGCCATCACGGGGACCCGGCCGCACTGCCGGAAATCCTGCGCCACGCCGGGCATCCGGAGCCGCGGGTGCGGCGCGCGGTCGCGCTCGCCCTGACGGGTCTGGTGCCCGCCGGTCACGAAGAGGGCGTCGCGGCGCTGGTCGCGCTGACCCGCGACACGGACGGCGATGTGCGCAACTGGGCCGCGGCGGCGCTCTCCGCGGCGCCTGCGGACACGGCCGAGGTGCGCGACGCGCTGGCCGCGCTCCTCGATGACCCGGTCGCGGACGCCGCGGCGGAGGCGGCCCGTGGTCTGGCGATGCGCCACGATCCACGGGCCGTCGGGGCGCTCGCGCGGATCCTCGCCTGCCAGGCGCCGGGCGGGTACGCGCACGACACGGCGCGGGACGCGATCCGTCACGTCCCCGACGCGCGGGTCAGGGCCCGTCTTGAGTGGACGCTCCCGCGATGTCGCTGACGGCGGCCCAGCTGAACGCCATGGCGGGCCCGATCGTGGCGCCGGGCCCGGGGTACGTCTCCCCCATGACGGCCGCCGAGCAGTTCCCGGAGGCGTAGAGCCCGGCGATGGGGGTGCCGTCCTCGCGCAGGACGCGGGCGTCGCCGTCCGTGACGAGGCCGCCCTTGGTGCCGATGTCGCCGGGGTGGACGGGGACGGCGTAGAAGGGGCCCTTGTCGAGGGGTGCGAGGTTGGGGTTCGGGAGGGTCGGGTCGCCGTAGTAGCGGTCGTAGACGCTGTCGCCGCGTGCGAAGTCCTCGTCCTTTCCGGTGGCGGCGAAGCCGTTGAACCTCCTTATCGCGGACGGGAGTTGAGGGGCTTCGATGATCCGGGCGAGTTCCTCCACGGTGGCGGCCTGCTTCAGGAAGCCGCTCTCGCGCCACCGCTTGGGGAAGGCCTGGCCGGGGAAGAGGCCCGCGAAGATGTAGCGGGCCTTGGAGCGGGCGTCGAGGATCAGCCAGGACGGGACGGTCGTCGCGTCGGGGCGGTCGGCGGCGTACATGCGGTCCACGAACTCGTGGTACGGCGCGGCCTCGTTGGCGTACCGCTCCCCCGCCGCGTTCACGATCACCATGCCGGGGATGCCCCGGTCGGCGACGAGGAAGAAGGGCTTCTCGCCCGGCGGGCACAGGGAGGGGGCGCCCCACACCTTGTCGAGGAGGTCGGTGGCGGCCCCCAGTTCCTCGCCCAGGCGCAGGGCGTCGCCGACCTGGCCCTCACAGGCGTGGGTCCACGCGGTCGACGTGGGCCGCGGCAGGTACTTGTCGCGCAGGGCCTGGTCGTGGGAGAAGCCGCCGGAGGCGAGGACGACGCCGCCGCGGGCCCGTACGACCTGTTCGGTCCCGTCGCGCAGGACACGGACGCCGGTGACGCGCTCGCCCTCCACGACGAGGCCGGTCAGCGGCGCCGAAAGCCACAGGTCGCCGCCGAGGCGCTCCAGGGAGAGCCGCATCCTGGCGATGAGCGCCTCGCCGAGCGAGAGCAGCTTGCGCCCGCGCAGTGCCGCGCCCACGGCCCGCGCCCCCACCCGCAGCGACCTGCGCCTGCCGGCCCAGGTGCGGGCGACCATGTTGAGGAAGCGGAAGTCGTACGACGTCATGGTCAGCCCGTACGTGGGCAGCCCGGCCCGGCGCAGGTCCCGGGCGAGCGGGCCGAGTTCCTTGAGGTCGACGACGCACGGCTCGGCCGAGCGGCCCTGCGCCATGCCGCCGAGCGCTTCCGGGAAGTAGTCGGAGTAGCCGGGCGTGTACATGAAGCGGACGGCGGTGCGGTCGTGGAACTCGCGCACCATGCGCGGCCCGTGCCGCAGATAGGCGTCCTTGCGGTGGGCGGGCACGCGGTCGCCGACGGTCGCGTCCAGGTAGGCGCGGGCCTTCTCGTACGTGTCGCCGAGGCCGGCCGCGTCCAGGTGGAAGTTGCCCGGCACCCAGATCGCGCCGCCGGACAGGGCGGTGGATCCGCCGTAGCGGTCGGTCTTCTCGACGATCAGGGCGGTCAGGCCGCGCAGGCGGGCGGTGATCGCGGCGGCGAACCCGGCGGCGCCGGACCCGACCACCACCACGTCGTAACTGAGTTCGGCGTCGGTCATGCGAACTCCCCGGTGGCGTAGGCGCTGCGGAAGTAGAGGAGGGGTTCGCCGCCGTCGCGTGCGGTCAGGGCGAGGACGCGGGCGGTGACGATCCAGTGGTCGCCGGCCTCGTGGACGGCGTACAGCTCGCAGTCGACGGTGGCGAGGGCGCCGGCCACGCGGACCACGCCGCCTTCGGCCGGCTCCCACTGCACGTCGCGGAACTTGTCGGGCCCGCTGCGGCCGACGGAGGCGCACACGGCGCGCTGGTCGTCGGCGAGGATCGAGACGCCGAACCGGCCCGCGCGCCGTACCTTGGGCCAGCTCGTCGACGACTTGGCGACGCACAGCAGCACGAGCGGCGGTTCGAGGGAGAGCGACGCGAAGGACTGGCAGGCGAGGCCGACGGGCTCTCCGCTGTCCTCGTCGAGGGCGGCGACGACGGTGACGCCGGACGCGAAGCGGCCCAGGACGTCACGGAACGCGTCCGGGGTCAGCCGTTCCACTGGTGGCCCCAGAAACTGTCGGAGGTGATCTCCTTCGTCACCCAGGTCTCTTTGTCGACGACAAGACCGTCCCAGCCGTACTCGACCTGGAAGCCGCCGGGAGCCTGCGCGTAGAACGACACCATGTGGTCGTTGGAGTGCCGGCCGAGGGTGGAGGCGATGGGGATGCCGGCCGCGTTCATGCGGTCCAGGCAGAAGCCGACGTCGTCGAGACGCTCCAGCTCGACCATGAAGTGCACGATGCCGGGCGGGAGTTCACCCGGGTACAAGCCGAGGCTGTGGTGGCGGGCGCCCGGGCTGAGGAAGTTCATCCAGTAGAAGTCCTGGCCCGGCTTCCCCGTGGGCACGGCGACGGGCGGCAGCTTCATGCGGTCGCGGAGCTGGAAGCCGAGAAGGTTCTCGTAGAAGTCGACGGCGGCTTCCATGTCGGGGGCCGGCATGACGACGTGGCCGAGGCCGAGGTGGTCGCCGGTGACGAAGCGGTTGCCGTAGGGCGCGGCGAGCGGGGTGTGGTCCTGGGCCTGGCCCCAGTAGATCTCCAGGGGGTTGCCGGCCGGGTCCTCGCAGTGGATGAGGCCCTGGACGCGGCGGTCGGCGAGGGTGGCGTCGTCGGCGTGCTTGACGGCGACGCCGGCCGCTTCGAGTTCGGTGGCGGCTTCGGCGAGCGCTCGCGCGTTCGCGACCTCGAAGCCGGCGGACAGGAGCCGGTCGTGTTCGCCCGCCACGAAGGACAGGCGGCGGATGCGGTCGTCGATCCGGGCGTGCAGGACCGTGTCCGTCGAGTCGGCGCCCTCGGTCATCCCGAGGATGTCGATGACGTAGGTGCGCCACTCGGCGAGCTTCGCGGTCTCGATGCGGAGGAAGCCCAGAGAGCGGATGTCCATGGCTGCGGGCCTTTCGGAGACTGGTGGGTGGGGACCAGTGGCTTGGCTGGTGGCGTGCCTGGTGGGACTGGTGACCAGCGGCGTGGCTGGTGGCTAGTGGCGGAAGAAGTCGACGGCGAGGCGGTTGAACTCGTCGAACCGCTCGGTCTGCGCCCAGTGGCCGCAGTGCGGGAAGACGTGCAGGCGCGCGTCGGGGATGGTCTTGAGGGCGACCAGCGCGCCGTCGAGCGGGTTGACGCGGTCCTCGCGGCCCCAGGTGAGGAGGGTGGGCGCGGTGATGCGGTGGGCCTCGCGCCACAGCATCGTGTCGGCGGGCCACTTGGCGAAGGACGCGGCCATGCGGTCGTTGCCGAGCTTGGCCTCGGGGTCGGTGGCCTGCGCGTAGCGCTCCTCGACGAACGCGTCGGTGACGATCGAGGCGTCGTACGCGAGGGTGGTGAGGAAGTCCCGCATCATGGCGCGGGTCGGCTCGCCCGAGCCGTTGAACGCGAAGAGCTTCTTGATGCCCTCGGTCGGGTCGGGCGCGAACAGGTTGACGGAGATGCCGCCCGGCCCCATCAGGAGGAGCTTGCCGACCTTGTCCGGGTGGTCGAGGGCCATCCGGGTCGCGGTGCCGCCGCCGAGGGAGTTCCCCACGAAGTGCGCCCGGCTGATGGCGAGTTCGTCCATGAGGGCGGCCACGGCGTCGGCCGCGAAGGAGAAGAAGTCCTTGGTGGGCTCGGGCTTGTCGGAGGCGCCGTAGCAGGGCTGGTCGATCAGGAGGGTACGGAAGTGCCCGGCGAAGACCGGCAGGTTGCGGCCGAAGTTGGACCAGCCGGAGGCGCCGGGACCGCCGCCGTGCAGCATGATCACGACGGGGGCGTCCGGGGCGTCGGGGCCCGCCTCGTGGTAGTGGAGCGTGAGGCCCGCGGTTTTGGCGGTCCGCGAAGTCGCTTCGTGGGTCAAGGTGTTCACCGGATGCCTCCGAGGATGTCCCGGCCCACAGGCTGGGGTGGAATCGGACTCATGCCGAGCAGGCCAAGAGCCGAGGTTTCGCTCTCAGGGCGAAGGACCGCTGGATAAGCTGATCGACGTACGTTGCGAGAACCAAGCGCGTACACGGTGCTGATCGAGAACCAAGACAGCACATGCACCTCCAAGCTTTGCCGCATCGAACCGGGCTGGTTTCAACCCGGCTGGTGTTGATCGTGGAAGACCTGTGGGACCGCCGGTCCGCAGGCAGCGTGAGCCAGGAATCCCCTTGCCTCAGCTGGGGGGAGGATTCACAGCATCGTGTCCTGGATGTCGAGGCCGAGGGCGCTCTGGCCGGAGAGGACGAGGGCGCGCTCGGGGTCGTTGGCGGCGTGACCGCGGCCGGTGTGGACGTCGCGCCAGGCGCGCTGGACCGGGTTGGGGCCGGTGCGCAGGGCGCCGCCGCCCGAGTTCTCCATGAGGAGGTCGACGGCGGCGACGGCGCGTTCGGTGGCGAGGACCTGGTCGCGGCGGGCGCGGGCGCGCAGCGGCATCGGAAGTTCCTCGCCGCGTTCGGCACATGCGTACAACTCGCTGATGTTGCGCTGGAGTTGAAGACCGGCGGCGTCGATGTCGGAGGCGGCACGGGCGATGCGGACCTGCGCGAAGGGGTCCTCGGCGACCTGCTGGCCGTAGGAGACACGGAAGCGCTTGCGGGTGGCCTCCACGTACGCGTCGAGGGCGCCCTCGGCGATGCCGACGATGGGGGTGGAGATGGTGGTGGTGAAGACGGCGGCGTACGGGAGGCGGTAGAGCGGCTCCGGGTTGACCTCGTGGCCCGGCACGTTCAGGGCCGTGACGGGGCCGAAGCTGAGGGCGCGGTGCTCGGGCACGAACACGTCCTCGCACACGACGTTGTTGGAGCCGGTGCCGCGCAGGCCGACGGTGTCCCACACGTCGTCGATGCGGTACTCGGCGCGCGGCACGAGGAACGTCCGCATGTCGACGGGCCGGCCGTCCGCGTCCAGGACGAGGCCGCCGAGCAGCGCCCAGTCCGCGTGGTCGCAGCCGGAGGAGAAGCTCCAGGAGCCGCTGATGCGGAAGCCGCCGTCGACGGGGGTGACCTTGCCGGTCGGCGCGTACGAGGAGCAGATCCGGGTCGACGGGTCGGCGCCCCACACCTCTTCCTGGGCGCGCGGGTCGTAGAGCGCGACGTGCCAGGGGTGCACGCCGACGACGGACGCGACCCAGCCGGTGGAGCCGCAGGCCCGGGCGATCTCGCGGACGGCGGCGTAGAAGACGGCCGGGTCGGCGGCGAATCCGCCGTGGGCCCGGGGCTGGAGGAGCCGGAAGAAGCCGGTCTGCTCCAGGTCCTTGATCGAGGTGTCGGGCACCTTGCGCAGCGCCTCCGCCTCGGCGGCGCGTTCACGCAGCGCCGGCGCGAGGGCGCGGACCGCTTCGAGTACGGCGGCTGCGGTGGCCGGGAATTCGCTCATGCGAGGGCCCTCTCCTGGGTGCGGGTTCGAGTGGCTGGACCGTACGCCCGCCTCCCGCGGGCCGAGAACGGGTGGTTCCCGCTGAGCGGGAACCACGACGGGAACCACAGCGGGCACCTCGACGGGAACCACGGTGGGTTCCCCGGAGCGCGGCACGACGGCGATACGCGCACGCACAGGTATGCCGAACCGAAATACATGGCTCCCGGCTCTTCCCCTCGGGCGAGGGTGCGTGGCAAGGTCGGCGCGAGGTCGTCAACGCGCCCGCAATGTCGCGGATGCGCCCTGTTGTCCTGGGGGTTCAGCCATGCCCGAGCAGACCGGGATCGTCGAGGGCACCGCGCCCTCTCTCCTGGAGAAGGCCGCGAAGGTGCTCGGCGCCTTCGACGGCGCGCAGCCGCGTCTCTCCCTCACCGAGGTGATCCGGCGCTCCGGGATTCCCCGGTCCTCCGCCCACCGCATCCTCGACCAGCTGGTGCGGCTCGGCTGGCTGGACCGGGAGGGCCGCGACTACCGGATGGGCATGGGGATGCTCGAACTCGGCGCGCTCGCCGCCCACCACAACCGGCTGCGGCGGGCGGCGCTCCCCCGGCTGCACGCGCTGCACGAGTCGACCGGGCACCTGGTGCACCTGTACGTCCTCGACGGCGCCGAAGTGGTCTGCCTGGAGCGGATCGGCGGCCTGCACGACACGTCGGTGCCTTCGCGGGTCGGTGGCCGCATGCCCGCGTACTGCACGGCCGCCGGCAAGGCCGTTCTCGCGTTCAGCGACCCGGCCACCGTCGAGGCCGCCCTCGCGTACGGGCTGCGCCCCCGCACACCACGCACCCTCACGCATCCGACGGCGCTGCGGTCCGCGCTCGCCGCGGCCCGCGACCGGGGCGTCGCCTTCGACCACGAGGAGAGCCACCGCGACGTCGTCTGCGTCGCGGCCCCGCTGCGCGGCGCGGGCCGGGCCGTCGCCGCGATCTCCCTGTCCGGCAAGGGCCTGACGGCCCAGCGCGACCTGGAACGCCTCGCGCCCGCCGTGCTCGCCTGCGCCCGCTCGGTCTGGCGCGACCTGTACGGGCCCGGGCGCGCGACCCGCTCGGCGCCACCCCCGAGCTGCGCGCCGGGCGTCTCCGAGCAGGGGATGGACAACATGATGGGGTGGCTGCGGACGAGTGAGTGGATGTAGGCCGCACCGTCCCTGCCGACGCGGGAACCTCCGGTCAACGCGGGAACCCCGGACCGACACGGGCACCCCCCGGCCGACGCCGGTGCCCCCGGTCAAGAACGCGGGCACCTCAGGAGTACGCACCTCAGGAGTACGTGACCCCCACCGCGTCCGACACCGGCAGCGCCTGGCACGCGAGTATGTACCCGTCGTCGAGGTCCCGCTGGTCGAGGATCTCGTTCCGCTCCATCGTGACCTCCCCCTCGGTGACCCGGCAGCAGCACGCGCTGCACGCGCCCTCGCGGCACGAGAAGGGGGCGTCGACGCCTGCGGCGAGCAGGGCGTCGAGCAGGGGCGTCCCGGCGGGCCACGCCACTTCCCGCTCCTCGCCGTCGAGTTCGACGTGGAGGCAGTGGTCGTCGGCGGCCTGCTCGGCCGGGTCCACACCGGCGGCCTGGTCCCGGCGCTCGGCGAACACGTCGTCGCCGAGCGAGAAGTACCGCTCCCTGCGCACGGACCGCCCGCCCACCGCCCGCAGCGCCTGCTCGGCCGCGTCCATCAGGGGCGCGGGCCCGCACAGATAGGCGTCACGGCCCGCGTACGGCGCGAGCGGTGCGCGCAGGGCCGCGGCCGTGGGCAGGCCCTGGAGGGTTTCCAGCCAGTGCACGACGGTGAGCCGACCTGCGAACTCGACTCCCAGGAGCCGGAGTTCCTCGCGGAAGATGACCGACTCCTCGTCGCGGTTGGCGTACAGGAGGGCGACCCGGCCGCGGCCCGCGGCGAGGGCCGACTTGGCGATGGAGACGACGGGTGTGATGCCGCTGCCGCCCGCCACGAGCAGCAGGTCCCGGTCGAGGTCGGGCGGGGTGAACGTGCCGGCGGGCGGCAGGACCTCCAGCTCGTCGCCGGGTGCGACGCGCTCGCAGATCCAGCCCGAACCGGCTCCCCCGGCGACCCTCTTCACCGTCACCTTCATGGGTTCGCCGGTGTGCGGGGAGCTGGCCAGCGAGTAACAGCGGGCCCCGCCACCGGGCAGCCGTACGGTCATGAACTGGCCGGGTTTGTACGGGAGTTGTGCGTCCAGGACGAGAGAGACCGCATCGGCCGTCTCCCGTATCACCTCGGCGACCCGGACCCTCACGCTAGGCATCCGCGACCTCCAGGAGTCCGCTCGCGACCGCCACGTCGATGGTCGCCCGCAGCGGAGCGCAGCCCCGTACCCGCGCGCTCAGCTCGCCGGCCGCGACGCGCTCCGCGATGATCGGGCAGACCTCGGCCGCCGCCCCGGTCCACTGGATCTGGGTGTGGGCGGGGCTGAACTTCTCGCACAGGACCTCGTTGCCGCAGGCCGCGCACCGGACGGGCCGCATCAGTCGGCCTCCCGTCGGGCGAGGTTCTGCTCGACCTCCGCGCGCCAGGCCGCGGTCGCCCGCTCGGTGTCGATCTCGAACTCGAAGCGCCGCACCATCTCATCCTTGACGTCGGCGGCGTCCACGTAGAACTGCTCGTACCAGCGGCGCAGTTGGTAGACCGGGCCGTCCTCCTCGGTGAGGAGGGGGTTGTCGATGCGGGTCTTGTTCCGCCAGATCTCGACGTCCTGCTCGAAGCCGACCGCGAGCCCTTCCGAGGTGAGCCGCGCGACGTCGGCGGCCTGCTCGTCACTCATGCCGGGCAGCTTCCTGACGATCGTGCCGTACATGAGCATGAAGCTGTTCTCGTCGATCGGGTAATGGCAGTTGATGAGGACGGACTCCATCTCGACACCTCCCCCGACATCGCTCCACAGCTTGTCGATCATGTACGAGGGCCCGAAGTACGAGGCGTCGGAGCGCAGGCCGCCGCCGGTGGACAGGGTGCCGAGCTCGACGTCGCCGCGTGGCGTGGACTCCATGTACTGGGTGGCGACATGGCCGTCGAAGATGTTCTTGAAGTAGTTCGGGAACGCGTAGTGGACGTAGAAGAAGTGCGCCATGTCTACGACGTTGTCCACGATCTCGCGGCAGTTGGCGTTCTCTACGCGCAGGGCGCTCCAGGACCAGTCCGACCACTCGGGGCTGCCGAAGCCCTCGATCTCCGGGATGGTGACGCCGGGCGGGGGCTCATTGCCCTCGGGGTCGTGCCACACGTAGAGCTGCCCGTTGCGTTCGAGGGTGGTCCAGGCGCGGGTCCTGGCGCGCGGCGGGACGCGGCGCGCGTACGGGATGCCGGCGCAGCGCCCGTCACCAGCCCAGCGCCAGTCGTGGAACGGGCAGGCGATGGCGTTGCCCTTGACGGTGCCGTGGGCGAGGTTGCCGCCCATGTGGGGGCAGTAGGCGTTGAGGACGTGCAGACGGTCGGGACCTCCCGCCACGGGCTCCCCGCGGAAGACGACGAGCTTCGTGCCGAACGCCTCGATCTCGTGCGGGCCGCCTTCCCGGAAGGCCGCGGCCAGGCCCAGGCAGTGCCAGCCGCGGGCGTAGCGGGCCGGCGGTGCGGCTGCCTCGATGACGCGGACCTCTTGCTGCTGTGCGGTCATGTCGCGTGTCCTGCCCTTCAGTCGCGTGCCGCGAGTTCGACGGCGATGTCGATGAGCTGGTCCTCCTGACCGCCGACGAGGCGACGCTCCCCGGCGCGCAGCAGGATCTCGGCGCCGGAGACGCCGTAGCGCTCCGCCTGCCGGTAGGCGTGCTTGAGGAAGCTGGAGTAGACGCCGGCGTGCCCCATCAGGAGGGACATCCGGTCGAGCAGGCACTCGTCGTCCATGACGGGCCGTACGACGTCCTCGGCCGCGTCGATGATCTTCAGTACGTCGATGCCCGTACGGATGCCCATCTTGTGGCAGACGGCGGCGAACGCCTCGACGGGCGTGTTGCCCGCGCCCGCGCCGAGCCGCCGCGTCGAACCGTCGATCTGCAGCGCCCCGGCGCGCACGGCGGCGACGGAATTGCCCACGCCCAGGCCCAGGTTCTCGTGTCCGTGGAAGCCGACCTGCGCGTCGTCGCCCAGCTCGGCGACGAGCGCGGAGACCCGGTCGGTGACGTCGTCCATCACCAGGGCGCCGGCCGAGTCGACGACGTACACGCACTGGCAGCCGGCGTCGGCCATGATCCTGGCCTGGGCGGCGAGGCGCTCGGGGGTCGTGGAGTGCGCCATCATCAGGAACCCGACGGTCTCCAGGTCCATCTCGCGGGCGAGTTGAAAGTGCTGGACGGAGACGTCGGCCTCGGTGCAGTGCGTGGCGATGCGGCACACGCTCGCGCCGTTTCCGTGCGCGGCCCGGATGTCGTCCTTCACACCGAGCCCCGGCAGCATCAGGAACGCGATCTTCGCATTGCGCGCCGCGTCGACGGCGGCCTTGATGAGTTCCTGCTCGGGCGTCTTCGAGAACCCGTAGTTGAAGGACGAGCCGCCGAGGCCGTCGCCGTGCGTGACCTCGATGACGGGGAGGCCCGCGCCGTCGAGGGCGCCGACGATGCCGCGCACGTCGTCAGCGGTGAACTGGTGCCGCTTGGCGTGCGAACCGTCGCGCAGCGAGGAGTCGGTGACGCGGATGTCGAGGGTGTCGGAGTACGGCTTCACTTGGGTGTCGGAGTACGGCTTCACTTGCTGATCCCCTTTGCGAGCTCCTCGCCGACCTTCGTCGCGGCGGCGGTCATGATGTCGAGGTTTCCTGCGTACGGCGGCAGGAAGTCGCCCGCGCCCTCCACCTCCAGGAAGATCGCGACGCGCGCCATCCCTCCGTTCATGGGTGAGGGATCGTCGAACTGCGGTTCCGTGCGCAGCCGGTAGCCCGGTACGTACGTCGCCACGCTCTCGGCGATCTCCTTCACGGAGAGCGTGATCGCGTCCCGGTCGGCGTCCTCGGGGATGGCGCAGAAGACGGTGTCACGCATGATGACGGGGGGCTCGGCCGGGTTGAGGATGATGATCGCCTTGCCGCGCGCGGCGCCGCCGATCTCCTCGATGCCGCGGGACGTCGTACGGGTGAACTCGTCGATGTTCGCTCGGGTGCCGGGCCCCGCGGACACCGAGGCGACGGACGCCACGATCTCCGCGTACGCGACGGGGACGACGCGTGAGACCGCGTACACCATGGGGATGGTGGCCTGGCCGCCACAGGTGATCATGTTGATGTTGGGGGCGTCGAGATGCGCGGTGAGGTTCGCGGGCGGGACCACGGCGGGGCCGACGGCGGCCGGGGTCAGGTCGATGGCCCTGATGCCCAGCTCGGCGTAGCGCGGGGCGTTGGCGCGGTGGACGTGGGCGCTGGTCGCCTCGAAGACGAGGTCGGGCAGTTCGTCCTGGGCGAGGAGATGCCCGACGCCCTCGTGGCTCGCCTCGACGCCCGTCTCCCGCGCCCACGCGAGGCCCGCGCTGTCCGGGTCGACTCCGATCATCCAGCGCGGCTCGATGTACGGGGAGCGGTGGAGCTTGTGGAGGAGGTCGGTGCCGATGTTCCCGGAGCCGACGATCGCGGCGGTGACCTTCTTCGCAGTCATACGTACCTCAGCAGAGTCAGCGGACCCGTCGGGGTCATCGGAACGAGAGCGATACGGCGCCGAGTCCGGTGAACTCGGCGGTGTAGGTGCGGCCCGCCTCGGCATCGACGGCGCGGGTGCAGGAGCCGGGGAGGATGACGTGCCCCTTGCGCAGGGGGACGCCGAAGCGGGCGACGGTGCGGGCCAGCCAGGCGACGGAGACGGCCGGGTCGCCGAGCACGGCGTCACCGCGGCCCTGCGCGATCTCCTCATCGTCGCAGGTGAGCTTGGCCTCGACGGCCTTGAGGTCGAGGTCGCGCGGGTCCCGGCCGGCGCCGATGACGTAACCGGCGGACGAGGCGTTGTCGGCGATCGTGTCGGCGATGGTGATGCGCCAGTCGGCGATCCGGCTGTCGATCAACTCCAGTGCGGGCACGACGCGTTCGGTCGCGGAGAGGACGTCGGCCGGGGTGCAGCCCTCGCCGGGCAGGTCGTCGCCCAGTACGAATCCGATCTCGACCTCGACGCGGGGTGCGCAGTAGCGGACGGTGTCGACGGGCCGGTCCTCGTGCAGCTCCATGTCGTCGAGGAGATGGCCGTAGTCGGGTTCGTCGACGCCCATCATGCGCTGCATCACCGGCGACGAGAGGCCCACCTTGTGCCCGGTGACCTGGGCGCCCAGGGCGGTCCTGTGCCGGATGTTGATCAGCTGGATCTCGTACGCGTCCTCGGTGCCGATGCCCTCGAACGCGCCGGCCAGGGGCGCGACGGGACTGCGGCCGAGCTCGGCGCGACGCAGCAGGCCTGCGGCCTCCTGCCGACTCCGGACGTCAAGCATCTCGGCTCCTTGGGGTGACGGTCTGGCCCGCGGTGCGGTGCGGTGCACCGCGGTGGGCCAGACGGTAGGCCGGAGCCGGGACGTGGAGGGAGACCGGATTCCCGCTGAGCGGGAAGGTGCCGGCGGGCCCGTAGGGGCGGGGCACGCCCCTACGGGGGCGGCGTCACCCGCTCCCGTAGACCGCTCCCGGCGCCTCCGCCCTGCCGAGGAGTTCCCTCGCCGCCTCGCCGGCCTCGGTCGGGGTCCAGCGCGCCGCCTTGTCGGCGGTGGGCCCCGGGCGCCAGCCCTCCATGACGGTGATGCGGCCGGCCTCCGCCTCGAAGACGCGGCCGGTCACGCCGTCGCTGGTGGACGATCCGAGCCACACCACCACCGGCGACACGTTCTCCGGGGCCATCGCGTCGAAGCCGTCCTCGGGCGCGGCCATCGCGCCGGCGAACGTCGCCTCCGTCATGCGGGTGCGGGCCGCCGGCGCGACCGCGTTCACCTGCACCCCGTACCGCCCCATCTCCGCCGCGGCGACCAGGGTGAGACCCACGATGCCGGCCTTCGCCGCGCTGTAGTTGCCCTGGCCCACCGAGCCGAGGAGACCCGCCCCCGACGACGTGTTCACCACCCGCGCCGAGGGGGTCCTGCCTGCCTTCGCCTCGGCCCGCCAGTGCGCCGCCGCGTGCTTCAACGGCAGGAAGTGGCCCTTGAGATGCACGCGCATGACCGCGTCCCAGTCGTCCTCGTCGAGGTTGACCAGCATCCGGTCGCGGAGAAAGCCCGCGTTGTTGACGAGCGTGTCCAGGCGTCCGAAGGTGTCGAGGGCCGTGGCGACGAGGGACGCGGCGCCGTCCGTGGTCGCGATGTCACCGCCGTGGGCGACGGCCTCGCCGCCCAGGGCCCGTATCTCCTCGACCACTTGGGCCGCCGGACTGTCCGGCGCCAGGGCCCCGTCCAGGCCCACCCCCAGGTCGTTGACCACCAGCCGCGCTCCCTCGGCGGCGAACGCCAGCGCGTGCGCACGCCCCAGACCGCGCCCGGCCCCCGTCACGACCACGACCCGCCCCGCACACAGCCCCGAACCAGCACCCGCACCCATACCCGCAGCCATATCCGCTCCCATGCCCTTCTCCATGTCACGCCTCCTTGTTGACAGTTGCCGCGTCCAGGAATGCCGGCCGCTCCCCGCCTCCGTGCACCAGCAAGCTCGCCCCCGTGATGTACGACGCCGCGTCCGAGGCGAGGAACACCGCCGCGTCCCCGATCTCCGAGGGCTCGGCGAGGCGGCCGACCGGCACCGTGCGCCCCACCGCCGCCACGCCCTCCTCGTCCCCGTAGTGCAGATGGGACAACTCGGTGCGCACCATCCCGAGGACCAGCGTGTTCACCCGTATTTCCGGCGCCCACTCCACCGCCATCGAGCGCGCCAGGTTCTCCAGGCCCGCCTTGGCCGCCCCGTACGCCGCCGTGCCCGGCGAGGGTCTGGCCCCGCTCACACTGCCGATCATCACGACCGACCCGCGCGTGCGCCGCAGTTGCTCCCGCGCGGCCAGCGACGCCGTCATGGGCGCGGTGAGATTGAGCTCGACCACGCGCGCGTGCCGGTCCGCGTCGGACTCACCGAGCAGGCGGTACGGCGTGCCTCCCGCGTTGTTCACCAGCACGTCCACCCGGTCGAGGCCCGCGAAAAGGCGCCGTACGGCCGGACCGTCCCGCAGGTCGACCGGGATGAACTCGCAGCCGGGCAGCGGCTCTTCGGGGGGTCTGCGCGCGCACACCACGACGTCCGCCCCGGCCCGCACGAACGCCCCCGCGATCCCGGCCCCCACGCCCCGGGTGCCCCCGGTGACGACCGCGACCTTCCCCTTCAGGGGCCTTGAGCTCAGATCCATGTCATCCACCCCAGGTCCATTCCGCTCGTCCCCATCGCCTGCTACCTTCCTACCAAACAAACGTTAGGTGGAAAGGTAGCTGAACGCCATGGGTGTCTCCACCTCCTCACCCGAAAAGGGGATCGCCGTCGTCACGGTGGACTTCCCTCCGGTCAACGCGCTGCCGGTGCGGGGCTGGTACGACCTGGCCGACGCCCTGCGCGCGGCGGGCCGCGACCCGGACGTGCGCTGCGTCGTCCTCGCCTCCGAGGGCCGGGGGTTCAACGCGGGCGTCGACATCAAGGAGATGCAGCGCGACACGGCGTCCGGCGGCCACAGCGCCCTCATCGGCGCGAACCGCGGCTGCTACGAGGCCTTCGCGGCCGTGTACGAGTGCGAGGTTCCGGTCGTCGCCGCCGTCAACGGCTTCTGTCTGGGCGGCGGCATCGGCCTCGTGGGCAACGCGGACGCGATCGTCGCCTCGGACGACGCCACGTTCGGCCTCCCCGAGCTCGACCGCGGAGCGCTCGGCGCCGCGACCCATCTCGCCAGACTCGTGCCGCAGCACCTGATGCGCGCCCTCTACTACACCTCGCGCACGGCGACGGCCCAGGAGCTGCACGCGCACGGCTCCGTCTGGAAGGTCGTGCCGCGCGCCGAACTGCGGGCCGCCGCCCTGGACCTGGCCCGCGAGATCGCCCGCAAGGACGGCTCGCTCATCCGCCTCGCCAAGGCCGCGATCAACGGCATCGACCCCGTCGACGTTCGCCGGAGCTACCGCTTCGAACAGGGTTTCACCTTCGAGGCGAACCTCAGCGGCGTCGCGGACCGCATCCGCGACACGTTCGGCACAGGCACCGACACAAGTACCACCGCAGACCCAGGCACGAACACGAACACGAACACGGCGAGCAAGGGGGAAGCCAAGTGACGGACAAGACCATGACGCCCGAGGACGTCGTCGCCCGGCTCCGCAGCGGCATGACCATCGGCATCGGCGGCTGGGGCTCGCGCCGCAAGCCCATGGCCCTCGTACGGGCCCTGCTGCGCAGCGACGTCACGGATCTCACCGTCGTCGCGTACGGCGGCCCGGACGTCGGCCTGCTCGCCGCCGCCGGGAAGATCCGCAAGCTGGTCACCGCGTTCGTGACCCTCGACTCGATCCCGCTCGAACCGCACTTCCGCGAGGCCCGCCAGCGCGGCGCGTTCGCACTGACGGAGGTCGACGAGGCGATGTTCATGTGGGGCCTGCACGCCGCGGCGAACCGGCTCCCCTTCATCCCGGTGCGGGCCGGCATCGGCTCGGACGTCATGCGCGTCAACCCCGGGCTGAAGACGGTCGATTCGCCGTATGAGGACGGGGAGACGCTGGTCGCGATGCCGGCGCTGCGTATGGACGCGGCGCTCGTCCACATGAACCGCGCGGACCGGCACGGAAACGGCCAGTACCTGGGCCCCGACCCGTACTTCGACGACCTGTTCTGCGAGGCGGCCGACACGGCGTACATGTCGTGCGAGGAGCTGGTGGAGGGATTCGGGGACGTCGGGGACACCGTTCCGCAGACCCTCCTCGTCAAGCGGCACGCGGTCACCGGCGTGGTCGAGACGCCGAACGGCGCGCACTTCACGTCGTGCGCCCCCGACTACGGGCGGGACGAGGCGTTCCAGAAGCTGTACGCGTCCACGCCCTGGCCCGAGTTCGCCGAGCGCTTCCTGCCCGCGCGCGGCGACGAGAAGAGCTACCAGGAAGCCGTACGGAACTGGCACGCGGAGCAGGAGGAGCAGGCGGCGCCGGCCACCGCGACCGCTCCCCCATCCGCACCGGCGACGGCAACCACTCCCGTGGCAAGCACCACCCCCACCCGGGCCGAATACTGCGCCATCGCCTGTGCCGACGCCTGGCGCGACAGCGGTGAGATCCTGGCGAGCCCCATGGGGCTGATCCCCTCCGTCGGGGCACGCCTCGCCAAGCGCACCTTCTCCCCCGATCTCCTCCTCACCGACGGCGAGGCGATGACCGTGGGGCTCGGCGGGGAGCCGGAGGGCTGGCTTCCGTACCGTCAGCACCTCACCATGGTCACCGGCGGCAGGCGCCACGTGATGATGGGCGCGAGCCAGATCGACCGGCACGGCAACCAGAACATCTCGTGCATCGGCGACTGGGACCGCCCCGCCCGCCAGCTGCTCGGGGTCCGCGGCGCACCCGTCAACACCCTCAACAATCCGGTGAGTTACTGGGTCCCGAAGCACTCCGCGCGCGTGTTCGTCGAGAAGGTCGACATGATCAGCGGGGTCGGGTACGACAGCGCCGCCGCGGCGGGACCGTCGGCGACGCGCTACCACCGCGTCCCGCGCGTCGTGTCGAACCTCGGCGTCTTCGACTTCGAGACGCCGGACCGCTCGATGCGGCTCGCGTCGGTGCACCCCGGCGTCACCGTCGACGAGGTGATCGCGGCGACCGGCTTCCCGCTGGTCCTGCCGGACGGGGGCGACGTGCCGTACACGCGCGAGCCCACCCCGGAGGAGCTGCGGCTGATCCGCGAGGTCATCGACCCGAAGGGCCTGCGCGACCGCGAGGTCAGGCCCGTATGAGCGAGGCGACCGTCGAGACCGCGTTCACCAAGCTGGTCGGCGTCCGCCACCCGCTCGTACAGACCGGCATGGGCTGGGTCGCGGGCCCGCGCCTCGTGTCGGCGTCGGCGAACGCCGGGGCGCTCGGCATCCTGGCGTCCGCCACCATGACCCTCGACCAGCTCAGGTCGGCGGTGCGCGAGGTGAAGTCCCGTACGGACGAACCCTTCGGGGTCAATCTGCGCGCGGACGCCGGTGACGCGCGGGACCGCGTGCGGGTGATCATCGACGAGGGCGTGCGGGTCGCCTCGTTCGCGCTCGCGCCGTCCCGTGACCTGATCGCCGAGCTGAAGGACGCGGGCGTCGTCGTCATCCCTTCCATCGGTGCCCGGCGCCATGCCGAGAAGGTCGCCGCGTGGGGCGCGGACGCCGTCATCGTGCAGGGCGGCGAGGGCGGCGGACACACGGGGGACGTCACGACGACGGTGCTGCTGCCGCAGGTCGTCGACGCCGTGGACATCCCCGTGATCGGCGCGGGCGGGTTCCACGACGGGCGCGGCCTGGTCGCCGCCCTCGCGTACGGGGCGGCCGGCGTCGCCATGGGCACCCGTTTCCTGCTCACCTCCGACTCGACCGTCCCCGACGCGGTGAAGGCCAGGTATCTGGCGGCCACGGTCAAGGACGTCACGGTGACGACGGCCGTGGACGGGCTGCCGCACCGCATGCTGCGTACGGATCTCGTCGACTCGCTGGAGCGGGCGGGGCGTACGCGCGCGCTCGCGCAGGCCGTGCGGCGGGCCGCCGGGTTCAGGAAGCTGTCGGGCCTGAGCTGGCCGCAGATGGTCCGCGACGGACTGGCGATGAAGCACGGCAAGGATCTGTCGTGGAGCCAGGTCCTGCTCGCCGCGAACACCCCCATGCTCCTCAAGGCGTCCATGGTCGAGGGCCGCACCGACCTCGGCGTCATGGCATCGGGCCAGGTCGCGGGGGTGATCGAGGACCTCCCGAGCTGTGAGGAGCTCGTCACCCGCGTGATGTCCGAGGCCCGGCACGTGCTCGGCACCCTGCCTACCCCAGGGTGATCCCGCTTCCCGCAAGGGAGTTCAGCGATGCCACGCACTGTGTCCAGACGCGCCCTCGTCGGCGCCGCAATCACCACCCTGACGGCCGCGGCCGTCGCACCCGGTGCCACCGCCGCCGGACGGCGTCGCCCGTACCAGGACCCGCCGATCCGGCACGTCTCCCTCCAGGGCGCGGTCAACGTCCGTGACGTGGGCGGCTACCGGGTCCTCGGCGGCGGTCGCGTCCGCCAGGGACTCGTCTACCGCGCCGACGCCCTGTCCAAGCTCACCGACGCCGACCTCACGACACTCTCGGGCCTCGGCCTGCGCCGGGTGGTCGACTACCGGGTGCCGGTGGAGATCCAGTACGACGGCGCGGACCGCCTCCCTGCCGGCCTCACCCCGCAGTCACGACCCGTATCCGACAACGGCCTGTACGCGCAGATGATGGCCGCGATCAGTTCCAAGGACCCGGCTCGGCAGGAGGAGATGCTCGGCGGCGGCCGGGCGGCCGCGTTCATGCGGAGCGTGTATCCGCGGTTCGTGTCGGACGCGGACAACCGCGCGCGGTTCGCGGCCACACTGCGCGACGCCGCGTACGGCACCGGCGGCCGGGGCGCGCTCCTGTACCACTGCACGTCGGGGAAGGACCGCACGGGCTGGACGACGTACGTCCTGCTGCTCCTGCTCGGCGTGCCCGAACGGAGCGCCGTGGACGACTACTTGGCGTCGAACGCGTTCCGTGCCGCGTACGACGCGAAGGTCCGCGACGGGCTGAAGCAGTCCGGCATGATGCTCAACCCGGACCTGCTGATCCCGCTCCAGGAGGTCCGTAGGGAGTATCTGTCGGCGGCTCTCGACCAGGCGCGGGCGGACTACGGCAGCCTGGGCCGGTACGTCTCGCAGGGGCTCGGCCTCGACCTGGACACCGTCGCGGCCCTGCGCCACCGGCTGGTCGACTGACGCGGACGCTGAGACCGACACGGACGCGAACACTGACGCGAACGCGAAGCGGGGCGGTGGGGCGAGGGCTGTTCGCCTCGTCCCACCGCCCCGCCGCTCAGCTGGGGTACCGCTTACGCTGCCGCGCCGCGCCCGGCGTCACGCGGACCGCGCCGCGACCGGCCGCCACGACCGCCGGCGCTCTGACCGGCGCCGCCCTGCCCGGGACCGCCCTGGCCACGGCCACCCTGGCCCCGGCCACCGGCGCCCTGGGAGCGACCGCCCTGGACGGCCTGGCCGCGCCCGCCGCCCTGACCGCCGCCTTCGCCGCGCCCGGCCTGCGCGCGCCCGCCCTGGGCACGCCCCGCCTGGCCGCCGCCCTGGCCGCGTCCGCTGCCGCCCCGGCTGCGCCGCGACTGACGGGCTCCGGAGGAAGCCGGAGCGGTCGGCTCCGGGACCTCGATGACGGCGGGGACGCCGGAGGGCTCCCGCGCGCCGGTGATGCGGACGAGCTCCTCATCGGTGGACTTGACCTGCGTGGTCTGCGGACGGATGCCCGCGTCCCGCATCAGGCGCGTGACGTCGCGCTTCTGCTCGGGCAGGACCAGCGTGACGACGCTGCCGGACTCACCGGCGCGGGCGGTCCGGCCGCCGCGGTGCAGGTAGTCCTTGTGCTCGGTCGGCGGGTCGACGTTCACGACGAGGCCGAGGTCGTCGACATGTATGCCGCGGGCGGCGACGTTCGTGGCGACGAGGGCCGTGACCCGGCCGTCCTTGAACTGCTCCAGGGTGCGGTTGCGCTGCGGCTGCGAGCGTCCGCCGTGCAGCGGCGCCGCGAGGACACCGCTGGCGAGGAGCCGCTTGGCGAGCCGGTCGGCGGACCGCTTGGTGTCGACGAAGAGGATCACGCGGCCTTCGCGGGCGGCGATGCGCGCGGTGACGGCCTTCTTGTCGGTCTCGTCGAGCACGTGGAGGACGTGGTGCTCCATCGTGGTGACGGCGCCCGCCGACGGGTCCACGGAGTGGACGACCGGGTCGGTCAGGAACTGCCGGACGAGCCGGTCCACGTTCCGGTCGAGCGTCGCCGAGAACAGCATGGTCTGACCGCCCGGGGCGACCTGCTTGAGGAGCGCCGTGACCTGCGGCATGAAGCCCATGTCGGCCATCTGGTCGGCCTCGTCGAGGACGGTGATCCGCACCTCGGACAGGTCGCAGTCGCCGCGCTCGATGAGGTCCTTGAGGCGGCCGGGCGTCGCCACTACGACGTCCGCGCCGCGGCGCAGGGAAGACGCCTGGCGGGAGATCGACATGCCGCCGACGACGGTGGTCAGGCGGAGCCTGACGGCGCCCGCGTACGGAGTGAGGGCGTCGGTGACCTGCTGGGCGAGCTCACGGGTCGGCACGAGGACGAGGGCCAGCGGCATGCGCGGCTCCGCCTTGAGGCCGGCGGTGCGGGCGAGCATCGGCAGGCCGAACGCGAGGGTCTTGCCGGAGCCGGTGCGGCCGCGGCCGAGGAGGTCGCGTCCCGCGAGGGAGTTGGGGAGGGTGGCGCCCTGAATGGGGAACGGCTCGGTGACGCCCTGCTCGGTGAGCGTCTTCAGAAGGCCGGCCGGCATGTCGAGCTCGGCGAACGTCGCGGCCGCGGGCAGCGCGGGCGTCGTGTTCTCCGGCATCGTGAATTCCTGCGGCGGCGTGGGCCTGCGCTCGGGAACGCGGCCCTTTCCGCTGGACCTTCCGCCCCGGGAGTTCCTTCCGGCGCTTCCGGCACCCGCGTTTCCTGAAGCGGATGCGGACCGGGTGCGGGTCGGGCGGGGCGGACGTGCGGGGTTAGCCATGCGGGCATGCCTTCCTGGGCCTGGGCGGCCGGGAGCCGGTGGCCATCGACGCGTCTGCGAGCCGCCGGCCTGGTGTGGCCATCGACGCATCTGCGAGCCGCCGGCCTGGGGACAGCACGGGCCGGGGCCCGCACCTTCGCGGTGCGGACCCCGGCCGTGGGGTGCGTGATCCTTCGGATCAAGCGGTGTTTCAGGCGGGGAGGATGTTCTCCGCCTGGGGGCCCTTCTGGCCCTGCGTGACGTCGAACGTCACCTTCTGGCCCTCCTGGAGCTCACGGAAGCCCTGGGTGGCGATGTTCGAGTAGTGGGCGAAGACGTCGGCGCCGCCGCCGTCCTGCTCAATGAAGCCGAAGCCCTTTTCCGAGTTGAACCACTTCACGGTTCCGGTGGCCATAACAATCTCCTTTACTGGGGCGGTACGGAAATCCGAGTCCTTCGAATCTCCAGTCGCACCATTGAGCCCCATCCGGAGTTGGCCCGGAGGACCGGCCGGAAAACAATAATGCGCCTGAGGAACATTCCCGTCAGGCGCACATAAAGTCTATGGGTACCAAAACTGCAACGTCATCGACCCTAGCACGACCGTCACGGGACTAGAGACGCTCGATGATCGTGACGTTCGCCTGGCCCCCTCCCTCGCACATCGTCTGCAGTCCGTAGCGTCCGCCCGTGCGCTCCAGCTCGTGCAGCAGGGTCGTCATCAGTTTCGTGCCGGTCGCGCCGAGGGGGTGGCCGAGAGCGATCGCGCCCCCGTTCACGTTCACCTTCTCCGGGTCCGTGCCCGTCTCCTTGAGCCAGGCGAGGACCACGGGGGCGAAGGCCTCGTTGATCTCGACGAGGTCGATGTCGTCCATGGACATGCCGGTCTTCTTCAGCGCGTACGCCGTCGCGGGGATCGGCGCGGAGAGCATGCGGATGGGGTCCTCGCCGCGTACGGAGAGGTGGTGGACGCGGGCGCGCGGGGTCAGGCCGTGCTCGCGTACGGCGCGCTCCGAGGCGAGGAGCATCGCTGCGGCGCCGTCGGAGACCTGCGAGGAGCAGGCCGCGGTGATCGTGCCGCCTTCGACGACGGGCTTGAGGCCCGCCATTTTCTCCAGGGTGGTGTCGCGGCGGGGGCCCTCGTCGACGGTGACGTCCCCGTAGGCGGCGGTCTCCCGGGCGAAGCGGCCCTCGTCGATGGCGCGGATCGCGCGCTCGTGGGAGCGCAGGGCCCACTCCTCCTGGTCACGACGGGTGATGCCCCACTTGCGGGCGATGAGCTCGGCGCCGTGGAACTGGTTCACCGGTTGGTCGCCGTAGCGGGCGCGCCAGCCCTGGCTGCCCGCGTACGGGCCGTCGGTGAGGCCGAGGGGTTCGGCTGCCTGGCGGGAGGCGAAGGCGATGGGGATCTGCGTCATGTTCTGCGTGCCGCCGGCGACGACGAGGTCCTGGGTGCCGGACAGGACGCCCTGCGCCGCGAAGTGCACGGCCTGCTGTGACGAACCGCACTGGCGGTCGATGGTCACGCCGGGCACCTCCTCGGGAAGGCCGGCGGCGAGCCAGGCCGTCCGCGCGATGTCGCCGGCCTGCGGGCCCACCGTGTCGAGGCAGCCGAAGACGACGTCCTCGACGGCGGCGGGGTCGATCCCGGAGCGGGCGACGAGCTCCTTGAGGACGTGCGCGCCGAGGTCGGCGGGGTGGGCGGCGGCGAGGCCTCCCTTGCGCCGTCCTACGGGGGTGCGGACCGCTTCGACTATGTAGGCCTCGGCCATGACGGGTTTCCCTTCAGGGGTGGGTGGCGCGTACGGCGATGCCGTCCAGGACCATCGAGAGGTACTGACGGGCGATCTCTTCGGGGCTGTGCTGTCCGCCGGGGCGGTACCAGGACGCGGCGACCCAGACGGTGTCGCGGACGAACCGGTAGGTGAGCCGGATGTCGAGGTCGGCGCGGAACACCTCGGCGGCGACGCCGCGCTCCAGGGTGGAGAGCCACGCCTTCTCGAACTTGCGCTGGGAGGCGGCCAGGAACTCGAAGCGCTCCTGGACGGCGAGGTGCTTGGACTCCTTCTGGTAGATGGCGACGGCGGCGCGGTGCCGGTCGATCTCGCGGAAGGACTCGGTGACGAGGGCCTCCAGGGTTTCCCTGGGGCCGAGCCGGGAGTCGAGGACGGAGTCGTATCCGTGCCACAGCTCGTCGAGGAAGGTCCGCAGGATCTCTTCGAGCATCGACTCCTTGGAGTCGAAGTGGTAGTAGAGGCTGCCCGCGAGCATGCCCGCGTGGTCGGCGATCTTGCGGACGGTGGTGGCGTTGTACCCCTGGGCGGCGAAGACCTCGGCCGCGGTGTCGAGGAGTTCGCGGCGGCGCTCGGGCGAGGCGGTCACCTGGGGCTTCTTCTTGGTAGGCACGGGTCCATTGTCGTCCTCACCGGTACGGCGGCGGCGCTACGCATGCTGGCTGCTGACGGAGACGATCTCGCCCGTCATGTACGAGGAGTAGCCGGACGCCAGGAACACGATCACGTTGGCGATCTCCCAGGGTTCGGCGTAGCGGCCGAAGGCTTCCTTCTCGGTGAGTTCTGCGAGGAGTTCGGCGGAGGTGACCTTCACGAGGTGGGGGTGCATGGCGAGGCTGGGCGAGACCGCGTTGACCCGGACTCCGTACTCGGCGGCCTCGATGGCGGCGCACCGGGTGAGGGCCATGACGCCCGCCTTGGCGGCGGCGTAGTGGGCCTGTCCGGCCTGGGCGCGCCAGCCGACGACGGACGCGTTGTTCACGACGACGCCGTGGCGGCCGGTGTCGCGGAAGGCACGCAGGGCGGCTCGCGTGCACCGGAACGTGCCGTTCAAGGTGACGTCGAGGACGCGGGACCACTGGTCGTCCGTCATGTCGACAAGGTCCGAAGTGCCGCCGAGACCGGCGTTGTTGACCACGATGTCGAGACCGCCGTGCGTCTCGGCGGCCAGCGCGAAAAGGGCCGCGACCTGTTCCTCGTCGGTGACGTCGCAGGGCAGTGCGGCGACGTTCGCCGCGCCGAACTCGTCGGCGAGCGTCTGTTCGCTCTCCTTGAGCCTGCGGGCGTGCGCGTCGCTGATGACGACGCGGGCGCCCTCTTCGAGGAACTTGCGTGCCGTCGCCCCACCGATCCCGGCTCCGGCGGCCGCGGTGATGACGGCCGTGCGCCCCTTCAGCAGGCCGTGGCCGGGCACGTACTCGGGCTTCACGCTCATACCCGCGCCTCCTTGGGCAGGCCGAGCAGGCGCTCGGCGACGATGTTCTTCTGGATCTCGTCGGATCCGGCGTAGATGGTGTCGGCGCGGGAGAAGAGGAACAGCCGCTGCCAGTCGTCGAGCGCATAGGTTTCATGGGGTTCGCCGGCGGCGACCGTCGACGCGGCGCCGCACACGTCCATGGCGAGCTCCCCGAGTCCGCGGTGCCAGGCCGCCCAGTGGAGCTTGCCGACGGAGGGATCGACGCCGCGCCGGGCGGAGGCCGCCATGGCTTCCAGGTCGATCCAGGCCTGGACGAGCCGGTCCCGGATCAGAGGGTCGGTCATCGCCCCGTTCTTCCTGGCCAGCGCCGCGAGGCCGTCCCATTCGCGGCGGAATCCGACCTGCTGGCCGAGCGTGGAGACGCCGCGCTCGAAGCCCAGGGTGGCCATCGCGATCCGCCAGCCGTCGCCGGGCTCGCCGACGATGTGGGACGCGTCGGTGCGGGCGCCGTCGAAGAACACCTCGTTGAACTCGCTGGTGCCCGTGAGCTGCACGATGGGCCGTATGTCGACGCGGCCGCCCGGCTGATCCAGGGGCACGAGGAGATAGGACAGGCCCGCGTGCCGCCGCGAGCCGGGTTCGGTGCGGGCGACGACGAAGCACCACTGCGCCTCATGGGCGAGCGAGGTCCAGATCTTCTGCCCGTCCACGACCCACTGCGACCCGTCGGGCGAAAGGGCGCCTCGCGTGCGGACGTTCGCCAGGTCGGAGCCCGCGTCCGGCTCGCTGTAGCCCTGGCACCACAGCTCCTCGACCGCGACGATCGGCGGCAGGAAGCGCTTCTTCTGCTCCTCGGTGCCGAAGGCGATGAGCGTCGGGCCGAGGAGCTGCTCCCCTATGTGGTTGACCCGGGCGGGCGCGTCCGCACGTGCGTACTCCTCGTGGAACGCGATCTGCTCCTCGAGGCTCGCGCCGCGGCCGCCGTGCTCGACGGGCCAGCCGACGCAGGTCCATCCGTGCGCCGCCATGTGCCGCTCCCAGGCGAGCCGCGCCTCGAACGCCTCGTGCTCACGGCCCGGCCCGCCGCGCCCCCTCAACTCGGCGAACTCCCCCACGAGATGGTCCGCGAGCCAGGCCCGGATCTCGGCGCGAAACTCCTCGACGCTGCTCATGGACGTACGTTAACCTACCAAACACTTGTTAGGGAAGGATGTTTCCGATGCCCGCAGCCCACGACAGTCCTCGACCCGCCCCGCACGAGGGCCCCGAGCTCGCCGCGCACGAGGTTCCCGAGCCGGTCCTGTACGAGCGCCGCGGCCCTGTCGCGTACGTGACGATGAACCGTCCGCGCTATCGCAACGCGCAGAACTCGGCGATGACCTACGCCCTGGACGCCGCCTTCTACCGCGCGGCCGACGACCCCGAGGTCAAGGTCGTGGTCCTGGCCGGCGCGGGTGACCACTTCTCCGCGGGGCACGACATCGGCACCCCGGAGCGGGACGCTCATCTGCCCTTCGAGCGACGGGCCGGGCTCTGGTGGGACCACTCGGACAAGCAGGGCGCCGAGTCGCGGTTCGCCCGGGAGTCGGAGGTCTATCTCGGGATGTGCCGGCGCTGGCGCGAGCTGCCGAAGCCGGTGATCGCCTCGGTCCACGGGGCGTGCGTGGCGGGCGGGCTGATGCTCGCGTGGGTCTGCGACCTGATCGTGGCCTCCGACGACGCGTTCTTCGCGGACCCCGTCGTGCGCATGGGGATCCCCGGCGTCGAATACTTCGCGCACCCGTGGGTGATGCCGCCACGGGTCGCCAAGGAGTTCCTGTTCACCGGCGACCGGATGAACGCGCGCAGGGCGTACGAGGTGGGGATGGTCAATCGCGTCGTTCCACGCTCGGAACTGGCGCGGACGACCGACGAGTTGGCGCTGCGCGTAGCCGAGATGCCGCGGCTCGGGCTCGCCCTCACCAAGCGGGCGGTGAACCAGGCGGAGGACCTTCAGGGCCTGCACGCCGGCATGGACTCCGTGTTCGGCCTGCACCACCTCGCCCACGCGCACAACGCCGAGACCGCGAAGGACTCCCTCGGCGGCATGGACGTACGCGCGATGAAGGAGGCGAACGCCTGATGGACCTCGACTTCACGCCCCACGAGGACGCGTTCCGCGCCGAGGCCCGCGAGTGGCTCACCGCGCATGTCCCGGCCGAGCCGCTGCCGTCCCTGGAGACCGAGGAGGGGTTCGCCGCACACCGGGCGTGGGAGGCGCAGCTTCACGCCGGGCGCTGGTCGGTGGTGTCCTGGCCCGAGGAGTACGGCGGGCGAGGCGCCGACATCTTTTCCTGGCTGCTCTTCGAGGAGGAGTATTACGCGGCGGGTGCCCCGGGCCGTGTTTCGCAGAACGGCATCAACCTCCTCGCGCCGACCCTCTTCGATCACGGCACCCCCGAGCAGCGGGCCCGGGTGCTGCCCTCCATGGCGAGCGGCGAGACCATCTGGGCGCAGGCCTGGTCCGAGCCGGAAGCCGGTTCGGACCTGGCGTCCCTGAAGTCGAAGGCCGTGCGCACGGAGGGCGGCTGGCTGCTGTCCGGGCAGAAGACCTGGTCGTCGCGCGCCGCGTTCGCCGACCGGGCCTTCGGGATCTTCCGTACGGATCCTGACGCGCCCAAGCCCCATCAGGGGCTGACCTACCTGATGTTCGACCTGCGGGCGCCAGGGGTGACCGTGCGGCCCGTCGGGCGGCTCGACGGGAAGCCGGCGTTCGCCGAGCTGTTCCTCGACCGCGTCTTCGTCCCCGACGAGGACGTCATCGGTGAGCCGGGGAACGGATGGCGTATCGCCATGTCGACGACGGGGAACGAGCGGGGGCTCACGCTCCGCTCGCCCGGTCGCTTCCTCGCTGCCGCCGACCGGCTCGTACACCTGTGGCGGGAGCGCGGGGAGGACCCCGCCACGCGCGATCGCGTCGCCGACGCCGTGATCGGGGCGCGCGCGTACCAGCTGTTCACGTACGCCAATGCGTCGCGGTTCGCGGCCGGCCAGACGATCGGCGCCGAGTCCAGCCTGAACAAGGTGTTCTGGTCGGAGTACGACATCGCTCTGCATGAGACCGCGCTCGATCTCCTGGGCGCGGACGGGGAGTTGGCCGACGACGGGGGGTGGGGCGAAGGGTACGTCTTCTCGCTCGCCGGGCCCATTTATGCGGGCACCAACGAGATCCAGCGCGACATCATCGCCGAGCGGCTGCTCGGCCTGCCGAAGGGACGGCGCTGATGAGGTTCCTCCTCGACGCGGAACAGGCCGAGTTCGGGCGCACGCTCGATCGGTTGCTGGGCGCGGCGGATACGCCTGACGTGATCCGGGCCTGGTCGTCCGGCGATCACGGGCCGGGGCGGGCGCTGTGGTCGCGGCTGGGCGGGACGGGGGTCTTTGCGCTCGGCGTTCCGGAGGCTCATGGCGGGGCCGGGTTCCTGCCGGTCGAAATGGCCCTCTCCTATGCGGAGTTGGGGCGGCATGGGGTGCCCGGGCCTGTGGTGGAGACCGTCGCCGTGGCTCGGCTTCTGGAGTGCCTGCCTGATGTCGCCAAGGAGTGGCTTCCCGGGATCGCCTCGGGGGATGCGGTGGTGTCCCTCGGCGTCGATGGCTCTTACGTCCTGGATGCCGACTCCGCCGACGCCGTCTTCGTCGTCCGTGGCGATGAGCTGCGGCTTGCCTCCGGCGGTTACGGGCCTCTGTTGCCGTCCGCCGATCCTGCGCGCCGGCTCTACGCGCCGGCGGTGGAGGGTGGGACGCTGCTCGCGCGGGGGCCCGAGGTGCGGGACGCTGCCGCTCGGGCTGTCGATCTCGCCGCGTTCCTCACCGCTGCGCAGTCGCTCGGCGTGGGCCTCTCCCTGCTGCACCGGACCGTCGAATACGCCACGCAGCGCACCCAGTTCGGCGCCCCCATCGGCTCCTTCCAGGCCGTGAAGCACCGGCTCGCGGACGCGCTCACGGGGCTGGAGTTCGCGCGGCCGCTGGTGTTCGGGGCAGCGCTCTCGCTTGCGCCTGGGGACATCGCGGCGGCGAAGGTGGCGGCGGGCGAGGCGTCTTACGCCGCCGCGCGGGCGGCGCTCCAGCTTCATGGGGCCATCGGGTACACGCAGGAGCTGGACCTGTCACTGTGGCTGCGCAAGGCTCGGCCGCTGCGGGATGCGTGGGGGGCGCCTGCGGCTTGCCGGGCTCGGGTGCTGGAGGGGCTGATACCGGGTTCGGGGGCCGGGGGGTGACATCGGGTTCGGGTGCCGGGGGGCGTCGCGCTCCGGTTGGGAGGGCTGGCGCTGGGATCGGGCGCTGGCGCTGGGCTCGGACGCCGGCCCTGGGCTCGGACGCCGGCCCTGGGCTCGGACGCCGGCCCTGGGCTCGGACGCCGGCCCTGGGCTCGGACGCCGGCCCTGGGCTCGGACGCCGGCCCTGGCGCTGGGTTCGGCTCTTTCTCGCCGGGCGGGTGCGCCTCGCATGTCGTGAGTGCGGGGACGCGGCGGGATGTACATGCTCGCTGTTCTATGGGCTCGGGGGACGGGGACACTGGTCCGCGCTCTTCCGCACGTGGCTCCGCGCGCACATCCCGCCGCGTCCCCTCCCGTCGGGGGCGACTGCGAGTCGGTGGGGCTTCCTCTCGCGTGCGGCTGTTCGTACGCGGCTGATCGTCGCGGAGTTCGGTGTTCAGGGGAAGGTGACTACTGCCGTGCGTCCCACAGCGTGCAGTGTTGTGGTCGTCGAGGTCATCAGCGCGGCGTCGTAGCGGGCGAGTTCATGGCCTGCGACGTTTGCGCCCTCGTCGTCCAGCGCTACTACCAGGGCCTTGCCGGTGATGGTCAAGCGGCCTCGGACCACTGCCACCGAGGGGGGTGTGCCGGCTCCCCTGCGCCACATGACGTTGAAGTTCACGACCGGGCCGTCGATGAGACGGCAGTCGGTCGGTACGTCGCCCCGGAAGTCCTGTGGCGCGTAGCGCTCGTCCACGGTTCTGGGGTCGTCGCCCACCATCAGTTCCATGCCGGCGCCCTCGACCATTGTCAGGGTCCGGTCGGCGTCGGGGAACGCGGAGAACGGGCCGTCGCCCTCGACGTCCGCGAGGCTCACCCGCCACACGAAGTCGTCCGTCCCCGCGTCCGGCGGCGACGCCGCGATGTTGCGGGTGACCCCGCCGCCGTTCTTCCAGGGCGCGGCCGCCCGTTCCGCCGCGGGCAGCAGCCGTACGCCGTTGTCTGTGGTCCCGGGCATGGGGCGGCTCCGATGGTGCTGTGGTGTGACGGGAGTGCCGAGGTTACGTCACTGGGGTCAGGCCGAGCCGGGTGGCGAGGCGTTGGCGGTGTGTGGCCGGGGCGCCGAACAGGTGGCGGCCCGAGTGGGCCCGCTTCAGGTGGCGGTGCGCCTCGTGTTCCCAGGTGATTCCTATGCCGCCGTGCAGTTGGATCATCTCGCCTGCGATGTGCGTGTAGGTCTCGGAGCAGGATGCTTGGGCCGCCGCCGCCAGGTGGGGTTCGGCATTGGAATGGGCTGCGGCTTGCGCGAGCGAGCGTGCGGCCTCCAGTTCTACGTGCAGGTCGGCCAGGCGGTGTTTGATCGCCTGGAACGAGCCGATGGGGCGCCCGAACTGCACGCGGTCCTTGGCGTACTGGATGGTGTCCGCGAGTGCTCGGGCTGCGGCGCCTGTCTGTTCGGCGGCCAGCGCCGTGCAGGCCAGGTCCCGTACACGGGACAGGACCCGTTCCCCGTCGGCGGCCAGGAGCTCGGCCGGGGTCGCGTCGAAGGTGATGCGGGCCTGCGGACGGGTCTGGTCCATGGTGGGCCGGGGCGTGAACTCGGCGTTCTCGGAGTCGACTTGGAACAGGGCGAGTCCCTGTTCGTCTCGGGCGAGGACCAGGAGGGTGTCCGGGCGGCCGGGGCCTGCCAGGACGTGCTCCTTCACGCCGGTCAGACGGCCCGCCCTGACCCGGGCGTTCACCGCTTCCGGCTCCCAGCTTCCGTTCTCCGCCCAGGCCAGCGCCCCTGCCGCGGAGCCGTCGACCAGTGCGGGCAGCAGCGCTGCGCAGGCCAGGGTGTTGCCGGTGGCGATGAGTGCCTGTGTGGCCAGGACGGTGGAGGCCAGGTACGGGACCGGGCTGAGGGACCGGCCCAGTTCCTCCATGACGACGTACGTCTCCACCGTGCCGCCGCCGAAGCCCCCGTACTCCTCCGGCACGCCCAGGCCCGCCGCTCCGACGGACTCGGTGAGCGGGGCCCACGCCGCCATGCCCTCGTGCCGGGTCAGTACCGCCCGTACGGCGGAGCGCAGTTCGTCCTGTTCCCGGGTGAACTTCATGCCCTGTCTCCTCTTGCCTTGCGGCGCAGTTCGCCCTTGAGGAGCTTGCCGCCCGCGTTGCGCGGGAGCTCCGGGACCGTCACGAAACGGCGCGGCACCTTGAAGTTGGCGAGGCGCTCGCGCGTCCACGCGGTGAGCTTCTCTGCGTCCACAGGCCCGGACACGACGATGAAGGCGACACCCACCTCGCCGAGTCGTTCGTCCGGGGCTCCGACCACAGCGACGTCGGCTATCAGTTCGTGGCCGAGGAGGGTGTTCTCCACCTCGGCCGGGTAGGCGTTGAATCCGCCCACCACGTACATGTCCTTGAGCCGGTCCGTGATCGTGAGGAAGCCGCGGTCGTCGAGCTTGCCGATGTCGCCCGTGCGGAGCCAGCCGTCTTGGGGGACCGCCTCTTGGGTTGCTGTTTCGTCGTCCAGGTAGCCGCGCATCACGTGGTAGCCGCGCACCTGCACCTCGCCCGGTTCGCCGGCGGGCAGGACGTCGCCGAGTGGCGAGGCTATCCGGATCTCGGTGCCGGGCAGCGCGCGGCCCACCGTGTGCGCGACGGTCCACGCGTCGGCGTCCGTGGGGCAGACGGAGACGACCCCGCCCGACTCGGTGAGCCCGTACGCCGTGAACACGTCGGGGGCGCCGAGTTCGGTGCGGATCAGTTCGACCAGTTCGGTCGGGACGGCGGCGGCGCCCGTTCCGGCGAGGCGCAGCGCTCCGAGGTCTGTTTCGCTCCGGCGGGGGTGGTGGATCAGGCCGTGGAAGACCGTGGGCGGGCCCATCAGGCAGGAGACGTGTTCCGCGGCGATGCGCTCCAGGACGCGGTCCGCGTCGTAGACCTCCTCGGGCAGCATCGTGACACCGCGCAGCAGGCAGGCGATGATGCCCGCCTTGTAGCCGAAGGTGTGGAAGAACGGGTTCAGCAGGAGGTAGCGGTCGCCGGTTCTCAGGGTGACCTGACGCGACCACTCCTCGTAGAGGCGGACCGTCTGTCCGTGGGTCGACATCACGCCCTTGGGGCGGCCGGTGGTGCCGGAGGTGTAGAGGATGTCGCTGAGGTCGTCGGGGCCCACGGTGGCGGCGCGGGCGAGGCGTTCGGTGTCGGTGACCCCTTCGCCCGCCTTCAGGTACGCCTCCCACGCGAGAGCGTCGTCGTCCGCCTCGCCGCGGAGGACGACCACGGAGCGCAGAGCGCCCAGGTCCTCGCCGCTCTCGCGGAGTGTGTGGACGTAGTCGGTGCCGAGGAATCCGCGTTCCGTGAAGAGGAGTTCGGCGCCGCTGCGGCGGATGATGTCGGCAGCCTCGGCCGCCTTGTAGCGGGTGTTGACCGGGACGAGGACCGCCCCGGCGCCGACCGCGCCGAGTGCGGCGAGGATCCACTGGCGGCTGTTGGCGGCCCAGATCGCGACGCGGGTGCCGGGGCGTATGCCGTGTGCGACGGCGGCGCGTGCGGCCACGGCGATCTCGTCGCGCAGCCGGCTGAAGGTCCAGCGGACCTCGCCGTCGGCGAGTGCCTCCCGGTCGCCGTACACGGCGGCGGCGTACTCGGGGAGCTGGGCGAGCGTGCGCGGTGGGGTGGTGCTGGTCACGAACCCTCCCTGTGATCAGGGGTACTTGACGTGCGAGCGTGGCCGGTATCCAATCACAGGTGTTTCGGTTAGGCATATACCTAGTAGGTACATTCCTTGGAGGCCTCACATGCCGATCCCCACCCGTCCCGCCACCTCGGCCGAGGACCTGAAGTCCGCTCTCGCCGGTTTCTGTACGGGCGTCGCGGTCATCACCGCGCTCGACGCCGACGGCCGCCCCGCGGGCATGGCCGTGCAGTCGTTCTCGTCGGTCTCGCTCGACCCGCCCCTGGTCTGCTTCTGCCCGGCGCACACCTCGACGACCTGGCCGCGGATCCGGGCGGCGGGCCGGTTCGCGGTCAACGTCCTCGCAGAGGACCAGCGCGAGCTGTGCCGGCGCTTCGCGGTCACCGGTGGCGACAAGTTCACGGGCACGCCCTGGCGGCCCGGCGGCAACGGCGCGCCCCTGCTCGACGGGGCCCTCGCCACGATCGAGTGCGAGCTCGACGGCATACTCGACGGCGGCGACCACGCCATCGCGCTCGGCCGGGTCACCTCACTGACCGCGCACCGCGACGCGGGGCCGCTGCTCTACTTCCGCCGCACTTACGGGCGCTTGCCGCGCTCCAGCTCCTCGATGTCGGCGAGCATGGCGTCGGCGAGGTCGCGCTCGGACGCGTAGTACCGCTCGGCCCACTTGAGCGTGAGCGTGGGGTACGTCCAGGCCTCGTTGCCCTTCGCGCCCTCCACGTCCTCCTCCGCGCGCACCCGCATCGTCTCGGCGAACTCCCGGTGCCGTGCGAGCACTTCACGCATCTGCTCGGCTTCGAGCAGGTGTCCGAGCCAGAGCCGCAGCATGGGCCCGTGCTTGAGAACGGGCGGGTCGACGGGCGCCTCGCGGGCCCAGGTCCGCACCGCACCCATACCTTCGTCGGTGATCCGGTAGACCCGCTTGTCACGCGTGCCGGTCTCCTGCGCGACCATCCGCGAGGTCGCGTAACCGGCCTTTTCCAGGCGCTTGAGCTCGCTGTAGATCTGGCTGAACGACGGGCTCCAGTAGAAGAAGCGCAGCGACCAGTCCGACCACTTCTTCAGGTCGTACCCGGACAGCTCCTCACCGAAGGAGAGCAGTCCGAGCACCGCCCAGCTGGTCGCCGGGAGTGCGGGGCGCTCCGCGCCGGCCGTGTCGTCTACCGCCTTCTTCTTCACCACGCCACGCAGTCTACGTAGCCCCTTCCCCCGGCCCGCGTATGCCTGCTAGAAGTATTCCTATTAGAAACACGTCACATGGGAGGATCCCCGTGAAGTTCTCCATGATCTTCGAGGCCCAGCTGGCCGACCCGACGCCAGAGAACGAGCGACAGGTCCTCAAGGACTGTGTCGAACAGGCCGTCTTCGCCGAGGAGATGGGCTTCGACCGCATCTGGGCGGTCGAGCACCACTCCCTCACCCAGTACGCGCACATGAGCGCGTCCGAGATCTTCCTGACCTGGGTCGCGGCCAGGACGTCGCGCATCCGCATCGGGCACGGCGTCGTCACGATGCCCTTCGGCTACCAGCACCCCGTCCGCGTCGCCGAGCGGGCCGCGATGCTCGACTCGCTGACCGGCGGCCGCGTCGACATCGGCGCCGGGCGCGGCGCGACGAAGCAGGAGATGCGGATGTACGGCGTCCGCCCCGAGGACACGTATCCGCAGATGGAGGAGGCCCTGCGGATCTTCTCCTCGGCCTGGCGCGAGGAGCAGTTCGAGTGGCACGGCTCGATCGACATCGGGCCCGGCGCGATCCTGCCCCGCCCGGTGCAGACCCCGCACCCGCCGCTCTTCATGGCCTGCTCCAAGCACGACACGCTCAAGCTCGCGGCCGAACTCGGCATCGGGGCCCTGGTGATGGGCTTCGCCGGCGCCGACGACGTCCGCACGATGCGCAAGGTGTACGACGAGGCCATCGCGACCCGCACCGGCGAGCGCTTCGTGTCGACCGAGGTCAACGACCGCCTCTCGGCGCTCTGCCCGACCATCGTCCTCGACGACCCGGACCTCGCCCTGCGCCTCGGCACACGCGGCCAGCGCTTCTTCGCCGAGTCGATCGCCCACTGGTACGGGAACGCCCCCGCGCCCACCTCCTACGCCGAGTCCGATGACGCCGCGACCCACGTGGCCGCGATGGCCAAGGACCGCGAGGAGCTCGTCGCCAAGCTCCACGAGGCGAACATCCCGGCCCGCCCGGTCGACACCGGCACCTACAACGCCGAGCACGCCTACGGCTCCGCCGACACCGCGATCAGTTACGTCGAGCAGCTCCGCGAGATCGGCGTGGACGAGGTGATGTGCCTCATCCAGATGGGCACGGTCCCGCAGGAGGCGTGCATGGAGACCATCCGCCAGTGGGGCGAGAAGGTCATCCCGCACTTCAGGGCCCTGGAGGCGAAGTGACACTCTCGCTGGACGGCAAGGTCGTCGTCATCACGGGTGCGGGGCGCGGGCAGGGCGCGGCCGAAGCCGCTCTCGCCGCGGCGGCCGGCGCGCGGGTCGTGGTCACGGACGTGCGGGAGGAAGAGGGTCGCGAGGTCGTCAAGTCACTTGGCGAGCAAGGGCTGTTCGTGCGGCACGACGTGTCCGACGCGGACAGCTGGGCAGAGGTCGTCGGCGCCGCGCTCGGCGCCTTCGGACGGATCGACGCGCTGGTCAACAACGCGGCGCTGTGGCGCACCGCGCCGGTCGAGCGGGAGACCCTGGAGAACTTCGAGCAGCTGATCCGCGTCAATCTCCTCGGCCCGTTCCTCGGCATCCAGGCCGTCGTGCCCGCGATGAAGGAGGCGGGCGGCGGATCGGTCGTCAACGTCTCGTCGACCGCGGGTCTCATCGGCATACCCGGGCACGCGGCGTACGGCTCCACGAAGTTCGGGCTGCGCGGCCTGACCCGGTCATCGGCGCTCGACCTCGCGGGGTACGGGATCCGCGTCAACTCGGTGCACCCGGGCGCCATCGACACCCCGATGATCGCCGGGGTCTCCGGAAAGGACTGGTCGCACCTGCCGCTCGGCCGGATGGGCCGCCCCGAGGAGGTCGGCGAGCTGGTCCTGTTCCTGGCCTCGGACGCCTCCTCGTACATCACCGGCACGGAGTTCACGGTGGACGGCGGGTCGACGGCGGGATGACGGCACACGATCCCCTCACCCCGCCGGCCCGCACCCTGTGCGACGCCATGTCGGCCACGTTCCCCGACCCGGCCGACGGGCCCCTCGACGCGGACACCCTGCGGGCCGCCGCGCGGGCGGGCCTCGGGAGGCCGTCCGTGCCGATGCGGTCGGTGACCGAGCGCCTGGTGCCCGCACCGGATCTCGACGCCCCCGTGCGCGTACGGATCTACGAGCCCGAGCCCGAGTCCGAGTCCGAGCACGGGTCCGACGGCCCTCGCCCGCTCGTGGTGTTCCTGCACGGCGGCGGGTGGGTGCTGTGCGACCTCGACACGCACGACGGGCTCTGCCGTCAACTCGCCGCGCTCGCACGTGCGTTGGTGGTCTCCGTCGACTATCGACGCGCGCCCGAGCACCCGTTCCCCGCCGCCTTCCACGACGCGTACGCCGTCGCACGCTGGGCCGCCGCGCACGCGTCGGAGCTGGGGTGCGACCCGGACCGGCTGTTCGTCGCCGGGGACTCCAGCGGCGGGAACCTGGCCGCGGGCGTCGCGCTGAGGGCCCTTGGCGATCCCGCCGGCCCGGCGGTCGCGGGCCAGTTGCTGCTGTACCCGGTACTCGACCACCGGCTCGGCGGCGAATCCCCAGTGGCGTTCGAGCGGGGGTTCTTCCACACGACGGCTCATATGCGCTGGTACTGGGAGCAGTACCTCGGCGCGGACGGCGATCCCGTCGCCGCATCGCCCGGGCTCGCACCCGACCTCGAAGGGCTGCCACCCGCGCTCGTCCTCCTCGCCGACTGCGACCCGCTGCGTGACGAGGGACTCGCGTACGCGCGGCGTCTCGCGCGGGCCGGGGTGCGGGCGGAGGTGGCGCTGTATCCGGGGGTGTTCCACGGGTTCCTGGGCGCGGCCGGGTTCCTGCCCGAGGCGGACGCGGCGCTCGCACGGGCCGCCGCCTGGCTGGCCCACACGCCGGGGGCCGGAGCTTGAGGGCGTTCGCTGTCGGTTCGCCCCGGTCCCGACCGGCTGCGTCGTCGTCGGTTCCGTCGAACCGGCTGCGTCGTCGTCGGTTCCGTCGAACCGGCTGCGTCCCGACCGGCTCCGTCCTCACCGCTCCGTCCCGCTCGTCCCGCTCATCGTGCTCGTGCCGTGCATCGCACTCGCCCCGTGCGTCCTGATGGGCCTGCTGACGGGCGGGCGGTGCGGCCATCCTCGCCCTCGCGTACGCGCCCCGCGCACGCCACACCCTGATACGGGGGGCTCGGCATGCGCGGCACCGGCTCGTCCTCCGTGCAGCGCTGACGCAGGTCAACAGCCGTAGAACAACCGGCTGTCACTGCGCCGCCTGCTCCTGGAACGCGGGGAGTTCGAGGATCCGCTGCTTGCCGGCATCGTCCATCAGCTCCACCAGAGGCAGGACCAGATCCCACAGGTCCTGCTTGTCCACCTCGCGGGCCAGCGCGTCGAGTTCGGGCGCGGGCAGCGCGCCGGCCGCCGCGGCGACCTCCCGCCGGGACTCGTCCGGCAGGACCTCGGCCAGCGGCAGGAACTCCGCCCACAGCCCCGTCGCCACCACGGCCCGTACGACACCCTCCAGCACACCCTCGCCCCGTAGCGACGGCAGCGCCGCGACCGCCCGGCGCTCGTCCTCACCGAGGAGCGCCACCAGCGGAAGCAAGGACTCCCACAGGTCCTCGTCGGCGACCGTGCCGACCAGGGAGTCGAGCCGGTCGGCGGGCTGCGCAGCCGTGAGCGAGGCGATCCGGCGCCGTTGTTCACCGGTGACCATCCCGGCCACGGCCAGCGCCTGAGGCCACAGCCCCTCGGTCGCGGCGGACGCGATGACCCGCGCCAGCCGCTCCTCCCCCATCAACTCGACGATGCGGCCGGTGCGTTCGGGCCGGTCGATGGCGAAGCCCGTGCGCAGCACGGCCGCGTCGTCCACCTGCGGCACGATCCGGGTCAGCGCCGAGTCCCGCAGATGGCCGACGAAGCGGCCCATCGTCAGATGGTCGCCGCGCTCGGCGAGCACCACCGCGATACGGACGACGAGGTTCTCGTCGAGGCGGTCCACGATGCCGGGGATGCGGCGCGGGTCGAGGTGCGCGCACGACTCGGCGGTGAACGGCACGGGCAGCTTTTCGATGATGTCGGCGGCACGCTGGGCGTCGAGGCGCCCGGCGACCGCGGCGGCCAGGCGCGGCCCGAGCGCCTTCTGCGAGATCGCGGCGGCGACCCCGGCGGGGACCAGCTTGGTGGCCGCGGCGATCCGGTCCAGCATGTCGGGCATCCGGTCGAACAGTGCGGCGACCGTCTGCTCGTGGAAGCGGCGCACGTCGTCCGGCGGCAGCTCCCGCAGGAAGTCGAGGCTCTCGGGCTCGGCGTCGAGCAGCCTCGCGATCTTGAGGACCTCGGCCCGGCCCCGCAACTTGTCCGTGACAGTCATGTGCGCGTCTCCTGTCGAGAGGCCCTAGCGGAAGAGGATGCGGCGGACGGGTCCGCGGGCGAGGGCGGGGACCAGTTTCAGGGCCTCCTCGGCGGCGTCACCGAGTCCGGCGGCGCGACCCTCGCGCTCCCGGCGCAGGGCCGCGGCGAGGAGCTGGGTCTGCGCTTCGGTCAACTCCCCGAAGGAGTCCGGGGGGCGGGCCCCGAGTTCGGCAGCCAGCTCGGCACTCGGTTCGGTACTCGTCTCGGCACTCGGTTCGGTACTCAGCTGTGCCCGTGCTTCGTTGCTCACAGCGACCTCCCGGTCAGCGCGTGGCTCACATCCGGCTCGCACTCGGCCCACACTCGGCCCGCACGCGGCCCGCTCTCGGCCCGCACGCGGCCCGCTCTCGGCTCGCGCCTGACCCGCGCTCGGCTCGCACTCGGTTCACGCTCGGCTCGTCCCGAGACTGGCGCCGGGACTGGTGCCGAGACTGATGCCGTATTGACTTTTAGTCAATACCGGCGGGCATCGGAGGCGGATGTGTGCGACACGTAATCTGAGCCACATGAAACGCGCAGGCTGCCTCCTCCTGGCCGTGGCTCCGGTAGCCACGGTCGCGGTGTTCCTCTTCACGCCCGGACACGACGACGGCAAGGGCGGCTCGCACGGCGCGTCCTCGTCGCGGCGCTCCGACGGGGACGCCGAGGCGGCCAAGGCCGCAGCGGAGAAGAAGGCCGACGACGAGGCCATCGCCGACCTGCCGCCGGGCCTCGCCGCGCCCGCGAAGAAGGAACTCGCCCAGCAGATCGTCGCCAGCGCGGAGAACTCGACGCTCGACTGGCGCGGCCAGTACGGCTACATCGAGGACATCAAGGACGGGCAGGGCTACACGGCCGGGATCATCGGCTTCTGCACCGGCACGCACGATCTGCTGACCCTCGTCGAGCGGTACACGAAGGCCCACCCGGACAACGGCCTGGCCCGCTATCTGCCCGCCCTGCGCAAGGTCGACGGCTCGGACTCCCACGAGGGCCTCGACCCCGGCTTCACCGCGGCCTGGAAGAAGGAGGCGTCCGACGCCGACTTCCGCGCCGCCCAGAACTCCGAGCGCGACCGCGTCTACTTCGACCCGGCCGTCCGCCTCGCCAAGCTCGACGGACTGGGCACGCTCGGCCAGTTCATCTACTACGACGCCATGGTCCTGCACGGCCCCGGCACCGGCCCGAGCGGCTTCTACGGCCTGCGCGAGAAGGCCATGCGGGAGGCGGACACCCCAGCGCAGGGCGGCAAGGAGAAGGCGTTTCTCGACATCTTCCTCGACGTGCGCCGCACGGCGATGAAGGCGAAGAAGCCGGACCGCGACACGACCCGCATCGACACGGCCCAGCGCCAGTTCCTCTACGACGGCAACCTGACTCTGAAGACACCGCTGGTGTGGAAGGTGTACGGGGAGACGTACCGGGTGCCGTAATTCCCATCCTCCCGTCGACCCGTCACCCCGTCACCCCGTCACCCCGTCCACCCTCAACACCCTTCCCCACACTGCTACTTCTGGGATGATGTGCCAGGTCAGACGAGAGAGGGAGGGCTACGCGCACTTCCGCTGCCTCGGCCTGAACGTCACCGTCCCGGCGTTGGCCTGGCCCGTCACGGCGGAGCACGTGAGCCTGTGCGCGCAGGAGACCGACCTGTCCGAGGACGAGGTGCGCACGCGCCTGGGCCTCTACTCCAGACTCTTCGAACTGTCCCTGTCCGGCACAGCCCGGCCCGAGTGAAGGCAGCCCATCCGTGCAGTACCGAGAACAGCCCCATCCCGGCGAGGTCACCTTCTCGTGGACGCGCCACGAGTCCGACGGGCGTGTGCTCCTGGAGGCGAGCGGCCGGTGCCCCGTGTGCGGCTGCGCCATGTCCCACACCTTCACGCACGGACAGTCCGCGATCCCCAGGGGCGGCGGATTCCTCGGCCGCAGGGAGGATCCGGGCAGCGGTGTCTGGCAGACGCGCTGCCGCTGCGACAGTTACCACTTCCCGCGCCCGGCGGAGGCAACGGACGGCTGCGGTGCCTGGCTGCGGCTCGCGGACCCGCCGACCGCCGTCACCGCGCCGGACGGGGGATCCTGATGGACTTCACGCAGCGTGAGCTGCGCGCCGCCGAGCGCAGGATCGAGGCGCAGAGCGATCCTCACGAGCAGCTCCGGATCGCGCGCCAACAGGCCGAGGGTTACCGGAACTTCCTGTCGTCGCTGACCGCCGTGCTGACCGCCGTCTTCGTCCTCAAGGGCCAGGAGGACCTGAGCAAGCTGGGCAGTGTCCCGCGCTGGACGGTCGTGGGCCTGCTCATCGGCGGGTTCGTGACGCTGATCGTCGCGTCCTGGCTCGGGGTGCTCGCCACCGACGGCCGCCCCGGCGAGGAGAGCTGGAGCGAGCCGGGACGGTTCCTGGAAGGGGAGATCCGTCGCACCCGGCGGATCTGGCGTCTCGTCGAGTGGGCCCGCTGGCTCGCCGTCGCCGGCGTGGTGTGTGTGGCCGCCGCGGTCATCACGACCTGGGTGGCCCCCAGTTCCTAGAACTGCGGCTGATCGCCTGCGCCACCCCGGATTACGCCCGAAGGACGTACGCCCCCGGGACGCGGCGGCCCACACCTGCGACGTCGTCGACCGGCGATGTCATGACAGAGCGAGAGGCAAGAGGTAAGCGATGGATCTGACACTCGACCCGCCGCGCGGAGTCGCACCGATCATGCTGGGCATGACGCTCGACGAAGCCCTCACCGCGGCGCCCGAGAACTGGGGCGCGCCCCGCGTACTGCGGTCGGCGCAGGCCTCCTGGACCCTGGACCACGTCGGCGTGCAGGCCCTGGTCGAGGACGGGACCACCGTCACTGCGATCGAGCTGTGGTGGCCCGGCGAAGGCCGCACATCCAGCACCCGCGTCCTGCTCGCCGGGGACGAGGTGTTCACCACCCCCGCACAGGACCTCTTCGCACGCGCCGCCGAGCGGGGCTGGACGATCGACACGTCACAGCCCGAGTACCCGGTGATCGCCGGGGTGTCCCTCGGCTTCACCCGGCAGACCTCGCAGGACGTCGAGCGGGACGCTGACGGTCTGCCGCGGTGCGTCACCTCGGCCCTGGTCGGCGGAGAGGACTACTACAACTACCGCTACGAGAATCATGGTTGAGCGGGTCTCTGTCCGGCCGCAAACCCCGGCACCGGGAGTCCCCTCCGCCCTCGCCGGCCGACCATGACCGACGCCCGGGAGCCCTGACCCATGCCGCGCACCACCCCGCCACGCCCTGCCGACGTCGAAGCACTCTTCCCCGAGCTGGGTGCGCTGCGCCGCTCGGCGACCCGGCTGCATCCACGGCCCGGCACCCCCACGGTGCACGACAGCTCGGTCGGCGGTCCGATGCTGTGGCCCACAGGTGAGCCGTGGCCGGTCTGCACGATCCCGCACAAGCGGTCCAGCGGCTACCGCTACGGCGATGTCCTGCGCGAGCGGGAGATCCTGGACCGGGCCGGGCGGCGCGATCCGCGGTCCGGCCCGAACGCCGAGGAGCTCGCCGAACTCGCCGGCTTCGAGCGCGGCCGGCACGCCCCGGACCTGACCGACAGCGACCCGATCCCGCTGCTCGCCGTCGCCCAGCTCCACCGCCGTGACGTCCCCGGACTGCCGTTCCCCGAAGAGGGCGATCTGCTCCAGGTGTTCTGGTGCGGCTACGAGCGGCACGGCGAGTCCCGCCACGAGCCGCACGTCCACCTCCGACGGCGTCATGCCGCGGACGTCACCGAGCCGCTCTCCGAGCAGCCGGTGCCCGGGGTCGTGGGCCGCGAGGAGCTCGTTCCGAGTGCGTGCGTCCTGCACCCCGAAGTGGTCACGGAGTACCCGTGGTTCGAGGAGCTCGACCCCGGGCTGCAGGAGCGCATCGAGCGCTGGGCCGCGCCCGACGGCGAGGAGGAGGACGAGGTCTACGTGTCGGACCTGTCGACGGCCCCCGGCTGGAAGGCCGGCGGTCACATCGCCTGGAACCTCACGGGGCCGGCCCGCCTGAGCTGCGCCGCCTGCGACGCGGACCTCTTCCCGCTCCTGACCGCGGCCGCCACCGAGTGGGACCCCAGCAGGACCAGCTGGATCCCGTACGAGGACCGGCCGGGCAGTGCTGCCCGGCGCGCCAACACCCCGACCCGCGTCTCCCCCGGCCGCGGCCGGCTGATCATCGCCGTGTGCCCCCGCGACCCGCACCATCCGCTCCGGCTCGTCACACAGTGAGACACCGCGGCGCGGCCGAGGGCCGACGCACCACGGCGCCCACCCAGTCGTCCGGTCGGGGACAGTGGGGCGGGCGCCGTGTTCAGTTCCGTACGCCTTTGTACGGGACGTTTTTGGGGGCCGTCAGGCCGCCGTCGCGTCGGTCAGACGGTCAGGGAGCGGTCCGTCGGGCGGATCGGGGCCGGCAGTTCGCTGGCCCCGGTCAGGAAGCGGTCGACCCCGCGGGCGGCCGAGCGGCCCTCCGCGATGGCCCACACGATGAGCGACTGGCCGCGGCCCGCGTCACCGGCGACGAAGACTCCGGGGACGTTGGTCTGGAACTCGTCGTCACGCGCCACGTTACCGCGCGCGTCGAGGTCAAGGGCGAACTGGGAGACGAGGCCGTTGTCCTGGTCCGTGCCCGTGAAGCCCATGGCGAGCGTGACGAGCTGGGCGGGGATCTTGCGCTCCGTGCCCGGCTTCGGCGTCAGCTTGCCGTCGATGAACTCCACCTCGGCGAGGTGCAGGAACTGGACGTTGCCGTCCTCGTCGCCCTCGAAGTGGGTGGTCGAGACGGAGTAGACCCGCTCGCCGCCCTCCTCGTGCGCGGACGTCACCTTGTAGAGCATGGGGAACGTCGGCCAGGGCTGGCCGGCGCTGCGGTCCTCGCCCGGACGCGGCATGATCTCCAGCTGCGTGACCGAGGCCGCGCCCTGGCGGTGGGCGGTGCCCACGCAGTCCGCGCCGGTGTCGCCGCCGCCGATGACGACGACGTGCTTGCCCTCGGCGGAGACGGGCGTGGTGACGTAGTCGCCCTCCTGAACCTTGTTGGCCAGGGGCAGGTACTCCATCGCCTGGTAGACGCCCTTGAGTTCACGCCCCGGGACCGGCAGGTCGCGGGCGGTCGTGGCACCGGCGGCGATGACGACGGCGTCGTAGCGCTTGCGCAGCTTCGCGGCGTCTATGTCGCGGCCGATCTCCACGCCCGTACGGAACTTGGTGCCCTCCGCGCGCATCTGCTCGATGCGGCGGTTGATGTGGCGCTTCTCCATCTTGAACTCGGGGATGCCGTAGCGGAGCAGGCCGCCGATGCGGTCGGCGCGCTCGTAGACGGCGACCGTGTGGCCGGCCCGCGTCAGCTGCTGGGCGGCGGCGAGGCCCGCCGGGCCCGAGCCGATGACGGCGACGGTCTTGCCGGAGAGGCGCTCCGGGGCCTGGGGCGCGACGTCGCCGCGGTCCCACGCCTGGTCGATGATCGAGACCTCGACGTTCTTGATGGTGACGGCCGGCTGGTTGATGCCGAGCACGCACGCCGACTCACAGGGCGCCGGGCACAGGCGGCCGGTGAACTCCGGGAAGTTGTTGGTGGCGTGCAGTCGCTCCTGCGCCGCCGACCAGTCCTCGCGGTACGCGTAGTCGTTCCACTCGGGGATCAGGTTCCCGAGCGGGCAGCCGTTGTGGCAGAACGGGATGCCGCAGTCCATGCAGCGGCCGGCCTGCTTGCTGATGATGGGGAGCAGGGAGCCGGGAACGTAGACCTCGTTCCAGTCCCGCACGCGCTCGCCGACCGGACGGGTCTTGGCGACCTCGCGGCCATGGTTGAGAAAGCCCTTGGGATCAGCCATTGGTCGCCGCCTCCATCATCTTCTCGGTGGTCTCGGACTCGGAGAGTCCGGCTCGCTCGGCGGCGTCCTTGGCGGCGAGCACTGCCTTGTACGTACTGGGGATGATCTTGCTGAAGCGGTCCACCGCCGCCGGCCACTCCGCGAGGAGCTTCTCGGCGACCGTCGAGCCGGTCTCCTCCGCGTGGCGGCGCACGACATCGTGCAGCCACTGCTTGTCGGTGTCGTCGAGGGCCCCGACAGCCGAGACGTTTCCGGCGTTGACGTTGTCGGTGTCCAGATCGATGACATACGCGATGCCGCCGGACATGCCGGCCGCGAAGTTGCGTCCGGTCTCACCGAGGACGACCGCGCGGCCACCGGTCATGTACTCGCAGCCGTGGTCGCCCACGCCTTCCGAGACGACCGTGGCGCCCGAGTTGCGGACGCAGAAGCGCTCGCCGGTGCGGCCACGCAGGAACAGCTCGCCGCCCGTGGCGCCGTACGCGATCGTGTTGCCCGCGATCGTGGAGAACTCGGCGAGGTGGTCGGCGCCGCGGTCCGGGCGGACCACGATGCGGCCGCCGGACAGGCCCTTGCCGACGTAGTCGTTGGCGTCGCCCTCCAGGCGCAGGGTCACACCGCGCGGCACGAACGCGCCGAACGACTGGCCCGCGGAGCCGGTGAAGGTGATGTCGATGGTGTCGTCGGGCAGGCCCGCGCCACCGAACTTCTTCGTCACCTCGTGGCCGAGCATGGTGCCGACCGTGCGGTTGATGTTGCGGATCGCGACCTGGGCGCGGACCGGCTGGGCGTCGGCCTGGGCGTTCGCGGCGAGCGCGTCGGCGGCCAGCTTGATCAGCTCGTTGTCCAGGGCCTTCTCCAGGCCGTGGTCCTGAGTGATCACCTGGTGGCGCACGGCGCCCTCGGGGAGCTCGGGGACGTAGAAGAGGGGCTCGAGGTCGAGGCCCTGGGCCTTCCAGTGGTCCACGGCCCGCTCGGTGTCGAGGAGTTCGGCGTGGCCGACGGCCTCCTCGATGGTGCGGAAGCCGAGCTCGGCGAGCAGCTCACGGACCTCTTCGGCGATGAACTCGAAGAAGTTCACGACGAATTCGGCCTTGCCGGAGAACCGCTCACGCAGAACGGGGTTCTGCGTGGCGATGCCGACCGGGCAGGTGTCGAGGTGGCAGACGCGCATCATGACGCAGCCGGAGACGACGAGCGGCGCGGTCGCGAAACCGAACTCCTCGGCGCCGAGCAGCGCGGCGATGACGACGTCGCGGCCGGTCTTCAGCTGGCCGTCGGTCTGGACGACGATGCGGTCGCGCAGGCCGTTGAGCAGCAGGGTCTGCTGGGTCTCGGCGAGACCGAGCTCCCAGGGACCGCCCGCGTGCTTCAGGGAGGTCAGCGGCGAGGCGCCCGTACCGCCGTCGTGCCCGGAGATGAGCACCACGTCGGCGTGCGCCTTGGAGACACCCGCGGCGACCGTGCCGACGCCGACCTCGGAGACCAGCTTCACGTGAATCCGCGCCTGCGGGTTCGCGTTCTTCAGGTCGTGGATCAGCTGGGCCAGGTCCTCGATCGAGTAGATGTCGTGGTGCGGCGGCGGCGAGATGAGCCCGACGCCCGGCGTCGAGTGACGCGTCTTGGCGACCCACGGGTAGACCTTGTGGCCGGGCAGCTGGCCGCCCTCGCCGGGCTTGGCGCCCTGCGCCATCTTGATCTGGATGTCGTCCGCGTTGACCAGGTACTCGCTCGTCACGCCGAAGCGGCCGGAGGCGACCTGCTTGATGGACGAGCGGCGCGCCGGGTCGTACAGCCGGTCCGCGTCCTCGCCGCCCTCACCGGTGTTGGACTTGCCGCCCAGCTGGTTCATGGCGATGGCGAGGGTCTCGTGCGCCTCCTTGGAGATGGAGCCGTACGACATGGCGCCGGTCGAGAACCGCTTGACGATCTCACTGGCCGGCTCGACCTCGTCGATGGAGATCGCTTCGCGGCCGCTCTTGAAGCCGAAGAGCCCGCGCAGCGTCATCAGACGCTCCGACTGCTCGTTCACGCGGCCCGTGTACTTCTTGAAGATGTCGTAGCGGCGGTTGCGCGTGGCGTGCTGGAGGCGGAAGACCGTCTCCGGGTCGAACAGGTGCGGCTCGCCCTCGCGGCGCCACTGGTACTCGCCGCCGATGTCCAGGGCGCGGTGCGCCGGGGCGATGCCGCTCGCCGGGTACGCCTTGGCGTGGCGGGCGGCGACCTCCTGGGCGATGACGTCGAGACCGGCGCCGCCGATCTTCGTCGCCGTGCCGTTGAAGTACTTCTCGACGAAGGCCTCGTCGAGGCCGACGGCCTCGAAGACCTGGGCGCCGCGGTAGGAGGCGACGGTCGAGATGCCCATCTTGGACATGACCTTGAGGACGCCCTTGCCGAGCGCGTAGATCAGGTTGCGGATGGCCTGCTCGGCCTCGATGCCGGACAGGAACGTGCCGGCGCGGACCAGGTCCTCGACGGACTCCATCGCCAGGTACGGGTTGACGGCCGCGGCGCCGAAGCCGATGAGGAGGGCCACGTGGTGGACCTCGCGCACATCGCCCGCCTCGACGAGCAGGCCCACCTCGGTGCGCTGCTTCGTACGGATGAGGTGGTGGTGGACGGCCGCGGTGAGCAGCAGCGACGGGATCGGTGCGTGCTCGGCGTCGGAGTGCCGGTCGGACAGCACGATCAGGCGGGCGCCGGCCTCTATGGCGGCGTCGGCCTCGGCGCAGATCTCCTCGATGCGGGCAGCGAGCGCGTCGCCGCCGCCGGAGACCCGGTACAGGCCGGACAGGGTCGCGGCCTTCATGCCGGGCATGTCGCCGTCGGCGTTGATGTGTATGAGCTTGGCCAGCTCGTCGTTGTCGATCACCGGGAAGGGCAGGGTGACCGAACGGCAGGAGGCCGCTGTCGGGTCCAGCAGGTTGCCCTGCGGGCCGAGCGAGGAGCGCAGCGAGGTGACGAGCTCCTCGCGGATGGCGTCCAGCGGCGGGTTCGTGACCTGCGCGAACAGCTGGGTGAAGTAGTCGAAGATCAGCCGCGGGCGGGCGGAGAGCGCCGCGATCGGCGAGTCCGTGCCCATGGAGCCGAGCGGCTCACCGCCGGTCTTGGCCATCGGCGTGAGGATGACGCGCAGCTCTTCCTCGGTGTAGCCGAAGGTCTGCTGGCGGCGCGTGACCGAGGCGTGGGTGTGGACGATGTGCTCGCGCTCGGGGAGGTCCTCGAGCTCGATCTCACCGGCCTCGAGCCAGTCGGCGTACGGCTGCCCGGCGGCCAGACCGGCCTTGATCTCGTCGTCCTCGACGATGCGGTGCTCGGCGGTGTCGACGAGGAACATCTTGCCGGGCTGGAGGCGGCCCTTCTTGACGACCTTCGCGGGGTCGATGTCGAGGACGCCGACCTCGGAGCCGAGGACGACGAGGCCCTCGTCGGTGACCCAGTAGCGGCCGGGGCGCAAACCGTTGCGGTCGAGAACCGCACCCACCTGCGTACCGTCGGTGAAGGTCACGCACGCCGGGCCGTCCCAGGGCTCCATCATCGCGGAGTGGAACTGGTAGAAGGCGCGGCGGTCGGCCGCCATGGAGGCGTGGTTCTCCCAGGCCTCCGGAATCATCATCAGGACGCTGTGCGGCAGGGAGCGGCCGCCGAGGTGCAGCAGTTCGAGCACCTCGTCGAAGGACGCCGAGTCCGAGGCGTCGGGCGTACAGACGGGGAAGATCCGCGACAGGTCCTCGGCGCCGAACAGGTCGGAGGCGAGCTGCGACTCGCGCGCCTTCATCCAGTTCCGGTTGCCCTTGACCGTGTTGATCTCACCGTTGTGCGCGACGAAGCGGTACGGGTGCGCGAGCGGCCAGCTCGGGAAGGTGTTCGTGGAGAACCGCGAGTGGACGAGAGCGATCGCGGATGCGAATCGGCGGTCCGAGAGGTCGGGGAAGAAGGGCTCGAGCTGGCCGGTGGTCAGCATGCCCTTGTAGACGATGGTGCGGGCGGAGAGCGACGGGAAGTACACGCCGGCCTCGCGCTCGGCGCGCTTGCGCAGGACGAAGGCCTTGCGGTCGAGCGCGATGTCCTTCGCGGTGCCGTCGGCGTCCGAGACGAAGATCTGGCGGAAGGCCGGCATCGTCGAGCGGGCGGTGGCGCCGAGGAGCTGCGGGGCGACCGGCACGTCGCGCCAGCCGAGGAGGGTGAGGCCCTCCGCGGCGGCGATCGTCTCGATGTGTGAGACGGCGGCGGCGTTGTCGGCCTCGTCGACGGGCAGGAAGGCGATGCCGACCGCATATGCGCCGGCGTCGGGCAGATCAAAGGAGACCGCGGCACGCAGGAAGGCGTCCGGGACCTGGGAGAGGATGCCCGCTCCGTCACCCGAGTCGGGCTCGGATCCGGTGGCACCTCGGTGCTCCAGGTTGCGCAGAACCGTGAGCGCCTGTTCGACCAGCGCGTGGCTCGCCTCGCCGGTGAGGGTGGCCACGAAGCCGACGCCGCAGGCGTCGTGCTCGTTGCGGGGGTCGTACATGCCCTGGGCGGCAGGGCGAGCATCCATGTACGGCTGGATCATGGAGTGCTGGGACGGCTGGCGCGGCGTGCGCATCGGCTCTCCCGTCGTCGTTGTGGCATATGACATCTGCCGAGGGACGACGTTGGCCCTCTGCTGGGGTGCAAGTTTCGTGCAAGTTACATGATGGAGCGAATCTCGGGAACCGGATAGCCCATTCCAACATGCGGACACCGCGGTGACGGTGACGCCGCTCCCGATAACGGAACAGCAGCGAGATAAGGGACCTTCACGGGCAGATCGATGTCCGCGGGTCCATGAGCGAGGCGGGCGTCATTGCCCGCAGCGCTTACGGCTCATGCCCCGCGGTTAAGCAATCGAAACCGCTGGGTAACGGCTACTTATACAGAGACCTGTATAGCCATCACCGGTGCGTCATCCTACGGCCGTACCGAACAGGCTGCCCAGGAGATACGTCACACCCGCCGCGGCGCCACCGAGAGCCAGCTGGCGCACCCCGCTGAACCACCAGGACCGCGCCGTCACCTTGGCCACGATCGCCCCACAGGCGAAGAGGCCGACGAGCGCGAGCAGGACCGCGGGCCACAGGGCACTCGCACCCAGCAGATAGGGCAGCAGCGGAAGCAGGGCGCCGAGCGCGAAGGACCCGAAGGAGGAGACGGCGGCGACCGTCGGCGACGGCAGGTCGCCCGGGTCGATACCCAGCTCCTCGCGCGCATGGATCTCGAGGGCCTGCTCGGGGTCCTGCGAGAGCTGCCGTGCAACCTCACGGGCGAGGTCGGGCTCCACTCCACGCGACATGTAGAGGTTGGCGAGCTCCCGCTCCTCGTCCGCGGGGTGCTTCCTCAACTCCCGCCGCTCGACGTCGAGTTCGGCCTCGACCAGCTCACGCTGGGAGGCGACGGAGGTGTACTCGCCGGCGGCCATCGAGAAGGCACCGGCGGCAAGGCCGGAGAGCCCGGTGATGATGATCGTCTGCTGCGACACGGCACCGCCCGCGACACCGGTCATCAGGGCCAGGTTCGAGACGAGTCCGTCCATCGCGCCGAACACGGCGGGGCGCAGCCAGCCACCGTTGACATCGCGGTGCGTGTGGTTGTCGCGGTGCGCGTCGTGCAGCGTCGCTTCGGTCTCGATGATGGCCATGGCGCCCAGTGCTCCTCTCGTACGGAGCCGAAGCCACGCGGCGTTCCCGCGGGCCCGGACTCCCCCCTCAACACACTCGAAAGTACGCACGGATTCGGGCCCCCGCCAGCAAGGAAGGCCGTACTTACCAGGGCTTTCGACCACTTTGCCCACCCGCTCTAACGGCCCTCACCGTCACCCGAGAGATGGATCACATGATCGGAGCGTTGACGGACGGGGGAAACATCGCCGCAACACCTGTAAACGTTTCCAACAGCGGTGAGGGGCGAGCCCATGTCTCCGGTGCCGGGCAGCGGCCAGCCGACGATCGTGTCGATCGCGCGGCGGGCCGGGGTCTCCATCGCGTCCGTCTCCCGCGTCCTCAACGGCCTGGGCGCGCGGCGGGAGACCGTCCAGCGCGTGGAGCGCGCCGCGTCGGAGCTCGGCTACGTACCCAATGCCGTGGCCCGCTCCCTCAAGGACGGCAGGACCCGGCAGCTCACCTTCGCGCTGCCCGACATCGGCAACCCGGCCTACGTGGCGATGGTCCGCGCCGTACAGGGCGTCACCAAGAACCACGGCTACCGCCTGCTCCTGCACTCCACGGACGCGGTCGTCGACGACGAACTCGCCGTGCTGCGCAGCCTCGGCGACCGCACCAGTGACGGACTGATCATCTGCCCCATCCGCATCACGGACGACCACATCGAGGCGCTGAGCTGCGCGGCGGGCCCCGTCGTCGTCATGGGATCCCTGCCGTCCGGGGTGCCCGTGGACAGCGTCCGCGCCGATTCGGTGACGGGCGCGGCCCTGGCCGTACGCCATCTGCACGACACGGGCTGCCGCCGTATCGCGTTCATCAACGGCCCCTCCGACACGGTCCCCGGCCGCAACCGCGAGGAGGGCTACAGGGCGGCTCTCACCGAATGCGGACTCGTATACGACGACGCGCTGGTCGTCGAAACGGGCTTCGGCATCGAAGCGGGCGCCCAAGCCGCCGCAGAACTGCTCGGACGGCGCCCCGACGCCGTCTTCTGCGCGAACGACCAGCTGGCCCTGGGCGCGGCCCGTGCACTGCACTCGCGGGGCCTGCGCATACCGCAGGACGTAGCGGTCGCGGGGATGGACGACAGCATCCTCGCCCAGTCCGTCTGGCCCCCGCTGACCAGCGTCGACCTGGGCTCGACCGAGCGCGGGCGACGCGCGGCCGAACTCCTGGTGGAACGCCTGGACGGCAGGGCCCCGGCCCCCCGGGGCACCACGGCCACGGCCCCACCCCGCCTGGTGGTCCGCGCATCCACAGCACCGACCGAGAACACGAGGTCCACATGAGTGTCAGCCTCGACCCAGACGCGCCGGCAGGAGCGGAAGGCCCCCGAAGGCTCGGCGCGGTCCCGCACCGCCAGCCGCCGGCCACGATCTCCCTGCGGGACCGCGCCCGTGGAGCCCTCCTCGGACTCGCGGTGGGCGACGCCCTCGGCGCGCCGGCCGAGAACATGAAGCCGTCGCAGATCCGCGAACGATGGGGCCGCATCGAAGGGTTCGTCTCGGCCGACCCGGCAGGGACGGACGACACCGAGTACGCGATCTTCTCTGGCCTCCTCCTGGCGGAGCACGGTTCGGCGCTCACCGTGGGGCATGTCGAGGCGGCCTGGCACACCTGGATCGCCGACCGCGACGAGGGCCCGTTCCGGGGGGCGGGCTTCAGCGAGAGAGGCACCCTGGAAAACCTCCGCCGGGGCCTCGCGGCACCCATCTCGGCACAGCACCGCCACGCGTGGAGCGACGGACTCGCCATGCGGGCGGCCCCGTTCGGGGTGTACGCGGCGGGCCGACCGGCGGAGGCGGCACGCCTCGTAGCGGTGGACGGCACGGTGTCGCACGACGGCGAGGGCATCCTCGGAGGCCGGGCGGTGGCGGCCGGAGTCGCGGCGGCGATGGTGAGCCACAACCCGGACACGGTCGTCCAGGCGGCACTGTCCGCGGTCCCCGAGGACTCCTGGACAGCACGCTCGCTGCACCGCGCGGTGGCGGCGGCCCGCTGCGCCCGCCGCGACCCCGACGGCACACAGCTCTCCATGGAACGAGAGGTACGCCGGGCCGTGGTGATCGGCGGCTACCCCTGGCCGGATCTCGCCCCGGAGGCCGTGGGCCTGGCCTTCGGCGCGTTCGCCGCGGCCCGGGGCGAGTTCAGGGAGTCGGTCCTGATGGCGGTGAACATGGGCCGCGACGCGGACACGACGGCCGCGGTGGCGGGCGCCCTGGCCGGCGCGCTACGCGGCGAACGCGCCATCCCCGCCGACTGGGCGACGGCCATCGGCCCGGTCCGAGGCAGCTGCCTCCCATCCATGACAGGACGTCACATCCTGGACATCGCGACCACCTTGACCCCCACACCACCCCCACCCCCGGAGGCAATGACGACGTAACCGTAACCACCCCCACCCACGTACACACCCCGGGCCCACCCGCACCCGTCCACGTTCAAGGCCGGAGAGCCCCGCCCCCAACCCCGCCCCCCCACCGGCAAAAACGGACCCAGAACAAACCCTCACCCGAAACCCGCACCGGCACCCGTGCCCGCACCGCCCCCAGAGAGACCCGCACAACATGACACCCCCCACGGTCACCACCCAGCCAACCTCCCGAGCCCCCCAGACTCCCCAGACCTCCAACGCCACAACCCCCCGCCGCATCGAGGGCCTACTACTGGGCATCGCCGCAGGCGACGCCGCAGGCTGGCCCTCAGGCAGACACCGAGCGGCGCGCCTCCCCGACTGGACGCGCCGCCTCACCCGAGAACTGGACACGTTCGCGGAGCAGAACGCGACGACGACGCTCCCCGTGCCGATCGCGCTCAACCAGCCCCCGGAACCTCTGCGCCTGGGCCCGTCGGACGACGCGGAATGGGCGGCGTTCACGGCGGCCTCCGTCCTGAACGCCACCCGGGCGAGAGCCCTGCGCACGGACCAGCCTCTGGACGAGCACGTACGCACGGCACTCGCCCTCGCCTGGAACACCCTCGCCGCCGAGGTCGCGGAGGCGACGGCCCGCGCCGACGAGATCGAATCGGCGCGCATGCCGATGCGCGCACGCATCTCGGTCAGGGCGGGCCTGGGCAACCTGGCGGCGGGCCTGAGCCCGCCGGCGACCGGCCACGACAACCCGCACTACTTCGACGACGCGGCCTGCGTACGGGCGGCGGTGCTGGCCGTGGTCCATCCGGGCGCCCCCGAACTCGCCGCGGAACTGGCGGAGTTCGACGCCCGCTACACCCAGGACGGCGACGGGGTCCACGGCGCCAGAGCCATGGCGGCGGCCGTGGCGGCAGCGCTCGGCGGCGCCCCCGTGGACGCCTGCGTGGACGCCGCGCTGGCCCAGCTCCCCGAGGGAACCGAGATCCGCCGCAACGCGCTGCACGCGGTGGACCTGGCCCGTAAGGCGTCCGCGGCCCGCCCCGGCCTGCCGGGAAACGCGTTCGCGCTGGTCCCGGTCCTGGAGCACGAAATCGTCGACCACGTCTACAGCTACGGCATCGCGGCGGCGGAAACCGTCCCGGTGGCCCTGGCCGTGGCGACCGCGGCCGGGGGCGACGTGACGGAGGCGGTGCCCACGGCGGCGTGCCTGTCGCGCGTGGCGGACTCGGCACCGGCGCTGGCGGGCGCGCTGACGGGCGCGATCGGCGGAGCCGACACGCTCCCGGCGAGCTGGCGGGGCGCCTGCCGCATGCTCGCGGGCTGCGCACTTCCGCGGCTGGCCGGAACGGACCTCGTAGACATCGCAACGGACCTGACCAGGTCGACCGCGACAGACCTGACCGGGTCGACCGCGACCACACAGAAAGGCCCCTGATGACCACCTCCACAACGGCCACCCCCGCACCCACCCCGAACCACCCTCAAGGCTCGACCACCCCCCGCTCCCTGGAGGACCGCACCACCGGAGCCCTGTTGGGCGCGGCGGTGGGCGACGCGCTGGGCGGCCCGGTGGAGGGCTGGACGCCGGAGGCGATCGCGGAGCGCCACGGCGGCCGGGTCCGCGGCATCGTGGAGCCGTTCCACAAGGACGACTGGCGTACGGCGCGCCCGATCGCCCCGTACCACAAGGGCGACGGGCACGTCACCGACGACACCTTGATGACGCACGCGCTGATCAGGGTCTACGAGAACGTACGGGACCACCTGGACGCGTACGCGGTCGCGGACCACCTCGTTCCCGACCTGATCACCAACACGCGCTGGATCCCGGAGCTGGAGGCGGAGGCACTCCCCCTGCAACGGATCTTCCTGGCGGAGAAGTGGATCGTGGCGCGCATCCACTACGGCCATGTCGACCCGCGTGAGGCGGGCGTGGGCAACATCGTGAACTGCGGCGCGGCGATGTACATGGCTCCGGTAGGAGCGGTGAACGCCGGCAACCCGGGCAGGGCGTACGAGGAGGCGCTGGACGTGGCGGGCGCGCACCAGTCGTCGTACGGCAGGGAGGCGGCGGGCGTGTTCGCGGCGGCGGTGGCCGCGGCGTTCAGGCCGGGCGCGACCCCGGAGTCGGTGGTCGAGGACGCGCTGGCTCTCGCGAAGGACGGCACGAGGTCGGCGATCGAAGCGGTGTGCGACGTGGCGCGTGGCCACACGGACTTCGAGGACGCGCTGGGGCCGCTGAGGGCGGCGGTCACGCCGTTCGACACGGTCGGCCCGGAGTACCGCAAGCCGTCGCTCGGGGCGCGCCGCCCGTCGCGGCTGCACGCCATCGAGGAGCTGCCGGTCGCGCTCGGGATGCTCCTGGTCGGCAGGGGCGACTTCCGGCACACGGTCCTCGGCTCGGTCAACTACGGCCGGGACTGCGACTCGATCGCGACAATGAGCGGTGCGATCGTGGGTGCGCTGTACGGGGAGTCGGCGGTGCCGCAGGAGTGGAGCGGCGAGGTCGCCCGCGCAAGCAGGCTCGACCTGCACACACCGGCGGCCTCCCTGGCCCGGGTCACGCGTGAGGTCTTCGCCAAGGACATGGTCCGCCGCCGGTCCCACGAGGTGGCGTTCGCGGAGCTCACCGCGACCGCGGGCTCGTGATGCTGCGCCTCACCTGGGTCCAGCCCGAGGACCTGCTCGGCCACGAGCTGCGCCAGGCGGCACAGGAGGGCCGGGACACGAGCGGGGTGGAGCGCCGCTGGCGCGAGGCGGGCGGCCACCCGCCCCCCGAGCGCGCGGGAGCGTCACCACCACTCCAGGACCCGAAGCTACGAGCCCTGGCAGGCGAGCTGCTGAACGAACTGGCCTCAGCACCGAGCCCATTGAGGGCACTTGAGCCGACGTCCTTGCCGGAAATCAGACGGCTGACCCCCCGCCCAGCCCGTCCGGCGCTTGAGGACAAGGAACGCGGGGGCCTGGGGGCAGCGCCCCCAGAAACCCCCGACCAGAAGACTCTGCACGCATCCTGGCTGGGCCGAGCCGTCGGCTGCCTCCTCGGCAAACCCGTCGAGAAACTCCCCCTGAACGGCATCCGGGCCATCGCGGAATCCACGTCCAACTGGCCCCTGAACACCTGGTTCACGCACCGCGACCTCCCGCAGGACGTGGCGGAGCGCTACCCCTGGAACCGCCGCTCCCGCCCCACCTCCCTGGCCGAGAACATCGACGGGATGCCCGAGGACGACGACCTCAACTACCCGCTCCTCGGCCTGCTCCTGCTCCAGCGCCACGGCGCCGACTTCACCACCGCGGACGTGGCGAAGCTCTGGCTGGAAGAGTTGCCGGCGGGCCGCACGTTCACCGCGGAGCGCGTCGCGTACCGCAATCTCCTCGACGGCATCGAGCCCCCGGAAACCGCCGTGCACCACAACCCGTTCCGGGAGTGGATCGGCGCCCAGATCAGGGCGGACATCTTCGGCTGGACGAACCCGGGCAACCCCGCCAGGGCAGCCGAACTGGCCCACACAGACGCGACGTTGACGCACACGGCGAACGGCGTCTACGGCGAGATGTTCGTCGCGGCGGCCATCGCCCACGCGGGCACACCTCCAGGCACACCCACAGGCACACCTTCGGGTACCACCCCCACCACCCCCACGATCCACACCACCCTCAGCGCCGCCCTCTCCGTGATCCCACCCGACTCCCGCTACGCCCAAGCGATCCGCTTCGGCATCGAGACGGCCCGCGCCGAACCCACCGGCACCCCGGCGGGCTTCGCATCGGTCGTCGACACGCTCCACGCCCGATACGCCCACGACCACCACTGGGTGCACGTCCTGCCCAACGCGGCGCTGCTCGCCGCCGCGCTCACCCACGCCGACGGTGACTTCACGGGGTCCATCTGCCGTGCGGTGTCGGGTGGTTGGGACACCGACTCGAACGGCGCGACGGCCGGTTCGATCGCCGGTCTCCTCGCCGGTTCCCCCGACGCGCTCGACGACCGCTGGACCGCTCCGCTCAAGAACCGTCTGGCGACCTCGGTCGCCGACTTCGACGGGATCGGCTTCGACGAACTGGCCAGGCTCACTCTGGAGGCCCGCACATGAATTCCGATCACGACCAGCAACCCACCACCCCCACACCCACACCCAACACCCGCACCCCCCAACACCCCGCCCCCTTGCAAGGCCTACGCGTACTCGACCTCGCCACCCTCTTCGCCGGTCCGCTGGCCGCCACCCTGCTGGGCGACTTCGGCGCCGACGTGATCAAGGTGGAGCACCCCCGTAAACCGGACCCGTCCCGTGGCCACGGCCCGTCGAAGGACGGCATCGGCCTGTGGTGGAAGCTCCTCGGCCGCAACAAGCGGAACATCACCCTCGACCTCTCCACGCGAGGCGGGCGCGACATCCTCCTCAAGCTGGTCGCGGACGCCGACGTCCTGATCGAGAACTTCCGTCCCGGAACCCTGGAGAAGTGGAATCTCGGCTGGGAGGAGCTGAGCGCCGCCAACCCGCGCCTGGTCCTCACCCGCGTGACCGCCTTCGGCCAGTTCGGGCCGTACTCACGGCGCCCCGGATTCGGCACGCTCGCCGAGGCGATGAGCGGCTTCGCGGCGCTCACGGGCGAGCCCGAAGGCCCCCCGACCCTCCCGCCGTTCGGCCTCGCGGACTCGATCGCCGCCCTCTCCACGTCGTACGCGGTGATGGCCGCGCTCCAGGGCCGCGAGCGGACGGGCCGGGGCCAGGTCGTCGACATGGCGATCATCGAACCGATGCTGACGGTCCTCGGCCCGCAGCCCATCTGGTACGACCAGCTCGGCTACGTACAGCCGCGCACGGGGAACCGCTCCACGAACAACGCCCCGCGCAACACCTACCGCACGAGCGACGACAAGTGGGTGGCGGTCTCCACGTCCGCCCAGTCGATCGCCGAACGCGTGATGCGCCTGGTCGGCCGCCCTGAGCTGATCGACGAGCAGTGGTTCGCGACGGGTTCGGGGCGTGCGGGCCACGCCGACGAACTCGACGCGGCGGTCGGCTCCTGGATCGCCCGGCACTCGCGGGACGACGTCCTCGCGGCGTTCGAGAAGGCGGAGGCCGCGATCGCCCCCGTCTTCGACATCCGCGACGTGATGGAGGACGAGCAGTACCGGGCGCTCGACTCGATCACCGAGGTACCCGACCCCGACCTCGGCACGGTCAGGATGCAGAACGTACTGTTCCGCCTCTCCGAGACCCCCGGCGCGATCAGGTGGGCCGGCCGCCCGCACGGCGCCGACACCGACGAGATCCTCACGGGCCTCGGTCTTTCCCCCTCGGAGATCACCACCCTGCGCGAGGCGGGCGCGCTGTGAGCGCCCAGTCCTACGAGACCTTCCTGACCTGGCTCTACGCGCCGGGAGACCGGCCGGAGGTCGTGGCGAAGGCGCTCGACTCGGGCGCGGACGTCGTCCTGATCGACCTGGAGGACGCGGTCGCCCCCGACCGCAAGGCGTACGCCCTCGACGCGACCGCCGAGTTCCTCGCCGACAAGCACCCGGTGCCGGTGCATGTGAGGGTCAACGCGCTGAACTCGCCGCGCGCCGAGTCCGAGGTCAGACGGCTCACCCCGCTCCCGGGCCTCGGCGCCCTGCGCCTGCCCAAGGTCCACGGCCCCGCCTGTCTGGACCGCGTATCGGACTGGTCGGTCGAGGTCCCTCCCCTGTACGCCCTCCTGGAGTCGGCGCTCGGCGTCGAGCAGGCGTACGACATCGCCCGGCATCCCTGTGTACGCGGCATCGCGCTGGGCGAGTCGGATCTGCGGGCGGAACTCGGTGTGGCGAGCGGCGAAGGTCTGGCGTGGCCACGGGGGCGGGCGGTGGTCGCCGCGCGGGCCGCGGCGCTGCCCCCGCCGCCGCAGTCCGTCTACCCGGACGTCCGCGACACGGTGGGCCTGGCCCGTTCCTGCGCGCAGGGCCGGGCGTTCGGGTTCTTCGGCCGCATGGCGATCCACCCCCGCCAGCTCCCCGTCATCGAGGCGGCGTTCCTGCCGACGGCGGCCGAGGTCGAGGCGGCCACGGAGGTCGTCGGCGCCGCAGCCACGAAGGCGGGGGCGCTGGCCCTGCCCGACGGCCGCTTCGTCGACGCGGCGATCGTCTCCGACGCGCGCCGGGTCCTTGCGCTGGCGTCGCGCCGTCGCGGGGGCTGACCGGGACAGCGCGACGGGGGCGCCGGATCGCATCGATCCGGCGCCCCCGTCGGCGTAGGGGTGGTGAGGCTCAGCTAGCTCTTCCCGGCCTTCGCCGCTCCGGACTCACCGTTGGCCTCGTCCCTGTCGGACGTGTCCTCGGCCTCGTCGTCGGACGCGGCCGGCTCCTTGGACGCGACGTCGTCACCCTCCGCCTTGTCCGCCTTGTCCATCTTGACCTTGGGCTCGGCCTCATCGCCTGCCTTGGCATCGTCGTCGCTCTTGACGGTGTCCTTGGCCGTGTCCTCGGCGGTGTCCGCGGCAGTGTCCTTGGCATCGTCGCCGACGTCCGGCTCCACGATCGCTTCGCGTCCGGGGCGGAGCTTCGTCGAGATCACGATGTAGATCACCGCGAGCAGGAAGACACCCATCGCGGTCCAGTCGTTGAGCCGCAGGCCGAGGATGTGGTGTGCGTCGTCGACGCGCATGTACTCGATCCAGAAGCGGCCCACGCAGTACGCGGCGACGTAGAGCGCGAACGCCCGCCCGTGGCCGAGCTTGAAGCGGCGGTCCGCCCAGATCACGAGCAGCGCGACGCCGATGCACCACAGGGACTCGTACAGGAAGGTCGGGTGGTACGTGCCCGGGACGCGGCCGTCCGCCGACGACGTGATCTTCAGGGCCCACGGCAGGTCGGTGGGCCTGCCGTACAGCTCCTGGTTGAACCAGTTGCCCCAGCGGCCGACGGCCTGGGCGATCGCAATGCCGGGTGCGATGGCGTCGGCGTAGGCCGGGAGCGGGATGCCGCGCCTGCGGCACCCGATCCACGCGCCCACCGCGCCGAGCGCGATGGCCCCCCAGATCCCGAGGCCGCCCTCCCAGATCTTGAAGGCGTCCACCCAGTCGCGGCCCTCGCTGAAGTACAGCTCGTAGTCCGTGATCACGTGGTAGAGCCGGCCGCCGACAAGGCCGAACGGCACGGCCCAGACCGCGATGTCGGCAACGGTGCCGGATCGCCCGCCGCGGGCGATCCAGCGCTTGTTGCCGAGCCAGACGGCCACGAAGACGCCGATGATGATGCAGAACGCGTAGCCGCGCAGCGGGATGGGTCCGAGGTAGACCACTCCGTGTGCCGGGCTGGGGATGAAGGCAAGAGTCATGGCGATGTCGACGCTACCGTGCCGGGCCGTGGCGGCGGCAATCAGCCCGGCTACGGGTCCATAACGAGACCCCCCGCTCTCCTGCCCCGCCTATGACTTGTTCGCCGCCTGCACCATCTGCTTCAGCTTCGCCGGGGTCAGCGGGTTGGCCTGGTCGCCGAACACGTTCTTCCCGTTCAGGAGCACCGTCGGCGTGCCCTGGAAGCCGCCTGCCTGGAACGCCTGGTCCGACTTCTTGACCCAGCTGTCGTGGCTGCCGTCGTTGACGCACTTCTTGAATTCCGGCGTCACGAGGCCGTCGACCTTGCCGGCCAGCTCGATCAGCTTGCCGTTGTCCGCGTAGGCGTCGTCGGTCTCCGCCGGCTGGTTCTCGTAGAGGACGTCGTGGTACGGCGGGAACTTCCCGGCGTCCTGGGCACACGCCGCCGCGTTCGCCGCACGCAGGGAACCGCTGCCGCGCATGTTCTTGTCGATGAGTGTGGCCAGGTGGTACTCGACCTTGAGCTGCCCGGAGTCGGTCAGCTGGTGGATCGTCGTGCGGTAGGTGTCCTCGAAGCCCTTGCACGCGGGGCAGCGGAAGTCCTCCCACACCGTGAGCGTCGACTTCGCGCTGTCCTTGCCGACCGGGATCGCGAGGCTGTCCTTGCCGACCGCGCCCTGGGGGACGACGACGGGACCCGCGGCGTCACTCTTGTCGTCACCGGAGTTCGCCGCGATCACACCGACCACGGCGGCCAGCGCGAGGACGCCCACGATGGCGCCCCCCACGATCACGCCCCTGCGGCGCCTGTCCTTGGATCTCTGCTTCGCGCGCTCTTCCGCCAGCCGGTCACGGGCGGTGCGCTTTCCCTCACGGTTCTTCTCGCTCACACCCGCCAAACGAACCGGGGAGGCACCAGCGTGCCTCCCCGGTACCAGGTCCACCCATACGGGTTACGTCGTCCCATACGGGTTACGTCGCCACGGATGACGACGTGATGGGTCACGCCTTGGCGCGCACCCCGTCCGCGAGATCCGCCGCGAGCGCGCGCACGGCGGTGAGTCCGGCCGCCTCGTCGTCCGCGTCGAGCATCAGCTTCACGAACGCCGAGCCGACGATGACCCCGTCCGCGAACCCGGCGACCTCGGCCGCCTGCTTCGCATTCGAGACGCCGAGGCCGACGCAGACCGGCAGGTCGGTGGTGGCCTTGGTGCGGCGCACGAGGTCCTGGGCCTGGTTGCCGACGGACTCGCGGGTACCGGTGACGCCCATCAGCGAGGCGGCGTACACGAAGCCGGACCCCGCGGCGGTGATCGTCGCGAGGCGCTCGTCCTTGCTGCTGGGGGCGACGACGAAGACGGTCGCGAGACCGTGCTTGTCCGCGTGCTCCCGCCACGTCGCCGACTCCTGGACGGGCAGGTCGGGCAGGATGCAGCCCGCGCCGCCCGCCTCGGCGAGCTCCGCGGTGAACCGCTCGATGCCGTAGCGGTCGATGGGGTTCCAGTACGTCATGACGAGGACCGGCTTGCCGGTCGCCGCGTGGGCCTCGCGGACCGTACGCATGACGTCGGCGATCCGGACGCCGCCGCGCAGCGCGATGTCGTCCGCGGTCTGGATGACGGGCCCGTCGAGGACCGGGTCGCTGTGCGGCAGCCCGACCTCCACGACGTCGGCGCCTCCGTCGAAGACGGCCTTGATCGCCTCGATGCCGCCGTCCACGGTCGGGAACCCGGCCGGGAGGTAGGCGATGAGGGCGGAGCGGTCTTCGGCGCGCGCGGCGGCGAGGGTGTCGTTCAACAGCTGGATGTTGCCGCTCACTTGGCGTCTCCCTCGATCTCCGCGCCGGTCCCGGCCGCATCCGCCGCGACGGCGGCGTCGGTGTCGTACAGGCCGAAGTAGCGGGCGGCCGTGTCCATGTCCTTGTCGCCGCGCCCGGAGAGGTTGACGATCATCAGCCCGTCCTTGCCGAGCTCCTTGCCGACCTCGATGGCGCCGGCGAGCGCGTGGGCGCTCTCGATGGCCGGGATGATGCCCTCGGTGCGCGAGAGCAGGCGCAGGGCCTGCATGGCAGCGTCGTCGGTGACCGCGCGGTACTCGCCGCGGCCGCTGTCCTTGAGGAAGGCGTGCTCGGGGCCGATGCCCGGGTAGTCGAGGCCCGCCGAGATCGAGTACGGCTCGGTGATCTGGCCCTCGTCGTCCTGGAGGACGTAGGACCGCGAGCCGTGCAGGATGCCGGGCTCGCCCGCGGTCAGCGTCGCCGCGTGCTCGCCGGTCTCGAGGCCGTGTCCGGCCGGCTCACAGCCGATGAGGCGCACGCCGGCGTCGGGGATGAAGGCGTGGAAGAGGCCGATGGCGTTCGAGCCGCCGCCGACGCAGGCCACGGCCGCGTCGGGCAGGCGTCCGGCGCGCTCCAGGATCTGGCGGCGGGCCTCGACGCCGATGACGCGGTGGAAGTCGCGGACCATCGCCGGGAAGGGGTGGGGTCCCGCGACGGTCCCGAAGAGGTAGTGCGTGCGGTCGACGTTGGCGACCCAGTCGCGGAACGCCTCGTTGATGGCGTCCTTGAGGGTGCGGCTGCCGGACTTCACGGCGACGACCTCGGCGCCGAGCATCCGCATGCGCGCCACGTTGAGCGCCTGGCGCTCGGTGTCGATCTCGCCCATGTAGATGGTGCAGTCGAGGCCGAAGAGCGCGCAGGCGGTGGCGGTGGCCACGCCGTGCTGGCCCGCGCCGGTCTCGGCGATGACGCGGGTCTTGCCCATGCGCTTGGTGAGCAGCGCCTGGCCGAGCACGTTGTTGATCTTGTGCGAGCCGGTGTGGTTGAGGTCCTCGCGCTTGAGGAACATCCGGACGCCACCGGCGTGCTCGGCGAACCGGGGCACCTCGGTGAGGGAGCTGGGCCGCCCGGTGTAGTTGACGAGCAGGTCGTCGAGCTCGGCGGCGAAGGCCGGGTCGTTCTTGGCCTTGTCGTACTCGACGGCGACCTCGTCCACGGCGGCGACGAGGGCCTCCGGGATGAACTTGCCGCCGAACGCGCCGAAGTACCCCTCGGCTGTGGGGACTTGACCCTCGGGGTCTGGAATGAAGAACTCGCTGCTGGACATGGGTGACCTGTCTGTCTGGGTCTGACGAGTGCGATGGGGTTCGGGCACTGCCCCCTACCCGTCGTGGGCAGGCGTCCCGCGCGGCGGGACAGGTGGGCACAGCCCCCGGTGCCGGATGCCGGCGTCGGGGGCCTCGGTGGGCGCTAGCCGCGCCCGCACCATCGCATCCCGTTGACCTGACCCGGCTCGTCGCCGATGACGTAGCGCACCCGGCGCCCGTGCACGCGACGCGCCGGCGCCCGGCAGCCGCGAGGGCGGCAGCCGGGTCCGAGGCGAGCGGCGATGGGCATCGGGGAGGTCAGCTCCTGCCGTGCCGCAGGGCCGGGTGGGCGCCCGCGGCGACCAGGTCGGAGACCGCGGTGCGCGGGTCGCGGCCGGTCACCAGGGACTCGCCCACGAGGACGGCGTCCGCGCCGGCGTTGGCGTACGCGATGAGGTCGTGCGGACCTCGCACGCCCGACTCGGCGATCTTGACGATGTGGTCGGGGATCTCCGGGGCGACCTGCTGGAACGTGTCGCGGTCGACCTTGAGCGTCTTGAGGTTGCGCGCGTTCACGCCGATGATGCGGGCGCCCGCGTCCACGGCACGCTCGACCTCGTCCTCGTCGTGGACCTCGACGAGCGGCGTGAGCCCGATGGACTCCGCGCGCTCGATGAGCGACTCCAGGGCGGGCTGCTCCAGGGCGGCCACGATCAGCAGGGCGAGGTCGGCGCCGTACGCCCTGGCCTCCCACAGCTGGTACGAGGTGACGATGAAGTCCTTGCGCAGGATCGGGATGTCGACCTTGGCGCGTACGGCCTCCAGGTCGTCGAGCGAACCGCCGAAGCGGCGCTGCTCGGTCAGTACGGAGATGACGGCGGCGCCGCCCGCCTCGTAGTCGGCGGCGAGGCCGGCCGGGTCGGCGATCGCGGCGAGCGCGCCCTTGGACGGGCTGGAACGCTTGACCTCGCAGATCACCTTGACGCCGTCGCCGCGCAGGGCGGCCACACCGTCCTTGGCGGCGGGTGCCTTGGCCGCGCGCTCCTTGAGCTCGTCGAGGCTGACGTGCGCCTGCCGCTCCGCGAGGTCGGCACGGACTCCGTCGATGATCTCGTCGAGCACACTCACGCGAGCGGCCCCCTTCCTGACGGTGGAGCGGTGGATGCTGATTGCCCTGAGGACAATCCACTGTTCACAGCGATGATATCCGGAGGAGGGCGAAGCCTCCGCATCCGGTTGACGCCGGTCCCACTACCTGGACAAATACTGTTGATCAAGGATGGAGCCAGCCACCCGGGGGCAGGTTCCGGACAACCGTGAAGACAAGGACCACGGCGCCCACGGCCCACAGGTGGGGGCGTCCGAGATCGATCCGCATGGGCCTTCCCCGTGCCACCCGTACGGCCCACACGACCCACAGGACGGCGAACAGGGCGTAGCCCGCGACGGCGAGGGCGTTGGCCCCCAGGGCCGCCGTGAGATCGCCGTGCACGAGCGCGTGGGCGCTGCGCAGGCCGCCGCAGCCGGGGCAGTAGATCCCCGTGTAGTGGAGCAGCGGGCAGGCGGGGTAGTGGCCGGGCTCGTTCGGGTCGACGGACCCGACGTACGCGAAGCCCACGCCGACCGCGGCGAGGACACCGGCGGGGACGGCCAGCCGCCGCAGCGAACCGCCGACGCCGCTGGTCAGGGCGGCCGCGGGGGTGTCCGTTTCGGCGTTCACCCGTGAATTGTGCAACGGGCCCGCCTGGTCCGCCCGTCGGCGCGCAGCGCGTGGAACGCGTGAGAGGCGGGGGGGGGCCCCCGGGGGCCGCCCCCCCCCCCCCCCCGGGGGGGGGGGGGGGGCCCCCCCCCCCCCGCCCCCCGGGCCCCCCCCCCCCCCCCCCCCCCGCCCCGCCCGGGGCC